>JBKGZP010000020.1:0-30526 GCA_046543335.1 Halobacteriales archaeon
TCGAAGAGGTGCGCGCAGTCGCGGTAGGAGAGCCACATGGCCTGGCCGCGCTCGTAGTCTCGCGGGGGGTGGCGCTCGGTGAGGTTGCCGATGCGAACGCACACGACCGACACGCCGTACGCGTCGTGGTAGTACCGCCCGAGGAGCTCGCCCGTGGCCTTGCTCACCCCGTAGAGGTTGCCCGGGCGGGGCAGCTCCGAGCCGTCGAGGCGCGCCTGGTCGTTCGCCCGGTACAACTCGGGCACGCGCGCGTCGGTCTCGTAGGCGCCGACGGCGTGGTTCGAGGAGGCGAACGCGATGCGCTCGACGCCAGCGTCGGCCGCCGCCTTGAAGACGGTGTACGTGCCGTGGATGTTGTTCTCGAGGACGCTCTCCCATCCGGCGTCGCGGCGCGGATCGCCGGCGAGGTGGACGACGGCGTCGACGCCGTCGACCGCCTCCCGGACGAGCGCCTCGTCGGTGATCGACCCGACGAACACCTCGCCGGGCGCCTCCGGACCGGGGTGCTCGAGGTCGAGGAGGCGCCACTGGTACGCCCCCGCCAGCCCGCCGAGGATGGCCTCGCCCACGTGCCCGCTGGCGCCCGTCAGGAGCACCTCCATCGGTTGCGTGGTCGGGGACGGTCCTCAAGAAACGACCGGTTGGGGGCCCCTCGGGCGAAGGTACATCCCACCCGCCGGCGTGAGGCGAACGCATGGAGCCGACCGACCGGGACGTCGCCTGCTTCGAGGCGGGCATCAAGCTCGGGACGCTGTACCACCAGTTCATCGGCACGCCGGTGGCCCCCGAGACGGCCGACGGCCTGGCGCGAGCGATGGCCGCGGCCGTCGAGCGCCAGCCCCATTGCGTGTCGGCGGCCGTCGACCTCGACGTGGAGGCGATCGCGACCGACGCGAACCGGTTCGGCTACACGGGCCTGCGGGGCCACCACGTCAGCGCCACGGTGACCGTCGCGGTCGGCGACGTCCGGGTCGACGCCGGGATCGGCCTCGAGGACGACTACCCGATGATGCGGGTGGTCGACATCGAGGCCTGAGACGCGTCGCCTTTGGTCCACGGCGTGAAAGGGCCGAGCGATGGCCCTCGCGGCGGTGCGAAGCGTCGGCGACGCGGTCGACCTCACTCGGGAGTACCTCCGGGGTCGGACGATTCGCGCCTACTTGCTGCTGGCCGGGCTGTCGATCACGCTCGGTCCACCCGGCGTCGGCGGCCCCCCCGGACCGGTCAGCGTGCGCGAGGAGACCCTGGGCCTCGACGTGAGCGACGCCCCCTCGACGGGCGAGCTCGTCGAGGCCGTCGGCGGTGAGACGGCGCTGTGGGGGCTGCTCGCGGTCGGGATCGCCCTCGCGGTGGGGTACGTCCTGCTCGGTGCGTTCGCGGCGTTCGCGTTCTACCGCTCCCTCGTCGATGACGCGGTGGCCGTGCGCGCGCCAGCCCGTCGGCACCGGCGCGGCGCGCTCGAGCTGTTCGGGTTCCGCCTCGTCGCCTGGGGCCTCGCCGCGGGCGCCGCTGGGTGGCTGGCGGCCACCTACTTCGCGCGCGGCTTCGGCCCCGAGCCCTCCCTGGCCGGCCTCCTGACGGCCGCCGTGGTCGGACTGCTCGCCTACCTGTCCCACCGCCTCACGACCGACTTCGTGGTCCCGATCATGCTCGCCCAGCGGTGCTCACTCGTCGACGGTTGGCGGTGCCTGCTCGGAGTCGTCAGGGACCAACCCGCCCAGTTCGCGGCGTACGTCCCCGTAAGGGTCGCTCTCGAGGTGGCCGGAGGCGTCGGGCTTGGCGCGGCCGTGGGGGTAGCCCTGCTCGTGCTCGTCCTCCTCGTCGGCCTCCCGGTGTTCGCCGTTGCCTACCTGCTGGCCGACCTCGTCGCGGCGTTGGCCGTCGCGGGCGCGATCGTGCTTCCGCTCGGCGTCGCCGTGGTTGCGGCTGTGGTCGTGCCGTTTCACGTCTACTTCCACGGCTACGCGCTGTTGACCCTCGGTGACGTCGACCCGTCGCTCGACCTCGTCGGCCCGTGGCGACGGCGCCTCGATCCCGCCAGCGCGGGGCGGCTTTAATGCGAATGGCCGCAAACGGACGGTATGGGCCAGGCGACGCTCGATGACGACCTCTTCAACGAGGCCGTCGATGACATCAACGGCATGATCGAGTCGGCGCTCGACGACGCCGAGGGGGCGCTGCCGTCGGCGGACGCGGTCTGGAACCCCCCCGGCGATAACCTCCTGGGACGGCTCAACACCCTCCGGTCGGCGCTCGACGCCGAGGAGGCGCGCGAGCACCTCCGCGAGGCCAGGAAGTGGGTGGCCGTCGCCGAGCGAACCGAGGCGATGACGCTCGACGACGCGGTGGAGGACCGCCTCGCCGCCGTCGCCGCCGCCATCACCGCCCTCGAGGACGCCCGCGAGGCGACGGGCGAGCTCACCGGGACGCTACCGGAGCTGCGCCAGCACCTCCCGGAGGACTAGGCCAACCGCTCGCGAACGCCCGCGACCACCGCCTCGAGGCCGTCGACCGCCTCCGCGAGGAGGGCCTCCCCGCGGTCGGCCGACGCCGCGCGCGGATCGCCCACCACGCCGTTCTCGCTGAACTCGTCGACGTCAACGGCCAGGTTCGTGCCAGCGATCCACGCGCCCCAGCGATCGCCGGCGTGCGCGGCGGCCGCCGCGAGGCGGTCCGCGTGGACCAGGTCGGGATCGATCGCCAGCAAGGCGGCGGTCTCGAGGGGGCCGCCGTGACCCATGGGCGCCGGGGGGTCAGCCAGGGCGTCGAACCAGGTGAACGCCGTCGCGCGACACGTCCCGTCCCGGGTGAGGCGGGCGGCGACCTCCTCGAGCGCGGCGACGTTGCCGCCGTGGCCGTTGACGAGGACGACCCCCTCGACGCCGTGGCTCGCGAGACTCTCGACCACGTCGCGGACGTACGCCCGGAAGGTGTCCGGCTCGACCCACAGCGTGCCGTCGAAGCCGCGATGCTCCTCGGAGATTCCCACGGGTACCGCCGGCGTGCGCGCGACGGGTGGGTCGATCCGGGTGGCCGCCCTCGCGGCGACCGCCCGGGCGATGACGAGGTCGGTCCCGAGCGGGGCGTGCGGGCCGTGTTGCTCGACGCTGCCCGTCGGGACGAGCGCCACGTCCGGCAGACCGTCGCCCGCGTCGACCCAGGTGGTCGTGGCCAGCTCCATGGCGCCCGACTCGCGGCCCCGACGCTTCAAACCGCCGGGCGCGACGGCACCCGTCAGTCGTCGTCGACGGGTCGCACGTCGGTGCGCGCCTGGCGCTCGGCCGCCCGCCGGACGAACTCCTCGGGCAGCTCCTCGATCTCACCGGCCTGCACGCCCCAGAGGTGGGCGTAGAGGCCGTCGTTCTCGATGAGGTCGTCGTGGGTGCCCCGCTCGACGATCTCGCCGTCTTCGAGCACGACGATCTGGTCGGCGTCCTTGATGGTCGACAGGCGGTGCGCGATCGCGAAGGTGGTGCGGTCGGCGGTCAGCCGGTTCAGCGAGCGCTGGATGAGCATCTCCGTCTCGGTGTCGACGTCGGAGGTGGCCTCGTCGAGGATCAGGATGGCCGGGTCCTCGAGGACCGCCCGCGCGATGGAGACGCGCTGGCGCTGGCCACCGGAGAGCTTGACGCCGCGCTCGCCCACCATGGTGTCGTAGCCCTCGGGGAGGTTCGTGATGAACTCGTGCGCCTCGGCGGCCTTCGCGGCCTCGACGATCTCCTCCTCGGCGGCCTCGAACGACCCGTACGCGATGTTCTCCTCGACGGTCCCGTAGAACAGGAACGGGGTCTGCCCGACGTAGGCGATCGACTCCCGGAGCGAGGTGAGCCCCACCTCGCGGATGTCCTGGCCGTCGATGCGGATGGCGCCGTCGTCGATGTCGTACAGGCGCAACAGGAGCTTGAGGACGGTCGACTTGCCCGCGCCCGTCGGGCCGACGAGCGCCAGCGTCTCGCCGCCTTCGACCGCGAAGTCGATCGACTTGAGGATTTCCTCGTGGTCCTCGTAACCGAAGCCGACGTCGTCGTACACGACCCGGCCCTCGGTGACCTGGAGGTCCTCGGCCCCCTCCGACTCGGCCAGACGGGTGGCCTCGCTCATGAGGCCGTAGATCCGGTCGGTCGACGCCCGGGCGCGCTGGTACATGTTGATGATCTGGCCGAACTGGGCCATCGGCCAGACGAACTGCTGGGTGTACATGATGAACGTGACGAACGTTCCGGGCAGCAACGCGCCCGTGAACGGGCCGGGGCCAGTCCCGTTGAACACCCAGTAGCCGCCGACGAGGAACGTCAGGACGAACCCGAGGCCCGAGAGCAGCTGCAAGCCGGGGAAGAACTTGATCCGGATGTTGATCGCCTCCCAGTTGGCGTCGAAGTAGCCCCGGGAGACGTCCACGACCCGCTCGGACTCGTAGTCCTCCGTGGTGCTCGCCTTGATGATCTGGATGCCGCTGAGGTTGTTCTCGAGGCGGGAGTTCATCGTGCCGACGGCCGAGCGAACCTTGGCGTACTTCGGTTGGATGAGCCGGACGAAGAGGTAGGTGAACGCCGCGATCAGGGGCACCGGCACGAGGGCGACGAGCGCCAGCTGCCAGTTCATGTAGAACAGGAGCCCCGCGATGGCGAGTACCATCACCGACAGGCGGAAGAACGAGTTCAGCCCGTCGTTGAGAAAGCGCTCGAGCTGGTTGACGTCGTTCGAGAGGATCGACATCATCTCCCCGGTCTGCTTCTGGGCGAAGAACTCCATGTTGAGCCGCTGCATCTCGTCGTAGGCGTCGGTCCGGATCTTGTGCTGGATGTCCTGGGCGAAGGCGTTGAACCCCCAGTTCCTGACCCAGTGAAACAGCGCGCCGAAGACGAACGAGCCCGCGATGATGGCGATGGTCAGCACCAGCTGCCCGTTCGCGTCGGCGGGAAGGTACGCATCCGGCACCAGGGGGATCCGGTCGACGAATGGCTGCTCCTGCAGGAAGATCGTGTCGATGGCGACGCCGAGCATGAACGCCGGCAGCAGGTCGAGGATGCGCGCGAAGATGCTGCCGACGATGCCCACCGAGACGGAGAACCAGTGGGGGAGGGCGTAGTCGTAGAACAACCGCTTCATGGGGTTCTCGATCTCGCCCCGGAGGTCCTCGAAGGGGTCATCCTTCTCCCACTCGATGCTCATCGACCCGTCCCTCTGGGAGGTGGGTCTAAAAACCGTTTGCTACGAAGCGAAACCCGGTCGTCGTCGCCAAGCGTTAAGCCGCGTCCGCGGCAACCCCAGAGCGATGACCGACATCCTTCGGATCGCCAGTGCCGTGATCGCCATCCTGGGCATCGGTTCCCTGCTCCTGTACGACGAGATCGGGATGACCGAGGCCCAGGGGGAGCTCGTCGCCGTCGCCGCCGTCGTCCTCCTGGCGGTCATCTTCGGCGTGCGCTTCGTGAACTACCGCCAGCGGCGGGCCGAGCGTTGACACCGGCTCGTCACCGTTAAATCGCTCCGAGCGCCACGGGGGACTGGCGGGTTCGTGGTCCAGTGGGACGGACGCGGCCCTTACAAGGCCGAGATCGGCGGTTCGAATCCGCCCGAACCCATCGGACGGACGCGCCACGCTCATGTCGCCGCTCGAACCGCGGGCAACGGTCGTCGTCGCCATCCTCGCGGTGGTGCTTGTGTCGCTGGTCGGCGCAGCCGTGCCACCCACCGCGGGCCAGACCGGCGAGGGCGACCTCTCGGTCGACCCCGACGACACGCTGCTGTGGGTCGAGGTCGACGCCGACGGCGACGCCCAGTGGCGCATGGCGTACCGGATCCGCCTCGACACCGAGGCGGACGACGAGGCGTTCGAGGAGCTCCGGGCCGACATCGAGGCGAACGCCTCGGCCTACGTCGACCGCCACCGCGAGCGCATGGCGTCCGCGGCGGCAGACGCCGAGGCGGCGACGGGCCGGGAGATGGCGGTCGAGAACGTCACCGTCGAGACCGACCGCCGGGTCGTCGACCGGGAGTTCGGGGTCGTGACCTACCGGTTCACGTGGACGAACTTCGCGCGCGTCGAGGGCGACGGGGTGCACGTCGGCGACGCCATCGCGGGCCTGTTCCTCACCGAGGACACCGACCTCGTCGTCCGGTGGGACCCAGAGGTACTCGGGTTCGTCGAGGTCGCCCCCGAGCCCACCACGTCGAACGACCGCTCGGTCCGGTGGGACGGCCCGGCCGACTTCGGGACCGAGGAGCCCCGCGTGGCCCTGTCCAGCGATCCGAGCGCCGACGGCGGACCGTCTGCCGACGGTGATCGCTTGCCATGGGTGCCGGTCGTCGCCGTCGCCGTCGTGCTCGTGGGCCTCGGTGCCGCGGGCTACTACCTCCGCCGGTCGTCGTCGCAGACGGCCGACGCCGTCCCCGACGACGACCTGCTCAGCAACGAGGAGCAGGTCCTCCGACTCGTCGAGGAACGCGGTGGCCGCTTGAAGCAACAGGAGATCGCCGAGGCGCTCGACTGGACGGACGCGAAGACGAGCAAGGTGGTGCGCACGCTTCGCGACGAGGGGCGGCTCGAGGGGTTCAGGCTCGGCCGGGAGAACGTGCTCCGGCTGCCGGGGGAGGATGCGCCGTGATGGTGGCGATCGCCCGAAATCCGGGGAAAATCGACGCAAACGCGCGCGAGCGTCTGCGGGCTATATCTGGGTGGGGGACGTGGCGATGACCGAGATGAAGGCACCCCTCGCGGTGGTGGTCGTGGCCGTCCTCCTGGCCGGGATGGCGGCTGCCGTCCCCGTGCTGGCCGCGCCGGCACCGGCGCAGACCGACGACGTGGCCGTCGACGTCGCCCCCGGCGAGCGCCTGATGGCCGCCGTCGGGACCACCGGGGGCGAGCTCGACGCCGACGTCAGCGAGCGGGCCTACGGGGTCGCCGTCGCCGAGGCCGCCGGCGACCACGACGCCCTGGCCGACGTCGTGGGGGCACGCCTGGCCAACGCGAGCGATCGCCTGGCGGCGGTCGAGTCGCGCCTCGCCGAGCTCGAGACGGCCCTCGAGGAGGGGTCGATCAGCGCGGGGCGCTTCCAGGCCGAGGTGGCTCGCCTGGAGGCCGAGCGCCGCTCCATCGAGCGGATGGCCAACCTGAGCGCGGCGGCCACCGCCGGCATCCCGGAGGCGCACCTCGCTGATCGGGGCATCAACGCCTCGGCGATCGACCAGCTCCGCGAGCGCGCGAACGACCTCGACGGGCGCAACGTGAGCCGGATCGCCCGCTCCATCGCCGGCGCCGGCGCGGGCGAGCCGCCCGGGCACCGCCCGGACTTGCGCGAGCGCGTCGGCGCCGGGGTCGACCGGGCCGTCGACCGGGTCAACGAGTCGGGCGACGCCGAGGCGGCGATCGACGGGGCAGCTCGCCTCGTCGACAGAGCTGCGCAGCAGGTCGACCGCGCCGCGCACCTGCTCGAGGTCCGCGGCGGCGAGGCCGGATCCCTCGACGCGGCCCGCGACCGACTCGACGCCGCTCGCACCGCCTTGGCGTCGGCACGGAACGCGACGAGCGACGGGGACGCGCAGACCGCTCGCGAGCGCGCCGCGGACGCGGCGACGGCCGCGGGCGAGGCCATCGTGCTCGCCCAGGAGGCGATCGACGCCGTCCGCGGCCCCCCCGGGTCGCCACCGGGCGATCCCCCCGGGGGGCCACCCGATGACGGCTGACGGCGTCCAACCCACCGTCCACCGTCAGGACCGGTGCAAGGCGTCGGCGATCAGCCCGCCCATGCCGCCGAAGACGACGGCGTAGATCCCGGCGAACAGCGGGACGAGCAGCGGGTTCGGCGCCGCGGACGGACCGCCGCTGGCGTCGATGCCCGAGAGGAAGCCGATGATGCCCGCGCCGATGGCGTAGCCGATCGCGATCATGGCCCCGACGGCGAAGGACTGCCGCGTCGTCGCGCGGGGCTTCGCCCGGGCGAGCTGGTAACCACCGTAGACCAGCAGGATCGGCGGGACGAGGAAGTACACGTACGGGATGGCCAGCGCGCCGGCGTCTGCGAGCCCCGAGACGACGTTGACCGACCCCGAGGTGTCTCCCATACTCACCTCGACCGCGACCTGATGGGCCCCCGCGAACAGCCAGCCGATGAGCTTCGCGGTCCCGAGGAGGACCTCCTGCGAGCCAAAGGCGTCGAGGGCCGTGGCGATGGCCGAGTCAGCCGGGGCGTCGACGCCGCGCTCGAACGCCTCGACGTCGCCGCCGATCTCGAAGAGGAAGACCATGCCGACGAACAGCCATGTCGCCACGACGGTGATGCCCCCCTCGAGGATGCCCGCCGGCAGGGCCAGCAGCGCTCGAACCCCCTGCGCGGGTCTGGCCGACGGTTCCGCTCCTTGCGATCGCCCGTCGTCGGGGCGCGTCTCGGCGCCGGGTACCTCCCGGTCGGCGGCCGGCTCGCTGGCCGCGGTCTCGGGTTCGTCCGCCGTCGCCTCCGGCGACGAGGCGTCATCGTCCGGGTCCCGGCCGCCGTCCGCGACGCGCATCGGTCCACCCCGTCGACGCTCGGGGGCCTGCCCGGTCTCGCTCCCCTCATCGTCCCATCCACGCATGACTGGGCGCCCATAGCCGCGAGGGGAGCGTAAAGCTACTCCTTGGGCCTCTCCCCGGTGCGACGGCTACCCGACCGAAATCCTTTTTGGCCGGATTATCTCACGTCCGGCCTGCTGGCCGCCTTAGCTCAGACTGGGAGAGCGCTCGACTGAAGATCGAGTCGTCCCCGGTTCAAATCCGGGAGGCGGCATGCCACGCCGTCACCGAGAGGATCGCTCGACGACGCCGAGGCGGTCGCCGATCACGTCGCTGTCGACGAAGGCGACGCGCCCGCCCGGCCACGCAACGGGCTCGCGCAGGTCGACCGCCGCGGCGGCATCCCCGAGGTCGTCGGTACCGATCAGACACGAACACGGCCCCGGGCCGACCCGGTCGAGGCGCTCGGCGAGCCATGACGACGTCGACCCCTCGACGAGGGTGAGCGCGCGCCCCGGGAACACCGCCACGTCGCCGAAGCCGGGGACCGCGGACCGGTCCGGGGTGGGATGGCGGAGGGTCTCGCGAAACCACCTGACCGATCGGTCGAGGTCCGCCACCGCGACGACGACCGCGTCGAGGCCGGTCAGGGTGCCGCCACCCGCGCGCTGCTCGGGCGGGACGCGGCGCTCGAGGGGGGTTCGATCCTCGATGGCGAACGGGAGCTCGCACCGGCGGGATCCGGCGCCGAACCAGGCGACGTCCCACTCCACGAGCGTCCCGTCGGCCCGCTCGCGAGCCCCGGAGCTCGGTCCGTCGACGGCGATGCCCGCCTCGAGCATCCGGCGACACGTCGACACGAGGTCGTCGACGCGCACGCACCAGTCCGCGGGACCCGCGTCGGCGCGGATGTGTGTCGGCCAGTAGTCGTGGTCACCGGGCGTGTGCTCCGCGATCAGCTCGACGTAGGTCAGGTCGTCGAAGCCGATGACCGACATGTGCGTCGCGCCGTTGTCGTGCGCGCCCCCGTACGTCGGTTCGAGGCCGATTCGCTCGAAGGCCGCGGCGGTCGCCTCGAGGTCCCGACAGGCGTAGGGGACGTGGTCGATGGTCCACGCCATGCGCCACGGTGGTACCCCGCCGGTGATGAATCGTCGCCCGGACGAGGCCATCCGGAACCGCGCCATTCATCCCGACCTCACCCGAAGGGTGGGTCATGTTCCGTCCCACCCGCCGGGCGCTGCTCGTCGGCGCCGGCGCGTCGCTCGGGGGTGCGCTGGCGGGGTGTCTCGGCGACGATGGGGGCGGCGACACGGTGGACGACCTCCCCGTGCCCACCGTCGGTGCCGACGACGCGCCGGTCACGCTCGAGGTCTACGTCGACTTCTCGTGTCCCCACTGTCGCAGCTTCGAGATGGAGGTCCTCCCGCAGCTCCGCGAGAACTACATCGACCCCGAGGTCGCCCGCTATCGCCACCGGGACTACCCGATCCCGGTGGACGAGCGATGGTCGTGGGAGGTCGCCAGTGGCATGCGGGCCGTCCAGGACGAGGCCGGCGACGCGGCCTTCTTCGAGGCTGCCGCCGCCATCTTCGAGCACCAGGGCGAGTACAGCTACGGGGCGATCGAGACCGTCGGGGACGAGGCCGCCGACGTCGGCGAGGCCGCCCGCGACGCGGCCGAGGCCGAGACGTACCGCCCCGTCGTCGAGAGCGACCGCGAGCACGGGGACGATGCGGGGGTGCCGGGGACGCCGGCGGTCTTCGTCGACGGGGAGTTACTGCAGAGCTACGACTACCAGTCGGTCGAGAGCGCCATCGAGGACGCTCGCTGAGCCCTCCTCATCGGTCGACGAGCCACACCATCTCCTGGTCCGCCGAGCGGAGCTCGTCGCCGCTGAAGCCGCCGAAGACCGACCAGTCGGACCAGCCGGTCGCCTCGAGCAACAGCTCGAACTCGCGCTTGGAGAGGAGCGCCAGCTCGAAGGAGGCCTCGCGGACGACGTCGCCGTCGCGCATCACCCGGCGGGTGGAGGCGATCACCTGCTCGACCTCGTCGATGAAGTCCGTGACGTCGGTGACGCGGTAGGTCTCCCCCTCGTGGGTGAACGTCCAGGTGTCGGGCTCGCCGTAGGTCTCGCAGATGTAGTCGAAATCGGGCGTGAAGAAGTTCATCACCAGGCGACCCCCCGGGAGGAGGACGTCCCGGAAGCGCTCGAGCGTGGCGAGCTGGTCCCGGAGGGTGACGTTGTGGAGGAAGGTCCGAAACGGCACGATGATCAGGTCGTACTCGCGTGGCGCCTCGAACTCGCGCATGTCGTCGCGCCAGACGAACGGCTCGAGGTCCTCCTCCGCGGCCTTCGCCTCGAGCCGATCGAGCATGCGCGTCGAGACGTCGAAGCCGTCGGCGTCGACGCCCGCCCGGAGCAACTCGAGGTAGATTCGACCGGTCCCGCAGCCCACCTCGAGGACGGGTCCCTCAGCGGACATCGCCAGCTCGCGGTAGAAGCTCTCGTCGCCGATGTCTCGCCCGCGGTGGGCGGGGTCGTACAGTTCGGCGAGTTCGTCGAAGAAGTCCTGCGCCGGATGCTCCATGGGGTCGGTTCGAACGCGGCGGGAAAGGTGTTGCTTTTGCCGACTCCTCAGCCGGCGGCGTGGACCCGCGCACCGCCTTTGTAGACGGTCTCGATGTCGGTTCGAAGGCGCGAGACGTCTTCGAGGGGGTCGCGCTCGAGGACGACGGCGTCGGCGTGGGCGCCGGGCGTCAACGTGCCGACGTCGTCGTCGGGCACCGCCTTCGCGGCCGCACCGGTGGCCGTGAAGAGCGCCTCGTGCGGGTCCATGCCGACGCGCTCGACGTAGAGCTCGAGCTCCATGGCGTTCTCGCCGTGGGGCACCAGCGACGGACCGATGAAGTCGGTGCCCGCGGCCACGTGGACCCCGGCGCGGTGGGCCCGCTGAACCGCCTCGACGTGATCCTCTCGCACCTCGTGGGCCTTTCGCATGCCCCACTCCGCGATGCCGTGGTCCTCGCCCAGCTCGCAGATGCGCTCGACGATGGCCAGCGTGGGGACGAGGACGGCGTCACGTTCGCGCATGCGCTCGATGGTCGCGTCGTCGAGGTAGATCCCGTGCTCGATGGTGTCGACGCCGTTGTCGAGGGCGGTGCGGATCCCCGCCGTCCCCTGGGCGTGGGCCGCGACGGGGATGTCCACGCGGTGGGCCTCCTCGGTGAACGCGCGGATCTCCGCGGGCGTGAACTGCGGGTGGTGGGGTTCGTCCTTCTCCGAGAGGACGCCCCCGGTCGTCGAGATCTTGAGCAGGTCGGCCCCCTGGCGGATGCGCCGCCGGGCACCGCGTCGACAGGCGGTCGGTCCGTCGACGACGCTCGGGTCGTCCTCGGTCGTCAACCACCGGTAGGGGAGGTAGTGGTGGTCGCCGTGGCCGCCGGTCTGGGTGAACGCGCGACCCGAGGTGTAGATCCGCGGCCCCGGGACGACGCCCTCGGCCACCGCCTGGCGAAGGCCCAGTCCGACCGGGCTGCCCACGTCGCGGACCGTGGTGAACCCCGCCGCGAGCAGCTTCTCGAGGTCGGCGGTGGCCCGGGCGGCGAGCAGCGCCTCGCGGTCCATCTCGGTGACCCGGGTGAACGGATCCATCTCGCGCACGCCCCACAGGTGGACGTGGGCGTCGACGAGGCCGGGGATGACCACCCCGTCGGTGTGGTCGATCGGCGTTTCGCCGTCGGGTGCCTCGAGCGACTCGGCGGGTCCCACCTCGGTGACGCGACCGTTCTCGATGACGATGCGCGCGTCGCGGAATGGGCCGTCGCCGGTACCGTCGTACAGCGTCCCGCAGTCGATGACGGACATGGCGGTACACGCCCACCGGGGTGGCATAGTCGTTCGCCACCGCCGGTCGTCTCAACCGGCGTCGACGGCAAAGCGGTCGACCGCCGCGTAGCGGATGATCGCCTCGGCGTGCTCGGCCACGAGCGGGTCGCCGTCGGGGACGCCGCGGGCGGCGTCGTGGCGGAGCTCACGGTCGACGAAGCGACGGGCGACCAGGGCGAGGCGGGCGTCGTCCGCCGACGCCAGTCGGGTCTGCGCCTCGGCGAGCAACACGGCCGCCGTGACGACGTCGAAGACGAGATGCAAGAGGCGCTTGGCCACGCGCTCGGCGTGGTCCCGATCGGCCGTCGCCAGCGAGGCGATGGCCTCGGCGAGGTCGTCCCGGGCGGCCTCGACCGTCGCCAGATCCGACTCGAGCTCGGCGGCCTCGACGCCGTCGAGGTGATCGTCGACTGCCGACAGGATGGCCCCTTGTGCGTCGGTCGTCGCGAACGCCCGCAGCAGGTCGAGCGAGAGGACGTTCTCGGTGCCCTCCCAGATGGGAAGCACCTGCGCGTCGCGAAGGAGGCGGTGCGTCACGAAGTCGGCGACGTAGCCATTGCCGCCGAGAATCTCCATGGCGTACGAGGCCGTCTCCACCGCCATGCGTCCGGTGCGCGCCTTGGCGATCGGTACGAGCCCGCGCATGAGCGGGTACGACGCACCGGGATCGGCGCCGGTGCGCCGCGCGGTCTCCCGGTCGGCGAAGTGGCGCACGGCCTCGAAGGTGAACGCCGTCGCCGCCTCGTGGTCGACGGTCATGTCGACGAGGTCGACGCGCATGAGGGGGTGGCGGTCGAGGTGACGGCCGAACGCCTCCCGTTCGGCGGCGTGACGGACGCTCTCGAGTCGGGCCCGACCCATCAGCCCGCACGCCCCAACGGCGTTCGAGAGGCGCTCCAGGTTGAGCATCTCGGCCATCTGCTTGAAGCCGCGGTCGGCCTCGCCGACGAGGTAGGCCTCGGCCCCCTCGAGCTCGACCTCCCCGGTCGGGACGGACACGGTCCCGAGCTTGTCCTTCAATCGGCGGTAGCGCTGGTCGTTGAGGGTGCCGTCCTCGCGAGTGTGCGGCACGAGGAACATGGCCAGCCCCTCGGTACCCGGCGGCGACCCCTCGGGCCGCGCCAGGGCGAGCGTCGCCTCGGCGTGGAGGTTCGAGCAGAACCACTTCTCCCCCTCCAGGTGCCACCGGCCGGTCGCGGGGTCGCGGCGGGCGACCGTCTCCGTCGCCCCGACGTCGCTGCCGCCCTGGCGTTCGGTGAGGAACATCGCCCCCTGCATGAGGTCGTCGTACGAGCGCGCGGTCAGGCCGTCGTAGTACTGCGCGAGCGGGCCGGCCTCGGTGTCGGCGAAGCGCTCGAGCACGAGGGCGACGCCGGCGGACATGGCGACGGGGCAATCGAGGCCGACGTCGGCGTACGACAGGAGGTACTGCATGGCGAGGTTGTGCGAGATGGGCAGCGGATCGTCGCGACCGGGCGGCGCGACGAAGCTGTCGGCCACGATCCCGGATTCGAAGACGAGGCGCTCGTTCTCGAGGTGGGCGGGGTGGAACGCGACCTCGTTGGCGAGTGCGCCGTCGGCGTCGAACGTGTGGAGCACGGGACCGTTGCGGTCGACCACGTCGCTGTTGTCCGCGACGGTTTCGGCGACGAGACGGCCGAATCGCTCGAGGCGGGGTTCGGCCCAGTCGAGGTCATCCGTGTCGTATAGCCGTCGGATCTCCCTCCTGAACGGCTGATCCGTCGAGAAGTAGTTCGGAGGCGTCATGGCGTCCAGTACCGATGGTGGAGGCGCCAGGGTCAAAGCCGATTCGACGCCCCGGCCGCGTGCCGTTACCGCCGCCGCCGGATTGCACCCGCCGCGGTCGCGATCGCGACGGCTGCGATCACGAGCCCGAAGCCGGGTTGGTCCTCGGCTTCATCGGTCCCGGTCGGTGATGGAGTGGTCGATGGCGTCTGGGTGCCTTGCTCCTCGACGGTCACCGAGACCCCGTCCGAGCGGTTGAGCAACGAAGCGGTCACGTTGACGGTCCCGTCGTCATCGGCCCCGGCCGTCCAGTTGAGCGCCGTGGTCGTCTCCTCGCCCGGGGGAACCTCCACGTCCACTTCCGTGACGACCTCGCCATCCACCTCGAGCGTGAGGGAATCGGATACCGTCTCCTCACCCGTGTTCGAGATGGTCACCGGCACCTCGAGTTCCTCACCGGGGCCGATCGCGTCCCGGACCGAGCCGACCGAGAGGTCGAACGATTGCCTCGTGAGGTGGATTTGGACGGTCGCGGTCGCCCGGACGGGGCGGAGTCGATCCCCGTCAAGGGCGCGGACCGTCGAGGCCTCTCCGTCGTCCAGGACCATCGTGGCGGTGAGCGCTTGTTCCGTGTCGGGTAGCGGTTCGTCCAGCTCGACGAGGACCTCCTCGTTCGTCCCCTCCAGGACGTCGGAGGTCCCCAGCTGGTCGCCGTCGTCGGTCTGGACCGATACGCGGTACCCAACACCGTCATCTCCATCCCGGACGCTCGTCTCGGCGACCTCCACCGGTCGCAGGGTCCCGGCGACGGCTTGGTCCTCGAAGACGAGCGATGTCTCGAGGATGGTCCCGGATGACTCCTCGAGGACCTCGGCGTCGCTCGGGAGGGGCTCACCGACGGTCAGCTCGCCCCCTGCGACGACGACCGCGGTGTGCGACCCGGGCACACCACCGAGGTCGTCCATCGGGACGACCACCCCCGAGTCCTCGTCCCCCTCCAGCTCGGTCGTACCGGCGACGACCGACGACTCGCCGTAGGTCAACGCCACGGCGTCACCGCCGCTGGGATCGACGCCGTGGACCAGCACGCCGGCATCCCCCCCTGGTCGTTCACCTACGGCCTGCGTCCGGAGGGTCAGGCCATCGACCGGCGTCTCGGCGACTAGGGTGGCGGTCCGGGTCTGGTCGTCGACGCGGACACCGTACGAATACGTCCCCGGTTCGTCGGGGGCGACGAGGTCGAATGCGACGTCCGCCGATTCCCCAGCGGAGAGGTCGAGGTCCTCGGTCTGGACGACCTCCCCATCGAGGACGAGCTCGACGGTCGCCGTCCCCCCGGCGGAACCCTCGTTCTCGACGGTGGTCTCGATCGGTACTTCCTCGCCGGGTTCGACGTCCACGTCGCCCGGTGTGAGCCCGTCGATGGCGAACCGGGGCGCATCCCCGCCGCTCGTCACCTCCACCGAGCCATCGACCCAACCGACCTCGTCGTCACCGTCCGCTTCGCTGACCTCGGATTCGGCGGGGTCGAACGTCAGTGGTGTCTGTCCTCCCGCGTCTCCGACGACCTCGAAGACCAGTTCGGCAGGCTCCAAGGGAGTCTCCTCGCCCTCGGAGGAGACGGCGTTGAATTGGACGGTGCCCGATTCATTCGAGTTGACGACCGGTTCGGCGAACCCGGTATCGCGCACCTCGACGAGGTCGAGCACCGATGAGTCCCAACTCACCCGCATGTCGTAACCGAGGAGGGTACGGCCCTCCTCGGTCGCGGAGGCGATCGAGACCGGGACCTCGATGGTGTCCCCCGGCTCCGCCGAGGCGTTCCCGAGGGTGACGCGGAGGTCCTCGCCCGACTGTGCCGGGGCGGTCGCCGCGACGTGGACGGGGATGGCCGCCAGCCCCCCGACGACGACCAGCACGAGTCCGAACGCAATCACGACGGTAGCGACCCGCCGCGCCAAACCGATGGTCGGTGGTGCATGTTCCGTGATTGTTCGGTAGCCTTAGTGGGGCAACTGTCCTCCGCCCGCCAATAAGGGGTTCGGAACGGAATTGGGGGGGTGCCCGATGCCTCGAACGCATCATTCGTGGAACAATATTATCACCGAATCGAAACGATTAGCCCGTACCGTGTTGTAATGCACCATATGGACAAGACCGATTCCGGCTTCTCGACCCGGTCGATTCACGCGGGTGAGGCGGCCTACCGTCGCGGCGGTGTCCAGGACGTGGTGGCCCCGATCCACCTCTCCTCGACCTTCAAGCTCGACGAGGTGCCCGTCGACACCCCCATCGCCGAGCTCGACCCCGGCGCCGGCGAGTACCTGTACTCCCGGCTGGGCAATCCCACGCGCCAGACCGTCGAGGCGCGTCTGGCGGTCCTCACGGGGGCCGAGCACGCCTTCGCGCTCGCCTCCGGCAGCGCGGCCGTCTCCTCGACCGTCCTCGCCACCGTGCGCCCCGGGGAGTCGGTCGTCGCGTTCGACGACCTCTACGGCGGCTCCGTCAAGATCCTCGATCACCTCGCCGCCGAGCGCCTCGACGTCGAGGTGCGCTACGTCGACGCCCGCGATCCGGCCAACGTCGAGGCGGCGGTCACGGAGGACACCAGCCTCGTGCTGATGGAGTCTCCGACGAACCCCCTGTTGCGCCTGTGCGACATCGAGGCCATCGCGGATGTCGCGCACGACCGGGGGGCCACCTTCGCCGTCGACAACACCTTCGCCACCCCGTACTTCCAGCGGCCCCTCGAGCTGGGCGCCGACGTCGTGATCCACTCGACGACGAAGTATCTCAACGGTCACAGCGACGGCATCGGCGGCGCCGTCGCGACGAGCGACGACGACCTGGCGGAGTCACTCGCCTTTTTGCAACGCGTCGGCGCGGGCAACGCCATGGCGCCGGTCGACGCCTACCTCCTCGCGCGCGGCATGAAGACCCT
This sequence comes from Halobacteriales archaeon, assembly GCA_046543335.1. Lineage (GTDB taxonomy): Archaea > Halobacteriota > Halobacteria > Halobacteriales > SKSH01 > CAZCYF01. The sequence goes on from JBKGZP010000020.1 coordinate 17,071, forward strand.
CGAGCCCCGCATGGAGTACCACGAGCGAAACGCCCTCGGCCTCGCGCGCCACCTCGAGGCGCACGAGCACGTCCGCGCGGTGCACTATCCGGGCCTGCCCGACCATCCCCAGCATGACCTTGCGGCGTCGCAGATGGACGGCTTCGGCGGCGTCGTCTCGTTCGAGCTCGCCGGCGACCTCGAGGACGCCACGCGCTTCGTCGAGTCGCTCGAGACGTTCACTCTGGCGGTCAGCCTCGGCGGCGTCGAGAGCCTCGTCGAGCTGCCCGCCGCGATGACCCACGACGCGCTCGACCCCGAGGCCCGACGGGCGCACGGCCTCGCGGACACCCTCGTGCGCGCCTCGGTCGGCATCGAGGACCTCGAGGACCTCCGGCGCGACCTCGAGCGGGGCTTCGAGGCCGCGTTCGGGGGCAACGACTAATTCCCACGGCTCAGAACCCGCCGCCATGGCGGCGTACCTCGGCCTCGACTGGACGGACAACGGCTGGTTGGGCGTCGGGCTCGCCGAGGGGGGCGGGTACGACGTCGACCTCTACCCGGCGGTCAGCTCCGCCTGGGTCGACCACCCCGACGCTCGGCGGGTCCTCATCGACGTGCCGATCGGGCTTGTCGACGACGACCGCCGTCGCTGCGAGGAGGTCGCGGCCCGGTACCTCGCCCCGGAGCGCCACCAGAGCATCTTCTGGACGCCCGTCCGCGAGGCGGTCCTCAGCCGGACGCTCGCGGCGGCCAAGCGAATCAACCGGCGCGCCATCGGCCAGAGCGTGCAGAACCAGGCGTGGCGGCAGTGTCCGCGCATCCGCGAGGTCGACGACTTCATCGAGCTCCTCCCGGAGGCCACCGTCGGGACGCTTCGCGAGTCACACCCCGAGGTCTGCTTCTGGGCGTTCAACGACGGGCGCCCCCTCGCCGACTCGAAGCACGCCGATGCCGGCCTCGAGCGCCGCCTCGAACTCCTCGAATCGCGCCACGACCTGGCGGCGGAGATCTACGACGACGCCGTCGAGACCTTCATCGAACCGCCGCCACACGCCAGGCGCCTCGGGGCCGACGGCCGCGCGGACGTCCTCGACGCCCTTGCCCTGGCGGTGACGGCGGCGACCTCCGACCGGCAGCTGCGTCGGATCCCGGCGGACCCACAGCGCGACGAGCGCGGTGGCTACACCCTCGACGTCGAGATGGTGATCCCCGCCGTGCCCCGCCGGGCCGAGCAGGTCTCGCTCGACGCGGTGGCCGGACGGAGTCGGCCTTAAGGTCGCCCCGCGGCGAAGGGACGCCATGCACGAGCTGTTCGCCCGGGCCCTTCGGGGTGAGCGCACCGAGCGCCCGCCCGTGTGGTTGATGCGCCAGGCCGGGCGGTACCTCCCCCGGTACCGCGAGCTCCGCGAGCGCTACGCCTTCCGCGAGGCGGTCGCCACGCCGGCGGTCGCCGAGGAGATCAGCCTCCTGCCGTACGAGCGCTTCGGCGTCGACGGGGTCGTCATGTTCGCGGACATCCTCGAGGTGCTGGCGCCGCTCGGCATCGAGTACCGCATCGAGCCGGGCGTGGGCCCGGTCGTCGAGACGCCCGTGCGCGAGGCCGACGACGTGCCGGGGGCCGTCGCCCCAGTGGACGAGACCCTCGGACACGTCGGTGCGTTGCTTGAGCGCCTTCGTGCGAGCCTCGGCGACGACGCGACGACCATCGGCTTCGCCGGCGGGCCGTTCACGGTCGGGTCGTACCTCGTCGCGGGCGAGCCGACGCGGTCGCACCGCCCCATCCGACGGCTCCGGGTGGAGCGACCCGCGGTGTGGGAGGCGCTGCTCGACGTCCTCACGGAGGCCACGATCGACTACCTCCAGTTCCAGGTGGAGCACGGTGCCGAGGTGGTGCAGCTGTTCGACACCTACGCCGGCCACCTGTCGCCAGCGGCGTACCGCGAGTGGCTGCTCGATCGCCACCGGCGGATCCTCGAGTCGGTGGACGTCCCGACGATCGTCTTCGCGCGGGGGATGGGTGGCCACCTCGAGGACCTCGCGGCGACGGGGGCGACGGCGGTCTCGCTCGACTGGACCGTCGACCTCGCGGCCGCCCGGGAGGCGCTCGGGCCGGCGGTGCCCGTCCAGGGGAACCTCGACCCCGTGGAGCTCCTCGGCGACCGATCCCGGGTCGCCACGGCCACGACGGCCGTCATCGAGGCGGGCGAGCGCCGCGGGCACGTCCTGAACCTCGGCCACGGGGTGCTCCCCGGGACGCCGCCGGAAAACGTGGCGGCGTTCGTCGAGACGGCCAAGCGCGCCGCCGAGTAGCGAGCTACCGCGCGACGGGACCGCACAGGCACCGGGTGCCCGGCGTGTCGGCGCACCGGCACGCGCGGAGCCCGTAGTAGGTGTCGTCGAAGCCCGCGACCGCCGGCTCGACGAGGTCGGCGAGGACGCCCGCCAGCTCCGGGTCGTCGTGGGGGACGGGCACCCGGTCGAACGCGAGGCCGAGGTCCTCGGCGTGCTCGGCCAGCTCGACGTCGAGCTCGGAGATCGTCTCCGACTGCTCGTGGATGAAGCTCACGGGCTCGACGAGGACGCCGTCCGCCTCGACCGACGCCAGGGCCGTCTCCACGTCGGGTTCGGTCCACTCGACCCCCCTCGACTCGTGGTTCTGGAACCCGAGGGTGTACGCCTCGAGGCCGAGGAGGCGGGCCTGGACCTCGCAGTACTCCTCGACGTAGGTGTCGTACCGGCTGCCCGCCTCGAGGTAGGACAGGGGCGTCCCGTGGGCGGAGAAGACGAGCTCGACGTCCCCGCCGAGGTCGAGGTCTCGCGCCTCGGCGACGGCGCGGACGTTGGCCGCCCGCAGGCGGTTGTACCGGGGGTGGCGATGCCACCCGGCGATGGGCGTCAGGGCCGGGTCCCACCCGTCGACGGTGTCGATCGCCGCCGCGAGGCTCGACAGCGCACGGACGGTCGTCGAGGGCCCGCAGAGGGGGTACATCGGGAGGCCGACGACGTGGTCCCGGCCGGCGGAGTGGACCGCCTCGACGGCCGACTCGATGCTGGGTCGGAAGTACTGCGTGGCCACGTGGACGGGGACGTCGTGCCCACGACCGCGAAGCTCGGCCTCGAGGCGCCTCGCGTGCGCCTCGAGGTGGTCGCCAAGCGGCGAGCCGCCGATCGCTTCGTACTCCTCGAGGAGCCCCGGTGCGCGCGCGTCGGCCAGCTCGCTGGCGCGCGCCGCCGCCGCGTCCTCGGGGACGTCGCCCTCGATGGCCATGTTGTCGAGGAAGATCCCCTCGAGGTACGCCCGCACCGCCGCGGGGTCGGGCTCGGCCGGCTCGCCGAAACCGATGGCGAGGACACACGGGTCCATGCTCACGGCTCGACCGCCCGCCGCCGTGAACCTGGCGAATGCCTCGACGGACCAGCGTCGCGACCATCCCAACAATATTATTATAGATAGTACCGTCAGCGACAGGTGGAGATCCAAATGCCGGAGTGCCAAAACTGTGGTTCCTTCGTGACCGAAGCGTACGCCCGGGTATTCACCCCGCCCGGGATGGACAATCCTCGCGTCTGTCCGGCGTGCGAGGACAAGATTCGCGACGGTGGCGACGTTCGCGAGGCTCGCTCTCCGCGGAACAACTGAGGTCCTCTCCTTTTCCCCGCCGACCGAAGTCGCGGAACTTATGCGTGAACGGCCCCTGAACGGGGATATGACTGAGCCCACCCCCGTCACGCGACTGTTCGGGGGACCCGGTAGCGGCAAGACGACGGCCCTCCTCGACCAGGTAGAGGCGCTCTTCGAATCCGACCCGTCCGTGGAGGTGGACGACATCCTCGTGGTCTCGTACACCCGAGCGGCCGCGAACGAGGTTCGCGAACGCCTCGCGGAGCGCCTCGACGTCTCGACGCGGTCGCTCGAGGGCAACGTCGCCACCATGCACGCGACGGCCTACGGCCTGCTCAACCTCTCTCGAGACGACGTCGTCAGCGAGCAGGACAAGAAGGCGTTCTGCGAGGAGTACGGCCTCGAGTACGAGGACGAGTACGAGGGGTCGCTGCGACGGACCGCCCGGTCGACCACCATCGGCAACAAGGTCATCTCGACCAGCCAGTGGCTCCAGCGGACCTGCCGCGACGTGGCCGACTGGTACGACGTCCCGTTCCACTGGAACGTCGAGACGGTCCGGCTGCCCCCGGAGATCGACCCCAACGCCCTCGAGGGGAACAAGTACACGCCCACGTGGTCGAGCGACGACGACCGCATCGACATCCCCGAGGCGATCCGAGCCTGGCGGGCGTACAAGGGCGACCACGGCCTCGTCGGGTTCGCGGACATGCTCGAGCGGGTCGAACAGCGCTCGCTGGTCCCCAACGCGGACTACCTCTTCATCGACGAGTTCCAGGACATCACGCTGTTGCAGTACCAGGTCTACCAGGAGTGGAAGCCCCACATGGAGCGCGTCGTCATCGCCGGCGACGACGACCAGGTGGTCTACGCCTGGCAGGGCGCCGACCCCAACCTCCTGCTCGACGAGCAGGGCGAGGACGTGATCCTCGACACCTCCTATCGCCTCCCGTCGCGCATCCTGCAGACCTGCCAGCGCGCCATCCGCCACATCGACAAGCGCCAGTCGAAGAACCTCAAGCCGCGGACCGATGGCGGCACCGTCGAGACCCACGACCGTCCCACGATGCTGACGCTCGCCCGCGACATCAAGCGCATCGTCGCGGAGGACGACGGCTCGATCATGGTGCTCTTTCGCGCGCGCTACCAGATGTTCGAGTTCCTCGAGGAGTTCATCGACGAGGGCATCCGGTTCCAGGCGCTGACCGACCAGCGCATGTGGACGCCCCGCCTGCAGGACTTCGCCGACGCGGTCGCCGCGATCGAGGATGGCGAGGCGATCGACCTGCGCCGGGCTCGTCGGCTCGCGGAGATGCTCGCCGACTCGTCGTTCGGGACGAACGACCGCGGCGACTTCTACGACCGACTCGACGAGATCGAGGCCGCCGCGCCCGAGGACGCCCCCGAGGCGGAGATCCCGGTCGAGCCATCGGTCGTCCGCGACGTCGTGCCGTTCATGCCCGACCGCCGCTCCGCCTCGGAGATGGTCCGGCGCATCAACAGCTACCAGAAGCGAAGTCTCGCCGCGCACTTCGGCAACGAGACCTACCGCGACGTCCCGCCGGACCGCGTCCGCGTGGGGACGATCCACAGCGCCAAGGGCCGCGAGGCCGACCACGTCTACCTCGCGACCGACCTCACCGAGAAGGTCGTCGAGCAGATGGCCGCCTCCGTGGACGATCCGACGGCCGTGCCCGGGACGGACGAGTTCACCAAGGACGCCGACCCCGTGCCGATCCTGACGGACAACGAGCGCCGGGTGTTCTACGTGGGCATGAGCCGCGCCCGCGAGCGCCTCGTCCTCCTCGAGGACCTGGTCTCCGGCGCACCGACGCTACCCATCGACGTCATCCTGTGCAACCGCCAGACGGACACGCCGCACCAGGAACTCCTCGCGGAGACCTGGCAGGCCGTCGGGGCGGACTGAAACCCTTTTCGCCGGTCGGGACCGACCGTCGGGCATGTTCACCGGGATCGTCGAGGGGACCGCCGAGGTCGTCGACCTGACCGACGAGGGCGCGGGCATCCGGCTGCACCTCGAGTCGGCGCTGGCGGCGGACCTCGAGCCCGGCGACAGCGTGGCCGTCAGCGGCGCCTGCCTGACCGCGGAGGCCGTCGACCCGCCGTGCTTTCAGGTCTTCCTCGCCGAGGAGACCCGCGAGCGCACCTACCTCGGCCGCCTCGACGCGGGCGACGCCGTCAACGTCGAGCGGCCGCTGCCCGTCGACGGCCGCCTCGACGGCCACCTCGTCCAGGGGCACGTCGACGCCACGACGCGGGTGCGCGACCGGTGGCCCGTCGGCGAGGACTGGCGGTACGCCTTCGACCTGCCGACGTCGCTGGCACCATACGTGGTCGAGAGGGGCTCGGTCGCCGTCGACGGCATCAGCCTGACCGTCGCCGAGCGGTCCTCGGAGCACTTCGAGGCGGCGATCATCCCGGAGACGCTCTCGCGGACGACCCTCGACGACAAGGCCCCCGGCGACCCCGTGCACCTCGAGGTCGACGTCGTCGCCCGCTACGTCGAGCAGCTGCTGCCCGAGCGCGTGGCCCCCCGCTAGGACGGGTCGAACTCGGTCAGGTGCGGACCGTCCCCGCCAGGACCCTCGCCGCGGGAGGCCCGGTAGGCCCGCCGATACCGCGAGAGCTTGCGGTAGAGGTAGTACCCGGCCAGGCCGTCGTAGACCAGGATGAACGCCAGCAGCGCCTCGATGGCGGACAGCCCGACGACCGCCACCAACAGCGCCGGGACGACCCCGACGGTCAGGTTGTAGGTGGCGTGCAACGCCGCGGCCACGAGCAGCCCCTTCACGACCAGCGGCCCGGCGTGGCGCGGGTTGAACTTGGCGAGGCCGAGGTAGTACCCGGCGATGCCGGAGTAGATGACGTGTCCCGGGCCGACGAGCGCCCGGACCGTGGCGGCCTCCCCGAGGGCGTCGGTCACGACGGGCCGAGCGAGCCCCTCGAGCGCGTCGGTGATGTACAGCGCGTTCTCGATCGTCGCGAAGCCGAGCCCCGCGACCGCCCCGTAGACCGCGCCGTCGACCACGGCGTCGAACCGTCGGTGACGAAAGGCGTGCAGGCGGACGGCGAGAAGCTTGACGCCCTCCTCGACCGGTCCGACCACGAGGTACAGGAACACCACCGACGATACCACGGGGACGGCCCCGACGAGCTGGGCGCCGAGGGCGTTCAACAGCCCCGCGAACGCCGCGAAGATCACACCGAGGACGAAGGTGACGGCCAACAGCGTCGGCGGCTCCTCGGCACCGACGTCGGCCCGCCAGACGAAGCCCGCGAGGGCGAGCGCCGGCACGATCGAGAGGATGACGATGGCGAAGACCACCGGGTCGCCAACCGCGCTCAGGCCCGTCACGGCGGTGATGAACCCGAGAATGCCGACCCCGGCGAGGATCAACACCCACCGGAAGGCCGTTCGGATGGCCCCGTAGATCCAGACGGCGAGGCCGTCGAGGACGTGCTCGGGCTCCCACCGGACGACGTCCTCGAGGCGTTCTCCACGGGGCGATCCCATGGGCCCCACCACCCGTGCCAGCGGATTAAACCGTGCCCTCAGACGTTCGCGTCGTCGGGTTCGTCCTCGACCGCGCGCTTCAAGGACTCCCGGCGGGACTTGGCGTCGCGGCCGGTGACCTCCTGGAGGAAGTCGTTCTTCGCCTGGACCGCGTCCGCGGCCGCCTCGATGGCACCGGTGGCGAGGAGCTCGGCCGGGTCGCGCTCCTCGAAGTGCACCGCCAGGCGGTCCTTGCGGCCGCTGTAGCGAACCGCGCCGGCGACGATCCGCTCGAACGCGGGGTTGTCCGGCTCCTCTACCACGTGTAGCTCCTGCCCCTCGTACGCCTCCGTGCCCGTGACGGGGCCGAAGTAGCGCTCGATCAGGGCGACCAGGTCGGGGGCTCGCTCGTCGAGCGTCTCCCCGCGGCGCATGTCGTACTCGCGCATTTGGGTGACCGAAGGTATGGCGGCGTTTATCGGTTTCGCGTCGTCGCTCAGGCCGGGCGCTCCTCGATGTAGCCGTCGCGACACCGTGGGCAGATGTCGCCGGGTCGAAGCGAGGTCCGACCGGGGCGCTCGCGCAGGCCGCAGCTCGGGCAGACGAACGCCACGGCCTCGGGCTCGGCGGCCGGCGCGGGGTCGGACGCCTCCTCGTCGGTCGGCGCCTCGACGATGTCGTCGGGCTCGGTCGCCTCGATCGCGTCCTGGTCGTCCTCGAACGCGGAGAGGTCGACCGCCTCGGGCACGTCCGGTTCGGGCTCCTCGACGGGGGCCTCGATGATGTCGTCGTCGCGGTCGGGCTCGGCCGGGGCGTCGTCCCCCTCGTCGTCGCCGAGGTCGCCCGCGAGCACCTCGGCGTCGTCCTCGTCGGCGTCCTCGCCGCCGTCGGCTCGCGCCCGGACGTGGGTGGTCTCGCTCACCAGCTCGCGCGCACTGCAACGTCGACACGTCCGAAACTCGCGGGTGGTGACGACCTCCTCCGCGTCGTGGGCGTCGCGCCGTCGCTCGACCTCCGCGGGGGCGAAGTCGTGCCCGAGGAGGGAACACCGCAGGTCCATCGAGGACCGCTACCGCCCGGCGGACCTAAAGCCTATGGCCGAGCGGCGGTCGGCAAAGCGTTTAACCGAGCCGACCGGATGTCCCGATATGCGACGGCGGGCCCCGGCCGGCGAGGTTGACCGGGCCGTGCTCGAGGCCCTGCGGAACCGGGCCGAGGAGGGCATGACGGTCTTCGAGGTGCGAAACCGGGTCGCCGCCGACATCGACCGGATCGAGGAGGCGTTGGAGCGGTGCAAGGTGGCGGGGTTCATCGAGGCCGATCGGGAGGGCGATCGGCTCGTGCTGTACCCGACCGACGCCGGGTTGCGCGCCGTCGACGACGCCGAGGACGCCGGCCTCGTCGACCGCCTGCGCGACCGCCTCGATCTCTGAGGGGGCCGATCGACCGTGAGATCACTGCACGAGGTGACCGACGCCCTCCGCGCCACGCAGACCGACGTCGGCGGTCGGACCGTGCCGGCGCGCTTCGCTCGCCCCGAGCGCGCGCACCTGGCCGTTCGTGCGGGCGTCGGCGTGACGGTCCACCCATGGGGCGTGCTCGAGGTGGCCGGTGATGACCGTCGGTCGTTCCTCGGTGACACCCTCACCTGTCGGCTCCCCGAGGCGGAGAACGCGATCGTGTACGGCCTCCTGCTCGACCCAGACGGGCGCATCGAGGCCGACTGCTACGTCGCCGACGTCGGCGACGCCTTCCTCTGCCTGACCAGCCCCGGAACGGCGGGCCCGCTCGCCGAGACGCTCGGCTCGCACACGTTCATCCAGGACGTCTCCGTGACCGACCGTACGGACGACCACGCCGTCATCGGTCTGCACGGGCCGGCGGTCGAGACGAAGCTCTCGAGCGTCTTTCGCCGCGGGCGGGTCCCCCGGGAGCGCCTCACCGTCGGACGGGGCGTGCTCCGCGACGAGGGGGTGACCGCCCTTCGCCTGGACGCGCCCGCCGGCGAGCCCGGCGTGGCGATCGTCGCCCGTGCGGCGGCCGGGGGCGAGGTCTTCGACGGGCTCGTCAGCCTCGGCTCCCCCGCCGCCCCCTTCGGGTACGACACCTGGATCGATCTGACCCTCGAGGCGGGCACGCCGCTGTTCGAGACCGAGCTCGCCGGTCGGCAGGCGACCGTCTGCGGCCAGGTGGGCGGCGCGGTCGACCTCGAGAAGGGCTGCTTCGTCGGGCAGGAGGCGGTCGCGCGGGTGACGAACCTGGCCGCGCCCCGCGAGCGACTGGTCGGGCTCCACCTCGACGCCGACCCCGACGCCGCCACGGCCGTTCGCACCGACGAGGGTCCCGTTGGCGAGCTCACCCGGGTCTGCGAGAGCCCGGTGTTGGAGGCGGCGATCGCGTTCGCGGTGGTCGGGGCGGAGGCGACCACGGCGTCGCTGTCGGTCGGCGACGACGGCGTGGGCGCCCGGGTCGCCCGACTCCCCTTCGTCGAGGGCACCGAGCCCTCCGGCCGGCGGCCCCGCTTCGACGCGTGAGGGCGCAACGACCATGTGATTTCACCGCCGATCGCCGTGCATGCTCGGCCCGCCACCCGCCCTCCTGGCCGCGGCCATCGCCGCCACACCGTCATCGGCCCCGCACCTGCAGGTTCCCCCCGAGGCGTTCGTCCCCCTCGTGTGGGGCCTCGCGGGGGTGGGGTCGGCCGCCGTCACGCTCGTCGTCGGTGGCCTCTGGATCGCCCTCGCGCCTGGATACGTGACCCGCGTCACCGACGGGGCGCTCGAGCGCCCCGGGACGGCGTTCGTCTGGGGGCTCGCCCTCGCGGTCGGGATCCTCGTCGGGGCCCTCCTGCTCGCGCTCACCGTCGTCGGGATCGTCGTCGCGTTCCCCCTCCTCCTGGCGTTCGGGCTGTTCTCGTTCCTCACCGCGGAGCTGGGGTTCATCGCCATCGGCCGCGCGTTCGCGGAGGGTTGGGGTGGCGTGCTGGTGGTCGCCGTCGCCGCGGCGTTCCTCCTGGCGATCGTCCCCTTCGTCGGCGCACTCGCCAGCTTCGTCGTCGGGTCCGTCGGCATGGGGGCGGTGGTTGTCGACTACTGGGCGTCCGAGTGACCGCCCGAGCGCGACAGCACCGCCCGGAGCTGGGCCAGCGAGAACAGCGACGTGGGTCGGTCCATGTGGACGCCGATCTCCCCGGACAGCGCCCACAGCCCGAGGCGCTGCACGGGGGTGGGCAGGCCGTACGCCCGCCGAATCCACGACCCGAGGCGGATGTCCCTGGCGAGGTCGCGCCGCCAGGCCCCCTCGTAGTCGGCCAGCGTGTCCGGGTCGGCCGGGTCGATCGTCGCCGCGGCGTGGTCGGCGGCGCGCATTCCATAGAGGATGCCGCCACCGGTGAACGGCTTGGTCTGGGCGGCGGCGTCGCCGACGAGGAGGACTCGATCTGCGGTGACACGCTCGGGCGGGCCGATCGGGATCATCCCCGAGCACCGCCGGACGAGGTCGACGCCGTAGCCGCTCGCGAGTTCGTCGAGGCGCCCGCCGAGGTCGTCCGACCCCGGCGGGGCGGCGAGGCCGTACTCGACGCCGGCGTCACCCCGGGGGATGCGCCAGGCGAAGAACCGGTCGACCGTGAGGTGGACGTCGACGAAGTCGCCGTGGTCGTCCTCCTCGCTGAAGCCGAGCACCCCGTGGAGGGTCTCGTCGGGCTCGGGCAGGCCGACGGCGCGGCGCACGCGCGACGCCGGCCCGTCGCAGCCCGCGAGGATGGCACCGCGCACCTCGACGGGCCCATCGGGGGTGCCCACCTCGACGGTGACACCGCCGACGTCGACGGTCACGTCCGTCACCGCGTGCCCGGTCCGGACCTCGGCGCCGGCCGCCTCGGCCCGCGCGGCGAGCGCTCGGTCGAGACCCACCCGATCGACGACGTTCGAGACCGGTTCGTCCTTGTAGAACGGGTAGCCCCGCGAGCCCGGCCCGCCGACGTGGAAGCGGGCCCCGCGGACCTCGTTTTGCAAGAGCTCGCTCCGGGCGCCGGCCGGCAGGTACCCCCAGATGTCCGTGCTGACGTGGCCAGAGCACGCCAGCGGCGGCCCCGGCTCGCCGCGCTCGAGCACGACGACGTCGCGGCCGGCCTCGGCCAGCCGGTACGCGAGCCGCGAGCCGGGAGGCCCGGCACCGACGATCACCACGTCGTACATGCCCGAGGGGTCTGGCGCGTCGCTCAAAGCCCTTGCCCGTCGACCGCGACGACCACCTCGATCCCGTCCCGATCGCGAAGCACCAGCTCGTCCCCGGGTCGCCCGACGAGGCCGGGGTGGTCCGCCAGCCGGGCCGCCAGGCGGTCGACGTCGGCCGGCGCGGGAAGGACGACGTGGAAGCGCTCGAGCCCGCGCCCGCTTGTGCGCTCGGTCCGGCCGTTCCAGGTGTTCAGCCCGAGGTGGTGGTGGTACCCGCCCGCCGCGGCGAAGAGTGCGCGAGGGGCGCGGTACGCTACCTCGAAGCCGAGCGAGTCGACGTAGAACGCCTCGGCCGCCTGGAGGTCGGTCACCTCCAGATGGACGTGGCCGACGCGGGTCCCCGCGGGCAGGGCCCCCGCGGGGTCGCTCGCGGCGGCCTCGAGCGCCTCGACGTCCAGCGGCCAGGTCGGCAGGCGAACGCCTCCATCGGCACTTCGCCGCCAGTTCTCCCGCGGACGGTCGTGGTAGATCTCGACGCCGTTCCCATCCGGGTCACGACTGTACAACGCCTCGCTCACGAGGTGGTCGGAGGCGCCCCGCAGGCGACCGGCGCCGCGAAGGCGTCGCGCGGCCCGTGCGAGGTGGCTCCGGTCGGGCACGCGAAGCGCGAGGTGGAACAGCCCCGCCGCGGACGCGGGTCGCGGCGCTTTGGTGCCGTCCTCGTGCAGGCGCACCAGCACGCGGTCGCCCGCGCCGAGGTCGACCCGGTACGACGCCCGCTCGAGGACGGTCAGGCCGACCACGTCGAGGTAAAACGACAGGACGTCGTCGGCGTCGCGCACCGCGAGCTCGACCGGCCCCATGGACGTGGCCGCCGGCAGCGTCGGCATGGCCGCGGTTGGATGGGCGGTGCCTTGGCTGTGTCCCCGGTCAGCCCGCGACGACGCGAAGCGCCCTCGGCGGGGTCCCCGGTGGGTCGACATCGAGCGCGCTCCAGGTCCGACCACCGTCGCCCGACCGGGCGACTCCCCGGTCGCTGGCCCCGTAGATGGCCCTGGGCCCCGCGGCGAGGACGGCCCGAAAGCAGCCCCCCGCTGGTGAGACGACCGGCGCCTCGAGGCGGTGCCACGGGCCGTCGCCCTCGCGACGGTAGGCGACTGCCCGGCCGCGGCGGTGCGCGTCGCTCGCGCCGTGGGCGGCGGAGACGACCACGGCGTCCGCGTTCGCGGGGTCGACCGCGAGACCCCAGACGTAGCGGTGCTCGAGTCCCGCCTCGGGGTGCGTCCAGCGGCGGCCCCCGTCCGTCGACTCGGCGTACCCGTCGCCGGCGGCGGCGTAGACGCGTCCGGGCGCTTCGGGGTGCGTTGCGAGGGTATGGTTGTCGACTCGCGAGCCCGGCGGTCGGTCGACCCAGGTCTCGCCGCCATCTTCGCTGAGGAGCAACGCCCCGGCCTCGATGCCGACGATCAGCCGATCCGGGTCGCCCGGGTCCGGCTCGACCCAGCGCACGTGGTGGGTCGACGGGCGTGGTGGGAACGACCACGTCGACGCGGAGGGAACCTCGAGCAGCGAGTCGACCTCGTGCCAGTGCTCGCCACCGTCGTCGGAGTGGTACAGCCGGCTTGGTTCGGTCCCCGCGTACCACCCGCCGTTCGAATCGGTGGCGACGGCCGTGACGCGGTCGGACGCGATCGTTCGAGCGCCGACCCGCTCGAACCCGCCCCCATCGACGGCGCGGTAGAGGCCGTCCTCGAACGTCCCCGCGAGCACGAGCTCCGTCCCGGCGGTTGCGACGGCGGTGACCCGTCGGCCGTCGAGGCGACGCGCCGTCGACGGTGCCTGGCCATCGACGCCGTCGACGACGGTCAGTCCCCCGGCGTGGCCGAGGTACGCGATTGCCATGGCGACCCCCTTGGGCGGGCCGGTCCGTATACCCTCCGGGGCTCAGTCGTCGCCCGTCGCCGGTGCCGCCCGGCGTCGGTCGGCGCGCGGCCCCTCGATGTCGACCGCGGGCAGCAGGTCGCGGAGGTATCGCCCGGTGTAGCTCGCGTCCTCGTGGGCGATCGCCTCGGGCGTGCCCGTCGCGACGATCTCGCCCCCCGCCTCGCCGCCCTCCGGGCCGAGGTCGATGACGTGGTCGGCGTTCTTCACGAGGTCGAG
>JBKGZP010000021.1:0-30257 GCA_046543335.1 Halobacteriales archaeon
AGGAGATCGTCCAGCTCGTCGGCAAGGACGCCCTCCCGGAGGACCAGCAGCTCACGCTCGAGGTGGCGCGGTACCTCCGCGAGGCGTGGCTGCAGCAAAACGCGCTACACGACGTGGACCGGTACTGTCCGCCGGAGAAGACGTACGACATCCTCCAGGCCATCAAGACGTTCAACGACGAGGCGTTCGCGGCACTCGAGGCCGGGGCGACCGTCGAGGAGATTCGCTCCGCGGAGTCAATTCCACAGCTGAACCGCATCGGGACGACGGAGGACTACGCGCCCTTCGTCGAGGAGCTCGAGGCGGACATGGTCGAGCAGCTCAGGGGGTTGTACTGAGATGAAGGAATACCGCACCATCAACGAGATCAGCGGCCCGCTGGTGTTCGCCGAGATCGACGAGCCGATCGGCTACGACGAGATCGTCGAGATCGAGACGCCATCGGGCGAGGTGAAGCGCGGCCAGATCCTGGAGTCGACCGACGAGTTCGTCGCCATCCAGGTCTTCGAGGGCACGGACGGCATCGACCGCGACTGCACCGTCCGGTTCCTCGGCGAGACGATGAAGATGGACGTCACCGGGGACCTCCTCGGGCGGGTGCTCGACGGCGCCGGGCGGCCCATCGACGGCGGCCCGGACATCGTCCCGGAGGAGCGTCGCGACATCGTCGGCGCCGCGCTCAACCCCCACGCCCGGGAGTACCCAGCGGAGTTCATCCAGACGGGCGTCTCCGGGATCGACGGCATGAACACGCTGGTGCGCGGGCAGAAGCTACCGCTGTTCTCCGGCTCGGGCCTGCCGCACAACGAACTCGCGCTGCAGATCGCCCGACAGGCGACCGTCCCCGAGGAGGAGGCCGACGGCGATGGCGAGGGGAGCGAGTTCGCGGTGATCTTCGCGGCGATGGGCATCACGGCGGAGGAGGCCAACGACTTCATCAACGACTTCGAGCGCACGGGGGCGCTCGAGCGGTCGGTCGTGTTCATGAACCTCGCCGACGACCCGTCCGTCGAGCGCACGGTCACGCCGCGCCTCGCGCTGACGACCGCGGAGTACCTCGCGTTCGAGAAGGGCTACCACATCCTCGTCATCCTGACGGACATGACGAACTACTGCGAGGCGCTGCGCGAGATCGGCGCCGCGCGCGAGGAGGTGCCCGGTCGCCGGGGCTACCCGGGGTACATGTACACCGACCTGGCGACGCTGTACGAGCGCGCCGGTCGCATCCAGGACCGCGATGGCTCGATCACGCAGATCCCGATCCTCACGATGCCCGGCGACGACGACACGCACCCGATCCCGGACCTCACGGGCTACATCACCGAGGGTCAGATCTACGTCGACCGCGACCTCGACAGCGCCGGCGTCGAGCCGCCCATCAACGTGCTGCCGAGCCTGTCGCGCCTGATGGACGAGGGCATCGGCGAGGGGCTGACACGGGAGGACCACAAGGGCGTCTCCGACCAGCTGTACGCCGCCTACGCCGAGGGCGAGGACCTCCGCTCGCTCGTGAACATCGTCGGCCGGGAGGCGCTCGACGAGCGCGACAACCGCTACCTCGACTTCGCCGACCGGTTCGAGGACGAGTTCATCAACCAGGGCTTCGACACGAATCGGACGATCGACGAGACCCTCGACATCGCCTGGGATCTCCTGTCGATGCTGCCGAAGTCGGAGCTGCACCGCATCGACGAGGAGCACATCGAGGCGCGCTACGTCGAGGACGCCGGGGCCGCCGCGGCCGAGGCGGCCGACTAGGGACCCGCAGCCTCGCCATCGCACCGCCGCCACCAGCTCATCGCTCCGGGTGGGTGGGGTCCGTCCCCCGTCGCCGGAGGGCGGACTGGTCGGTGGGCCCCTCGACTGGTCGGACGGCGGCCTCGGGGTGGCGTCGAAAGAACGGCAGGTCGCGGTAGTCCTCGACCCCCTCGACGCACTCGACGTCGTAGTGGCGACCGTCGTGGAAGAGCCAGGTGTGGGCGTAGCCGTGGCCGCCGTCGGCGAGGACCTGCACGTCGTGGTCGTCGAGGCGCGTCGCGACCGCCTCCGCCACGTACCGACAGTGCGATCGGTTGACGTCGCGCGCCGTCTCGACCGGTGGCTGGACGGGCTCGTCGATGAGGTGGTCGCGGACGTCTCGCAGCGCCTCGGTGATCGCCGAGGTCATCCCGCCAGGGGTACGCGCTCGCGAGGGGTAACCTTGTCCCCGCTCGGGCCGACACGTCCCCCCGCTCGGCGTCGACGTGCCGCCCGCGGTGACCGCCGCGAGCGCGCGCCTCGACCTCGACCGATACCCGGTCGGTCACGCGGTGGTTCGCCGTCTCGGCCGTGATTGAGGACGGACAGACCGTGGGTGAGGACGAGCCAGCGGAGGAGCAACCCGGCGGCCACGGCCGACCATCATGTGGGACCTATCGTTTCGATTCCGCTGCGCTCGCCGACCACGAGCCCTCCAGCCACCACCCACGAGCCGGGTGGCCCGACGTGCGGCCACACCCAGACGGCGGTCGACGACATCGCGGCGACGGGCACCGGTCTCTCGAGGTCCTCCGACGTCCAGAACCGGCGCCTCCGCGTCGTCTCGTGGACGAACTGCGGCGACGCCGAGCTCTCCAAGGGCGGCCGGCCGAACGGCCTAATCGACCGCTTGCTGGGCTCGGCCCCGCCCCGTCTCGACAGGCCTAACAGGCCCCGGCGTGAACGGGCGCTCGATGGCCGAGGACGTCAAGCCCACGCGCAAGAACCTGATGGAGATCGAGGACCGCATCGAGCTCTCCGAGCGCGGGCACGACACCCTCGAGAAGAAGCGCGACGGGCTGATCATGGAGTTCATGGACATCCTCGAGCAGGCCCAGACCGTCCGAGCCGACCTCGAGGACGCCTACGAGCTGGCCCAAAAGCGCCTCAACATGGCGCGGGCGATGGAGGGCGACGTGGCGATTCGGGGGGCGGCCGCGGCGCTGAAGGAGCACCCCGAGATCTCGATCACCTCGAAGAACATCATGGGCGTGGTCGTCCCGCAGATCGAGTCGACCCGGGTCGAGAAGCGCCTCGACCAGCGCGGCTACGGCGTCCTCGGGACGAACTCGCGCATCGACGAGGCGGCGGCCGCCTACGAGCAGCTCCTCGATGCGGTGATCCTCGCGGCCGAGGTGGAGACCGCCATGAAGAAGCTGCTCGAGGAGATCGAATCGACGAAGCGCCGGGTGAACGCGCTCGAGTTCAAGCTCCTGCCGGACCTCCGGGAGAACAAGGCGTTCATCGAGCAGAAGCTCGAGGAGCAAGAGCGCGAGGAGATCTTCCGGCTGAAGAAGATCAAGGCGAAGAAGGAAGCCGAGGCCGAGTAGGCCGCCGCGGCGGCCTTCCACCCCGATTTATATCCGGTCTCCGTCTACGGACGGCCGTTCGCCAACCGACACGCGCACGCGCGCGGTCGGATCGAGGACGCACTCATGGCACCCGTCTGTCCGAACTGCAACGCCGATGCCGTCGCCTTCGTCGTCCCCGAGGCGCTGCGACCGCACACCCCGACGGGGACGACCTACGCGAGCATCTGCCGCGTCTGCCTCACGGTCGATCCCCTCGACGAGGCCCCCGCCAACAGCGAGTCGCTCGCGTCCGTCAGCGACGCCTTCCCGGAGGACACCGAGGCCGCCGCGGGCGTGGCGGTGCTCGTCGGACTGCTCGAGTCGCTGGCGCTGCACCGAGCGCAGATCGAGGCCACCGTCGAGCACCTCGAGGGCGAGGGCGTCGACGCCATGCTCGCGCTGACGCGGCTCGCGGACGACCCCGACCTCCGACCGGCGGTCGACGTCCACCGCCGCGTGCACCAGCTCGGCCAGCTGCTCGGGTGAGGGGACCGGCTCAGACGCCCGTTTCGTACCGCAACAACGCGGCGACGCCGCCGAAGGCGGTCATCAGCTGCTCGCCGCGCTCGAAGTCGGTCGAGATGAACGCCACAGCCGAGCCGCGGGTCTCGGCGATCTCGATGAGGTGGTCGATCGCGTCCTCGCGGTCGGTCGCCTCGACGGGGGCTCCACACCGCTCGCAGGTCTCGACGGACCCCTCCGCGCCGCGGTCGACGAACTCGATGGTCTCGTGGCCGGCCTCGCAGGTGTGCACGAGCACCTCCGTTCGGAGGTCCTCGCTGAGCAGCAACGTCTCCACCGATCCCATCACGAGGTTCTCGCGGGTGGCCTCGAAGCCGTACGTCGCGAGACCACCCTCGTGTAGCTCGTTGAAGAAGCGGTCCATCAGGCCCTTGTCCGCCATCAGCTCCGCGTCGGCGAGGGCGTCCTGGGCCTTGGTGACGAGTTCGTCGAGCCCCGACTCGTCCGTGTACGAGACGTCGAACTTGCCGAGCACCTTGTCCTCGACCTCGTGGTGGAGGTAGCTGGAGTCGAGGAACTCGTCCTTCGTCGGCGAGGGCCCACCGACGAGGACGCCGTCGAGCTCGTGGCGCTCGGGCACGAACAGCTCGTTGGCCATCTCCGCGACCTCCTGGTAGAACTTGTCGATGGCCTCGAGGCGGAGGCGGTGGAAGCGCTGGGCCGACTGGCCGCCCTTGCGCTGCTTGCCCGGCACGAGCGAGGTGGCGTTCTTCACCGCCTCGGTGCGCTTGCCCCGAAGCCAGCCGACCGTGGCCTCACGACGGTCGAGGACGATCAGGCCGTACAGCCCCTCGTCCTCGAACATGCCCTCGAGCGGGTCGAGCAGGAAGTTCGCGTCGCAGTGGTATCGGAAGGACTCGACCGGGCGTGGCGGGTTCTCGAGCACCTCGGTGACCATGGTGGTCTGGCCGCCACCGGCGTCGACCGCGCCGCTGAACAGCACCATCCCGTTCTCCGGTGGCTGGTCGTAGTACCGCAGCCGGCTCTCGATGCTCGCGAGGGCGTCTTGGACGTTCGTGCGGGTGTCCTTCGACTTGATGTTGCTCGCCTCGGAGCGCTCCTGGCGGACGTGGTCGACCACGTCGGATATCTGCGCGTCGGGCGGGACGTAGATGGAGACGAGCTGGGTGCCGCTGCCGCGGTAGTCCTCGAGCTCCTCGAGCACCTTTCGGAACTCGTACTCGCGGCGATCGGCGTCGCCAGCGCCCTCCTCGCTCATTGCCGGGCAGTTCGTCCGTCGGCGTAAGTATGCTTTGACCGGCGGTCGGTCACATCGTCTCGGGCGCGGCGATGCCAAGCAGGTCGAGGCCGTCGGCCACCGTTTGCCGGCTGGCCTCGACGATCGCCAGGCGCGTCGCCCGGGTCGACCCCTCGGCGTCGAGGACGGGACAGTCCCGGTAGAAGGCGTTGAACGCCTCCGCGAGCGAGAGGAGGTAGGTCGCGACCCGGTGCGGGGCGCGTCGCTCGGCGGCCTCCTCGACGACGCGGGGGAAGCGCGCGATCGCCTCGACCAGGGCCACGGCGCTCTCGTGCGACGGGGCCCCGACCGCGTCCGTCGGGCGCTCGCCGGCGCGCTCGAGGATCCCACAACAGCGCGCGTGGACGTACTGGAGGTACGGCGCGGACTGCGCCTCGAAGTCGAGCGCCCGGTCCCACTCGAAGGTGATCGCCTTCGACGGCTGCGTCGAGACGATGTCGTACCGGACCGCCCCGATGCCGACGTCTCTGGCGATCGTCTCGAGGTGTGCCTCGGATTGGCCGGCGCGGTAGTGGTCGTCGAGGCGCGCCTCGACCTCCGCGCGGGCGCGCTCGATGGCCTCGTCGAGCAGGTCGTCGAGGTTGACGCCGGTCCCCCGGCGGGTGCTCATCGAGCGCCCCCCGGGGAGGTTCACGTAGCCGTACAGCACCTCCTCGAGGCGGTCGACCTCGTGGTCGAGGAGGTCGAGCGCGGCGCGCAGCTGGCGGACGTGCAGCTCCTGATCCTCGCCGAGGACGGTGATCGCCCGGTCGAAGCGCTCGAACTTCCACTCGTGATGGGCGAGGTCGCGGGTGGTGTACAGCGAGGTGCCGTCGGAGCGCAGGAAGACGAACGGCTTGTCGATGCCGTGCTCGTGGAGGTCGAGCTGCCAGGCACCATCCTCGCGCTCGGCCGCCGGGAGCGCCTGCAGACGCGCGACGACGTCGTCGGTGGCGCCGTCGCGCATGAACGTCGTCTCGTTGACGAAGCGGTCGAACGCCGCGGGCAGGCGCTCGAGGCACGCGGTCATGCCGTCGAGCATGCGCTCGACGACGGCACCGACGCGCTCGTAGGCCTCGGGGTCGCCCGTCTCGAGGCCGCGCATGATCGCCTCGATCTCGGCCTCCGCCGCGGCCGCGTCGGCGGGGTCCGCCTCCTCGAGGTAGGCACTGCCCTTGCGGTAGTAGCGCACGAGGTCGTACTCGACGCGGTCGCGCTCGGGCGCCTCCTCGAGGTCGTCCTCGTCGAAGGTCTCGTACGCCCACGTAAACACGGCCATCTGTCGACCGGCGTCGTTGACGTAGTAGTGGGCCTCGACGTCGTAGCCCGCGGCGTCGAGCACGCGCACGAGGGCGTCGCCGATGATCGGGTTGCGCGCCCGGCCGAGGTGGATCGGCCCCGTCGGGTTCGCGCTCGTGTGCTCGACGACGACGGACGTCCCCCGGGGCTCGAGCCGTCCGAAGTCGCCCGCCCGGGCGGCCGCCACGGTATCGACGTGGTAGGTGGCGCTCGGGCGCGCGTTCAGGTACGGACCCACCGCCTCGACCGACGCCAGGTAGCGACTCCCCGAGACGTCGACGGCCTCGGCCAGGCGAGCCGCCACCGCGGGCGGCGGCGTACCGGCGGCCTCGGCCAGGCGAAAGGCCACGCTGGAGGCGACGACCGCGTCGACCGCCTCCGGCGGCTCCTCGAGGGCGACGGCCTCGGCCGGCAGGCCCTCCGCCTCGAGGGCCTCCCGGAGGGCGTCGGCGAACTCCTGGCGGGCGACCCGGAGCATGCTCGTGGCCACTCGGTGGGCCCAAATAGGGGTGTCGAGTCCAGGTGCGTCACCGCATCGCTTTTGGTGGGCCCTCGCCAAGGCCGGCCAGCATGGACGGGGCCGACCGCACCCCCACGCAGGTCTCCGAACCGGATTACCACTCGGTCAATCACACGGCCGCCCAGGCGTGCGGCTGGACCAAGAACGCGCTGCGCGGCGAGGGGCGGTGCTACAAGAACGTCTTCTACGGCATCCGCTCGCACCGGTGCATCCAGATGACCCCCGTCGTGCGCTGCAACGAGCGCTGCGTCTTCTGCTGGCGCGACCACGAGGGCCACGGCTACGAGCTCGACGGCGTGGAGTGGGACGACCCCGCGGCGGTCGCCGACGCCAGCATCGAGCTCCAGCGCCGCCTGCTCTCGGGCTTCGGTGGCCACGAGGACGTCCCCCGGGACCGCTTCGAGGCGGCGATGGAGCCGCGCCACGTCGCGATCAGCCTCGACGGCGAGCCGACGCTGTACCCCTACCTCCCCGAGCTCATCGAGGCGTTCCATGACCGCGACATCACGACGTTCCTCGTCACGAACGGGACGCGGCCGGACGTGGTGCGCGCGTGCGCCCCGACGCAGCTGTACGTCAGCGTCGACGCCGCCGAGCGGTGGACGTTCGAACGGGTGGTGAACCCGCTCGAGGACGACGCCTGGGAGCGCCTCGTCGAGACGCTCGACGTGCTCGCGGACAAGGACGACACGCGGACGGTCGCGCGGACGACGCTGCTCGAGGGGCGAAACATGCGCGACCCCGACTGGTACGCCGCGCTCTACCAGCGTGCCGACGTCGACTTCGTCGAGCTCAAGGCGTACATGCACGTCGGCCACTCGCAAGATCGCCTCGACCGGGACGTGATGCCGGCGCACGAGGCGGTCGTCACGTTCGCTCGGGAGGTCCAGGCCCACCTGCCGGACCACCCGGTGCTGAAGGGCGTCCCGCGCTCGCGGGTGGCGATGCTCGCGAGGGCGGAGGACACCTGGATCCCCGAACTGGCGGACGACAGTCCCTTCTGGGCCGCCGACCCCCACGCCGCCTAGGGGTTCTCACATCCGTTACGCGTATCGGTTTCGGCACGCTTATGGCGCGCCCACCCGAAGTTCGGGTTCCATGGCCGAAGCCACGTCCCGCGCGGTCGACCCCGCCGAGGTGACCGCGCTGCGGGCGATCGCCGGCATCGGGTTCGAGGCGGGCGACCGGCGCCTCGATGAGCCGGTCAAGCTCTCGTGCGCCACGCTGGGCGACCGGCTCGGGACGTCGAGCCAGACGGCCTCGCGTCGGCTCCGGCGGCTCGAGGAGGTCGGGCTGCTCACCCGCGACGCCGTCGCCGACGGGCAGTGGGTGACCCTGACCGAGGACGGGCTTCGGGTGCTGCGTCACGAGTACGAGCGCTACCGCCGCCTCTTCGACGGTCCGCCCATCGTCGAGCTCGTCGGCCGGGTGACTGGGGGCATGGGCGAGGGCCGCCACTACATCACCCTCGACGGCTACATGCGCCAGTTCCGTGACCGCCTCGGGTACGAGCCGTACCCCGGCACGCTCAACGTTGCCCTCACCGACGAGAGCGTGCGTCGACGCGGCGCCCTCGAGGGGACGGAGTCCGTCCCGATCGACGGCTGGTCGGACGACGATCGGACCTACGGTCCGGCCACGTGCTATCCCGCGGTCGTGGAGGCCGAGGCGGGGGCCGTCGTCGAGCGGGCCCACGTCATCGAGCCGGTCCGCACCCACCACGACGACGCCCAGCTCGAGGTGATCGCCCCCGTGCGCCTTCGCGACGAGCTCGACCTCGCCGACGGTGACCGCCTCCTGGTTCGCACCGGTGATCTCACGTGAGTCGCCCGCTGCTGACCGACCTCGACGCGGCCGTCGCCGCCCTCGAACGGGGACGTCCCGTGCTCGTGCACGACGGCGACGACCGCGAGCACGAGGTGGACCTCCTGTATCCCGCCCGGGCCGTCGCCCCGGGTGACGTCGCCCGCCTTCGCCACGACGCGGGCGGCCTGCTCTTCGTCGCCCTGCCCGACGCGGTGGCGCGCACGTTCGACCTGCCCTTCCTCCACGAGGCGGTCGACCACCCGGCGACCGAGTACGACCACGTCGGCTACGACGCGCGCCCGTCGTTCTCGCTGTCGGTCAACCACCGCACCACGTACACGGGGGTGACGGACGCGGACCGCTCGCGCACGATCCGGGCGCTGGCGGCTGCCGCGGCCGCCCCCGAGGCGACGGACTTCGCGGCCGAGTTTCGCGCCCCCGGCCACGTCCACCTGCTGCGCGGCGCTCCAGGCGGCCTCACCTCGCGCCAGGGCCACACCGAACTCGGCCTGGCGCTCGCCGCCGAGGCCGAGGGGGTCGCGGCCATCGCGGGCTGCGAGATGCTCGACGACGCCTCTGGCGGCGCGCTCGACCCGCGCGACGCGCGGCGATACGCCCGGGAGCACGACCTCGTCTACCTCGAGGCCGCGGACGTCATCGCGACGCTTCGGTAGTCCCGCGCGTCCATCTCAACCCTCTTTACCCTGGCCCGAGAGCCCGCGCGTATGGGCTTCGACGAGATGGACGTCGACACCATCTGGCTCGACGGTGAGTTCGTCGACTGGGAGGACGCCACCGTCCACGTACTCACCCACGCACTGCACTACGGGTCGGGGGTGTTCGAGGGGGTTCGCTGTTACGACACCGAGGAGGGCCCGGCCGTCTTCCGGTGGGTGGACCACCTCGACCGGCTGTTCCACTCGGCGGCGCCGTACGAGCTGGACATCGGCTACGACCGCGAGACGCTCACCGAGGCGACGCTCGAGCTGATCGACCGGCAGGACCTGGCGTCGTGTTACATCCGCCCGCTGGTCTTTTTCGGGTACCACAGCCTCGGCGTCAGCCCGGGCGCGTGCCCCACGCGCGTGGCGATCGCCTGCTGGCCCTGGGGGACGTACCTCGGCGAGGATGCCCTGGAGCGAGGCGTCGACGTGATGGTCTCGAGCTGGCGGAAGTACGCATCCAGCCAGATCCCCACCTCGGCCAAGACGACCGGGCCGTACGTGAACAGCCTCCTCGCCGGCGAGGAGGCCCGACGCCTCGGGTTCACCGAGGCGATCGTCCTCAACAAGGAGGGCAACGTCGCGGAGGGCCCCGGCGAGAACCTGTTCATGGTGCGCGACGGGCGACTGTACACGCCGGGGCTGTCCGAGGACATCCTCGACGGCATCACCCGCGACACGATCGTCCAGCTGGCGCGCGACCTCGGCTATCCCGTCGAGGACCGCGCCACGATCGGCCGCGGCGAGCTGTACACCGCCGACGAGCTGTTCTTCTCCGGCACGGCGGCCGAGGTGACGCCGATTCGCCGGGTCGACAACGTGGAGATCGGCGACGGCGGCCGCGGACCCGTCACCGAGGAGCTGCAGTCGCGCTTCTTCGACGTGATCCACCGCCGCACGGACGCCTACGAGGAGTGGTTCACCTACGTCTGATCGGGCTCCTCCGACGACTCGACCGCCTGGCGGATGAAGTGCTGGGTCTGGTTGGACTCCCCGAAACCGGCGCTGAGCACGCGCGTCAGCGCCTGCTCGACCTGCTCGTCGGTCTCGATGACCCGGTCCGGGGACACCTCGATAACCAATCCCGAGGTGATGTTCGGGGACGTCGGCAGGAAGAGCACCTCGCGGTCATCGCTCGTGCGGTTGCCGGTCTTGAAGGCGGTCATGCGGAAGCCATCGGCAGGTTCGACCTTCACGGGCGTCTGCAGCGCGTTCTCCTCGCCGAGGGCCGTCTCGATGGCGAGCTTGGAGGCGTTGTAGACGACGCGCACGCCGGGCACCCGGTTGACGAGGTTGTCCACCTTCGACTCGAGGTACTGCCCGGCAGCGGTACGCATCAGGTAGCCCACGGCGAAGACGAGCAACGCGAAGGCGACCAGGGTGATGACGATCCGCAACATCCCGGCGAGGGCCGGGTCGACGCCGGCGTCCTGGAGGATGTCCTCCTCGATGATGCCGAAGATGGGCGCGCCGGCGATGAAGGTGAAGAGCCAGGCGGCGACCCAGATGGTGACGATGAGCGGCACGAGCACGATGAGGCCGCTCACGAAGTCGCGCTTCCAGTTGGTCATGCGCACCTCCGTTGGGCCAGGTATGACAAAACGCTTAGCATTCAGCCGCGCAGCACGGCCCGGAGCCCGAACAGGAGGTTCTCCTTGCGTTCGAGCAGTCGCCGGTAGAAGTACGAGAGCCACTTGTCGCCGTAGGGGATGTACTGGTAGACCTCGCGGTCCGCCGCGAGCTCGCGCTGGTAGTCCTCGCGGACGCCCATCAGCATCTGCACCTCGTAGGGGGTGCCCTGCTGGTCGTGCAGCGACGCCGCGAGGTCGAGCATGGCGTCGTCGTGGGAGGCGACGGCGATGCCGTCCTCGCACTGCTCGAACGCCTGCCGGAGCAGGTCGCGGTAGGCGCGGTCCACCGCGGCCTTGTCCGGGTAGGCGATCTCCACCGGCTCGTCGTAGGCCCCCTTGACGAGGCGGAGCTTGCCGGGCAGGTCCGCCAATCGGGCCAGGTCGTCGGGGGTCCGACGGAGGTTGGCCTGCAGGCAGACGCCCAGCATGCCGTCGTAGCTCGTCGCGTATGCCTCGTAGGCGTCGAGCGTGGCGTCGGTGGTCTGGTGGTCCTCCATGTCGAGCCAGACGAACCGATCGAGGTCGTCGGCCACCTCGAGGATCGACGCCAGGTGCTCGCGGAACACCCCCGTCCCGAGGTTGAGACCGAGCTGGGTCGGCTTGACGGAGATGCACCCGTCGAGGTCCACCGCCGCCATGTCTCGAAGCAGCTGGCGGTAGTCGTCGCGATCGGCGGCGGCCGCGGCGGGATCGTCGTAGTGCTCGCCGAGCTGGTTGAGGATGACGGCCAGCCCCTCGTCGTTTCGGGCGGTGGCCCGCTCGAGCGCTCCGTCCGCGGACTCCCCCGCGACGAACCGACGGGCGATCGGGGGGATCATCGGTCGAGGGTTCGCCCGCGGTCTACTTGGGTGTTCATACTCGCCCAGGCGACGGTCGGCGGCGATTTATGGCGGCCGCCGCCGAGGGGTGCCCATGGACCTCGTCGCGGTGGTCGTCGTCGCGATCTGGGTCATGCTCCCCGCGTACATCCCGAACAACGCAGCGGTCGTCGTCGGTGGGGGCCGGCCGGTCGACGGCGGTCGCACCTACCGCGGTGCCCGCCTGCTCGGCGACGGCAAGACCTGGCGGGGTACCGTCGGGGGCGTCGTCGCCGGCGGCGTGGTCGCCATCGCGCTGAACGCGCTGGCGCCCGGGGCGGCCGACTGGAGCGGGATCGACCTTCCGACCTTCGCGCGGACGACCGTCGTTGGCCTGCCCCTCGGTGCCATGCTCGGCGACATGGCGGCATCGTTCCTCAAGCGACGCCTCGGGCGCGATCGGGGCGCCTCCGTGCCGGGGCTGGACCAGTACGACCTGGTCGTCGGCGCGCTGGGACTGGTCGCCGTCGTGGACTGGCCATGGCTGGTCGACGCGGTCACGCTGCCGGTGCTGCTCGTCATCCTCGTCCTGACGCCGATCCTCCACCGGGCGACGAACGTCGGCGCCTACCTCCTCGGGCTGAAGGAGGTCCCCTGGTAGCCGCGCCGGTTGGCTTTTTACGTCGGCGGGCGCCTCGCCGGTATGGTCAGGCGCGCGGCCGTCGTCGCGGCCATCCGCGAGGCCGACGCGATCCGCTTCGGCGAGTTCGAGCTGGCCCACGGCGGGACCAGCGAGTACTACATCGACAAGTACCGGTTCGAGACCGACCCCGCTGCGCTGGCCACGATCGCCGAGGCGTTCGCCGAGCGCCTCGGCGAGCGCACGCCCGCGGGGGTGGCGCTGGGGGCGGTCCCGCTCGTGACCGCCACCGCGCTTCGCGCGGGTCGACCGTTTCTCATCGTGCGCAAGGCGGCCAAGGGCCACGGGACGGGCAACCGCATCGAGGGCCCCCTCGAGGCGGGCGACGAGGTGGTCCTCCTCGAGGACGTGGCGACGACGGGCACCAGCGCGCTGGAGGCGGTCGAGGCGCTTCGGGACGCGGGGGCCGAGGTGCGCGAGGTGCTCGTGGTCGTCGACCGCGAGGCCGGCGCCCGCGAGCGCATGGCCGACGCGGGCGTCACCCTCACCCCGCTCGTCGCGGCCTCGGACCTGCTGGCCGGCGCGTGACGGCCCCGTCGACCGGACCCTTGAAACCGCTCGACGGCGTGGTCCCACCATGGGCCAGGTCGAATTCTACGCGCTGGCGGGTTGCCCGTACTGCGCGCGGGTCGAGCGCGTCCTCGACGAGCTCGACGTGCCCTACGAGCGGCACGAGGTGCCGCCCGACCACGCGGACCGAACGCACCTGCGCGAGCTGACCGGCCGGACACAGGTGCCCGCCATCGTGGACCGGGCGCACGGCATCGAGGGGATGGTCGATAGCGACGCGATCATCCGCCACCTGCGATCGACCTACGGGCAGCCGGAACGCGCCGAGTAGGCCCTACGAGACGTCGATCGTGTGGGTCTCCTCGGCCTCGGGGCGGGGGAGGTGCACCTCGAGGACGCCGCGTTCGTACGTGGCCGTCACGCCCTCGGCGTCGACCGCCTCGGGCAGCTGGATCGCCCGGGTGATCGAGTGCTGTCGGCGCTCTTGCCGGACGAAGTGGGCGTCGGCCTCGGAGGTCGCCTCCGCGCGGTCCGCGCGGATGGTCAGCGTCCGGTCGCGGAGGGTGAGGTCGATCTCGTCGCGGTCGAAGCCGGGGAGGTCCGCGCGCAGCACGTACTCGTCCGCGCGCTCGACGAGGTCGACCTGCGGTGGTGAGGGCATGCCGGGCAGCTCGGTGCTCATTCGCTCGACGAACTCCTCCATCTCGCGGAAGGGTTTGGGCTTCATGGGCACCGACCCTAGGGGCTGCAGCGGGATAAATCGCCCAATCGGTGCCCGCTCAGTCGGGGAGCTCGACGACGCCATCGTCGAGGAGGTCCGCCAGGACCGCCCGCGCGTGGCCGTCGGGGTCGACGTCCCGGTAGACGGCGTGGACCTCGCCATCGACCACGACGAAGGTCGTCCGGGGGGCGACGCCGCGACGAAGCGACACGCCGAACGCCTCGGCGAGCGCGCCCTCGGGGTCGGCCAGCAGGTCGAAGCCGAGGCCCTCGGCCTCGCAGAAGGCGGCGTGATCGTCCACGTCGTCGGTCGAGATGCCGTAGATGGCGACGCCGGCCGCCTCGTAGCTCTCGCGCTCGCGCTCGAACTGTCGGGCCTCCGTGGTGCACCCGGGGGTCTGGTCCTTCGGGTAGAAGTACAGCACCACGGGCCCGTCGAGGTCGACCGAGACCCGCTCGCCGTCCTGGTTCACGGCGTCGACGCTCGGTGCCGCGTCGCCGGGTTCGAGGGTCATGGGCGGGGGATGGGCATCCGCGAATAAAAGGGCCGTCGCCTCAGCGGTTGAGGGTGTGGATCGCCCGGCCGCGGGCGTTCTCCGCGGCCTCCTTGACCGCCTCCGCCAGCGTCGGGTGGGTGTGGATCGTGGCGTAGACGTCCTCGAGGCGGGCGCCGAACTCGACGGCGAGGGCGATCTCGGCGATGAGCTCGGAGGCCTCGGGGCCGACGACCTGCCCCCCGAGGACGAAGCCCGTCTCGTCGTCGGCGACGAGGCGAACGAACCCGTCCGTGTGGCCGGTCGTCAGCGCCCGGCCGCTCGCCGTGAACGGAAAGCGCCCGACGACGGGGTCGAACCCGGCGTCCTCGGCCTCGGCCTCGGTGAGGCCGACCGTGGCGATCTCCGGGTCGGTGAAGACCGCGGCGGGGACCGCCCGGAAGTCGGCGGCGACCGCCTCGCCGGCGGCGGCCTCGGCCGCGACGACCCCCTCGGCGGACCCCTTGTGCGCGAGCATCGGCTCGCCGGCGACGTCGCCGATGGCGAAGACGTGCTCGAGGTCGGTGCGCATCTGCTCGTCGGTGGGGATGAAGCCGTCCTCGTCCGTCTCGAGGCCGAGCGCCTCGAGGTCGACCGTGTCCGTGACGGGGCGGCGGCCGACGGCGACGAGGACCCTGTCGGCGGGGATCGCCTCGGCCTCGTCGCCGTCGCCGGCGGGCTCGGCGTGGACGACGATGCCCTCGTCGGTCTCCTCCCACCCGGCGGCCGTCGTCTCGAGGCGGACGTCGATCCCGAGGTCCTCCGCCCGGCGCTCGACGGGGCGGACCAGGTCGGCCTCGTAGCCGGCGAGGATCGAATCGAGCATCTCGAGGACGGTCACGGTCGCGCCCGCCTTCGCGAAGACGCCCGCCAGCTCCATGCCGATGTAGCCGGCGCCGACGACGACCAGGTCGTCCGGGACGTGCTCGAGCGCGAGCGCCTGGCGCGAATCGAGCACGGGCTCGTCGTCGAAGGCGAAGCCGGGGATCTCGATGGGTCGCGACCCGGTGGCGATGATCGCCTGCTCGAACTGGATCGTCTCCGCCCCCTGGCCCTCACCGCCGTGGGCCACCCGGAGGGTGTGCTCATCGGCGAAGGTCGCCGTCCCCTCGAGGACGTTGACGCCGTTGGCCTTGCAGAGCTGCTCGACGCCGGAGGTGAGGCGGTCGACGACGCCGTCTTTCCACTCGACCATCTGGCTGAGGTCGATGGCGGGGTTGGCGTGCACCCCGAACGTCTCGCCCTCGCGGGCGCGCTGGGCGACGTCGGTCGCGCTGATGAGCGCCTTGGAGGGGATGCAACCGTAGTTGAGGCAGACGCCGCCGATGGCCTCGCGCTCGACGAGCGTGACGTCCAGGTCCAGCTGACCGGCGCGTATCGCCGCCACGTACCCGGCCGGACCCGCCCCGATGACGGCGAGGTCCGTGCCGGTGGTGATGTCTCCGACGACCATGGGTCGAACTTGCCAACAGACGGGTATAAAGGGGTTGAAACGCGCCCGGGCGCTACTCGAGCAGCAGCCGGCGGGGGTCGGCGAGGTACTCGCCGAGGGTCGCCGCGAACGCGGCCACCTCGGCGCCGTCGACGACGCGGTGGTCGATCGAGATCGAAAGCGGTAGCGTCCACGCCGCCGTCACCTCGCCGTCCTCGACGACCGGTCGCTGCTTGAGCTCGCCGAGGCCGACGACCGCGACCTCCGGGTAGTTGATGATCGGCGTGGCGTAGTCGCCGCCGATCGCCCCGAAGTTGGTGATCGTGATCGTGCTCCCTTGCAGCTCCTCCGGGGCCACCTCGCGGTCGCGCGCCTTCTGGGCCAGCTCTCGCGTCTCCGAGGCCAGCTGCAACAGCCCCTTGCGATCGACGTCCTCGACCACGGGGACCATGAGGCCTGCGTCGGTGGCCACCGCGATGCCGACGTTGTAGTACTGCTTGAGGAGGATCGCCTCGGCCTCCTCGTCGAGCTCGGCGTTCAGCTTGGGGTGCTCGCGCAACGCGGCGACGAGCGCCTTCACGACGAACGGCAGGTAGGTGAGGCCGATGCCGCGAGCCTCGGCCTCCGGCTTGAGCGCCTCGCGCGTCTCGACCAGGTCGTCGACGACGACCAGCTCGTGGTGGGTGACGTGCGGCGCGGTGTACTTCGAGCGCTCCATCTGCTCGCCGATCTTCCGGCGGACGCTCCGGTAGGGGATCGTCTCGACGGGGCGCTCGGGCTCGCCGGCTGGTGCCTCGGGGGCGGTCTCGCCGGCCGCGAAGGCCTCGACGTCCTCGGCGGTGACGAAGGCCTCGCCCTCGACGGTCTCGCTGGCGGGGACCTCGTCGAGGTCGACGCCCGCCTCGCGGGCGACGCGCCGCGTGGCGGGGACGGCGAGGGTGCGCTCGCGATCGGCCGCCCGGGCGGGGGCCTCGGTCGCGGGCTCGGGGCTCGGCTGGGTCGGCTCGACGCCACCCTCGGCGGCGGCCTCCACGTCAGCCTCGGTCACGCGTCCGCCGGGGCCGCTGCCCTCGACGGTCCCGAGGTCGACGCCGAGCTCCCTCGCGAGCTGGCGCACCGACGGCGGCGCGAAGACCTGCGCGGGGTCCCTGTCCGCGTCGGCCGGTTCGGCCGCCGCCTCCGGTGGTGTCTCGGGCGCCTCGGCCTCCGTCGGCTCCTCGCCCTCGAGGTCGAACGTGATGAACACCTCGCCGACCGGCATGACGTCGCCCGGTTCGTACAGCAGCTCGCGGACGGTGCCGTTGACGGGGGCGGGGATGTCCACGAGGGCCTTGTCCGTCTCGACCTCGGCCACGGGCTGGTCCTCGGTGACGGTGTCGCCCGGTTCGACCCGCCAGCTGACCAGCTCGCCCTCGCTCACCCCCTCGCCGACGTCCGGGAGTCGGAACTCGTGTACCATGGGTCCTAGAAGTCCACGGCCCGCCGGATGCCGTCCTTGATGCGCGTCGGCTCGGGGAGGTAGTAGTCCTCGAGCTGGTACAGCGGGAAGTGCGTGTCGAAGCCGGTGATGCGCTCGACCGGCGCCTCCTGGTACAGCAGCGCCTCCTCCTGGATGGTGGCGATGACCTCCGCGCCCACGCCGGCGGTCTGCGGCGCCTCGTGGACGACCGCCGCCCGTCCGGTCTTCTTGAACGAGTCGACGATCGTGTCGATGTCGAGCGGTGAGAGCGTCCGGAGGTCGACGACCTCGACGTCGACCTCGCCCTCGAGTTGCTCCGCGGCCTCGAGGGTCTGGCGCGCCATCGCCCCCCAGGTGAACACGGAGATGTCATCGCCCTCGCGCCGGATCTCGGCCTCGCCGAGGGGGACGGTGTACTCCCCGGTCGGGACCTCCTCGCGGAAGGCCCGGTAGATGAGCTTCGGCTCGAGGAAGATGACCGGGTCGGGGTCGCGGATGGCACTCGCGAGCAGCCCCTTCGTGTCGTACGGCGTCGAGGGGATGACCACCTTCAACCCCGGGTTGTGCACGAAGAACGCCTCCGTCGACTCGGAGTGGTGCTCGGGCGCCCGGATGCCGCCGCCGTAGGGCGCGCGCACCACCATCGGGCAGGTGAACCGGCCGCGCGAGCGGGTGCGCAGTCGGGCGGCGTGGCTGACGATCTGGTCGAAGGCGGGGTAGATGAACCCCAGGAACTGGATCTCGGGGACGGGCCTGAGGCCGTAGGCGGCCATGCCGACGGCGGTGCCGACGATGCCCGACTCGGCCAGGGGCGTGTCGATGACGCGGTCCTCGCCGAACTCGTCGTGCAGGCCCTCCGTCGCGCGGAAGACGCCGCCGTTGACGCCGATGTCCTCGCCCATGAGGACGACGCGGTCGTCGCGCTCCATCTCGGTGCGCAGCCCGTCGCGCACCGACTGTACGAGCGTCAGGTTCTCGGTCTGTGTGCTCATGGCTGGTCAGTCCTCCAGGAGGGCCTCGTCGCCGTACGCCTCGCGGAGGTGCTGGAGTTCGGCCAGCTGCTCGCGCAGGCGCGGCGGCGTCTCGGCGAAGATGTACTCGAAGATGTCGGCCGGGTCCGGATCCGGCAGCGCCTCGACGGTGTCGACCGCCTCGGCGACCTCCTCGCGGACCTCGGTCTCGATGGCGTCGATCGCCTCCTCGTCGAGGCGTCCGGTCTGCACGAGGAACGCCTCGAGGCGCGGGATCGGGTCGAGCTCCTTCCAGCGCTCGACCTCCTCCTCGTCCCGGTAGACGGTCGGGTCGTCCGCGGTCGTGTGCGCCCCGAAGCGGTACTGCACCGCCTCGACGAGCGTCGGCCGGCGCTCGTCCTCGCCGGGGTCCTTCGCCTTGTCGATGGCGTCGCGGGTGACCCGGAACACCGCGAGCGGATCCATCCCGTCCACCTGGACGCCCTCGAACCCGTAGGCCGTGGCCTTCTGCGCGATCGTCTCGGCGGCGGTCTGGCGCTCGCGTGGCACGGAGATCGCCCACTGGTTGTTGTTGCAAAAGAAGACGACGGGGGCGTCGAACACGCCGGCGAAGTTCAGGCCCTCGTGGAAGTCGCCCTCGCTCGTCGCGCCGTCGCCGAAGTGCACGACGAACGCCCGCGTCTCGCCCTTGAGGCGGGAGGCCCAGGCGGCCCCCGTGGCGTGGGGGATCTGCGTCCCGATCGGCACGGCGACGGTGAAGACGTTGGCGTCCTCGGGCACCTGGTTGCCGAACTCGTCGCCCCGCCAGTACTGGAGGGTCTTCTCGATCGGCAGGCCGCGGACGACCGAGGCGACGTGCTCGCGGTAGCTCGGAAAGAGCCAGTCCTCCTCGTCCATGGCGAAGGCGCTGCCGACCTGCGCGCCCTCCTGGCCGGCCAGCGGTGCGTAGGTACCCATGCGGCCCTGGCGCTGCAGGCTGACCGCCCGCTCGTCGAAGTGGCGGGCGAAGCGCATGTGACGGTACATCGCGACGAGGTCCTCGTCGTCGAGCTCGGGGGGCACCTCCGCCCCCTCGACGAGCGAGCCGGTCTCGTCGAGGAGGCGAAAGCGGTCGACGGGGTCGCGCTCGAGGACGCTCACGGATAACCCCTCCTCTGCATATCCTGACCGTCCCCCGCTCGAGCCTTAGACCTTACGTAAACTCCGTTTCGTCTCCAAAAAATGCTCGTGACAAATTGACGTTCGTCCAAAAATTTCGGCAAAAATTCGACGTCTCCCCACTCACGCGGTCTCGCCGCCCCGGGCGGCCCGGCGGGCCGCCTCGGGCGAGGAGCCGTCGCGCACCAGCGCGTCGACGAACAGCTCGCCGGCGCGGTAGGAGGTGCGGACCATCGGCCCGCTGGCGCAGTAGAGGAACCCGAGCTCCTCCTCCGCCACGCGGCGCCACTGCTCGAAGGTGTACGGGTGGACGAACTCGCGCACCGGGAGGTGGTCCGCGGACGGGCGGAGGTACTGCCCGAGGGTGAGGATGTCGACCCCGCGGTCCCGGAGGTCCTCGAGGGCCTCGTACACCTCGTGGGCGTACTCGCCGTGACCGAGCATGAGGCTCGACTTCGTGTAGATGTCCGACGT
Organism: Halobacteriales archaeon; assembly: GCA_046543335.1. Taxonomy (GTDB): domain Archaea; phylum Halobacteriota; class Halobacteria; order Halobacteriales; family SKSH01; genus CAZCYF01. The sequence continues at coordinate 19,860 of JBKGZP010000021.1, forward strand.
GTCGTCGACGCGCTCGAGCACGCCGAGGCTCTGGGCGTACCCCGCGCGCGGGTCGCGAACGGTCGACTGGAGTCGTTCGACGGTCTCGACGTTGTGCGCCAGCACGTCGGGGCGGGCGTCGATGATGGCGTCGACGAGGTCTGCCTCGCCGCGGAAGTCCGGGATGAGGACCTCGATCAGGGCGTCCGGGTGGGCCCGGCGGACCGCCCGGATCGTCTCCGCGAAGTGGTGGGCGCCCTGGTCGGGGAGGTCGTCCCGGTCGACGGAGGTGATGACGACGTAGTCGAGGCCGATCTCGGCGACCGCGCTGGCGACGTTCGCCGGTTCCGCCCCGTCGAGCGGGTCGCCGCCACCCGTGGCGACGTCGCAGAAGCCGCACGTTCGCGTGCACGTGTCGCCCATGATCATGAACGTCGCCGTGCCGGGCGTGCCGTCGCGGCCGCTCCAGCACTCGCCCAGGTTCGGACAGCTCGCCTCCTCGCAGACGGTGTGCAGGTCGTGCTCGCGAAGCGTCCGCCGGATGTCCGCGAACTCGCGCCCCCGCGGGCGCTCCATGCGGAGCCACCGCGGTTTCCGGGCGGTACTCATACCTCGCTTCGAGGCGTGGACTGCCCAAAAAGCCCGTGCATCCCGCGGGTCGAACCGTGGCGTTTACCGACTCGCGACCGTGTCGTGGGGCATGGAGGGGCGTACGGTCGACGGCGCGATCCGCCTGCCGCCGGAGGCCCGCCAGCAGTTCCACGAGCCCCGCGGGGTCGGGCGGCCGACGGCCGACGGCCTCGAGCTCACCTGGGTCGAGGCGGCCTATCTGGCGCTTCGCGGCGACCTCACCGCCGTGGACGGCGGGGACGCAGCCGACGTGCTCACGTCCCCGCCTGACGACGCGGCCCTCGACCGGCTGCTGGTCTACCGGGACCTCCGCGACCGGGGCTACTACCTCGCCCCGACGTATCCGCCCGGGACGACCCCCGCCCCCGGGGCGGTCGCCCTCGAGGTCCGCCCCCGAGGGGCCGAGCCGACCGGCGACGCCGTCGCGCACCACGTCCGGGTCCTCCGGGAGGGGGCGTCCGTCGCGGTCGAGGCGCTCGAGCCCGGGACCCTCGCGATCGTCGACGACGAGGCCGAGGTCACCTACCTCGAGGTGGAGGCCGCCGACCCCCGCGACGACCAACCCCCCCTCGAGGTGGCACCCGTCCGCGGCGTCCTGGCGGGTGGGCGGGTCCTCGTGGGTGAGCCCCCGGCGGCGCTCCACCGCCGGTGGTTCCTCGGCAGCACCCTCGGCGACGACCGCCTCGCGCTGAGCCTCCCGGAGGCGGCGTACCTGGCCGGGGCCGACCGACTGGTCATCGACGGTGGGGCAGAGGCGATCGCCGAGCGCGGCCGCGCCATCGAGGGCGCGTCGTTCGACCGCCGCGCGCGCGTCTACGCCTCGCTGCGCGAGCGGGGGTTGGTGCCTCGGTCGGGCCTCAAGTTCGGGGCCGACTTCCGCGTGTACGGCGCCATCGAGGACGCCGCCGAGCCGGGTCACTCCCGCCTGCTCGTGGAGGTCGTCCCGGCGGACGCGACGCTGCCGGTCCGGTCGCTCTCGCGGGCGGTCCGCCTGGCGACGGGCGTTCGCAAGCGCCACGTGGTGGCCACGGTCGACGCCGACGGCGACATCGCCTGGCGGGGCGTCGGGCGCCTCACCCCCTGACCGGCACGTGCAGGTCGCGCCCGCGCTGGATCACCACGATGACGATCCAGAGGGCGAAGACGATGCCACCGACGAGCTCGGGGAGGGCGACCCCCCCGAGGGTGGCGTACCCGAACGCCCACGCGAGGAGGTGCAAGAAGGCGAGGTTCAGCGAGACGCGGCTTCGCATGGGGCGGCCAGCCTCGCGGTCGCCCAGCCCGACGACGACCAGGCCGACGGTGAGCCCCACGAAGAACAGCGCCGCCGCGGGCAGGTGCAACGGCTCGCCCATCGGGAACACCCCGACGCCGGCGAGCCCGAGGGCGGCCAGCCCGAGGATCCCGACGCCGAGGCGTTGCATGGGGTGTGCCAGCCTGAACAGGAGGCTCGCGGCGAAGACCGCCCCGAGGGTCCCCCCGACCGCGAGCGACCCGTTGAACAACCAGGCCGTCGCGGCCCCCGCCTGCCCCAGCTCGGACAGCGCCTGCTCGCGCGGGGAGAAGCCGTCGGCGAGGGCGATCGACAGCGCCACCCCGGCGAGACCCACGATGGCGGCGACGATGCCGGCGACGTGGCCGAGGGCCTCGACCGCCTCCGCGTCCAGGGCCGTCCGGAGCTCCATCGACGTCGCGTACGGCGGTGGGCCATTTAATGACTCCCGGTCGGTCGACCGAGACGAATGGGTTTTGCCCTCGGGTCCCGCAGGAGGGGTACCGACCGGGCACCATGGCGACCGACGACACACCGCGCGAGGAGGCCGTGCTCGACCCCTGGGGGTCCGGGACCGTCGAGGACTACCGGGAGCTGTTCGAGCGCTTCGGCATCGAGCCCTTCGCCGAGCTCCGCGACGACGTCCCCGACGCGCACCACCTGCTGCGTCGGGGGGCCATCTTCGGCCACCGGGAGTACGACCGGGTGCTCCGGGCGATGGCGGCGGACGAGCCCTTCGCCGCCCTCTCGGGCTTCATGCCGACGGGCGAACCGCACATCGGCCACATGATGGTCTTCCAGGAGCTCGTGTGGCACCAGCGTCGCGGGGGCTCGGTGTACGGCCTGATCGCCGACCTCGAGGCGCACAGCGCCCGCGGGATGTCCTGGGACGCGATCGACCGCTACGCCCGGGACTACGTGCTCTCGTTCCTGGCCGCGGGGTTCGACCCCGAGGTGGGGACGCTGTACCGCCAGTCGTCGAATCGGGACGTCCAGGACCTCGCCTTCGAGCTCGGCATCGAGGCCAACTTCTCCGAGCTGCAGGCCATCTACGGCTTCGACGGCGAGACCGACGTCTCGCACATGCAAAGCGTCGTCACCCAGGCGGCTGACATCCTCTACCCACAGCTCGTGGAGGACCCGATGCCGACGGTCATCCCCGTCGGACCTGACCAAGACCCCCACGTCCGGCTGACGCGCGACCTGGCCGCCCGGACGCGGTACTTCGGCGTGACCGAGGCGTTCGCCAGCGCCGAGTTCGACCCGGCCGAGCGCGGGGTGGTCGCGGCGGCGTACGAGGCTCGGACGGCGTACGCCGAGGACCCCGACACCCCCCGGTGCGAGGAGGCGGCGGCCTGGCTCGACACGCGGGCCGAGGTCCCCGGCGACGCAGACGTCGAGGCGCTCGAGGGGGCCCGCGAGACCCTCGCCAACGCCGGCCAGGAGCCGCTTCGACCGCGCACCCGCATCGTCGTCCGGAAGGCACCGCCCGAGGCGTTCGAGACCCTCATCGAGGCGATCCCCGGCGAGAAGCGGGTCTTCGAGGCCCACGTCGACGCCTTCGACCTCGACCACGCGGCGGCGAGCGAGCTCGCCCGCGAGGTGGAGCTCGCCCACGGCGGGTTCGGGTTCGAGCCACCGTCTTCGATCTACCACCAGTTCATGACGGGCCTGACCGGCGGCAAGATGAGCTCCTCCGTGCCCGCCAGCCACATCAGCCTGCTCGACGACCCGGCCGACGCCGCCAGCAAGGTCGAGGCGGCGACGACCGGTGGGCGCGAGACGGCGGCGTTGCAGCGCGAGCTCGGCGGTCGTCCGGACGCGTGCCCGGTGTACGAGCTCTACGCGTACCTGCTCGCGGGCGACGACGACGAGCTGGCCGAGGCGGTCTACGAGGAGTGCGCCGGGGGCGAGCGCCTGTGCGGTCCCTGCAAGTCGCAGGCGGCCGCGCTCATGCGCGAGTTCCTCGAGGACCACCAGGCGCGACGGGCGGCGTGGGCCGACCGCCTCGACGACCTCGACCTCGACCTCGACAGCGATCGCCCCGCCCCCTAGTCCTCGAGCTCGTCGTGGATGTACGCCCCGAGGAGCCCCCCGATGGCGCTCAGGACGACCGAGAAGCCGAGGATGAAGACGAACGCGACCATGAAGAGGATCAGGGTGAGCCCGGCCGCGACGGGGGCGAACAGGCCGACGCCGAGGCCGACGGTGCCGATGAGGCCGAAGACGAGCAGCAGTGGTACGACCGCGATCAGCCCCGAGAGCGCGCCGACGACGAGGCCGTCGTCCGGGGAGAGGTAGCCGGCGACGCCACCGCCGATCAGGGCCGAGAAGGGCACGACCGGGGCGAGGACGACCGTGATCGCCGCCCCGATGAGGGCGTTCATGCCGCGGCTCATGGGCGACCCCTCGGCCGGGGCGGCATTAAGCGTGGCCGTTCGCCCCGGTCCGGAACCGCTAACTGGCCCGGGCCTGGCGTACGTGACGACGACCGGTCATGCAACTCACGTCCGACCAACACGCGGTGCTGGCCGCCGCCAGCGCGACCGAGGCCCGACCCCTCGAGGCGGTCGCCGAGGAGGCGGGGATCGACCGGGCGCGCGCGGCGGGGGCCGCGTTCGCCCTCGAGGAGGCCGACCTGGTCGACCTCGAGTCGCGGACCCGCGTCGAGTACGAGCTCACCGAGGAGGCCGAGGCGTACCTCGAGGCGGGCCTCCCCGAGCGTCGCCTCCACCGGGCAGCCGTCGAGGCGGGGGCGCTCGAGGCGGCCGTCCCCCTCGGGGAGGTCCTCGAGACGGCCGACCTCGAGGGACCGGCGGTCGACATCGCCCTGTCGAACTTCGCCCGCAAGGACCTGGGCAGGATCGGCGACGGCCGAATCACGGTGACCGAACGCGAGCTTGGCGCCGACCCCGAGGCCGCCGCCCTCGAGGCGATCGCCACCGGCGAGGCGCCCCCCGAGGCGGTCGTCGACGCCCTCACGCGGCGCGACCTCGTCGTCGCCCGCGAGTCGGTCGACCGCACGATCCGCCTGACCGACGCGGGCGTCGACGCCCTCATGGGTGGGGCCGAGGTGGCCGACGCCGAGGGCGCCGTCCGCCCGTCGCACCTCGTCGGCGGCACCTGGCGGGAGGTCGAGTACGCCCCGTACAACGTCGAAGCCGACGCCGCCCCCGTCGCCGGCGGCAAGCGCCACGTCCTGCGCCAGGTCGCCGACCGCGTCAAGGAGGTCCTCGTCGGGATGGGCTTCCGGGAGATGACCGGCCCGCACGTCGACGCGGACTTCTGGATCAACGACTGCCTGTTCATGCCCCAGGACCACCCCGCGCGCACCCACTGGGACCGCTTCGAGCTGGCCGAGCCGACCGCGATCGACGAGCTCCCGGCCGACCTCGTCGAGCGCGTCGAGCGGGCCCACCGCGAGGGGGTCGGCCCCGAGGGCGAGGGCTACGACGCCCCCTGGGACGAGGCGTTCGCGCGCAAGCTGGCCCTCCGGGGGCACACCACGTCGCTCTCGGCCCGGTACCTCTCCGGCGAGGCGATCGGCGACCTCGAGCCGCCCCAGCGCTTCTTCAGCGTCGAGAAGGTCTACCGGAACGACACGCTCGACCCGACCCACCTGCTCGAGTTCTACCAGATCGAGGGCTGGGTGATGGCGGAGGCGCTCTCCGTGCGCGACCTCATGGGCACCTTCGAGGAGTTCTACTCCCACTTCGACATCTACGACCTCGAGTTCAAGCCCCACTACAACCCGTACACGGAGCCCAGCTTCGAGCTGTTCGGCACGCACCCCGAGACCGGCGAGCTCATCGAGATCGGCAACAGCGGCATCTTCCGCGACGAGATGTTGCGCCCCCTCGGGGTCGACAGCGACGTGATGGCGTGGGGGCTGGCGCTCGAGCGGCTGGCGATGCTCGTCACCGGCGAGGCCGACATCCGCAACGTCCACGGCACCCTCGTCGACCTCGACTTCCTGCGCTCGTCGGAGGTGGTCTACTGATGCCCACCGTCGAGGTCGACCCCGACGAGCTGCGCCGGCTGACCGGTCGGGAGGTCGCCGACGACGAGCTCGTCGCCGACCTGTTCAGCCTCGGCGTCGAACTCGAGGGCCGCACCGAGGAGGGCCACCTCGAGCTCGAGTTCGCCCCCGACCGACTCGATCGCCTCAGCGTCGAGGGGCTGGCCCGGTCGCTTCGGTACCAGTACGGCATCGACCGGGGCGTGTACGTCCCCGAGGCCACCCCCCCGGAGTGGACGGCCGTCGTCGAGGACTCCGTGCCGGCCTCGCGCCCGTACGTCACCGCCTTCGTCGTGCGCGACCTCGACCTGACCGAGGACGGGCTTCGCTCCCTGCTGCAGCTGCAGGAGAAGCTGCACCGGACCATGGGTCGGCGCCGGCGCAAGGGCGCCATCGGCGTCCACGACCTCACCATGCTCAAAGGCGCCCCCGCGGGCGACGCCGACAAGACGATCCGGTACGTCGGGGTCGCCGGCGACGGCGACCGGTTCGTGCCGCTCGAGTCCGACGAGGCGATGACGCCCGAGGCGGTCGTCGAGCGCCACCACATCGGTCGGCAGTACGGCCACCTCGTCGACCCGGCCGAGGGCTTCCCGGCCATCTACGACGACGTCGGGCTGTTCAGCCTCCCGCCGATCGTCAACGGCCGCCGGACGGAGGTCACCGCCGACACCCGGGACCTCCTCGTCGAGCTGACGGGCACCGACCAGGGCACGATCGACCGGATGGCGACGATCCTCGCGTACGCGCTCGACGCCCGCGGCGGCCAGCTCGAGCGGGTGACCGTCCGCTACGACGACCGCCAGCTCGACCGGCCGGACCTCGAGGTGCGACGAAAGCGCGTCGAGCACGACCGCATCGAGCGCCTGCTGGGGATCGACCTCGAGGCCGACGCCGTGGTGGACCTCTTCGAGCGGGCGGGCCTCGACGCGGCCGTCGACGACGGCAGCTACGACGTCGACATCCCCCCGTACCGCACGGACGTGTTGCACCCGCTGGACCTCGTCGACGACGTCGGCCGGGCGTACGGCTTCGACCGCCTCGAGCCCCGCTACCCGGAGGTCGGCACGATCGGTGCTCGCATCGAGCGGTCCCGACTGGAGGGCGCCGTGCGCGAGGCGCTCGTCGGCCTCGGCTTCGAGGACCTGGTGAACTTCCACCTGATCGGCCGGGCGGCCAACTACGATCGCCCCGGCATCGAGCCGGGCGGCGACGTCTACGGCGCCGGGCGGGCCCCGCGCATCGCCGAGCCGTACAGCGAGGCGTACGCGCTCGTGCGCACGTGGGTGTTGCCGTCGCTCTTGCTCGTCCTCGAGAACAACACCCACCGGCGCTACCCGCAACACCTTGCCGAGATCGGCCTCGTGACCCGCCTGGACGACGACGTGCCCACGGGGGTGGCCGAGTCGCTCGCCGTCGGGGCCGTCCTCGCCGATCCCGAGGCGGGCTACGAGGACGCCAGGGCTCGCCTGCAGTTCCTCGCCGGCGAGCACGGCGTCGAGCTCGCGACCCCGGAGACGTCGCACCCGACGTTCCTCGAGGGTCGCGTCGCCACCGTGACGTTCGACGGCGAGGCGGCGGGCATCGTCGGCGAGGTCCACCCCCGCGTCCTCGAGGCGTACGAGCTCGAGGTGCCGGTCGCGGCCTTCGAGTTCGACCTCGGCGCGCTGGCTCGATAACCGCTCACTCGAGGGCCGATCCCACGGCGGCCGCCACGTCCGCGAAGCCGTCGCGCTCGAGCCGCGCGCGCAGCCCCTCGTTGACGCGACGGGCGAAGCCGGGACCGCCGTAGACGAAGCCGGTGTAGACCTGGAGCACGTCGGCGCCGTGGGTCAGCAACCGGTACGCCGCCTCGGGTCCGTCGATCCCCCCGACGCCGACGATCGGTCGGTCGGTTCGCGAGGCCAGGTGCGCCACCGCCTCGACGGTGCGGTCGCGAAGCGGCTCGCCCGAGAGGCCGCCGCGCTCGCGTCGGTGGGCGCTCGACAGCGCCGACGGGCGCGCCCGGGTCGTGTTGACCGCGATGAACCCCTCGACGTCGAACGTCCGCGCGGCGGCGAGCAGCTCGTCGACGGCGTCCGACTCGAGGTCGGGCGAGAGCTTCACCAGCAACGGGGCGGCACCGGCATCTCGAAGCTCGGCCAGGATCGGTCGCAGCGCCTCGGCCGCCTGGAGGTCGCGAAGCCCGGGCGTGTTCGGGCTGGAGACGTTCACCACGACGTAGTCGCCCACGTCCGCGACGGCCTCGAACGCCCGCCGGTAGTCCGCGGGGGCGTCGGCGAGGTCGACCTCGCGGCCCTTGCCGAGGTTCACGCCGATGGGCGCACGCCGGCGCTCGAGGGACCGCAGCCGCTCGCCGACGGCCTCGGCGCCGTCGTTGTTGAAGCCCATGCGGTTGATCAGGGCCCGGTCCTCGGGGAGGCGAAAGAGCCGCGGCCGCGGGTTGCCAGCCTGGCCGTCGGCGGTGACCGCACCCACCTCGACGTGGCCGAAGCCGAGCGCCGCCAGGGCGTTCGGCGCCCGAGCGTTCTTGTCGAACCCGGCGGCCAGCCCGAGGGGGGTGTCGAAGTCGAGGCCGAACGCCTCGACCGCCAGGCGGTCGTCGTCGACCCGGTAGCGGGCGGCCAGGCGGTCCTCGATGGGGGTCCCCTGCACGCGGGCCAGGGCACCGAGGGCCAGCTCGTGCGACCGCTCGGGCGGCAGCCTGAACAACAGCGACCGGAGCACCCTCCAGCCAACCATGCGCGACGGTCGACCCGATCCCCGTAGGCCCCGATCAGAAGTCGTGCTCGACCTCGTCGGGGTCGGCCTTCTGGATGATGATCTTGTTGTCTCTGACCCGCACGAACACCTCGTCGCCGATCTCGAGCCCGGCGACGGCGAGTTCGTCCTCGTGCAGGTTGATGTGGACGTTGTGGTACTCGCCGTCCTCGCCCTTCGCCCCGCTCGGACTCAGCTTTTTCTTCCTGACCATCGCTCTCGCTAGTTGGAGCGTTGGCGGCAGGACACACATAAGTGTTTATTGGGGCGCCACGCGCGCCCCGACGGCCCGAAAATGCCTCCAGTCTGGGATATATTTATTATATGCCATGCGGTCTTGGGGCATGGAGCGTACATCCATGCCACGGGACGACGGCAAGCGAAACTTTGCACTGCGAGAAGGCGGCGAGGAGACGAGCGTGTTCTCGGGCAACACCCCACGACAGGCCGCCCTCAAGGCCGCCCGACGCCTCGACCCCGCACCGGGGGAGACCGACGCCGAGGCGACGGAGATCCGCCTTCGAGAGAAGGGGACCGACAAGGTCCACATCTACCAGGGGAAGGCGTGGCGCTCGAGCGCCCCCGACGACGCCCCCGACTGGATGCCCGAGGAGATCACGGAGGCGAACGTCAGCAAGGAGGGCATCCTTCACCTCGACGAGTAGCCCGCCGTCCGCAGCGCTTTCGTCTCCCACCGCCAACCGACGGGTGCGCGGTGTCTCACCCGGCCCGACCAGGCGCCCCCGGCGCGGGACGACGGCCCGGCCTCCCACCGCGTGACACCGTCACAGTCTCGCCGCCGTACCGGTGTGTTTTTGTACCGCTCGCATCTTCCGTTCGGATGCGACCGCCGGACGACGATCCTGCCGACGGATCCCGGATTGCTCACCCCTTCGATGGGTTTAAGCGACCGGAGCGGGTATCGTGGCGTCCGGACGAAATGTGGATCCCACCCCTGCGGTCCGCCGTATAGATGGGATCTGAAGTGAGCCCCAACAGTCCGGTGCGATCCGGTCGGTTCGCCGGTCGGATCGCGTCGGACGTAGACGATCCCCCGCGGGCGGTCGTCCTCGGACGATCGTCCCGCCACACCCGCCTGATCCGTCCCGGATCAGGTACATTCCGGTTGATCCTGCCGGAGGCCATTGCTATTGGAGTTCGACTTAGCCATGCTAGTCGTACGAGTTCAGACTCGTGGCGAATAGCTCAGTAACACGTGGTCAAACTACCCTGTGGACCGGGATAACCTCGGGAAACTGAGGCTAATCCCGGATACGGCTCCCTGCCTGGAATGGCGGGAGCCGGAAAGGCTCCGGCGCCACAGGATGTGACTGCGGCCGATTAGGTAGACGGTGGGGTAACGGCCCACCGTGCCCATAATCGGTACGGGTCATGAGAGTGAGAGCCCGGAGACGGGATCTGAGACAAGATCCCGGGCCCTACGGGGCGCAGCAGGCGCGAAACCTTTACAATGCACGCAAGTGCGATAAGGGAACTCCAAGTGCGAGGGCATACCGTCCTCGCTTTTCTGCACTGTAAGGAGGTGCAGGAACAAGGGCTGGGCAAGACCGGTGCCAGCCGCCGCGGTAATACCGGCAGCCCAAGTGATGGCCAAGTTTATTGGGCCTAAAGCGTCCGTAGCCGGCCGGGCGGGTCCATCGGGAAATCCGCGCGCTCAACGTGTGGACGTCCGGTGGAAACTGTTCGGCTTGGGACCGGAGGACCCGAGGGGTACGTC
>JBKGZP010000053.1:0-7699 GCA_046543335.1 Halobacteriales archaeon
TCGAGCGAACGACGGACCTCGACGTCGATCGCCTCGAGGCGGTCGGGAACCGCCTCGTCGAACTCGCCCCGCGGTCCCCCGCGGAGGCGTTCGTCCACGGTGACTTCCGGACGGCGAACCTCCTGTTCGACGCGAGTGACGACCCGACGGTCACCGCCGTGCTCGACTGGGAGACCGCGATGGTCGGCGATCCCCTGACCGAGCTGGGATACCTCCTCGTGCGCTGGCACGACCCATCGCCCCCGCCAGTGGCGCTCGACGCGATGCTGGCGTCGGTGGACGACGCCGTCGCGAGCGATGTCCGCCGGTGGCACGCCCGCGGGCTCGACCCGTTCACGGCCGAGGCGGGAAGTCCCGACCGGCGAGCGCTCATCGCACTGTACGAGGCCGCGACGGGGCGCACCGTGGTGCGGCCGTGGTACTACCTCGCCCACGCGGGGTTCATGCTCGCGACCGTGTGGGCGGACCTCCATCGCCATCGCCTCGCCCGGGACGAACCGTCGAACTGGCCGGTGTACGTCGACTACCTGACGGCCGTGACGGTGGGGCGGCTGGCCGACGCGGGCCGGTGGTAGCCCGCACCCACCCCGGCTACCCGCGCCCGCGTTCGAGGGCCTCCGGGTCGGCGCCCGACTCCAGCGCGATGGCGTCCACGCGCGTCACGCCTCGAACCGACCGGGGCGCTTCGAGACCGTCGGCGACGAGGCGCGGGAGCTCGTCGGCGGGGACGGGGACTCCCCCCCGCGTTGCCTCGACGGCGACGAGCCCGTCCATTACCTCGACCACCGCCACGCAGGCGCGATACCCCTCGGCACCCTCGACGAGGAGGTGCGTCGTCGATGGCGGTGCCGTCGCGAGGAGACGGGTTACCGGCACCCCCGTCCAGCGACCATCGATGCGCCGTCCGCTGTGACACCGAAACGCGATCGCCTCGGTCTCGAGGGACGGGGCGCCGTCGCGCGCGCGTTCGAGCAACGCGTCGCCGTCGGGGACGAGCGGAACCGACCTCGCCGCCGACGTCGTCCCCGGTTCGGCCTCGATCGGTCGCGACACGTCGGGCGGTTTCGCGCCTACCGTTCTATGCGTGCCCCCCGGCTTTCACCGACTGGGAATCGCCTCGCCACCTAAATCCGCGGCTGCCGACACCCCCGCCACCCAGCGACGGGACTTGCCACCATGGTCGACGCACCCGACCTCACCGTGCCGCCGGATCGCCACCGAGCCCCCGAACCGTTCCGGGAGATCTCGCTACCGGACGGGACCGACCCGGTGGAGAAGGGGCTGCTCCGGCGCGTGACCCGTCACGAGGGGACTGTCACGGTCGAGGTCGCCCTCGACGGCCTCGGCGAGCGCCTCGCCGAGCGCGTCGTCGAGCAGCTTCGCGGCGCCGCGTACAGCCTCGATGGCGCCGAGCACGTTCGCATCCAGCCGGTCGCCCGTCGCGGCTCGACCGTCGAACTCCCCACGATCGACCACGTGCTCGCCGTCGCGAGCGCCAAGGGCGGCGTCGGCAAGACGACCGTCGCGGTGGCCCTCGCGCGGGCGCTCGACCGGCGCGGTCTCGACGTGGCACTGTTCGATGCGGACATCTACGGGCCGAACGTGCCCCACGTCCTCGACATCGAGGGTCCCATCCTCCAGAACGACGCCGGCCAACCGCTCCCGCTCGAGGCCGACCGGATCGAGGTCGTGAGCCCGGGGCTGGCCGCCGGCGAGGCGCCGACGGTACGGCGGGGGGCGATCGCCTACGGAGCGGTCGAGAACCTCCTCGCGCAGGCGGCGTGGTCCGAGCGGGACGTGCTCGTCGTCGACATGCCGGCCGGCAGCGACGACGTCGCCGGCGCCGTGTTGGAGTACGTCCCTCTCGACGGCGCGGTGTTCGTGACGACGCCGTTCGACGCGAGTGTCGACGACACCCGGCGGACGATCCGCCTGTACCGCGACAACGGCGTCGCGCCGGTCGCCGGCGTCGTCAACATGCACCATCTCGTCTGCACGTGCTGCGGCGAGGCGAACCCGCTGTTCGACGACGCGGTCGAGCTCGACGTCCCCGTCGTGCACGAGCTGCCGTTCGACCGCACCCTCCAGCGCGAGTTCGATGACCCCCCGGCAGGTATCGACAGGCTCGCGGAGACGTCGGCGTCGTTCCTCGCCGACCTCGCCCCCACGCTCCCGGATGGCGCCGTCGACCTCCGCGGGCTGCCATCGGCGAGTCAGGTCCGCCAGCTCGCGGACGACCTCGCCGTGGCGGGACCCGGCGATCGAGTGGTCGCGCTGGTGGACGACCCCGAGGCGGTCGCGGCCGACCTGCGCCGCGCCGCTGGCGACCTCGTCGTCTCCGTCGAGACGGGGCCGGCCCCGACGACGGGGATGGTCCTCGAGGCTCACCGGGCGTAGCCGCGCGCGACCCCGTCGGACCCCCCGATCCCGCCCCACACGCCGCGTCCGCGACGCACCCACCGTCGTCGATGGTCGGCGCCCAGGCGTCGGGCCGTGAAACCCGTATAAACGGCCGACCAGGGTCGGGTGAATTCCACGGCGGCGAGAATCGGAACCACGCCTTATGGCGACCGACCGACCTTCCCCACCATGGTCCGGGGCGCCATCGAGCGGCAGAAACCTATGGACTGCAGCGACCTCGACGGGAGGGGCCGACGTGGTCGACGCTGACGTCGACCCCCCGGAGGCGTCCGACGGCGGCGTCAGCCGTCGGGCGGTCCTCGGGGCCGCGGCGGCCGGCCTCGCCGGTGGCTCCGGCGTCGGGTACCTCGCCTGGAACCGCTTTCAGCCGGCCGACCTGGATGGCGAGGCGGTCGACCGCCTGAACCCCCTCCTCGAGTACCCGAACGAGGCCTGGGATCAGACGTACCGGGACCTCTGGGACGTCGACGACACGTACTTCCTGGCGTGTCGACCGAACGACACGCACAACTGCTACCTCGAGGCCCACGTCAAAAACGGCATCATCACTCGGTTGGGTCCCTCGATGAACTACGGCGGGGCCACCGACCTCTACGGCAACGAGGCCTCCGACCGATGGGACCCGCGGGTCTGCCAGAAGGGCCTCGCGATGGTCGAGCGGTTCTACGGCGAGCGCCGCGTCACGTCGCCGAAGATCCGCCGGGGGTTCAAGGAGTGGGTCGACGCGGGCTTCCCCCGCGACGACGACGGCAGCATGCCTGAGACCTACGCCAAGCGCGGCGAGGACGGCTGGTACGACGCCACCTGGGAGGAAGCCTTCGACTACGCGGCCCGGGCGCTGCTCGAGATCGCGACGCACTACTCCGGCGAGTCGGCCATGGCGGAGCTGCGCGAGCAGGGCTACGACGAGCGCGTCGTCGAGGCGATGGGCGGTGTCGGCACCCGCACTATGAAGTTCCGGGGCGGGATGCCCATGCTCAGCGTCCTCGGACTGTTCGCGCCGTACCGCTTCGCCAACGGGCTGGCCCTCGTCGACCACCACGTCCGGGGCGTGTCGGAGGCAGAGGCGCTCGGCGCCGTCGGCGGTGACAACTACTCCTTCCACACCGACTTGCCACCGGGCCACCCGATGGTCACCGGCCAGCAGACGGTCGACTTCGACCTGGCGAACGTCGAGTACGCCGACCACATCGTCATGGCCGGGATGAACTGGATCTGCACGAAGATGGCCGACTCGCACTGGTTGAGCGAGGCTCGGATGAACGGCGCGACGGTCACCGGCATCTACACGGACTACAACGCGACGGCCTCGAAGTGCGACGAGGTCATCATCATCCGCCCGGCGACCGACAGCGCCCTCTTCCTGGGCGTGGCGCAGCAGCTCATCGACCGGGGACGCTACGATGCGGACTTCGTGCGCGCGAACACCGACCTCCCGCTGCTCGTGCGTCTCGACACCGGGGCGTACCTCCGCGCGAGCGACGTTTTCGCGGACTACGAGCCATCGGACCTCGAGCGGACGAAGGTCGCACCGACGGTCGAGCATCCCGCACCGACGTCGACCGACGACCCGTTCCAGTGGATCACCGACGAGCAGCGCGAGGACTGGGACGACTTCGTGGTCTACGACCGCTCAGCGGAGGCGGTGACGCCGGTCGACCGGGAGGCCGTCGGCGACGCCTTCGACGTCGACGCCGCCCTCGAGGGTCGCTGGGAGCTCGAACTCGCCGACGGGTCGACCGTCGAGGTCCGCCCGGTGTTCGACCTGGTCCGCGAGCACCTCGACGCGACCTGGACCCCAGACGCGACCGCCGCGGTCACGGGCACGACGCCCGAGGCGGTGGAGAACCTGGCCGAGGGCTTCGCCGACAACCGCGAGCGGACGCTGCTCATCACGGGCATGGGGCCCAACCAGTACTTCAACGGCGACCTCAAGGACCGGGCGGCGTTCCTCGTGGCGTCGCTCACGCGAAACGTCGGTACCCACTCTGGCAACATCGGCAGCTACGCCGGCAACTACCGGGCGGCGATGTTCAACGGCATCCCGCACTACCACGTGGAGGACCCGTTCGACCCCGAGCTCGACCCCGAGGCGGACTCGCGCGTCGACAACCGCATCAAGATGGAGTCGATGCACTTCTACTCGAACCTCGACGAGCCGCTGAAGGTCGAGGGGGAGTACCACATGGGGGCCTCCCACATGAACACCCCCTCGAAGTCGCTCTGGGTCGCGGGGTCGAACTCGATCCTCGGCAACGCGAAGGGCTCGTACAAGATCATCGAGGGGCTGCTTCGAACCGGCACTATCGAGGCGTTCTTCACGAACGAGTGGTGGTGGACGATGACCTGCGAGTACTCGGACATCGTCTTCCCCGTCGACTCCTGGGCCGAGCAGCACGTCCACGACGTGACCGCCTCGGTCACCAACCCGTTCCTCATGGTCGTCCCCGAGACGGGCATCGACCGGATCTACGACACCAAGCACGACACCCAGGTCTTCAAGGGGGTCGCCGAGCGCCTGGCCGACCTCCTCGACGAGCCGCGCCTTCGCCAGCTGTGGCAGTTCATCGACGAGGACCGTCACCGGGGCAAACCGTACCTGCAGCGCATCCTGGACCACTCCAACATGACCAGGGGGTACGACGTGGACGACCTCCTCGAGCGCGCCCGCCGCGGCGAACCGGCGCTCATGATGTCCACGACCTACCCGAAGAAGGTCGGCACCCGCCAGGCCCAGGCAGACGAGCCCTGGTACACCAAGACCGGGCGCCTCGAGTTCCTCCGGGAGGAGGCGACCTGGTCGCGCGTGGGCGAATCCATCCCGGTCCATCGCGAGGCCGTCGACGGGACGATCTACCGGCCGAACGTCATCGTCGCCGACGGCGACCATCCGCTCATCGCCCCGCAGACGCCCGACGACCTCGGCTGGCCGACCGATCGCCTCGACGACGCCGACGCCCGCCAGGTTCGAAACGAGGTGCTCGCCGTCGACGACCTCCTGGAGACCGACCACCCGCTGCAGTCGGTCGATCCCGGCTTCCGGTACTCCTACATGACCCCGAAGTACCGCCACGGCGCGCACACGTTCTGCAACGCCCTGCCGAACATCGCGATCTGGTGGGGCCCCTTCGGCGACCGCGACCGGGCTGACGAGCGAAAGCCCTACGTCGGCGAGGGCTACGTCGAGATGAACCCGGCGGACGCCCGCGAGGAGGGCTTCGAGGACGGCGACTACGTCTGGGTCGACCCCGACCCCGGCGACCGCCCCTACCCCGGTGCCGACGGCGACCCCGAGGAGTACGCCCGGGCGCTGATGCGGGTGCGCTACCAGCCGGCCATGCCGCGTGGCGTCACCCGCAGCTGGTTCAACCTCAACCAGACGAGCCACGGGACGGCCGCGGCGACGCCCGACCGGACGGGCCTCGCGAAGAACGAGGAGACGGACTACGTCTCGCTGTACCGTCGCGGCGGTCACCAGAGCATGACGCGGTCGTGGCTGCGACCGACGCTGCTCACCGACGAGCTCAACCGCAAGGACCTCATGGGCCGCTCGATCGGCCGGGGCTTCGCGCCCGACGTGCACTGCGCAAACGGTGCGCCCCGAGAATCGTTCGTCAAGTTCGAGAAGGAGGGCGACGCCGGCGAGGACGGCACCGGGCTGTGGCGCCCAGCCGAGCTCGGCCTCCGACCGACGTACGAGACGGAGGCGATGCGGCGCTACCTCGCCGGCGGGTACGTCTCCACGGGGGGTGCGTGAGCGTGGCCGCCGTCGAGAACTGGCAGCTCGGGCGGGAGATGGCCTACCCATACGAGGGCGAGCGCCCCGAGCGCCAGTGGGCCGGCCTGTTCGACCTCAACAAGTGCATCGAGTGCCAGACGTGCACGCTCGCGTGCAAGACGACCTGGACCCACGGCGAGGGCCAGGAGCACATGTTCTGGAACAACGTCGAGACCAAGCCGTACGGCTCGCACCCCGTCGGCTGGGACCAGCGCCTGCTGGAGGACCTCGGGCCGAACGACTGGGCCGACGACGGGACCTACGAGGGCGAGACCCTCTTCGAGGCAGAGGGATCGGACTTCGACGACCCCGAGAACCACCCCCAGCGGACCCAGCGCCTCGGGCGCGACCTGCCCGGGTTCCTCCCCGACGCCGACGACTACCGCTACCCCAACCTCGGCGAGGACGAGGTCGCCGGCGACGGCATGGAGTCGGTGGGGTACTTCAACGACGAGACGCACCCGGTGTGGTTCTTCTACCTGCCGCGCATCTGCAACCACTGCACCTACCCCGCGTGCGCGGGGTCGTGCCCGGTGCCGGCGATCTACAAGCGCGAGGAGGACGGCATCGTCCTCATCGACGAGGACAGCTGCCAGGCCTTCCGACAGTGCAACGAGGCCTGTCCGTACAAGAAGGCGATCTTCAACATGCGCGGCGGCTTCTCCCAGAAGTGCGTCGGCTGCTTCCCGAAGACGGAGCAGGGCAAGGCGCCGCAGTGCTTCGAGAACTGCCTCGGGAAGATCCGCCTGCACGGCTACATCAACCCTCCGGCGGAGGCCGACGACGGCGACCCGACGGCGGGGCCGACGAACCCGCTCGATTTCGCGGTGCACACGAAGGGCATCGCGAAGCCGCTGTACCCGCAGTTCGGCCTCGAACCCAACGTCTACTACGTGCCGCCGATCACGGCACCGGTCGCCTACCTCGAGCAGCTGTTCGGCCCCGGTGTCGGGGAGGCCATCGAGACGTACCGGGCGATGCGAAACGGCGAGGAGCCGGCGCTTCGTGGCCTGTTCAAGCTGATGGGCTCGACGGAGTGGTCGATCACCGCCTTCGAGATCGACGGCGACGAGGCCGTGGGCTACTACGAGGGTGACGAGGTCGGGCGGGTCCCGATCGTCGAACCGACCGCCGATCGCGAGCACTACGACGATCAGCGCGACGTCTACCGCCTGGACGTGACGTGACCATGGCCGACCGCTCCATCATCCGCCCCGCGACCGATCGCCCGACGAGCGGGGAACCGATCGCGGGGCGCACGCGCGGCGTCGCCGAGGTGGCGACGGCCCCCCACCGGGGTCGGCTGTTCACGCTGTTGGCCCTCGGCCTCGATCGCCCCGGTGCGGCCCTTCGATCGGCACTGGCGGCGGACGCCTTCGGGACCGGGCTGGTGACCGCCGCCGAGGCGGTCGGCCCCGACGTCGCGCGCACCGCCCGCCCCGTGAAGACCGCGCTCGAGGGCGATGCACTCGACCGCCGCTGGGCGACTCTCTTCGGGAC
>JBKGZP010000054.1:0-7564 GCA_046543335.1 Halobacteriales archaeon
AGCCGGAGGGGGGATTTGAACCCCCGACCTATTCCTTACGAAGGAATCGCTCTAGCCAGGCTGAGCTACTCCGGCGCGCATGCGTTGGTACTCAGGAGACGATAGATAAGCCCTACGAACGTACGGCTCAGCCGCGTTGGACGCCCACCGTCCGGTATCTCCAGCGGTCTCGTGACGCCAATCCTTTTATCGACATCGCTCGGGTGGATACCAAGGTTGGAGGATCACAACATGAGTCGTCGCCCACGGTCGTTGGTACTGGGCATCGCCATCGGACTTCTCGGACTCGTCCTCACAGTCGGTGCCATCGGTGTCGGGGGCGTCGAGGTTTCGCCGGACGCCCCGACGCAGATCAGCGGGTGCACGACGATCGACACCCCCGGCGACTACGAGTTGACGGCCGACGTCGTCGACAGCAACGCCTCGACGTGCATCGAGATCACGAGCGATAACGTCACCCTCGACGGGCGCGGCTACTCGATCGACGGCGTCAACGCATCGTTCTCCCACGGGGTGCAAGCCGGGGTGACCACGGCTGTGACGAACGTGACAGTCGAGGACCTGGCGGTCGCCGACTGGGCGTTTGGCGTCTCGTTCCAGAGTGTGACCGACGGGACGATCGAATCCGTCGACGCCTCGGAGAACGATATCGGCGTCCAGCTGGGTCGCGGACAGGACGTGCTGATCGACGATACCACCACGACGGACAACGGCAACTGGGGGATCGCCGCCCGCGGTACCGAGGACGTCCTGGTGCGGGAGTCGACCGTGTCGGACAACGCCGACGGTATCGAGGTATCGAGCCGTGCCGACGACGTGACCATCCACGATGTCAACGTGACGGGCTCGACCGGGATGGGGGTACGCGTCGGCGCCGCGACGAACACGACCATCGATCTCTCAACGATCGTCGATCAAGACACCGGGGTCGCGATCGTTGGCAGCGATGCGTCCGACGCCGTGGGGACGGTATTGCGCGACCTGACCGTGGCACAGTCGTCGACGGCGGACGTCCGCGTCGACGTTCGCGCAACGGACACCTCGTTCGACGGGTTGATCCTCACCTCGGCGGTCCTCTCCGGGACGGCCGCACGGGTCGAACTCGGCGCACCGTCGTCGCTCCCCGCCGTCCCGACGGGACAGGACCACGTGAACCAGTTCCTCGCGCTCGAGGAGGTCGCCTCAGGCGGTTACCTCGATGCGACCTTCCACTACGATCCGTCGGCGGTGGGGGCGATCGACGAATCGACGCTGACCGTCCATCGCCACGACGGCAGCTGGACCGCCGTGTCCGGATCGACCGTGGATCCGACCGCCGACACGGTCTCGGGCAACGTCACCGCCTCCGCCACCTCCGAGGTGGTCGCCCCCCTGGGCGACGTGGCCGGGTCCGACATCACCGACTGCCTAACGATCACCCAGTCCGGGAGCTACGATGTGACCGGTGACATCACCACGTCGCAGAACGTCTGCATCGACGTACAGGCGGACGACGTCCACGTCGACGGCGGCGGCCACACCATCACCGGGACCATGGGGACCGCCGCGATTCAGGCGATCGGACGATCGAACGTCTCGGTGTCGAACCTCGACCTCGAGGCGTGGATGTCCGGTGCCGAATACCTCGATGTCGTCGACGGCGACCTATCGGACGTCGAGGTCACCAGCAGTGACCACGCAGTCAACCTCCAGGGGGTCACGGACGTGCACATCGCGAACGTGACCGCCCTCGGCACCGCGGACACCGCCGGTCAGATGCGAAGCAGTCAAGACGTCATCGTGTCGGATCTCACCGTCGACGGGGCGAACGGACATGGCCTGGAGGCGGTGGTTTCCCAGGGGGTGACCGTCGTCGACGCCTCGGTGACGAACGTCAGCGATGACGGGCTCCGGTTCGATGATTCGGACGACGTCGCCGTCGCCGGCGGCACCGTGACGATGGCCGACAGGGGGTTGCTGTTGGCGGCCGGTACCAACGCCTCCGTCGACGGGATGACCGCGTCGGACAACGGCGATGGCGCCGTCCTCGATGGCTGGCAGGGTGGGACGCTCGAGTCGGTGAACGCCTCGACCAACGGCGATGACGGCCTTCGCATCACCGATACCCGGGACGTGGCTATCGACGGCGGGACGTTCGACGCTAACGGCGTGTTTGGTATCAGCCTCGTCGAGAGTGCCACCGGCGGCGCGCACCCAACGACGAACAATACCCTCCTCGACCTGGCTGCCCGGGACAACGGAGATTGGGACGTGGGCAACCACGGCCACGCCGGCGGTAACGACGCCGAGGCGGTCGACCTCGACACGGCCACGGTCTCGTTCGTCGCCACCGATGTCCACCTCCGGGGCGAGGGCGCACCGCCCGCGGATCCCGCCGACTACGACAACGTCGACGCCTATCTGCGGGTGGCCGAGAGTGCCCCGGGTGGAACGGTCGACCTCAACGTCTCGTACGATCCGGCGACCGTGGCCGCCGCCGGTGTCGACGAGCCCACGCTCGGTCTCATGCGCCACGACGGCACCTGGACCGACGTCACGCCCACGGGCGTCGACGTCGGGGCCCAGGACGCCTGGGGCGAGCTGACCGGGATCGCCGCCGGGGGCGAGCCGGTCGGGGTGTTCGGCACCGACGACCCCTCCCTCAACGACGACTGCTTTACGGTGACGGACCCCGGGAGCTACACCGTCACGGCGGATATCTCGACCACCCAGGGCGTCTGTATCGACGTCCAAGCCGACGACGTTCACATCGACGGTGGGGGGCACCTCATCGACCACCAGCAGACGGGTCACCGGGCAGTCGAGGCGATCAACCAGTCGAACGTGTCCGTCTCGAACCTGACAGTTTCGAGCTGGGTCTTCGGCGCGTCGTTCCACAACGTCGACGACGGGACGATCACGGACATGCAGGCAACGAACACCGTCCTCGGGTTCGACATCGAGAACGCGAACGACGTCAACCTGAGCGACGTCGGCTACGCCAACGGCCACTCTGGCTCGCAGAGCTGGACGTCGGGCGGCGATTCCCACGGCATCCGCGTCCGGCTGTCCGACGCCGTCTCGATCGACGATGCGACCGTGACCGACTCCACCAACGCCGGGGTCGTCATCTTCGACAGCTCCGGAACGACCCTCTCGACGCTGCACGTGCACGATGTCTCGGGTCATGGGTTCGTCATCAACCAGGCCACGAACGTCAGCGCGACCGACGTCGAGATCGATAATGCGGACGATGCTGGCCTCCGGGTCGACGGGAGCACCGACGCCGGCGTGACGGACTTCGAGATCTCCGGCAGCGAGGAGGGCGTCCTCCTCGACGGCGGCGAACTCGACCTGCTCCAGGGACTGGCGACGGACAACGCCTACGGCCTCCGCCTCGAATCGGCCGACCACTCGGTGACGAACGTCACCCTCGAGGACAACGATTACGGGGTCTACTCGGATGCGACCGGGGGCACGACGTTCAACGGCGTCGTGGCGGAAGACAACGACTGGGACGCCTGGGTGGGGGGGCTGTCCAGCACACAGAGCGCCATCGACGACCTGCTGGTGGGCGACACCCTGGTCCAGATCCGGGGTATCGCCGCTGGGGTCCGGACGGCCGGGACCGTCCCCGGCGACCCGTCGGGGATGAACAACCTCAGCACCTACCTCAAGGTGCGCATCGATCAGGACAACTGGGCTCCTGACGCCCACCTCAACCTCACGGTGTCGTTCCCGATCGGCCCGTACGGCCTCGTCGAGGACGGCACGGTCTCCGGGTGGGAACACAACGGCAGCTGGAGCGAGCTCCCGGCTCCGAACGAGGAGGTGAGCGGGGTGAACCAGGTGAATATGTCGATCGATCACGGCCCCTTCCAGACGGCCCGCCTGATCGGTCTCTTCGGCGAGGAGGACCCCGACGGGAGCCCGATTCCCGGCTTCGCGCCGACCGCCGCGATCCTCGCGCTGCTCGCGATCGCCATGCTGGGTCGACGGCTGTCGGACCGCCTTTAAGCCCGTCCCCGTCCGAACGTGCTACCACATGGACTCGGGCGACGACATCATCGCGTCGCTGTTCGAGAGTGGCCGCCGTAACGCAGTCCTCTCCTGGCTCGTGGTCGCGGTCTATCTCGCCGTCATCGTCGAGAGCCTCGTGGGGTGGGATCCACTCTGGTTGGTCTTCACCCTCGGCATGACCGGCATCCTCCTCGTGCCGCCGGTCGCCACGCGCTCCCCGTACGTGATGCTGCCGTGGGAGCTGCTCGTGCTCGCGTCGTTTCCGGTGGTCGTTCGCACGGCCGAGGTCTCCGTCCTGGCGAACGACTTCGCCTCGTACGTCTCGATGGCCGCCTTCGCGATGTTGGCGATCGTCGAGTTGCACGTGCTCACGGAGGTCCGGGTGACCCACTGGTTCGCGGTCCTGACCGTGGGTTTCGCCACGCTCGCCATCGCAGCGCTGTGGGCCATCGTCCGCTGGCAGTTCGACCGACGTCTCGGGACCGGCTTCCTGTCGACAAACGATGCGCTCATGTGGGAGTTCGTCTGGGTGCTGCTCGCGGGGGTGGTCGCCGGCGTGTTGTTCGACCTCTACTTCCGCCGCAGGGCGGCCAAGCTTCGCGAGGACCTCGAGGTGACACCATGATCTCCCGGTTGGCTCGGTCGTTCACCCCCCGCCGTCAGCGGGGAATCGCACGGGCCATGCAGGTGGTCCTGGTCGGCCTGTTCACGTTGGGCGTCGTCGAGCGCGACCCGAAGGTGATGCTCAACACGGGCGTCTCGCTGGCGATCACCTTCGCACCGGCGGCGCTCGAGCGCAACTACCGGTTGCACCTCGACCCGTTCCTCTCGGTCTGGATCGCCGCCGCGGTGTTCTTCCACACGATCGGGTCGGCTGGCTTCTACACCTATGTCGGCTGGTGGGATCACCTCACCCACGCGCTGTCCGCCTCGCTCGTCGCGGCCGTGGGCTACGTGCTCGTCCGGGCGATCGACCTCCACATCGAGGAGATCAACCTGCCCCGGCGGGTGATGTTCGTCTACATCCTCGTGTTCGTCCTCGCGATCGGGGTGGTCTGGGAGCTGTTCGAGTTCGCCCTCGACCTGTTCGCCGAGGCGACGGGGGTCATGCCGCCGCTGTCGCAGTTCGGTCTCGAGGACACGGTGAACGACCTCCTGTTCAACGCGTTCGGGGCGGTACTCGTCGCGGCTGCTGGCCAGCTCTACCTCACCGATACGGCCGAGCTGGTCCGTCGGCGGTTGCTCGAGGCCGGGTGAGTCTCAGGTCCGTACGACGTCCACGTCGAGGCAGACGTTGAGCACGCCCGGCGCGTAGGTTCGCACCACCCGTCGGGTGGCGACGCGGATCCGGTGCGTCCGCGCGAAGGCCGCCTCGATCGCCGACTCGCCGGGGTCGAACGCCTCGGCCTCGGGCTGGATGTCGTAGTAGTGCAGGCGACACGTGCCGGCGGCGACGGTGCGGGCGGCGTCGAGGAACCGATCGGCGGAGTGGGGCAGGTTCATGACGACCCGATCGGCCCAGTCGGGGTACTCGTCGACGTGCTCGCGGACGTCGCCCTCGAGGACGGTCACGCGGTCGGCCACGCCGTTTCGCTCGGCGTTCTCCCGGCAGTACGTCGCGGCGTCGGGGTTCACGTCGACCGCGACGACCTCGGCGCCGGCGAGGGCCGCGCGGATCGCGTACGGGCCGACGCCGGCGAACATGTCGAACACGCGCTCGCCGGGGTCGACCTGGGCGACGACGCGCTCGCGCTCGGTCGCCAGCCGTGGCGAGAAGTAGGCCTTCGTCGGGTCGACGCGGAAGGTGGCGCCGTACTCGGTGTGGACGGTCTCGGTCGACCCGCCGGCGAGCAGCTCCCACTCGGCGATGCGCTCGGTGCCGGCGACGGCCGAGCGCTTGTTGAGGACGGCCTCGACCGGGAGGTCAGCGGCCATGAACGCCTCGGCCGCCGCGCGGGCACGCTCGGGGTCGTCCTCCTGCAGCAGGACGAGCCCCCCGAGGCGCTCGTACGTGGGCGAGTACCCGAGCAGGTCTGCCGGGAGGGTCTGGCCCTCGCGCTTCGCGACGTCGTGCTGGACGACCGGGTAGGCCGCCGGCACCGCCTCGGGATCGACCACCGGGATGTAGACGTGCTCGGCGTCGCTGTCGATGGCGAACGCCGGGTCGCGGACGCCGGCGGCCTCGAGGGCCCGTCGGGTAGCCTCGCCCTCGGTGCGGTCGACGCGCACGCACGCCCGGCGCATGGGCCGGCTACCCGGGCGTCGGCCCTAACCGTACCGCTTCGGGAGCGCTTTAGGGCTCGAGCGCGCCCGGGTGGACATGCTCGAGTTCGTCGGCCTCGGTCTGTACGACGAGCGCTCGATCACCCGACGGGGGGCCGAGGCGATCCGGGCCGCCGACGTCGCGTACCTCGAGGCGTACACCAGCGTGCTCGCCGGCACGACCGTCGAGCGCCTCGAGGCCGTCCACGGCCGGTCGATCGAGGTCCTCGATCGCGACGCCGTCGAGCGCCACGCCGACGACCTCCTCGACGGGGCGGCGACGTCGCGCGTGGCGTTCCTGACCGGCGGCGACCCGATGGTCGCCACGACCCACGTGGACCTCCGGCTGCGGGCGCACGACCGCGGGATCGAGACCCGCCTCGTCCACGGCACCTCGGCCCAGACGGCCGCGGCCGGCCTGACGGGGCTGCAGGCGTATCGCTTCGGTCGGTCAGCGACGGTGCCGTTTCCCGAGCACGCCCCCGGCGACGCGGTGCCGCCGAGCGTGTTCGACGCCATCGACGCGAACCGGGCGCGGGGGTTGCACACGCTCCTGTTCCTCGACATCGCCCTGGACGACGTCGATCGGGCGGTGCTTCGCGACGCGCTCGACGACCGCTGCCTCGACGCGCCCGCGGCGGCCGACCAGCTCGCGAACCGGCGCCCGGACGCCCTCGGGGTGGCCGTCGCCCGCGCGGGCAGCGACGCCCCCGTCGTCGCCGCGGACCGCCTCGAGGTGCTGGCGTCGGCCGACCTCGGCCCCCCGTTGCACCTGCTGGTCATCCCGGGGACGCTGCACGACATGGAGGCCGAGGCGCTGCGGGCGTTCGCGGACGCACCGGCGGCGCTCGTCGAGGCGGCGCGCGCCTAGCTCAGGCGAGGTCGCCCGCCACGCGGGCGACCGGGTGGGTCACCGGCGCGTCCACGCCGAGGTCGCCGAGCTGGGTCCGACAGGAGGAGCCCGCCGCCAGGATCGCCTCGGGGGCGAGCGCCTCGAGCTGGTCGCGCAGGATGGCGCCGATGGCGAGGCTGAGGTCGTGGTGCTCGACCTCGTACCCGAAGCTACCGGCCATGCCGCAACAGCCCGAGTCGACCTCCTCGACGTCGTAGCCGAGGTCGAGGAGCACCCCCGCCGTCGGGTCGGTCGCCCCCACCGACTGGCCGTGGCAGTGTCGGTGCAAGACGAGGTGGTCGTCCGCGGGATCGACCGCCGGACTGGCGTCGATCGCCGCGAGGTACGAAAGCGGCGTGTACGTGGACGCGGCGAGGTCGGCCACGGCCGCCGACCCGAGCAGGTGGGCGT
>JBKGZP010000005.1:0-70004 GCA_046543335.1 Halobacteriales archaeon
CCTCGGTCACCTGGGCGACCTCGGCGACCTCGCGCTGGGTCTTCTTCTCGTTGCAAAGCAGGCTGGCGGCGTAGATCGCCGCGGCGGCGTATCCCGTCGGCGACTTGCCCGAGAGCAGGCCCTGCTCGGCGGTCGTCTCGATGATCTCGTTCGCCTTCGACTGGACCTCCTCGCTCAGGCTGAGCTCGGAGCAAAAGCGGGGAACGTACTTCTTCGGGTCGACCGGCTGCATCTCGAGGCCGAGCTCCTGCGAGATGTACCGGTACGTCCGGCCGATCTCCTTGCGCTCGACGCGCGACACCTCGGAGATCTCCTCGAGGCTTCGAGGGATGCCCTCCTTCCGGCAGGCGGCATACAGGGAGGCGGTGGCCACCCCCTCGATCGACCGCCCACGGATGAGGTCACCCTTGAGGGCCTGGCGGTAGATGACGCTGGCGACCTCTCGGACCGACCGCGGCACGCCGAGGGCCGAGGCCATCCGGTCGATCTCCGACAGGGCGAACTGGAGGTTGCGCTCGCCGGCGTCCTTCGTCCGGATGCGCTCTTGCCACTTGCGCAGCCGGTGCATCTGGCTTCGCTTCTTCGAGGAGATCGAGCGGCCGTAGGCGTCCTTGTCCTTCCAGTCGATCGTCGTGGTCAGCCCCTTGTCGTGCATCGTCTTCGTCGTCGGCGCGCCCACGCGCGACTTCTGCTGGCGCTCCTGGTGGTTGAACGCCCGCCACTCCGGGCCGGGATCGATCTTCTCATCCTCGACGAC
This sequence comes from Halobacteriales archaeon, assembly GCA_046543335.1. Lineage (GTDB taxonomy): Archaea > Halobacteriota > Halobacteria > Halobacteriales > SKSH01 > CAZCYF01. The sequence goes on from JBKGZP010000005.1 coordinate 758, forward strand.
GAGGCCGCAATCGTCACAGACAAGTTCGCCGCGATCGGTGCTTTTGACGAGGTTCTCGGATTGACACTCAGGACATGCCCTGACCCCCTCTTGCTCCTCGGTGACCTCGGACTCACCCTCCCGCTCCCTCTGACGGCTGGGCCGTGTCATCGCATTTATGTAGTAGTAGCATCGAGACGTTTAAACCCTTGGTAAATGTTTTATGGTCTCAGTTAGGTCACAACCGCCCACAGTCGGGTGCCGCTGATGCCCACCGTCGACCGGGATCCCGCGATGGTCCGCCGCCGTCTCGAGGCAGCCGACGCGGCCATTGAACCGGGCAACACCGAGTACGAGCGCTGGCGAGCCGAGCTGGGCGAGGCCGTCGCCATCGGGTACGACGAGGTCGTCGTCGTCCAGGGTCGTCGCCCCGGCGACATCCTCCGGGTCCTCGAGGACCACGGGGGGCGGGCCCACGTCTACTTCGACGGCGCCTCGCGGGGCAACCCGGGGCCCGCGGCGATCGCCTGGGTCGTCGTGACCGATGGTGGAATCGTGGAGGAGGGCGGCGAGCGTGCGGGTGAGCTGACGAACAACGAGGCCGAGTACGCCGCCCTCGAGCGGGCGCTGCGGGTCGCGCTCGAGCTGGGCTTCGACGCCGTCGACGTCCGTGGTGACAGCGAGCTCGTCGTGCGCCAGGTCACGGGTCGGTACGACGTCTCCGCCCCCCACCTCAAGGAGCGCCGGGTCGCGGTTCGTGAGCTGCTCGACCGCTTCGAAGAGTGGACGATCGAGGCCATCCCCCGGTCGGTGAACGCTCGGGCCGATCGACTCGCGAACGAGGCGCTCGATGAGCGGTGAGTTCGACCCTGACCTCGTCGAGCAGGTCCGCGAGCTGACCGACCGGCTTCGCTCGGCGACGGACGAGCGGGCACGCCGCCTCGAGGAGCGGCGGTCCCGACTCCTTGAGCGCCTGGACGCCCGGGCGCACGTCCGCGAGGACGACGAGGGGACCGTCTTGGTGATCTACCCCTCGGCGTGGGTCGTGGACTCGACGGTCGAGCCCGACCGCATCGACGACCGCTCCCGGGCGGTCGAGATCCCGCTGGACCCCCGCGAGCGCGAGGCATCGTGGGATGCCGTAATGGGGCACAACGAGTCGGTCGCGGAGGCTGTGGCACGGCGACACGGGGCCGACCACGGTGCGAACGCTTCCGCGTTCGCCACCTACCTCGCCAACCACCACCTCAGGCGCGTCGAGGACGCCACCGAGGCCGAGGTGCGGACGTTCCTCGAGGACTACTATCCCCGGAACGTCTGGCCGACTGACGCCCAGGCCAGTCTCGTCGGGCGGTCGGTCGAGCTGGCTCGCGAGCTGGCGGCGGCGGACGACGGCGAACGCCCACAGGGCGTCGGCTGACGTCCCGCGGTCGTCCCCGTGACGGCTGGGTGCGGTATCAATCCCCCAGGACCAGTTCGTCCACGCGGCTCACGATCGCCCCGGCTTCGTCGTCCGGGACCATGTTCTCGAGCGCCCACTCGATGCGGTCCAGCGCGAGCGCGAGGCCCTCCTCGGTGACGCCGTACTCGTTCGTCCGGTTGTCGATCTCGGACTTCTGGAGCAAGCCGCCTTCTGTGAGCTTGTTGAGGTTGGGATACAGCCGGCCGTGGTTGATCTCCTCGCCGTAGTAATCCTGCAGCGCTGACTTGATGCGTAGCCCGTAATCGGCGCCGTTCGCCAACACGAACAGAATGGAATACTGGAACTCCGAAACACCCTGGCGGGCGACCCGCCAATCGCTGTACTCATCGATCTGCATGGTTGCAGTCGTAAATACGTATACCAAAATAATTAAAATTTACCGGTTATTAATTTGTAGTATCAACTGGACAAACCGTCGACCTGTTCGGTGGATCCCCGGCGTACCGGGGTGTCGGACGAAAGCCATTTGGTCCGGAGGGGTGGATGCGGCCCCATGGCGAACCTCTGGTCGGCCCTTGCCCCGGGGGCCAACCCCCCCGACGAGATCACGGTCGTCGTCGAGTGCGTGAAGGGCCAGCGAAACAAGTACGAGTACGACAAGGACATCCCCGCCATCAAGCTCGACCGGGTGCTGTTCAGCAACGTCCACTACCCGGGCGACTACGGCTTCATCCCGCAGACCTGGTACGACGACGACGATCCCCTCGACGTCCTGGTCCTCGTCGAGGACCCGACCTTCCCCGGCTGCGTCATCGACGCCCGTCCCATCGCGTTGATGACGATGCTCGACGACGACGAGCAGGACGACAAGGTCATCGCGGTTCCCAGCGAGGATCCCCGCTGGGACCACGTGCGCGACCTCGAGGACGTCACCCCCCAGCAGCGCGACGAGATCGGCGAGTTCTTCGGCACGTACAAGAACCTGGAGCCGGGCAAGGAGACGGCCGTCCAGGAGTGGCGGGACCGCTCGGCCGCCCGGGCGGCCATCGGGCACGCCGTCGACCTCTACGAGGACGAGTTCGGGGCTGGTTCCTGAGGACCCTTCCGTCGGGGGTCCGGGACGCCGTCACACATGGCCATGTTCGATCGGTTCCGCCAGTCCCCGCCCGGACGGGTGGCACTACTGGGATTGGACGGCGTCCCCCACTCGCTCGTGCAGGCCCATGCACACCGCTTCGAGCACCTCGCCGACCTCTTCGAGGCCGGCAGCGCCACCCGCATCCGAAGCGTCGTACCTCCCGAGTCAAGCGCCGCCTGGGCCAGCCTCAGCACTGGCGTGAACCCGGGCGAGACCGGCGTCTACGGGCTCGTTGACCGCGAGACGGGGAGCTACGGGACGTATGTGACAGCCTCGAACGACGTGCAGGCCCCGCGGGTCTGGGACCGCGCCGCCGAGGCCGACCGTCCCGCGACCGTGGTGAACGTCCCGACGACCTACCCACCGCCGCGCAACCTCCAACGGATGGTCTCGGGGTTCCTGGCGCCCGACATCGAGCGGGCGGTCCACCCCGGGGGATTGGCGTCGACGCTTCGCAACCTGGGGTACGTCATCGACGTCGACGCCACCCTCGGGCGCGAGGGCGACCTCGCGGCGTTCCTCGAGGCCGCGTACGACACCCTCGACGCCCGCTTCGAGGCGTTCGCCCACTTCATCGACCTCGATGACTGGGACCTCTTCGCCGGTGTCTTCATGACGCCCGACCGGGTGAACCACTTCCTGTACGGGCAGTACCTCGAGGACGGGCCGCTTCGAGACGATTTCCTCGCCTTCTACGAGCAGCTCGACACGTACCTCGGCGCGCTCAGGTCGCGCCTACCCGACGACGTCACCCTCCTGCTCGCCAGCGACCACGGCTTCGGTCCCCTCGAGTACGAGGTCGACGCCAACGCGTGGTTGCGCTCGCGGGATTGGCTCGACTACGACGCCGACGAGCCCAAGGTACTCGCCGATGTCGACGACCGCACCCGGGCGTACGCCCTGGCGCCGGGGCGGTTCTACCTCAACCTCGCGGGCCGCGAGCCGCGGGGGGCGGTCGCAGAGGAGGAGTACGAGGTGGTCCGCGCGGCCCTCGCCGAGGAACTTCGCGACTGGCACGGCCCCGACGGCGACCCCGTCGTCGAGGAGGTCCTCCTGCGCGAGGACCACTACCGCGGACCACACCTCGACCTGGCGCCCGACCTCGTGGCCCTGCCGGCGCCCGGATTCGACCTCACGGCGAGCTTCGACCCGGAGCCAGCGGTCTTCCGGACGACGCCGCGCACCGGCACCCACCGGGTCGAGGACGCCTTCCTGGCGATCGACCGGCCGGACGTCGATCTCGACGGCGTGGGGCCGTACCACGTCGCACCCACCGTTCTCGACCTCATGGATGTGGCGTACGAGCGCTCCGAGTTCGACGGTGCGAGTGTCGTCGGTGACGACACGCAGTGAGCCACCGTCTGGCGGTTTCGCCGCGTCGCACCCTCGAATAACAGGTGATAAGTCAGATGGTCTCGTGAGCGTATGCACGACCATGGCCGTCGCCCGCCGCGTGGCCGGGCAGCTCGGGGACCCCTCGGGCGTCTTCGGTGACGTGAGTCCGCTGGCTGTCGTTGGCCTCGTGGTTGCGCTGGTACTCCTCGGCCTCGGGGTGGTCTTGTACCGCCGCTGGCGTGCCCGTGCCGCCCCGGGACGACGCCTCGAACGGCTCCTCACCGAGACCTCGGCGGTCACGATCCTGTTGCACCCGAACCCGGACCCGGACGCGATGGCCACCGCGTTGGGGGTCCAGGCGATCGCCAAGCGAGCCGGCGTTCCAACCGACGTCGTCCACCCCGGCGGCCTCCGCCACCACGAGAACCGGGCGTTCCGGACGGTCCTGGACCTGGACCTCCGGTCGATCGACCGACGAGACGAGCTGGACGACCGTGAGGTCGTCCTCGTCGACCACGGTGTCCCCCGGGGCTTCGACGGGGCGGCGGAGGTCCAGCCCGTGGCGGTCATCGACCACCACGACGACGACCCCGTCTCCGCGGAGTTCGTCGACGTCCGACCGGACTACGGCGCCTGTTCGAGCATCGTCGTGGAATACTTCCGCGACCTCGGCCTGCGCGTCGTGGAAGACGGTGCGCCGCCGATCGACGCCGACGTCGCCACCGCACTCGCGTACGGCATCCACACGGACACCAACCGACTCACCCGGGGTGCCACCCACCGGGAGTTCGAGGCGCTTCGCTACCTGTTCCCGGGCGTCGACCACGAGAAGCTCGAGCGGGTCGCCAATCCGTCGATCGAGTCGGACGTCCTCGAGGCGAAGGCGAAGGCCATCATCAACCGGGAGGTCCGCGACTGCTACTGCATCAGCGATATCGGCCGCGTGCCGACGGCGGACACCGTACCGATCGCCGCCGAGGAGCTGATGCGTCTGGAGGGTGTCACCTCCACCATCGCGCTGGGGGAGTTCGACGGGACGATCTACCTCTCGGGGCGAACCACCGACGACCGGGTCCACATGGGCCAAACCCTGGAGCGGACGCTGGCGGAGCTGCCCGGCGCCAGCGGTGGGGGTCACTCCCGCATGGGTGGGGGGCAGCTGCCGATAGCGGCAATCGAGGCCGAGTCGGCGGGCTCGGGCCTGACCCGGCCCGACCTCCACGAGTCGCTGTTCTGGAACCTCCGAGACGCAGGCTAAGCCCGGTTCAGAGCTCCCGCCACCGGCTTCCGCACGACGGGCAGACCCTGACGGTACCCACCTCGTCGGGGTCGTCGACGACGCGCAGGCCGACCTCGCATCGCGTGCACGAGAGCCGGTCGTAGGTGTCCCTGGCGAGCTCGTCGTCGCGAAGCCCCTGTCGGACGCTCTTCATGGGTCCCGATGGCGCCGGTGGCACCAAAAAGCTCCCCCGCCGCCCACCGGTGTTGCAAACGTTATATACCGTGACCAGCGAGAGCCGATGATGGATTTCGTCCAGGGGCCCATCACGACGCTTCATCGCCTCGACGGCCCCGGGTCCCCGCCGATCGAACGACCCTTCTCCGCCATCGTGCCGATGGTCGAGCGGGAGATGGGGCGTTCGACCGCCGAGACGGTCGTCGAGGCGGTCCTCGACGCCGGTGCCCGCCGCGTAGTGGTCCCGCTTCGCGCCGACGCGTCCGTGGCCACCCGGATGGCCGCCTGGCTCTCCGGGCTCGACCCGGCCGTGGAGGTCATCTGGTGCAACGCGGAGGGCGTCTCCGAGGCCGTGGCCGACCTCCCGGCGCGTCCCACCGGCAAGGGCGGCGACGTCTGGCTCGCCCTCGGCCCCGCCGCCCGGGACGTCGAGGTGGTCTGTTGCTTCGACGCCGACGTCGAGGGGGCCACGGCGGACGACGTTCGTCGGCTGGTCGCGCCCGTCGACGGCGATCTCGGGTTCGTCAAGGCCTACTACGCTCGACTCGACCGCGGTCGACCCTACGGTCGACTCTTTCGCCTCCTCTATCGTCCCCTCGTCGCCGCGCTCGGGCGGGCGACCGCCGATCCCGTCATCGACTACCTCGCCGACTTCCGGTACGCCCTCGCCGGCGAGTTCGCGGTGGAGACCGAAGCGGCCCTCGAGTGGTCGATGCCCAACGGGATGGGACTCGAAGTGGCCACCCTCGGGGAGGCGTACGAGACGCCCGGGCCCGACGGGGCGGCTCAGGTCGACCTCGGGGTGCATCGCCACGACCACCGGACGGTCGCCGGTGCTGGTGGGCTGGAGGCCGTCGCGCCGGCCGTCGCCGGCGCACTGGCCGGCGTGCTCGAGCGACGAGCGAGCACACCCATCGACTGGCCGACACCGGAGGCGTACCGCACCACCGCGGCGGCGCTCGTCCGGCGCTACGCCCGCGACGCCCGGTTCAACGCTCTGCGATACGACCCGGTTGCGGAGCGCGAACAGGTCGAGCGCTACGCCGCGGCGGTCGCCGACCCGGACGACGCGGCGTGGTTGCCGCCATGGAGCGCGGTCGACGTCGATCCCACCGACGTGCTCCGGGCGAGCGATCGATCCCTCGGGGTCGAGACGGACGCCGCGGGCAACATCTAATGCCGCCCACGGCGTAGGACGACCCGGTGATGCGCCTCGAGGCGCTCGCCGATCGGACCCCCGCGAGGCCGGTCGGCGGGTACACGAACGCGGCGGTGCTCATCCCGGTCCTGCGCGAGGAGCGACCCGACTCGCTGTTGTTCACCCGCCGCAACCCCGACCTCGACACCCACCCCGGACAGATGAGCTTCCCCGGTGGTCGGGCCGAGGCGGACGACCCCGACCTGCTGGGAACGGCGCTTCGGGAGGCTCGTGAGGAGATCGACCTCTCACCGTCGGACGCGACCATCCACGGCCGGCTGGATCCCATCCGGACCGTGACGGGCTTCGAGGTGGTCCCGTACGTCGCGGAGATTCCGCCAGGAGAGTACCGGCCCGACCCCGCCGAGGTCGCGGAGATCGTCACGGTGGCAGTTCCCGACCTGCTCGATCCGGCCAACTACGAGGCCGAGCACCGCGTCCATCCGGAGCACGGCCCCCTGACCGTCCACTACTTCACCGTCGACGGGTACACCGTCTGGGGGGCCACCGCGCGGATCCTGGTCCAGCTGTTGCGCCTGACGCACGGGTGGGCGCCCCCGCCGGAGCAGGTCGACTGACGCCCCACCGGCACGCTTTTGCCGCCGGCCGGGCCGCTGGCGGCCATGGCCTCCCTCGAGCAGCTCTCGACGGTCGACGTCCCCGAGGACGCGGTCGCCATCGTCCCGACCGGGAGCACGGAGCAACACGGCCCAGCGCTGCCCCTCGGGACCGACACCGCGATCGCGAGCGCGCTCGCCGCGGCCGCGGCCGAGCGGCGCGAGGTGGTGGTGACGCCCGCCGTCCCCGTCGGCGTCAGCGTCCATCACCGCCACTTCGAGGGGACCCTCTGGGTCGCCGAGTCGACCTTTCGCGACTACGTCGGGGACGTGCTCCGCTCGCTGGCGTCGCACGGCCTCGACCGGGCGGTCATCGTCAACGGCCACGGCGGGAACGTATCGGCCCTCGGCGCCGTGGCTCGCGAGCTCAAGGGCGAGCGAACCGCGTTCGCCGCGGTGTGGAACTGGTGGGAGGCGATTGAGGAGGCGATCGAGGCCCACTTCGACGACCTGGGTGGCCACGCGTGCCACGTCGAGACCAGTCTCATGCTGGCGGTCGACGAGGCGCGGGTGCGTCGCTCGCGCCTCGAGGCGGCCGAAGCCGGCGCGCCGCCCGGCTGGGGCCACCGCGTGCACGGCGCCGACGTCGGCCACGACACCATCGACTTCACGCCCACGGGGGCGGTCGGTCGGCCTACGGCGGGCAACCGGGACGACGGGGAGGCCCTCTTTGCCGCCGCCACGGACGAGCTCGTGGCGTTCGTCGACTGGCTGGCGGACCGACCCGCCGCGGAGCTGTTCGCCACCGCCGCCCCGACGATCCACCGCGGGTGAGCCACCGGGGCCCTTTAGCCAGCCGCGGTCCTTCGATCGGCCATGACCGACCCCGGTGCGCTGACGGTGACGATCGTCGACGGCTACGTCGACGAGCCGGCACACTTCGGGGTGCCCCCGTACGTCGCGACCTACCCGCGGTACGTCGCCGGCGCACTGGTCGACGCGGGCGTCCCCCCCGCGAACGTGACCTACCACACCATCGACGCCCTCCGCGAGGACCGCGGTCGGTACGCCGACGTTGCCGACGCGGACCTGCTCGTCTACGTCGGTGGGATGACCGTCCCCGGGAAGTACGTCGGCGGGACGCCCGCCGAGCCGGGGGAGGCCCGGGAGCTGGCCTGGACGGCCGACGGGACGACCCTCCTCGGCGGGCCGGTGCGCTTCGGGGTGGGCGAGCGTAACCAGGGGGCCATCGAGGCCGATCGTCAGGACCTCGACTTCGACGCCCTCGCGATGGCCGACGTCGAGGCGGCGGCGTACGACCTCGTCCGAAACGGTCTCGCGGGCTTCGCCGACCGGTACCGCGACCCCGAGGAGGCCGACCGCTGGGCCCGCATGGGCGCGTTCGTCGTCGAGCAGCACCCGAACCACCCGGACCACCTGATCGCCGAGCTCGAGACCGGCCGCGGCTGCGCGTACCGGTGCTCGTTCTGCACGGAGCCGATGTACGGCGACCCGACGTTCCGACCGCCCGCGAGCATCCACGCCGAGGTCGAGGCGCTGGCGGCCCACGGCGTTCGACACGTCCGCCTCGGCCGCCAGGCGGACATCCTCGCGTACGGTGGCGACGGCGAGGCGCCGAATCCCGCGGCGATCGAGTCGCTGTACCGCGGCATCCGGGCGGTCGCCCCGAACCTCCTGACGCTGCACCTCGACAACATGAACCCCGTGACGATCGTCGACCACCCCGAGGCCGCCTCGGCGGCGCTGCGGACGATCGCCCGGTACAACACCCCCGGCGACACGGCGGCGTTCGGCCTCGAGTCGGCTGACCCGGCGGTCCAGGCGGCCAACAACCTGCTCGTCTCCGCCGACGAGTGCCTCGAGGCGATCCGGGTCGTCAACGAGGTCGCCGGCTGGCGGCCCGGCGAGCGGGCGACCCCGAACGGGCCGGCGCCCGCGCACGCGAGCGACCTCCCGAAGCTGTTGCCCGGCATCAACCTGCTGCACGGCCTCGCGGGCGAGACCGAGGCGACCTACGAGCACAACCGCCGCTTCCTCGAGCGGGTCCTCGAGTCGGACCTCCTCGTGCGCCGGGTGAACATTCGCCAGGTCATGGCCTTCCCCGGCACGGAGATGGCCGAGACGGGCGCCAGCATCGCACGCGAGCACGCGCGGGACTTCCGTCGGTACAAGCGACGCGTCCGCGAGACGTTCGACCGACCCATGCTCGAGCGGGTCGCGCCTGCGGGGACGGTGCTCCGGGACGTCCACCTGGAGTACCACCGCGACGGCAAGACCTTCGGTCGCGAGCTCGGCACCTACCCGCTCCTCGTCGGGCTGCCCGGCGAGCGGACGCTCGGGTCGGTCGTCGACGTCGCGGTCACCGACCACGGCTTCCGGTCGGTCACGGCCGTGCCGTATCCGCTCGACGTGAATCGGGCGTCGATGGCCGAGTTGCAGTCGCTGCCCGGCGTCGGCCGGAACCGCGCGGGGCGCATCGTCGCTGGGCGCCCCTACGACCGCCTCGGGGAGATCGACGCCGACGTCGACCTGGACGCGTTCGCGACGGTCGAGTCCCCGCGCTCGCGGGCCTAGAAGGTCTCCTCGACGACCTCGCCGACGGCGAAGTTGGGCTTCACCTCGGCGATCTCGACCTTGACGCGGTCGCCCACCTCGGCACCGGGGACGATGATCACGTAGCCCCGCTCGACGCGCGCGATGCCGTCGCCTTGCTTGCCGATGTCCTCGATCTCGACGTAGCGGGTCTCGCCGACCTCGACGGGGGGCTCGGGCTGGTCGTGGGGGGGCTCCGACCCGCCGGCGGTCGACTCGGGGGCGATAACGGCGATCCGGTAGACGGTGTCGGGATCGATGGCCCCGTTCTCGACCTCGCGACGGGGGATCGACACCGTGTACTCGCCGTCCTCGGACCGCACCGGTGCGTTGAACAGACAGAGGAGTTGGTCTGAAATCTCCAAAGGTCTCACTCCGGGTTGGCCGATTCGCGGGACCGGTAAATGCCTGTCGCTAGCGCCCATCGGGGCCGCGAACGGGCGTTCCGTCGGGGTGCTTGACCCCCTCGCTGTCGACCACTGTCGTCGGGGCGGAGGGTCGACTCGTCTGGAGGTGGTCGCGGACGGCGATGGCCTCCTCGAGGGCCGTCACGGCCCGGGTCTTGAGCGCGCTGGCGAGGTCGCGAGCCGCCTCGGCCTCGATCGGCTCGCCGAGGCCCTCGCACTCGTGCGCGACGACGGGGCCGACCCGCTCGACCGGGCCGCCGAGGGGCTGTCCCGACGGCGTCGCCGCGAGGCTGAACGGGTACGTCCGACAGATCGACGGTCGGTCCGGGTAGACGCCACACGCGGTCGTGCCGTCTGGAGCGGTCTCGAGGAACGCGCAGTCGCCGCAGCCGTCGGTCTGCAACGCCCACTCGATCGTCTCGCCGTCGCCCTCGGCGTCCAGGCCGTACGGCATTGGTCGGGCGACGTCGCGCCAGTCGTAGCGGTCCCCGTCGGCAATCTGGCGAATCTCGTCGGGGAAGATCGTGGCGGTGTGGTCGTCGCCGTGGGCCCGACAGCACGCCCCGCAGCGGGTGCACGAGAAGCCGATCGACGCGATCGCCGCGGCGATCTCGTCTACCTCGAGCTCGCGGACCACGGCCAGCGCCGATTCGAGATCGCCGTCGGCCGGCATGGCTGGGACGAGGCGTCGGGGCCTCATGCCCGTGTCGCTTTCGGAACACCAGTACCGTTTTACCGGGCGGTCGCACAATCCCGGGTAGCGTGAAGGGCCAGGAGTGGTATCAGGAGCCGACCATCGCGGCCGAGTACGAGTCCAAGCGGTTCTCCCGTGGCGGTCGCCTCATCGACCGCCGGGAGAAGGCCGTCGTCTTCGACGCCCTCGGGACCGTCGAGGGCCGGTCGGTCCTCGACATCGCCGCCGGCACCGGACGCTTCTCCGTCGCGCTCGCCGACCGCGGGGCGGAGGTCGTCTCCGTGGACATCTCCCAGGCGATGCTCGGCCAGGCCAGGGAGAAGACGCGCGCCAGATCGCTCGCCGGCACGATCAACTTCCTGCGCGGCGACGCCTCGGCACTACCGTTCCCGGACGACGCCTTCGACGCGGTCGTCGCCATGCGTTTTTTCCACCTGGTCGACGACCCGGTGCCGTTCCTCGAGGAACTGCGTCGGGTCGCCGCCGACAGGGTCGTCTTCGACACGTTCCGTCGCCGCAGCGCCAGGAGCCTGTACACTTGGGCGCTGCCGATGGGGTCGCGCCTGGCCGCCCCCGCGGAGGTGCACGGCTGGCTCGACGCCGCCGCGCTCGAGGTCGAGCGCGCCGAGCACGACTGGCTCTTGCCGTACGGGTTCTACCGGGCGGTCCCGCTCGCACTCGCCCGGGCGGTTCGACCGATCGACGACCGCCTGGTGCGCTCGCCGGGACTCTCGCGCCTCGCCACCGTCTCCTACTGGACCGCGGCCGTCGCGTGACGCGGCCGGCTCGGTCATCAAACCTTATATAGAACCGCTGGCGACATACTTGTGAGATTCACCATGTCAGAGTCACAGCGACGGATGGGTGGTCGACCGCTGTTCATCCTCAGCGAAAATGCCCAACGGACCACCGGCCGGGACGCACAGGCGTCGAACATCACCGCCGGGAAGGCGGTCGCCCAGGCGGTACGCACGACCCTCGGACCCCGCGGGATGGACAAGATGCTCGTCTCGGACGCGGGCGACATCGTCATCACCAACGACGGGGCGACGATCCTCGACGAGATGGACATCGAGCACCCGGCGGCCCAGATGATCGTCGAGGTCGCCGAGACCCAGGAGGACGAGGTCGGCGACGGGACGACCACCGCCGCCATCCTCGCCGGCCAGCTGCTCACCGAGGCCGAGGACCTGCTGCAACAGGACGTCCACGCGACGACCATCGTCGAGGGCTACTACGAGGCCGCCCGAATCGCCAGCGAGACCATCGACGAGCACGTCATCGAGGCCGAGGTCGACGAGGCGCTGCTCACGAAGGTGGCCGCCTCGAGCATGACCGGCAAGGGTACCGGCGGGCTCACCGCCGAGCGCCTGGCCAAGACGGTCGTCGAGGCGGTCCTCAGCGTCGACGACGATGACGAGGACGCCATCACGATCGAGAGCCGCGTCGGCGCCAGCACGACCGCGACGGAGCTGGTCGATGGCGTCATCCTCGACGAGGCCCCGGCTCACGACGACATGCCGCCGCGCGTCGACGACGCGACGGTGGCGGTGCTGGATTTCGACCTCGAGGTCCGCACCGGGGAGCTCGACGTCGAGTACGCCGTGGAGTCCGTCGAGGAGCTCACCGCGGCCATGGACTCCGAGGCCGCCGAGTTGCGCGGGTACGCGGAGGCCCTCTCGGACGCCGGCGTCGACGTGGTCGTGACAACGGGCGACGTCGACGAGCGCGTCCTCGAGCACCTGGTCGGCGCGGACATCGTGGCGTACGACGACGTCAGCGACGGCGAGGCGCGTCGCATCGCCCGCGCCAGCGGTGCCCGCTGGATCGGCACGATCGACGACATCGAGGCCGACGACCTCGGCCACTTCGAGACCGTCCGGGTGCGCCACTTCGGCGAGGACGACCTCACCTTCTTCGAGGGCGGCGAGGCGGCCGAGTCCGTCACCATCTTCGTCCGTGGCGGCACGAAGAACGTCGTCAGCGAGCTCGAGCGGGTGGTCGAGGACTCCATCGACGTGGTCCGCACGACCCGCGAGACCGGTGAGGTGGTGCCCGGTGCGGGCTCGAGCGAGATCGCCATCGCCAGCGCCATCCGCGAGGCCGCCGCCGGCATCACCGGACGTCGCCAGCTCGCCGTCGAGGCCTTCGCGGACGCGGTCGACGCCCTGCCGCGCACGATCGCCGAGAACGCGGGCGAGGACCCGATCGACGCGATCGTCGAGCTGCGGTCGCTCCACGACGAGACCGGTCGGTCGGGCATCGTCGTCGACGGTGGCGAGATCCGCTACGCCGACCCCGTCGAGTTCGGCGTGCTCGACCCCGCGGCGGTCAAGCACGAGGCGATCGAGAGCGCGACCGAGGCCGCGACGATGATCGTGCGCATAGACGACGTCATCGCCGCGAGCTGACCGGGTCGCTCACGACCAACCGATCCTCACGTCGGCGCCGACCGCCACGTCGAAGGCGTCGACGCCGCGACCGCGGTTCACCGCCAGCTCGAGGTGGCCGTGGCTCCCCACGGTGACGAGCGCCTCCCCCGGCGAGACGTCCGCGTAGCGCCGGGTCACCGGCACGAGCCGCCCGTCGACGCGGACGCGGTCGCCGACGCGACCGGCGAGCACCTCGCCGTCGGCGCTGGTGATGACGTTCCCGAAGCCGTCGACGGCGAGCACCGTCGCCTCGACGCCGGTGTCGTCTACGCGTGCCGCGGGGAGGTGCAACGCCTCGGGATCGGCGGCCGGTTCGAGCGTCGGGAGCCTCGGGAACCGCGTCACGCCGAGGGTCGCCACCGCGGCCGCCAGGGGGGCGAAGACGTCCCGACCGTGGAACGTCGCGCTCGCCGGCTCGACGTGGTCGAAGGCGTACGCCTCGGGGTGCGCGGGGTGTGCGAGCCGCCGGGCCGTCGGCCAGAGCACGCCGTTGTCCGGACCGACGAGCGCGTGCCCCCCGGCGCGGACGGCGAGGACGTCACGGTCGGTCCCGACGCCGGGGTCGACGACGACGCAGTGGACGGCCGGGGGGAAGTACGGTAGCAACTGGGCGAGCCAGAAGGCGCTTTGGCGGACGTCCTGGCGGGGCAGCTCGTGGGTGACGTCGTGGATCCGCTCGATGCCTCGACGAGCGAGCACGCCACGCATCGCCGCGGGGTAGTGCGAGTCGAAGTCTGAGCTCAGCGTGACCGGTCGTGGCCGGCCCTCAGTCGCCGGCATTGTCGGAGCGATGGACCTGCTGGATGCGGTCGATCCCGTCGATCTCGTCGACGACCTCCTCGACGGCGTCGGGGACGAGCTCGCGCCAGCCCTCGTCGGCGACCATCCGGCGGCGGATCTCCGTGCCCTCGAGGCGCTCCCGGTCGTACATCGGCAAGCGCTCGACGGGGACGGCGTCCTCCTCGAACAGCCGGACGACGAGGGGGTTGTTCGAGAAGGCGACGTCGAAGCGGGGGCTCATGCTCTGCACGTGGCTCACCCAGACGGAGTTGCGCTCGAGGTCCTCGATGGGGACGGCGTAGGTGACGAGGTCGAGATCCACGAGGGACTTCGTGATCATCATGATCCGCTCGCCGGCGGTGAACGGGTCCCGGCTGGTGTGGGAGTCGCCCGCGGAACCAATCCCGACGACCAACTCGTCGACCTGGTCGGCGATGGCCTCGACGACGTGACGGTGGCCGAGGTGAAACGGCTGGAACCGACCGATGTAGATGCCCCGTCGCATCGGTCCCGGGTTGGGGGTGTCCCGGGATAAGTGTGCACCTCGGGAGAAAGTATATCAACGGCCGTGGACTAGCGAACCCGTCTACCAGGCCCGCATGAGCGACGACGACCAGATCCCGCCGGACCCCCACCGCGACGCCCCTGACGGTCCCCGCGACTTCGAGTGGGTCGACCACCGCGAGGACGACCGGGAGCCCGCCGACGCAGACGGCGGCCTCGACGTCGACGAGGCCATCGCCGAGGACGACCTCCTCGGCGGCCTCCAGTTCGAGACGACCGAGGAGGTCGAGGTGCCGGATCGGCTCGTCGACCAGGTCATCGGGCAGGAGGAGGCCAGCGACATCGTGAAGAAGGCGGCCAAGCAGCACCGCCACGTCATGATGATCGGCTCGCCCGGCACGGGCAAGTCGATGCTGGCGAAGGCGATGAGCCAGCTCCTGCCGAAGGAGGAGCTGCAGGACGTCCTGGTCTACCACAATCCCGAGGACGGCAACGAGCCGAAGGTCCGGACCGTCCCGGCGGGCAAGGGGCGCCAGATCGTCGAGGCCCACAAGGAGGAGGTCCGAAAGCGCAACCAGCTGAAGAGCTTCCTGATGATCGTCATCATCCTGGCGATCATCGCCTACACGCTGCTTTCGGGGACGAACCTGCTGTTCGGCATCATCGCCGCCGTGATCGTCTTCTTCGTCTTCCGGTACACCCAGCGCAACGCCGAGGCGATGATCCCGAACCTCATCGTCAGCCACGGCGACGACGGCACCGCGCCGTACGAGGATGCCACCGGCGCGCACGCCGGTGCGCTGCTCGGCGACGTCCGCCACGACCCGTTCCAGTCGGGCGGGATGGAGACGCCGAGCCACGACCGGGTCGAGCCCGGCGCCATCCACAAGTCGCACAAGGGCGTCTTGTTCATCGACGAGCTGAACACGCTCGAGATCCGGACGCAGCAGAAGCTGATGACCGCGATCCAGGAGGGCGAGTTCTCCATCACGGGCCAGTCCGAGCGCTCCTCCGGCGCGATGGTCCAGACGGAGCCCGTGCCGTGCGACTTCATCATGATCGCCGCGGGGAACCTCGACGTCATGGAGAACATCCACCCCGCGCTTCGCAGCCGGATCAAGGGCTACGGCTACGAGGTCTACATGGAGGACACCCTCGATGACTCGCCGGAGAACCGCCGGAAGTACGTCCGCTTCGTCGCCCAGGAGGTCGAGAAGGACGGGCGGCTGCCGCATTTCACCCGCGAGGCCGTCGAGGAGGTCATCCTCGAGGCTCGCCGGCGGGCCGGCCGCAAGGGACAGCTGACCCTCCTGCTTCGCGATCTGGGTGGCCTCGTCCGCGTCTCCGGCGACATCGCCAAGGACGTCGGCCACGACTACGTCCTTCGCGAGGACGTCCTCGAGGCGAAGGAGCGCTCGCGCTCGATCGAGCAGCAACTGGCCGACGAGTTCATCCAGCGGCGCAAGGACTACGAGCTCACCGTCGAGGAGGGCGCCGTCGTCGGTCGCGTCAACGGCCTCGCGGTCATGGGCCAGGACTCCGGCATCCTGCTGCCGGTCATGGCCGAGGTGACCCCGTCGCAGAGCCACGAGGAGGGCCGCGTGTTCGCCACGGGCAAGCTCCAGGAGATCGCCGAGGAGGCCGTCGACAACGTCTCGGCCATCATCAAGAAGTTCTCCGACCAGGACATCGCCGAGCGCGACATCCACATCCAGTTCGTCCAGGCCGGCCAGCAGGGCGTCGAGGGCGACTCCGCGTCGATAACGGTCGCCACGGCGGTCATCTCGGCGCTCGAGGACGCCCCCGTGGCCCAGAACATCGCGATGACGGGCTCGCTGTCGGTTCGCGGCGACGTGCTGCCCGTCGGCGGCGTCACCCACAAGATCGAGGCGGCGGCGAAGGCCGGCATGGACACCGTGATCATCCCGAAGGCGAACGAGCAGGACGTCATGATCGAGGACGAGTACGAGGAGATGGTCGAGATCATCCCGGTCAGCCACATCAGCGAGGTCCTCGAGGTGGCCCTCGACGACGACCTCCTCGGCAAGGACTCGCTGGTCTCGCGCCTGAAGGCGATCACGGGCAAGGCGCTCGAGCACGAGGTCGGCGCCGGGTCGAAGCCGAGCGCGAACTGATCCGGCCGTGGTCCGGCCCGCGGTGGTCCTGGCGACGACCGGGGTCGTGCTCGTGCTCGCCATCGGTCTCGCCGTCGTCACCGCCCGAGCCGTGCGCCCGATGCTCCCCCCGCGAGGGCACGCCGGGCCGATCGTCCCCGTCGAGACGGTCGGGACGTCCACCCGGGCGCTGTACGCGAACGCGGCCGCCACGCAGCTCCTGCTCGGCGTCGCGCTGGCGGTGGGCCTCTGGGTCGGCGGCCTCCGCCCGTCCGACCTCGGCCTCGGGGGCGACGTCGTCCGCGCCGGGGCGGTGGGCTTCGGCCTCGGCCTGGCACTCGCCGCGGCGAACGCGGGCTTGCAGGCGGGCCTCGGTCGCGTCGGCGTCCCGTACGACGACCGGCTTCGACGGCTCCTCGCGCCACGGACGCACGGCGACTGGGTGGCGCTGTTCGCCGTCGTGTTGCCAACGGTGGCCGCCTTCGAGGAGCTCCTGTTCCGGGGGGCGCTGATCGGAGCCGTCGCGGTCGCGCTCGGGATATCGCCCTGGTGGCTGGTGCCCCTCTCCGCGGTCACCTTCGCCCTCGGTCACGGCCTGCAGGGGGTCGTCGGCCTCCTCGCGGCGGGCGCGCTCGGGGCCGTCCTGGCGACCGGGTTCGTCGTCACCGGCGACCTACTGGTCGTGGTCGTCGCCCACTACGTCGTCAACGCCGTGGAGTTCGGCGTCGCGCGCTAGTCCAGTCCCTCGAGCTGTCGCAGCGTACGTCGCACCGGCGGGGGGAGGCTCCCCTCGACCTGACGCACCCGGTGGTCGGGGACGACCACCGGGACGGGGTTGGCCGCCAGGGCCTCCCGGACGGACACGAGGTCGTCATCGTCCGTCGGATCGAGCCCGGGGGTCGCCCGGGCGACCGCCTCGAGGTCGCGCTCGTGGCCGTAGGGGATCGGCCGGACGGCGTCGAGGACGCGACGCTCGCGGGTCGCGACCGTCAGCGCCAGCTCGACGTCCTCGAAGCTCTCGTGCGCGCCGTCGAGGTAGCGCTCGAACCGGTCGAGCAGTGGATGGTCGGCCTCCACGTCCGCGTCGACCGACGCGGGGAAGGTGACGCTGATGAGTCGGTTGGCCGCCACGCCGAGTTGGACGTATCGCTCGAGGTACGGAGACCACCGGGCGAAGATGCCGGCCGCCTGTCCCATGGCGCTGGGTGTCGGGGGCATCGCTTAAAGGGTCGCGTGGGACCGACACGGTGATGGGACCGAGGGTCGACGGGTGGTCCATGAGCGAGGTCGGCATCCGCCGTCGCCTCGAGCGGCTGAGTCGCGACGGCCGGTACTTCCTCCTGGCCATGGACCACGGCGTCACGCAGGGTCCCCTGGCGGGACTCGTGGATCCCGCGACGACGGCCGCGGCTTGCGTCGAGGCCGGGGCCGACGCCGTGGTGACGCACCGCGGCCTCGTCGATGCCGTGGCCCCCGCGGTGGGCTCCGCCGGGTACGTCGTCCACCTGAGCGCGTCGACCGCGCTGGGCCCCGACCCGGACGACAAGCGCCTCGTCTGCACCGTGGCCGAGGCGGTGCGCCTCGGGGCCGACGCGGTGTCGGTGCACGTCAACCTCGCCAGCGACGCCGAGGCGAGCCAGTTGGAGGACCTCGGCGCCGTCGTCGGTCGGGCGCACCGCCGCGGGGTGCCCGTGCTGGCGATGGTCTACCCCCGGGGACCCGGCGTCGAGGGGGCCGCCCCCGAGGCGGTCGCTCACGCCGCCCGCGTCGGCGGGGAACTCGGTGCGGACCTCGTCAAGACCGCCCTCCCCGACGGCGACCTCGAGCCGGCCGTCGCTGGCGCCGGGGCCCCACTCCTCGTCGCGGGCGGCGTGCCGGACGACCCGCGGGCGACCCTCGAGCGCCTGGCCGCTGCGATGGACGCCGGCGCCGCGGGGGCCTCGATCGGTCGGACCGTCTTCCAGGCCGCGAACCCCGGGGCGATGGCCCGGGCCGTCGCCGCGGTGGTCCACGAGGGGGTCGACCCCGCGTCCGCCGCCGAGCACCTCGGCGCGTGAGCGTCGACCTCGGCGCCTCGGGATCGCACCGGTACGTTCACGGTACGCCGGCGAGGACGGGGCGTATGGATCGGTTCCTCTGGCTGCGGGCCGACGCGGCCATCGGCCCGCCCGAGCTGCGCGAGTCGCTGATCGCGGTGGCGGCCACCCTCGGCCTCGACGGGGTGCTGGTCGATGGGACCGACGTCGCCCGGGTTCGCTCGACGTTCCCCGGGACGGTGGCGGCGTTTCGCACGGGTGGGGACGGGACGGTCCTCGATGTCGCCGAGGCGGAGGGCCCCCCGGGCGACGTCACGGTCGTCGGCAAGGGCGGCGAGGGCGACGGGACGGTCGACCGGCCGGCGCGCCGCGCCGACTCCGGCGACCTCGCGGTCCTACGCGACCTCGATGGGCGGACCGCCGCGTACGTCGTCATCGACGGCGAGCCGGCCGCCGATTTCGCGCGGTGGCTCGCCGACGTGGCGGACGTCCTCATCGTGAAGCGCCCCGACTGGGAGGTCATCCCGCTCGAGAACCTGATCGCGGACGTCGGCGACCGCGTTGACGTCGTCGCCGCCGTCGACTCGGCCGAGTCGGCTCGGACGGCCTTCGAGACGCTGGAGGTCGGCGCCAACGGCGTCCTCCTCGAGACGGACGACCCGGGCGTCGTCGAGGCCACCCTCGAGGCGGTGGACGAGCTCGCCGGCGAGCGGCTGCCGCTCGAGTGGGCGACCGTGACCTCGGTCGACGGGGCGGGTCTGGCCGACCGCGTCTGCGTCGACATGGGGTCGATCCTCGATGACGACGAGGGCCTCCTCGTGGGCAGCCATGCCCGAGGCCTGGCGCTGGTGCACGCCGAGACGGCCGAGGGCCCCTACGTCGACCCCCGGCCGTTTCGCGTGAACGCGGGGGCCGTCCACGCGTACGTGCTCGTCACGGGGGGCGAGACGCGGTACCTGTCGGAGCTCCGTGGGGGTGACCGGGTGCTGGTCGCCGACGCCGGCGGCGCCACCCGCGAGGCGGTCGTCGGGCGCGTCAAGATCGAGCGTCGGCCGATGCGCCGGGTCGTCCTCGAGACGGCCGCCGGCGACGCGATCGAGACGCTGTTGCAAGACGCCGAGACGGTGCGCCTTCGGACGCGCACCGACGGGTCCATTCCCGTGACGGACCTCGAGCCTGGCGACGAGGTCGCCATCCTCAACGAGGACGTCCCCCGCCACCTCGGGACGCCCGTGGCCGAGGAGACGCTGATCGAGCGCTAGGCGCTCGTCGCGAGCGCCTGGCGGACCGTCCGCAGCGTCTCGACGTCGAGCTGGCCGGTCGCCGTCGGTGTCGCCTCGGGGACGTGCCCGTACACGAGCGGTTGTTCGAGGGCGACGGCCAACAGCCGCGAGTGGGGCCCGTACGGCCCCGTGGCCATGAGCGCGACCGGCTCGTCGACGGCGTCGACGGCGTGCTCGACGAGGCGGGCGAAGGTGTCGCCGTCGTCGCAGCGCACGGCCACCTTCCCGATGTCGCCGAGTGCGTCAACGGTGGCGACGGCCTCCGCGAGATCGTCCGCGGTGTCGAGGTGGGCCGAACAGACGAGCGTGGCCCCGCTGCGGCGGACGATCGCCTCGACCTCGCCGTCGCCGAAGGTGGCGCGGTCGACGTCGACCCCCCAGACATCGGCGAGCTCGAGCGCCTCCCTGAGGAGGCCGCCGCCGGGCTCGCGATGGAGGGGCCAGTCGCGATCGGTCAGCAGCAACGGCGGGGTGCCGCCGTACCCGGCGAGGTCGTCGATGGTGGCCTCGCCGAGGTCGAGGCGGAGCTCGAGCACGTCGGCCGTCTGGGCGACCCGGCCGGCGTGCTCGATGTCGCCCGTGCTCGCGACGATGGCGGGGCGTTCGTCGCTGGCCGGATCCTCCATCGAACCTGCAGATCTAGGCCACCCCGAGGCCCTCCTCGGCCTCGAGGAGTTCGTGGTATCGGTTCCGGATCGTGACCTCCGAGATGTCCGCCACCTCGGAGACGGCCGATTGCGTCGTCTTCTCGTTGGTCAGCAACGCGGCCGCGTAGACCGCCGCAGCGGCGAGGCCGACGGGGGACTTGCCGGAGTGGACGCCCTTCGCCTTGGCGTTTCGAAGGAGGGCCCGCGCGCGTTGCTCGGCCTCCTCGGACAGCCCGAGGCCGGAGGCGAAGCGGGGGACGTACTGCTCGGGGTCGGCGGGCTTGACCTCGAGCTTGAGCTCGCGGGCGACGTACCGGTACGTCCGGGCGATCTCGCTCTTGTCCACGCGGGAGACGTCCGTGATCTCGTCCAGGCTTCGAGGCATCTCGGCCTGCCTGGCCGCCGCGTAGACGCAGGCGGTCGAGACGCCCTCGATCGAGCGCCCCGGGAGGAGCCCGTCGTCGAGGGCGCGGCGGTAGATGACGCTCGCGGTCTCGCGGACGTTCTTCGGCAGGCCCAGCGCGCTCGACATGCGGTCGATCTCGCCGAGCGCCTGCTTCAGGTTGCGCTCCTTCGAATCGCGCGTTCGAAAGCGCTCGTTCCAGGTGCGAAGTCGCTGCATCCGCTGGCGCTGGCGGTTGCTCAGCGCGTTGCCGTACGCGTCGCGGTCGCGCCAGTCGATGTTCGTCGACAGCCCCTTGTCGTGCATCGTGTTGGTCGTCGGGGCGCCCACGCGGGACTTCTCCTGCTTCTCCTGCGGATTGAACGCTCGCCACTCGGGGCCGCGGTCGACGATGTCGTCCTCGAGGACGAGGCCGCACTCGCCACAGACCGTCTCGCCGCGGTCGGTGACGGTGACCTCCCCGGCGTCGCATTCGGGGCAGGCGGTCATCTCGTCTCGCTCGGCCACGCGTTCCGTCGTCGGTTCGGTCAGCCGTTGGGTAGTGGTGTTGTCGGACATGGGTGAGCAACGTCTACGACGGGTGGAAAGCAACGACGAATCCCGACGTACGATCGTGTGGGCGGACTGGCTCTGCCGTCGGCTATAAGTCTTGTGATAATCGAAGCGCCTTGAGATGTCTTCGCACGGAGGTGTCTGCCCCGCCCGTCAGTCGAGCATCCCCTTCGCCTCGAGCCCGTCGAGGATGTCGTCGACCAGCGTGTCGACGTCGTCGTAGGGGAAGTCCTGGACGTCGGAGAGCTTGGTGGCGAGCTCCATGGCGGTGAAGCTCACGTCGCCGGCCTCGAAGCGGGTGCCCGGCCCGTCCGGCAGCGCCGGCACGAGGTCCATCTGGTTGGAGACGGGGTAGTCGGCCCCCTCGAAGGCGTCGACGAGCTGTTCGCGAAGGTCCTCTCTGATGGATGGCATGTCTGGAGGGTCGTCGGGTCGGCCCAAAAGCGTTCCGTCGGCGCCCGGACGTCGGGGACGATGCGCTTTTGTGGGCCCCCTCGGCATGGTAGCGCATGCGGGAGCTGCTCGAGTCGTGGCGGCCGGAAATCGACGCCGCCATCGAGGAGGTCCTCCCGCGGACCGTCGACGAGGAGTACCTGGCCACGTTCTTCGGCGAGCCCACCTACCGGTACGACGCCGAGGGTATCGACCGGGCCCTCGCGGACCCCGTCTGGGAGCTGCTCGACCGCGGTGGCAAGCGGTGGCGGGTGGTGCTGTTCCTCCTGTTCGTCGGGGGCTTCGGCGAGGACGAGGTCGAGGCGTTCCTCCCCTACGGGCTGATCCCGGAGATCTTGCACACCGGGACGATCATCGTCGACGACGTGGAAGACGGCGCCACCAAGCGACGGGGCGGGCCGGCGATCCACCTCCGCTACGGGCACGACGTGGCGCTCAACGCCGGCAACGCGCTGTACTTCCTGCCGCTGAAGATCATCACCCACAACCCGGGCGACCTCGACGACGACACGCGCCTTCGCGCGTACGAGATGCTCATGCACGAGCTCAACCGGACGCACCTCGGCCAGGGGATGGACATCTGGTGGCACAACGAACCGGGCATCCGGGCGACGCCCGAGGAGTACCTGGAGATGACCGCCTGCAAGACCGGCTGCCTGGCGCGAATCGTCGCCCGCCTCGCGGCGATCCTCACCGACCAGCCAGTCTCGGTGGAGGCGACCGCGGCCGGCTACGCCGAGGCGGTGGCGATGGCGTTCCAGATCAGCGACGACATCCTCGACGTCGAGCACACCCTCGACCAGGCCGGCGACTTCGGGAAGGCCTTCGGCAACGACATCCGCGAGGGCAAGACCACGCTCATGGCCATCCACACCGCCCGCGAGGCGACCGACGAGGACCGCGAGCGACTCGAGGCGATCCTGGCGAAGGACGACAACACCGACGAGGAGGTCCTCGAGGCGATCGAGCTCTACGAGCGCTACGACAGCGTCGCCTACGCCAGGGAGACGGCCGCCGACCTCGCCGATCGCGCTCGGGACTACCTCGAGGCTCTCGACCTCGAGCCGGCGGCCGTCGAGCACATCGAGGCGTTCACCGACTTCGTCCTCGAGCGCGACCACTGAGGGCGTCTCGTGGCGGAATGTCGTGGATTTAACCCCGTCCGAGGTCGAGTGCCCGGGCGATGACGACCGAACTCCGACTCGAGCTGCTCGAGCGACTCACCGAGGCCCGAGGCGTCCCCGGCTACGAGGACGAGGTCCGCGCGATCGTGCGCGACGAGCTTGCGGCGGTGGCCGACCGGGTGTCGACCGACGCCATGGGCAACGTCGTCGGGACCGTCGAGGGATCGGGCGACTTCGAGGTGCTCGTCGCGGCCCACATGGACGAGATCGGGTTCATGGTCCGCGAGGTGGACGAGGACGGCTTCGCGCGCATCGACGCCCTGGGCGGCTGGGACCCCCGCATCCTCAAGTCCCAGCGGGTAACCGTCCACGCGGACGAGGAGGACCTCGTCGGGGTCATCGGGTCGATGCCCCCGCACCTGCTCGACGACGATGAGGCCGCGGACGCCCCGGAGCTCGACGACATCTACGTCGACCTCGGGATGGACGGCGAGGAGGCCGCCGAGCGCGTCGGCCCGGGCGACCTGGTCACGCTCGACCAGACGACCGTCCGGATGGGCGAGCTCGTCACTGGCAAGGCGCTCGACGACCGGTCGTGCGTCTTCGCGATGCTCGAGGCCGCGGCCCGCATTGAGGACCCCCCGTCGACGATCCACTTCGCGGCGACGGTGCAGGAGGAGGTCGGCCTTCGCGGGGCCCGCGCCCTCGGGGCCGACGTGGACCCGGACCTCGCCATCGCGCTCGACGTCACCATCGCCGACGACGTCCCCGACGCCGGCGCGAACGCGACCGTGACCGAGCTCGGTGAGGGGACGGCCATCAAGCTCAAGGACGCGAGCGTCATCACCTCCCCCAAGGTCCACCGGCGCATCCGCGCCCTGGCCGACGACCGGGACATCCCGTACCAGCTCGAGGTGCTGCCATCGGGCGGCACGGACACCGCCGCCTTCCAGGTGGTCGGCGGCGCGACGCCCGTCGGGGCGATCTCCATCCCGACGCGCTACCTCCACACGGCCACCGAGGCCGCCCACCTCGGGGACGTCGAGGCCACCGTCGACCTCCTCGTCGCCCTCCTCCAGTCGGAGGACGGCTCGAACGACTACGCCCTGTGACCAAACCGAAGTTTTGAGTAGGTGCTCACGCGGACGGGTGCGTATGAGCGAGGATGGCTCGAACGAGCCGATGGGTCGGCGGGCCTTCTTCAAGACCGCCGCGGGCGCGACCGCCGCCGCCGCGGCGGTCGGATCGGCCGCCGGCCAGGAGGACACCGCCGAGGTCGAGCTCGTGGACTTCGCGTTCGAGCCCGGGACGGAATCGCCGCTGGAGATCGAGCCCGGGACGACGGTGACGTTCGTCTGGATCACCGACACCCACAACATCGTCGTCGACAGCCAGCCCGACGACGCGGACTGGGAGGGCCAAGCGGAGATCGAGAACGCCGGCTTCGAGTACGAGTTCACGTTCGAGGTGGAGGGGACGTACGAGTTCTACTGCGAGCCCCACCGACAACAGGGGATGGAGGGCGAGATCGTCGTCGGGGAGACCGCCGGCAACGGTGAGCCCGAGTTCCTCCCCGCGATCCCGAACGCCGCCCGGTCGCTCGCCCTCGCCACGGTGCTGGCGATGGTCTCGATCCTCGCGTTCGCGTACGTCTTCCTCAAGTACGGCGGCGAGCGACCGCCCGAGGAGTGAGTGCGACCCAAGGCCGTCGCTTAAGGCACCCAGCGTCGAAGCACGGACCAGCCATGCTCGACGGCGTCAACGTGGCCCTCGGGGTGACCGGCTCGATCGCGGCGGTGCGAACCGTCGAGCTCGCCCACGAGCTGCGCCGCTGGGGGGCCGATGTTCGAGCGGTGATGACCGACGCGGCGAGCGGGATCGTCCACCCGTGGGCGCTCGAGTTCGCGACGGGATCGCCGCCCGTGACGGCGCTCACCGGCGCCGTGGAACACGTCGAGCTGTGCGGTCGCGACGGCTGGGCCGACGTGCTGCTGATCGCCCCGGCGACGGCCAACACCGTGGGGAAGCTCGCCGCCGCCATCGACGACACGCCGGTGACGACGACGGCGACGACCGCCATCGGCGCGGGTCTGCCGCTGGTGATCGCCCCGGCGATGCACGAGCCCATGTACGATCACCCCACGGTGGCCGAGAACCTCGAGCGCCTCCAGTCGCGCCACGAGGCGGTCGTCGTCCCGCCGCGTCTCGAGGAGGGCAAGGCGAAGATCGCCGCCGCCGAGGCGATCGCCCTCGGGGTCGCCCGGGCGGTTCGGTCGGCGCCGCTCGCCGGCCGGCACGTCGCGGTCTCGGCCGGTGCGACGGCCGAGGCGATCGATCCCATCCGGGTCATCACCACGCGGGCGAGCGGCCGGACGGGGCGCGCCGTCGCCAAGGGGCTGTACGCCCTCGGGGCCGAGGTGACCCTGTTCCAGGCCGACGGCGACGAGCGGGCCTACGCCGAGGTCGTCCCCGTCGAGACGGCCGAGGCGATGCGCGAGGCGGCGGTCGACCTCGCCGACGAGGTCGACGCGTACGTCGCCGCCGCGGCGGTGAGCGACTTCGTGCCAACCCCGCGCGAGGAGAAAATCCCCTCGGGCGCACCGCTCGAGCTGACCTTCGAGCCTACGGCGAAGGTCATCGGCGCCGTTCGCGACGTCGCGCCGTCGCTACCGATCGTCGGGTTCAAGGCCGAGACCGCCGCCGCCGACGAGGCGCTAGTCGACTCCGCGCGCGAGCTGCTCGCGGCGAACGACCTCGCGTTCGTGGTCGCGAACGACGCCTCGGTCATGGGTGCCGTCGACACCCGCGTGCTCGTCGTCGACCGCGACGACACCGAGGAACTCGCGGGGTCGAAGCGGGCCGTCGGCCTCGCCGTCGCCGAGCGGCTGGCGGCGGAGCTCGACAGCGGAACGAAATGACTTTCGGCCGCACCGGTGATACGCCAGCCAACTCCACCATGGGCCACCACGCGCGAGTCGTCGGTGGGTGTCGCGGGAGGGACGTCCGGTGAGCGGCCCGCGAATCCTGGTGCCCGTCGCGGCGTCGGACACGCTTCGTCGGACCGTCACCGTCGCCGTCGACCGCGCCAGCGAGGGTGACGAGCCCGGGACCGTCCGGGCGGTGTTTTTGCCGGCGTTTCGGGCAGATTACGCCTCCCGCGAGGCGGAGATCGCCCAGGGACGCGAGCTCCTCGATCGCGTCGCGCTCTGGATCGAGGAGGACGCCGAGGCGCGCGACGTGGCGGTGGCCGTCGAGACCGACGTGCTGGGGGCGGAGTTCTACCCCCACACGCCCCCGGACGTCGCGGACGTCTTCCTCGACGAGATCGAGACCCACGCGATCGACCGGGTCGTCTTCGACGCCCGATACGACCTCGGCGTCGGGACGAACCTCCTGGCACCGGTCGAGCGCATCCTCGAGGCCGAGGCGGGCGTGGCCGTCGAGGCGGTCGGCGTGCCCGAGCGTCGGTCGGTCCCGCGCCTGCCCCGTCGGGGCGACCTCGCCCGGTACGCCGTGCTCTTCGGGCTCTCCTTCGGCTTCTACCTGGTGCTCGCTGGCTCAATCGCCCCCTACGAGCTCGTCACCGGCCTCGCCACCGCGGCGGCGGTGACGATCACGATGGGCGGCGTGACGTTCTGGCGCGCCCCCTCGCCGCGGGTGACGCCGCTCCGCCTGCTCCGGGGGGCGGTCTACGTCCCCTACCTGCTCGTCATGATCGTCCAGGCCAACCTCAGCGTGACGCGGGTGATCCTGGACCCCCGGGCGTCGATCGAGCCGAGCGTCGTCCGCCTTCGACCCGCCGTGTTCGGTCCGTTCCCCCTGACGACGCTGGCGAACAGCATCACGCTGACACCGGGGACGCTCACGATGCGCGTCACCGGCCAGGACCTCCTGGTGCACACGCTCACCGTCCCCGCCCGCGAGGACCTCATCGGGGGCCGACTGGAGCGTGCCGTGCGCTTCGTCTTCTACGGGCGCGCCGGCATGCGCGTCCCCTCGCCCCGCGAGCGGGATGACGCGACCGTCCTCGAGGGGGGTGCGCCGGATGGCGATTGAGCCCGCCCTCGCCCAGCTGCCGGTTTTCGACCTGGGGGGCACCTTCGTCGCGGCCGCTGGCGTCTTCGTGGTGCTCGCGACGGTCGTCCTCTACCGGGTGGTCGCCGGCCCCTCGATGCAGGACCGCGTCCTCGCGGTCAACGTGCTGGGCACGAGCACCGTGGTCGTCCTCGCGCTGCTCGCGGTCGGCCTCGAGGAGCCCTGGTACCTGGACATCGCCATCGTCTACGCGCTGTTGAACTTCCTGATGGCCCTGGCCATCTCGAAGTTCACCGTCGAGCGGGGTGGGATCCTGTGATCGAGACGGCGCGCCAGGTCGCCATCGCCATCTTGCTGCTGGGGGGCATCTTCTTCACGTTCGTCGCCGCCGTGGGCGTGCTTCGACTCCCGGACGTCTACGCCCGGGCGCACACCGCCTCGCAGGCCGACACCCTCGGGGCCGGCTTCGCCATGGCGGCCGTCGCGCTCGCGCTGTACCCCGGCCACCGGACGGTCTTCGCCGTCTTGCTGCTCGGGTTCATCTTCATCACCAACCCGACCGCCGCCCACGCCATCGCCCGGGCGGCGTACGAGGCGGGCGTGCCGCCGTGGGGCCGCGGGCAGGAGCCGGAGGGGTCCGAATGAGCCTTTCGCTGCTCGAGGTCGCCATCGCCGCGTTCGTGGTCCTCACCGCGCTGGCGACGGCGGCGTTTCGCGACGTCCTCTCCGCCGTCATCGTCTTCGCGGCGTACAGCCTCGGGATGGCGGTCTTCTACACGGTGCTTCGCGCGCCGGACGTCGCGCTCACCGAGGCGGCCATTGGCGCCGGCTTGACGACCGTGTTGCTGATCCTGGCGATCACCCGAACGGCGCGTCCCGCCGGCGAGAGACGCTTCGAGTCGGTCAACTGGCCGGCCGCGGCGGTGACGGTCGCGTTCGTCGGCGTCGTCGGCTGGACCGTCCTCGCCCTGCCGCCGGTCGGCTCGCCCGACGCCATCGTCTGGTCGAACCCGGCGGTGACTGGCCACTACCTCGCCGAGGCGTATCACGAGACGGGCGTCGAGAACGCCGTCACGGCCGTGCTGGCCGCCTACCGCGGCTTCGACACCTTCGGCGAGGCGGTCGTCGTCTTCGCCGTCGGCGTCGCGGTCGTCCTGGTGCTCAACCGGGAGGTGTTCGCGTGAGCGCCACCGTCGACCGCGGGG
Source organism: Halobacteriales archaeon (assembly GCA_046543335.1). Classification (GTDB taxonomy): domain Archaea; phylum Halobacteriota; class Halobacteria; order Halobacteriales; family SKSH01; genus CAZCYF01. The sequence continues at coordinate 29,126 of JBKGZP010000005.1, forward strand.
CGTACACCGAGAGCCCCGTCATCATGACGTCGGTTCGCCTGGTCGCCCCGCTGGTGCTGACCTTCGGGCTGTACATCACCTTCCACGGCGCGGACACGCCGGGCGGCGGCTTCCAGGGTGGCGTCATCATCGGCACCGTCGTGCTCCTGCTGGCCTTCGCCTTCGGCATCGACCCGACGCGGGTGTGGGTGGGCCACCGGCCGATGGCCTGGCTCGCCGCGGCGGGTGTCGTCGCGTTCGCGAGCATCGGCTTCGCCACCATGGTCCTCGGCGGGGCGTTCCTCGAGTACGACCGCCTACCGATCCCGGACGCCTCGAAGTACGGCATCGAGGCCGTCGAGATCGGCGGCATCGCGGCCATCATCGCCGGCGTCGTCATGGCGATCTTCTTCCTGACCGCCGCGGGCTTCGCGGGGGAGGAGGGGCCATGATCGAGGCGCTCGAGGCCCGCTTCGCCTTCCTCGTCGTCACCGTGCTCCTCGGCGTGGGCCTGTACATGGCGGTCGCCTCGCCCAGCCTGGTGAAGAAGCTCATCGGGGTCAACCTGTTCCAGACCGCGGTGTTCCTCTTCTTCATCGCGCTCGCGTACGTCGACGGCGGCTCGGCCCCGATCCTCACGAACCCGGCGCCGCACGCGAGCCCGCTCCCGCAGGTGATCGTCCTCACGGCGATCGTCGTCGGTGTCGCGGTGACCGCCCTGGGCCTCGCGCTGATCATCCGCATCTACCACCAATACGGGAGCCTCCGCACCGACACCGTCGAGGAGGTGCGCCTGCGTGAGTGACCTCGCGTGGGTGGTGCCGACGCTGGTCGGCATGCCCATCCTGGCGGCGACCGTCCCGCTCGTCCTCGGGCGTCGCGTCGACGGCATCGGGTGGACCGTCGCCACCGTCGTGGGGATCGCCCACCTCGGTCTTGCCGGCACGCTCGCCTGGGGCGTCCTCGACGGCGGTCCCGTCGTCCACGAGCTCGGCGGGTTCCCCGCCCCGATCGGCATCGTCCTCGTCGCGGACGAACTCGCCTGCCTGCTCGCGCTCCTCGTGAGCGCCGTCGCGACGGGCGTGCTCGCGTACACCCGTCGCGGGGGGCCGCGGGGGTGGTCGTTCTACAGCGTCTACCTGCTATTGCTGGCCGGGCTGTCGGGGATGACCCTGACCGGCGACCTGTTCAACCTGTTCGTCTTCCTCGAGATCACCGGCATCGCCACGTACGCGCTCATCGCCGCTCGCCCGGCGCCCTCGGCCGCGCTCGCCGCCCTCAAGTACCTCGTCGTCGGGACCGTCGGGGCGACGTTCTACCTCATCGGGGTCGGGCTGCTGTTCGCCGCCACGGGCACGCTCAACATGGCCGACGTGGCCGCCTCGCTGGCCGGCGGTGGCTCGGCGGGCCTCGGCGTGCTCTACGGGGAACCCCTCGTCGTCGCGGGCTTCGGCTTCGTCGTCGCCGGCCTCGGGACGAAAATCGCCCTCTTCCCATTGCACACCTGGCAGCCGGACGCCTACGCCGAGGCGCCCGACGGCGTGAGTACCCTGGTGGCGGCCCTCGTGGGGACGACCGCCGCCTACGCGCTGCTGCGCGTCGTCGTCGACGTCTTCACCGTCGACTTCTTCGCGGCGGTACCCGCTGCCCGCTGGGCCCTGATCGCCATCGGGTCGGTCAGCGTCGTCGCGGGAAGTGCCCTCGCGGCGATCCAGCGCCGACCCAAGCGACTGCTAGCCTACTCCTCCGTCTCCCACTTCGGACTCGTCGTCGCGGCCGTGGGCGTGGCGGTCGGACCCGGGGGTGGCTACTACGCGCTCTTGGGGGCGATCGTCCACCTCTTCGGCCACGCGGTCATGAAGGGCGGGCTGTTCGCCGGGGTCGGCGTGCTCGCGACCGCGGCCGACGCTCGACACCTCGAGGCGTACGCGGAGCTCGGCCGACGCCACCCCGTCCCCGCGGCGGCGGTGTCCGTGCTCGGGCTGGGGCTGGTCGGGGTGCCCCCGAGCGTCGGCTTCGTCGGCAAGTGGTTCATCGCCGTCGGCGCGCTCGAGGCGGGCGTCCCCGTCGTCGCCGGGCTCGTCGTCCTCATGACGCTGTTGACCCTCGCGTACGTCGCCCGGGTGATCGAGCGGCTGTACGTCGTCCCCCGCCCGGCCATCGCGGGGACCCTCGCGAGCGACGGTGGCCGCCCGACCTCTCGCGGGATGGTCGCCGTGGTTGTCGCCGCAGCGGTCGTCACCGTGGGCCTCGGCCTCCTCGGTGGCGCCCTGGAGGTGGCACTGGCGCCGTACCTCGAGGGGGTGGTCGCGGGATGACCGAGGTGACCTCCCTGCGACCCCTGCTCGCCGTCGCCGTCGCGGCCGCCACCATCGGGCTCGTCCTGGCGTCGCATCGCCGGCCGAACGTTCGCGAGGGATGGTCGCTGCTCGCCGCGGTGTCGATGTTCCTCGTCGTCGCCAGCATGGTCCCGGGGGTGCTCGAGGGGACCGTCTTCGCGTGGCGCTACGAGACGTTCGTCCCCCACGTCGACCTCGCGCTCCGGGCCGACCCCCTCGGGATGGTCTTCGCGCTGCTCGCGAGCGGCCTGTGGATCGTCGCCACCGTCTACTCGATCGGTTACATGCGCGGGCTCGAGGAGCACGCCCAGACGCGGTACTTCGCCGCCTTCGCGGGCAGTCTCGCCGCGGCCGTCGGGGTCGCCTTCGCGGCGAACCTCGTCACGATCTTCGTCTTCTACGAGCTCCTGTCGGTGGCGACGTACCCGCTCGTGGCCCACGACGAGACGCGCGAGGCCCGCCTCGCCGGCCGGAAGTACTTCGCGTACACCTTCCTCGGTGGTGGGGTCCTCGTGCTCGGCGGCGCGGCGGTCGTCTTCTGGCTGACCGGTGCCCACGGCGACCCGACGACCGCCTTCTCCGCCGGCGGCATCGAGGCGCTGGCGGTCGCGGCCGATGCGGACCCGTGGGCCGCGCGCGGCGGCTTCGCCCTGCTCTCGCTCGGCTTCGGCGTCAAGGCGGCACTCATCCCGCTGCATTCGTGGCTGCCCGACGCGATGGTCGCGCCGACGCCCGTCTCCGGCCTGTTGCACGCGGTCGCCGTCGTCAAAAGTGGCGTCTTCGGGATCGCCCGGGTCGTCCTCGACGTCTACGGCCTCGAGGTCGTCGGTGCGCTCGACGCCGCACTCCCGCTGGCGGCGATGGCCGCCTTCACGATCGTCGCCGCCAGCGTCGTCGCCCTCCGACAGGACAACTTGAAGCGCCGCCTGGCGTACTCGACGGTGAGTCAGCTGTCGTACATCGTGCTGGGTCTGGCCGTCGCCGCCGCGGGTGGCGCCAAGCTGGCGGTCATCGGCGGGCTGTTGCACATCCCCGCGCACGGGTTCATGAAGCTCACCCTGTTCCTGTGCGCGGGCGCGATCCACGTCGAGACGCACACGGACGACGTCAGCGAGATGGCCGGGATCGGCCGACGGATGCCCCTGACGATGGCCGCCTTCGCGGTCGCGGCCGCCGGCATGGCGGGCATGCCGCTGGTCGCCGGCTTCGTCAGCAAGCTCTACCTCCTCCTGGGGACGCTCGAGGCCGGGGCGCTGATCTTCACCGCGGCGCTGTTGCTCTCGGGCATCCTCAACGTGGCGTACTTCTGGCCGGTCGTCTACACCGCCTTCTTCGAGGGACCCGCGACAACCGACCACGACCCGAAGCCCATCCTCGAGCACCTGCCGGGGGGCGGCCACCGGGTGCTGGCAGACGGCCACGGGGCGACGGGGGGTTGGGAGCCTCGCGGCTGGCGCGGCGATGAGAGCACCTGGTTCCTCATCGGGCCGATCCTGGCCGTCGCGGTCGGCTCGGTCGTCCTCGGCATCGTACCCGAGCAGGCGGTCTTCCTCCGCCTCGTCGAACTCGTCGCCGAGGGGGTGACACCGTGACCGAGGCGTCCGCGCTCGTGCCGCCGTTCGTGGTCGTGCTGGCCGCCGCGGGCGTCCTCCCACTGCTCGACCGGCGCATGGGGCACGGCCTCGGTCTTGGCGCCGCCGTGATTGCGCTCACCCAGGCGTGGGTCGTCCCCGAGGGGACCCACCTCGAGGTCGCCCTGTTCGGGTTCGACGTCGTCCTGTTCCACGTCGACGGTACCGCCCGGCTCATGGGGATCATCTTCGGCCTCCTCGGGATGGCGGCGGTCACCTACAGCTGGGGTTCGGCCGCCGAGACGACCCAGACGGCCTTCGCGCTCGGCTACGTCGGGACGAGCCTCGGGGCGGTCTTCGCCGGCGACTGGCTCGTCCTGGTGTTCTTCTGGGAGCTGATGGCCCTCACGAGCACGCTGCTCGTGTGGCACCACGGCGGCGAGGCGGTGCGCGCGGGCTTCCGGTACGCCCTGTTGCACGGCCTCGGGGGGACCTTGCTGCTGGGCGCCATCGTCTGGCACTACGCCGAGGTCGGGTCGTTCCTCTTCGCCGCGGCGCCGGGTGGCATCGCGGACGGCGCCCCGGCGGCGCTCGCGGCGCTCGGCATCGGCGTCAACGTGGGCTTCGTCGGCCTCCACACCTGGCTGCCCGATACCTACCCGCGCCCGCACGTGGCGGCGAGCGTCTTCCTGTCGGTCTACACGACGAAGACCGGCGTCTACGGCATGTTCCGGGCGTTCCCCGAGGGCCACCTGTGGGTGGCGTACATGGGCTCGGCGATGGTCGTCTTCGGCGTCACCTTCGCCCTCTTGCAGTCGGACATGCGCCGACTCCTGTCGTACCACATCCAGTCCCAGGTCGGTTACATGGTCGCGGGCGTCGGCATCGGCGCCTCGCTGGCGACCGCCGGTGCGTTCGAGCACGTCTTCAACCACATCCTCTACAAGGCGCTCCTGTTCATGGCCGTCGGGGTCGTCATCTACCGCACCGGCGTGGAGGACCTCTACCGACTCGGCGGCCTCTGGCGCCAGATGCCCCTGACGGCGGGGGCCTTCGCCGTCGGCGCGCTCTCGATCTCCGGCTTCCCGGGCTTCAACGGGTTCATCAGCAAGGAGATGGTGATGGACGGCGCGCTGTACGCCGGCCACGAGGGTTTGTGGTTGCTCATGCTGCTCGGAGCGCTCGGCACGTTCCTCTCGTTCATCAAGCTGGGGTACTACGTGTTCCTCCACGGCGAGGCGACCGCCGACGTCCGCGACGCGACCCCGGGGCAGGCGGTCGCGATGGTGGCGCTCAGCGCGCTTTGCGTCCTCCTCGGACTCGCCCCGGACCTCCTGCACGCACTCGTCCCCCAAACGCCGGCGGACCTCCACCACTTCGGCCCCACGCAGCTGGCCAAGGGCTTCGGCCTGGCCGGGGCGGCGGTCGTGGGGTTCGCCCTCGCCAAGCCCGGCCTCGCCGCTCTCGGGACCGTTCGCGAGCTCGAGCGGGTCCTCCACCCGGCTGGCTTTCGCGCCGGCCGGCTCGTGATGCTCGCGGTCACCGAGGCGTTCGCCACCGTCGACGGGATCGTTGCCGGCCTCGCCGCACGGTCGTACGCCTTCGGGGCCGACCCCGTCGGCTGGCTCGAGCGGGCCCGCGAGCGGGGTCGCCTCCCCGTCCAGCCGTCCGACGACCGATCGATCGTTCTCATCGTCCGCGCCGACGTGGGTCAGGCGGTGCTCCTGCTCGTGGCCGTGGTGACGCTGCTCGTCGCCTGGCTGCGACTGGCGTGAGTGCCGTCCCCGCATGAACCGGCTTATGGCTCCTCACCCCGAAGCCGAGCCATGCGACGCCTTCTCGAGTCCCTCCGGGACGTCCCCGTTGTGACGTACGAGGACTACCACTACTTCATCCATCCCATCACCGACGGCGTCCCGTACGTCGAGCCGACCCTGCTTCGCGACGTCACAAACGAAATCGTCCGCCGCGTCGACTTCGACGAGGTCGACCGCATCCTGGCCCCGGAGGCGATGGGGATCCACATCGGGACCGCTCTGTCGCTGCAGACGGACGTGCCCCTGGCGATAGCCCGAAAGCGCTCGTACGACCTTCCGAACGAGGTCGCCGTGGCGCAGGTGACGGGGTACGACGAGAACGACCTCTACCTCAACGGGATCGACCCCGGACACCGGGTCGTGGTCGTCGACGACGTCATCAGCACCGGGGGGACACGCACGGCCATGGTCGAGGCCGTGGAGGCGGCGGGCGCCGATCTCGCGCGGATGGTCGTCGTTTTCGACAAGCACGAGCGGGCAGCGAGCTCGCTCGAGCTGACCGAGGCCATCGTGCGGGTTCACGTCGACGAGGACGGTGTCACGGTCGAAGGGGCCGACTGAGGGGGCCTTCGAGGCAACCGGCCCCGGCCGTCGAGCGGTGGGTAGACGAGATGGTCAGCCCTCCGGTATTCGACTCATACCCGACGAGAGCCGGTGTGCCTCGCGAATTCAAGGGTGTAATCAGAGGTTATAAATACGGCTGGCCGTATCTATGGCATATGCCATCCAGGAGCGATTCTTCTGGTCGCAGTCGCCGCGAAATGCTCGCCCTGATGGGTGCCTCCGGCGTCGCTGGCGTGGCCGGTTGCCTCGGTGACGACGACGGTGAGGATCCAGACGACACACCGACGGAAACACCCGGTGGCGGCACATCGACCCCGACCCCGACCCCACAAGACACATCCGAAATCCAAGAAGGCGGCACGCTTCGCGTCGCCGTCGCGGAGAACATCAACTCGTTCGACCCACCGTTCAGCCTCGACACCACGTCGACGTTGGGTCAGAGCTTCATCTGGGAGAGCCTGACCACGACCGGTGCCGACGGGACGGTCTACCCGTGGCTCGCCGAGTCCTACGAGGTCACTGACGTGAACGAGGTGTCCGCGGAGGACTACGAGGACTACATGATCCCGATCGAGGACGCCGAGGATGAGGGGGCCCAGATCGTGTGGGACCTCTCGGGCGACGAAATGGTCGTCACGACCGAGACGGCCGGCGACGCGGTCGACGACGGCGTCTTCGGCATGGAGTTCGTCTTCACGCTTCGCGAGGGGGTCCAGTTCCACGACGGGTCCGAGATGACCGCCGACGACGTCATCGCCTCCTACCAGCGGTACGAGAACTCTGCGGTCGACGACCAGACGTACGACTCGATCATGCACTACCGCAAGACGGGCGACTACGAGGTACGGGTCTACCTCGGGTTGCCGAACCCGGAGGGCATCCGCGACGCGACGATGACTGTCCTCCAGGAGGACCAGGCGAACCTGCCCGACGGCGAGCTCGACCCCCGCGATGGGAACGAGCCCATCGGCACCGGCCCGTACGTCTTCGACGACTTCGAAGAATCGAGCTACTTCGTCGTCCAGAAGTTCGACGACTACTGGCTCGAGGACATGGGCCTCGAGGCGCTAGACTGGTACGAGGGCGAGGACGACTTCCCGGCCGGACCGGTCATCGAGACGATCGACATGGACCTCATCCCCAGCGACCCGGTGCGCCAAGCCGCGCTCCAAAACGACGAGGTCGACTTTACGTATGGTCTCTCGTCCGAGAACCTCAACGACTTCGAGGCATCCGAGGATTACCAGGTGATTTCCGAGACGGCGGGAGGCTACGACTTCATCCAGTTCCCGATTCAGGTCGAACCGTGGGACAACGAGAAGCTCCGCGAGGCGGCCGACCACCTGATCCCCCGCGAGGTCATCGCAGACGACATCTTCGACGGATGGCGCGTCCCCGCGTGGATTCCGCTACCGGAACTCGCCCGCGGCACCGGTACGCAGGACGCCGATGCCCTGATGGACCAGCTCCGCCCGCGCAACGAGTACGACCCGGAGCTGGCCGAACAGCTGATGGAGGAGTTCGTCGAGGAGACGGGCGTCGAGACCCCCATCGAGATTCAGATCGAGACCAACGCCAACGCCGACGACCGGGTCTCGGCGAACGAGCTGATCGTCGAGTCGTTGAACCAGTCCGGCTGGTTCGATGCGAGCCTCGAGACGTACGAGTGGGGGGCCTTCCTCGAACGCATCACGCCGGCCGCATATGGTGCTGATCCGGAGTCATACGCGGAACGCGGCCACATTTACTACGTCGGGCTGTCGGCCGGGTTCAACCCGGACAGCTACTGTACGGCCAACCACCACCCCGACGCCGTCGGCGGATGCTGTAACGCCAACGCCGTCTATTGGGACGATCTCACGGAACTTATCGACGAGGCCGCCAGCGGTATGGAGGTCATGGACGACCCCGATCACCGCGCCGGCCTGTACGACCAGATCTGGGACATCATCACCGATCGCGACGGGTCCGTCTACACGGTTTTCAGCACGAACTCAGCGGTTATGAACAACGACGTTCGCGGCTTCAGCATGCACCCGAACGTCCAGCTCATCATGAGCTACGGGCTCCACGCGCCCCACGACGGGGTCGTCACCTGGCTCGATCAGGACTGACCGGGACCACGTCCTCCCCGGAACAGAAAACCCTAATTATCCTCCCTCACTGGGGTAGCGTGTACCGGTACCCGCTGGTCGAAACTCATGAGCTTGCAACGGTTCATCCTGCGGCGGCTGCTGCTCGTAGTACCGATTATGTTCGGAGTGTCCGTTATCACGTTCGGACTGGTGAAGCTCTCACCGAGTGATCCGGTGCAGATCCTCCTCGGGGCGAATCCGGACCTACCAGGGCACGTGATCGAGTCGATCCGCCGCCGTTACGGGTTTGACCGTCCCGTGTACATCCAGTATCTCGACTGGCTCAGCGGCGTCCTGGTCGGCGACTTCGGCATCGAATACTCGAGCCGTCGGGACGTCGGACCGATTCTCCTCCGTCGCATCCCGCCCACGATCGTCCTCGGCCTGTTCGGGTGGGTGTTCGCGCTCGCCATCGCCATCCCGACGGGCATCTATGCGGCCGTGCGCAAGGACAAGCTCGGCGACCACGTCAGCCGCTTCGTCGCGCTCTCGGGCATCTCGATCCCGAACTTCTGGCTCGGGCTGTTGCTCATCCTCTTCGGCGCGCTCATCCTCGGCATGTGGGACGTGGTCCCCCCGCGCTCAACGCTCTGGCACCCTGAGATGCTCTGGTACCTCATCCTCCCGGGGATCACCATCGGGACCGCCGCATCGGCGAGCATGATGCGCATCATGCGGTCCGCGATGGCGGAGGAGATGAACAAGGAATACGTGACCACGGCCCGGGCCAAGGGGCTACCCGAGCGGAGGGTCATCCTCAAGCACGTGCTTCGCAACTCGCTCATCTCGGTGGTGACGGTGGCCGCGTTCCTCACCGCCGGCATTCTCGCCGGGTCGGTCGTGGTCGAGACGGTGTTCAACTGGCCAGGTCTCGGGCGCGAGCTCGTCGAGGCGGTCATCGCCAGGGAGATCAACCTCATCCTCGCGATCACGCTGTTCACGGGCATCGCCCTCGTGATCGCGAACCTCCTGGCGGACATCGTGTACGCAATCCTGGACCCACGGATCAGATACTAACTCACCAATGTCAACGGAACGAGGTCGGATACAGATTCGCGGTTTCGACTCGAAACGCGTCGAGAATCGGGAACCCATCTCCGGGTGGACCGAGGAGACGGGGGGCGAGACGATCGGTCGGTACCGTCGGGCATTTCGACGATTCACCCGCAACCGCCTGGCGCTGTTGGGTGTCGCGATCGTCGTGATCATGGCGCTAGTCGCGTTCTTCGCGAAGCCGATCACCGTCTACGGAATCACGGTCCAACCGTTCGGGCTCGCGCCGTACTCGCCGACGCAGTTCCAAATCCTGGGTGGCACTGGGGCGGAAGCTTACTCGCCCCCGTCACTCGATCCGTTCCACCCGATGGGGACGGACCACAACTCCCGAGACATCCTCTCGCGGTGGCTCGTCGGCGGTCGCTACAGCGTCTCGATCGGCTTCATCGTGGTGACCATCACCGCGATCATCGGTGTCATCTACGGCGCCGTCTCGGGGTACTACGGCGGCTGGGTGGACGAGCTCATGATGCGCATCCTCGACATCATCTTCGCCTTCCCCGGGCTGGTGCTCGCCCTCGTCATCGTCGCCATGCTCGGTGGCGGCTACTGGCAGCTCGTCCTCGCGTTCAGCATGTTCGGCTGGGCGGGGTACGCACGGCTCATACGCGGCGAGATCCTCTCGGTGAAGGAGAACGAGTACGTGCTCGCAGCCAAGGCGCTCGGCGCCCGGGACCACTCGGTGATCTTCAGGCACATCGTACCGAACGCCATCACACCGGTCATCGTCCAGGCCTCCCTCGGTGTCGGGACCGTCGTCATCGGCGTCGCCGCCCTTGGCTTCCTCGGAATCGGCTTCGAGCCCGGCACGCCGGAGTGGGGGACGATGCTCGACGCGACGCTCGACTCACTCGTCCAGGCGCCCGGTGGGACGATCCCGTGGTGGGCGACCATCTTCCCCGGCCTGGGCATCTTCATCTTCGTGATGGCCATGAACCTCGTCGGCGACGGCATCAACGACGCCCTCAACGCGCAGGAGGAGATCTCGGTCGCCCCAGGTGGTGGCGGGTAGATGGCGGACCCGCTCCTCGAGGTCAACGACCTCCGCGTCAACTTCTACACCGGCGAGGGCGTCGTCAAGGCGGTCGACGGGATGAGCTTCACGATCGAGGCCGGCGAGAAGTTCGGCGTCGTCGGGGAAAGCGGCGCCGGCAAGACGGTCACCGCGTTGGCGCTGATGCGCCTGATCCAGGACCCCGGACGGATCGAAAGCGGCGAGATTCTGTTCAAGGGCCAGGACCTGCTCTCGCTGAGCGAGAAGAAGATGCGTCGGATCCGGGGCAACGAGATCGCGATGATCTTCCAGGACGCGCAGACCGCGTTGAATCCGGTCTTCACCGTCGGCGACCAGATCTCCGAGGCGATCCGCCACCACCTCGACTACTCGGACAAGGAGGCGAAGGACCGGGCGATCCAGCTCCTGAGCGACGTCGGCATCCCCGAGCCCGAGCTTAGGTACTCCGACTACCCCCACCAGTTCTCCGGTGGGATGCAACAGCGCGCCGTCATCGCCATGGCGCTGTCGTGCGACCCGGACCTCATCATCGCCGACGAACCGACGACGGCGCTCGACGTGACCATCGAGGCGAAGATCCTCGATCTCCTGAACGACCTCGCGGAGGAGTACGACACGGCGGTCCAGCTCATCACCCACGACCTGGGCGTCATCGCCCAGATGTGCGACCGGGTGATGGTGATGTACGCCGGCAAGCCCGTCGAGAAGGCGTCGGTCGAGGACCTCTACTACGACCCCAAGCACCCCTACACGGTCGGGCTGATGAGCTCGCTTCCCCGGGTCGGCCAGGATGACGAGCGCCTCCAGACCATCCCGGGGCGCATGCCCGATCTGGTGCAGCTGCCGTCGGGATGCAGCTTCCACCCCCGGTGCCCCTTCGCCGAGGAGGTCTGCGCCCAGAAGGAACCGAGCCTCGTGGATCCCTACAGCGGGGCACCGGCGGAGGACGCGACCTCGAGAACGGGCGTCTCCTGCCTGGCGTACACCGGCGAGCTCCGGAACGAGCTCGACTACGAGGTCTCCGTCAGCGACGCCGAGACGACCGCGGACTCCGCGGAGGTGAGCAACGATGATTGATCGCGACGACGAACCCATCCTGAAAGCGGAGGGGCTGACGAAGTACTTCGACGCGAGCGAGGGCTTCATCGACTCGCTGCTCGGCCGGACCGCGTGGGTCCAGGCCGTCGACGACGTCGACATCGAGCTCTACGAGGGCGAGACCCTCGGCGTGGTCGGTGAGAGCGGCTGCGGCAAGACGACCCTCGGGCGAACGCTCATCCGCCTGATCGAGCCGACCGGCGGGCGCATCTACTTCAAGGGTCGCGACATCACCAACATCTCGAGATCGGAGCTTCGCGACCTCCGGAAGGAGATTCAGTACATCTTCCAGGATCCGTTCTCGAGCCTCAACCCCCGCCTGACCGTCGGCGACATCATCGGCGAGCCGCTCGACATCCACGGCCTCGCCTCGGGTGAGGAGCGCACCGACCGCATCTACGAGCTGCTCGAGGTCGTCGGGCTGAACGCGAGCCACGCGCACCGCTATCCCCACGAGTTCTCGGGGGGACAGCGCCAGCGCATCGGCATCGCCCGGGCGCTGGCGGTCGACCCGGACGTCATCATCTGCGACGAGCCGGTGTCCGCCCTCGACGTGAGCGTCCAGGCGCAGATCCTCAATCTTCTCGAGGACCTGCAGGACGAGTTCGACCTGTCGTACATCTTCATCGCCCACGACCTCAGCGTCGTCGAGCACATCTCCGACCGGATCGCCGTGATGTACCTCGGGGAGATCGCCGAACTCGGCACGACCGACGAGATCTTCGGGCCGCCGCACCACCCCTACGCGGAGGCGCTACTCTCGGCGATACCGGAGCCGGACCCCCGGTTCGACGCCGAGTTGATCCGACTGTCGGGATCGGTCCCGTCGCCGATCAACCCCCCATCGGGCTGTCGGTTCCACACCCGGTGCCCACGGGTGATCCAGCCGGGGGCGGTCGAGATCGACCAGGACACGTGGCGCTCGCTGATGGACCTCAAGATCCGTGCGCGCGGCATGGAGGAGTTGACGTCGGTGACCGCCGTGACCGAGGAGGTCGAGGGCGCGAGTCTCGACCCACAGGACGTCGGCCGGGAGGAGCTCGCATCGCTGATTCGCGAGGAGTTCGCCCTCCCCGAACGGATCGACCCCGACGTCGACGACGCGCTGGAGACGGCCATCGATCGCTTCCACGACCTCGACTTCGACGGGGCGTTCGAGGCCATCGATGAGGTCGTCCACAGCCCGTGCGAGGACCACCACCCAGAGTTCTACGACCTGGGCGGGACGCATCGCATCTCCTGTCTGCTGTACGACGACGAGTACGCCGACCGGCGATTCTCCATCACGGGCGAGGAGTTCGAATCGGAGCCCGTCGCCGGCGACTGACCGCTTTGTCCGGGCGAACCGCTTTTCGTGTCGTCGCCCGTAGGGTGCCCCGATGCGGCGGATCTACCGGTCGAGTGCGTTGAAACGCGACGATGACGATCCGTTCTCGCCACGCGAGGCCGGCAGGCGCGAGCGACCTCGGGCCGCGCGGTCCCTCCCCGCCAGGTGGCTGAGCCGACGGCTTGTCCCCCGCTGGCTGGCCGATCGGGCGCTCTCCGTCTCCCTCGAGGTCCCCTCCCAGGAGGTGCCGACCCGTACCCCCGTGCGATTCGCCTTCCGGGTCAGCAACGCCGCGCCCTTCCCGGTGATCCTCCCGACCCGGACGTCGGCGGTCTGGGAGTGGGAGGTCGACGGCCTCCCGGAGGCGTCGGCCATCGACGACGATCCCGACGACGCCACCGCTGGCGAGTTCGTGATCGACCGGGGGCAGCGCGTTCGCATCGACCGCCTGTGGAACGGGATGTTCAAGGTGACCGCCGACGAGTGGGAGTGGGCCGAGCCCGGTGAGCACACGATCCGAGCCAGGCTCAACGTGGACGACGCGGCCGCCCGCGGCCTCGAGGCCGAGGCGACGGTGACCGTCACGACGCGCGAGTGAGGCTCAGTCGGTCTCGGCGGCGTCTATCTGTCGGCTCGAAGACGGCCACGGCAGCGGCCCGGCGGCCGATGTCTCGTCGTAGCGGTGACAGGCGACCTCCGTGCCGTCGCGATGGATGGTCTCGGGGGTCGCCGTCTCGCACGGGGTGGTGATCGCCGCCGAGACGGCCTCGATGGCCCCGTCGATGTCGCCGTCGACGATCGACCCGACGGCGGTTTCGACGGCGCGCTCGATTGCTCCGTCAGCGACCTCCTCTGGGAGGCCGAAGGTGTCTCGCACGCGGGTGCGGTCGACGACCGCGTCGGCGACCTCGACGTCGACCTCCTCCGGCAGCTCGCGCGCCTCGAGGGTGAAGCGGAACCGCGCGATGGCCTGCCAGACCTCGCGGTCGAGGTCGACGTCCTCCGGTGGGATGACCTCGGGACAGCGGGTGTGGAACCGACACCCGGCCGGGGGGTCCGCCGGGTCGGGGATCGTGTCGGTGAGTGGCCTGACCAGCGTGCGGTCCCGCGGGTCGAGGCTCGGGACCGACCCGAACAGGACGCGGGTGTACGGGTGGGCGGGCGCCGCGATGACCTCGTCGACGGGCCCCTTCTCGACGATCTCGCCGAGGTACATGACGGCGATGTCGTCGCAAAAGCGGCGCACGACGTCGATGTCGTGGCTGATGAACAGGACCGCGATGTCGAACTCGCGACGGACCTCGTCGAGCAGGCCGAGGACGTCCGCCTGCACGCGGCCGTCGAGCGCGCTCGTCGGTTCGTCGGCGATGATGAGGTCGGGGTTGAGCACGAGGGCGCGGGCGATGGCGATGCGCTGCTTCTCCCCGCCGGAGAACTCGTGCGGGAACCGGTCGGCGTCGTCCGGGGAGAGACCGACGCGCTCGAGGATGTCCTCGGCGATGGCACGCCGACGGTCGCCGTCGCGCATGCCGTGGAGCAGCAACGGCTCCTCGACGGCGTCGCCGATGGTCATCCGGGGACTGAACGCCTCGTTGGGGTCTTGCACGATGAGCTGGGCGCGACGCCGAAACGATCGCACCGCCGAGCCCTCGAGCTCGGTGACGCGCTCGCCGTCGAAGACGATCTCGCCGCCGGTCGGCTCGACCAGGCGGAGGATCGACAGGGCGACCGTGGTCTTGCCGCTGCCGGACTCGCCGACCAGCCCGAGCGCTTCGCCCTTGGCGAGGTCGAACGAGATGCCGTCGACCGCGCGCACGCGGCCGACCTCGCGCCGGAGGAGTCCCTCGGTGATCGGATAGTGGGTCTCGAGGTCGTCGACCTCGAGGAGGGGCTCGCGACCCGGGTCCTCAGTCATCGTCGATCACCCCCGCGCCCGGTCTGGCATCGGCAGCACGTTCGAGGATCGGCGTCGAGTCGCCCTCCGGTGCGTAGTGGACGCACGCCGCTCGGTGGTCCTCGCTCCCGGAAACCGGCTCGAAGGCGGGCTGCTCGCCGCCGGCACAGGCGTCGACGGCGAAGTCGCACTGGTCTCGAAAGCGACAGCCGTCGGTCGGGATGTCCTCGCGGGCCTGCCGGGCCTCGGCCCGCGTGAGCCCGTCGTAGCTCTCGAACAGCGCCTGCGTGTACGGGTGCGCCGGCGTCGAGAAGACGTCCTCGACGGCACCACGCTCGACGATCGTCCCGCCGAACATGACGAGCACGCGGTCGGCGATCGAGGCAACGACCCGCAGGTCGTGGGTGATCCAGAGGATCGACATGCCGTCGGTGGTCAGGCCGCGAAGCAGCTCGATCAGCCGAGCCTGCACGGTGACGTCGACGGCGGTCGTGGGCTCGTCGGCGATGAGGAGGTCGGGCTCGGCGGCGAGGGCGATGGCGATCGCGGCGCGCTGCTTCATCCCACCGGAGAACTCGTGGGGGTACTCGTCGACCCGCTTGCTCGCGCCGGGGATTCCGACCTGGCGGAGGAGGTCGACCGCGCGCGTCCGGGCGGTCACGTCGTCGACCGCCTCGTGGATGGCCATCGCCTCGATGACCTGGTCGCCGATGGTGTAGACGGGGTCGAGGGCGCTTTGGGGGTTCTGGAAGACGTGGGCGATCCGGTTGCCGCGGAAGCGGCGGATGTGCTTCTCGTCGAGCTCGTCGAGGGCGACCCCGTCGAACTCGATGGTGCCCCCCTTGATCTCCGCCGGCGGTCGGGGCACGATCCGTGTGAGCGACTCGCAGGTGACCGACTTACCGCTCCCCGATTCGCCGACGATGCAGACGACCTCGCCTCGGTTCACCTCGAAGCTGACCCCGTCGACCGCGTGGATCGTCCCGTGGTCGGTGGTGATGTGGGTGACGAGGTCATCGACCCGTAGGAGGGGGTCGTCGTCGGGCGATTCTGCGTCGGTGTTGGGCACTACCCGGTCTTGTTCGATGGACATGTTAAAACTCCCTCCTTGGATCGAGCGCGTCCCGGAGGCCGTCGCCGGTGAGCTTGAGGGACACCATGGTCAACGTCAGCGCGACCGCCGGGAAGGTCGACACCCACCAGATGTGCTGGGTGGGGACGTCGGCGCGCGGGATCAGCTGGGGGGCGATCTCGGCGTTGATCCCCTCGCTGATCGTCGAGCCCCAGGAGTACAGCATGATGTCGTGAAAGCCCAGGAAGGCGACCCCCGCCTCGATGAGCACCAGGAGGGCGAGGAGGTGGAACGCGGCGGGGACGAGGGTGTTGGTGACGTTCGGGAGGATGTGGCGCCTGGCGATGTACAGCCGCGAGGCGCCGAGGCTTCGCGCGACCATGACGTGGCCGTCCTCGCGACGCTGGAGCACCTCGCTGCGCACGAGTCGGGCGATGCCACCCCAGCTGAGCAACCCGAAGGTCGCCAGCAACAAGAGCAGCGACGGGTTCCAGTAGATGTACCCGATGAAGTAGACGACGATCGCAGGGATGCTCAGCTGGACGTCGACGTACCCCATGAGGAGGTCGTCGACGAGACCGCCGCGGAGACCCGCGATGACGCCGGTGATCGCCGCCACGGGGATCACGAAGGCGGCCCCGATGACCACGACGTACAGCGCCACGCGGGCGCCCTCGATGAGGAGGAACTCCATCGGGAAGCCACGATGGTTCGTCCCGATGGGGGCGTCCCAGGACCCCTGGCAAAACCGCTCGAAGCCCTCCCCCGTGATGCCGCCGGGGCACTCGGTGGGGATCACCGGCGTCGAGAACCCGACCGGCGGGAGGTTCGTTTGGGCGAAGTCGAGCCCGGGGTAGGGGTACACCACCGGACCGATGAGGCCGACGATGACGAACACGCCGAGGAACCAAGCGCCGAACAGCGTCGCCGGGCGGGCGCCGAGTCGCCGGAGGTACCGCGTCATGCTTCGCCACCGCTTGATGGCGGGGACTGCGCCGAACGCGACGAGCACGACCAGACCGAGCAGGAAGACCCAGTCGATCGGGTCGACCCGCCACGTGCTGATCAGGTAGACGTGGGCGACGTACCGGTCGTACGCAAACAGGATCGCGGTGACGACGACGCCGACGGCGAAGGTAACCCTCGGGGCGGTGAGCCACTGCCGGGAACGGGTGACGTCGGCCCAGTCTACCTCCTGGAACTTGTGGTTGGCGTCCGAACCGCTCATGGAGGGCATGCGACCAACCGACGTTCTTCGCAATAAATGACCCGGACTTCAGCGGCCGACGAAGCGGATACGAACATATATTGTGGCGGTGGGCCAACGCCACCCAATGCGGCGCAGAGCCCTCCTTTCAGCGGCCATCGGAGCCGCTGCCGCCCCCCTCGCCGCCGGCTGCCTCGCCACCTCCGACGCGAAGTACGACCTCATGGTTCGGGACTGGCAGGAGCTCGAGCACCGGTCGTTCCCGCTGCATCCGGACACGGGGGACTCGATCCGGGTGGAGTTCCAGCCGACGCAGACCCACGGCGCGGAGATCGAGGTCTACAAGCCGAGCATCCTCGAGAGTAGCTCCCCGCTGTTCGAGGCTGGGCCGTACCGTTCGAGCGGCCCCCTGGACGGCGGCGACGCTGATACGGACTTCCCCACCGTCGAGTACGAGGTCGAGGAGTCCGGCAAGCACTCCGTCGTCGTGCACCCGTGTTGCCGACCGGGGTCTGGCATCGCTCGCGCCTGGGTCCGGATCTACCTCGACCGGGCCTGAGCCGGATCGCTCCGGCAGCTTTTTTTGACCGCTCTCGGTACGGGGTGGCGATGCCCTCCGGCCGCCCGCCCTCCGGGAGTCCATCAGTCCACGAGCCACGAGAGGTGTCGACGGGATGAGCCTGGTGCGGATGATCGCCAAGCGCGTCGCCATGGGCGCGCTGGCCGCGTGGGCCATCCTCTCGATCGTGTTCGCCCTGTTCACGCTGACCGAGGACTGGGTCCTGGCGCGGGAGACCGCCCAGCTTCGGTTCTTCGACAGCGACGAGGAGCTCATCGAGGCCGTCCAGGAGGAGTACTTCGCCGCGACCGGGTTGGACGAGTCCTTCCTGCAGAACTACGCTGGGTGGATGATCGACATGATGACGCTCGACTGGCACGAGTCGTTCATCACCGGCGAGTCGGCGCTCGATCGCGTCGTCGACGCGGTCCTCGTCACGGGGACGTACGTCGTCCCGTCGATCCTGATCGCCATCACCCTCGGCGTCACCCTTGGCGTCTACGTCTCCCTCAACCCGAACGGTCGCCTCGCGAACGTCGGTACCAGTGCCACGTACTTCCTGTTCGCCCTGCCGAGCTTCTGGGTCGGCGGGCTCATCATCTCGGGCGTGATCACGGGCGACATCCCGTACAACTACTCGATGCTCAACTTCGTCCTACCCGTCGTGTTCACCACGGCGGCACTGCTCGGTGGTTACGTGAGCTACGCCCGGGCGCACTCGCTCGAGTACGCCTCCACCGACTTCGTCAAGCTGGTCGAGGCCAAGGGTGGCAGCCGTCTCCTGCTGGCGAGGCACGTCGCCCGCAACTCCGCGATTCCGTTCTTCTCGATGCTGTTCACGGAGGCGCTGGGTCTGCTCGTCCTCGCCGTGTTCGTCATCGAGGTGCTCTTCGGCATCGAGGGCTTCGGGCTGATCCTGTTCGAGTCGATCAACGAGCGGGACCTGCCCGTGCTCATGGGCGGGACCGTCGTCATCATCCTCGTCGGGGTCCTCGGCAACGTCGTCCAGGACGTCTCGTACTCGGTGCTCGACCCGCGTGTGGACACCGGGGTGCGCTGACGCCCGTCGGCCACCCCGTCGCGGCGCGGGTGTCGGCACGACCGGTCGGGGGTCGATCTTCCCCGAGCCCAAGCGGTACCGACGACCCCCGGGTCGAGGGGCTCGTGTGCTGCGATCCCGCTGTCGAACCGACGATCGGGTCACCAATCCGGTGGTCGAGCCGATCGACCCGAAGTGGTCCCGCTCAGTAGTACGGCGTCATCCCGTGGTCACCCTTGTGCCCAAGCTCGGTGGGGTCGAACTCGTTGTAGTGGACGTCGCAGGCGTCGCACTTCGCGGCGACGACCTCCCAGGTGCCACAGCACGAGTCGACCGTGTCGTCGGTGAAGATGATCGTCCCCTCGCCACAGGCCGGGCAGGTATCCCGGAGGTAGCGAAGGGCCTCGCGGATCTTGGCGCGGTGCTCGACCGGCACCTCGAGCCAGTCGTCGGCGAACGATCGCATCGCGGCCTCGCTGGCCAGGTCGGCGAGCAGCGCCGGCTCGGATGGCCACTTGCGCACCCGGAAGCCGACGGTGTACGCGGGGTAGTCCCGCTCCTCGTCCTCGACCTCCTCGACGGCCTCGTCGAAGAGCTCACCGATGTCGCCCAGACCGACCGCGTCGGCGTCGAGCGCGTCGTACTCGCGGTCGTGGCGATCGAAGAACGCCTCGGTGAGGTGGATGTCCTCGGCCTCCTCGTCGAACGCGATTACGCCGTTCTCGAGGAGGTAGTCCTCGATGACGATCCGGTTCTCCTTGTGGTACCGGACCTTCTCGACCGTCTTGAACTCCGGTTCGCCGTCGCCGGAGGTGCCGCCGTCTGGCTGGACGTACTCCGGCGCGGCCGGGTGCTGGTCGAACCGGCGGTGGATCCGGTCGGGCAGGTACCGCTTGGTGAGCTGGGGGGTGCCCGGCACGAGGTAGCCGCGGAGGTAGATGGCCGCCAGGGCGACCACCGCGAAGGCCACGGCGACCACCACGGAGACGACGCCGATCGCGACCGTGACGATCGCCGCGATCGCGAGGTTGACCAACGTGCACGGCATGCACCGGTTGGTTCCGGTGTACTCCGGCTTTCGCAGGCCCTCGATGACCGACTCGATTTCGCCAGACATGGTCAACCGTATGTTGTTGAGCACCAAAACCGATTTGGTTGCCGCAAGGGGCGACGACCGCGACAGTAGCGGGTGGTAGATTTGAACTACCGATCTCCGGGTTATGAGCCCGGCGGAATCTCCTGGCTATCCTAACCCGCTATCGGTACGGTTGCCGTCAGGGCGTAATTAAGGGTTGGGTTTCGCCGGACGACGGTCGGCTCAGCGGCGCCCGACCCGCCAGGTGAACAGCGTCTCGAAGGTGTAGTTGACGACGAAGCCGCAGCCGATGCCGACCGTGTTCGCCACCAGCAGCGGGACGTCGAAGTACCGGACGAGGACGGAGAGCACGGCCACCGCGACCGCGATGCCGCCGATGCGCACGAGGTTCGACCGCACCAGCCGCCGGAGCTTCGATCGGTAGTCGTCGTCGCCCCAGGAGGCGAAGGTCCAGCGGTCGTTGATGAGGAACATCACGACGATGGCGGTCTCGGCGCTGACCACCTTCGCCAGCTCGAGGGTGACCCCGAGGCCCTCGGCCACGACGAGGATGACACCCTGGTCGATGAGGTATCCGAGGCCGCCGACGAGGGCGAACTTGAGCACCTGCTCCCACGATCGCAACGCCGTCGGCACGAGGCGCGTGCGCCCCACGGGTCAGCCCCCCACCTCCGCGAGGCGCTCGATCGCCCGGCGACGCCCCGGTAGGGCGTGCGAGCACCCCGCCGCCCGCGCCGTCGCGATCCGGACGAGCAACGTCGCGAGGCCGAGGGTGGTCCATACCGGGGCCACCGTCGAGCCCGGTCGATCCCGCCACTCGACGGGCACCTCGTCGATGGTGCAGCCGCGGCTGGCCGCCAGCCAGAGCACCTCGAGGTCCCAACCGAAGCCAGACTCGTAGACCCCGTCGCGGACGTCGCGCCAGCACGATCGGCTGATCGCCTTGGCCCCGCACTGAAAGTCGGAGAGCTGGATCCCGGTGGCCACCCGGGCGAAGCGGGCGAAGCCGTCGCTGAGGACGCGTCTCGACCGCGACTGGGCGGTGGCGACCACCGCGTCCGGGTGGCGCCGGCTCCCGACGGCCAGGTCGGCGTCGCCGTCGCGGACGGCCTCGACCAGCCGGGCGACGGACGCGGCGTCGGTGGCGCCGTCGGCGTCCACGAAGGCGAGTACCTCGGCCTCGAGCGCCTCGAAACCGGCGGTGATCGCGAGGCCCTTCCCGCGGCGCACCGGTGCCACGGCCACGTCGGCGTCGACGCGGTCGGCGAACCTCGTGGCGTCGGGTCCCGGGGCGTCGAGCTCGATCCGGACGACCGCCCCCTCGACCGCGTCGCACAGCTCACCGACGTAGCGCTCCAGCCGATCGAGGTCTGGGCGGTAGGCGGGGACGACGAGGCCGACGGGGTCGGGCATTCGCTCGGCTGGAGCGTGGCCGGGGCGCGTTAAGAGCGTCCCGTTTCGAACGCCGGTGGCTCCCACAAGGGTTTATCCCCACGGTCTCGGACACCGGGATGATGGAGTGGGTCGCCCTGATCGCGTGGCTCGCGGTGCTCGCCGCGTTGTGGGCGCTGGCCGTCCCACCGACGGCGTGGCTGCTGCCCGAGCAGGACCACGTCGCGCTCGCGCTGCCAGTCGCCCTCGCCGCGGTCGGCGTCGTCGGTCACCTGGTCGGTCACCTCCGCTTCGGCGCCGTCGCGGCCCTCGCGGGTGGGGGCGTCCTCGCCGTCGCCGCCGGGGTGACGTACGGCCGACTCGACCTCGACCGACGGGTCACCGCCGAGGCCGTGGCCGTCTTCCTGGCCGCCTTCGCGCTCGCGCTCGCGATCCGGATCGCCGAGCCCGCAGCGGGACCGCTACCGCACTGGATCGGCGAGAAGTTCCTCGACATGGGGCTGCTCGCTTCGCTCGACCGGTCGGCGACGTTGCCGCCCGCCGACCACTGGTTCGCCGGCGAGCCCGTGCGGTACTACTACGGCGGTCACATGCTCACGGCGCTTCTGGCTGCCGCCTCGGGGACGACCCCCGCACTGGCGTACAACCTCGGCCTCGCGACCTTCTACGCGACGCTCGTGACGACCGCCTGGGGTGTCGCCGGCTCGGCAGCCGCCCTCGTCGGCGCGCCGCGACGGTCGGGGGCCGCGCTGGGCGCCTTCTTCGTCGGCGTCGCCGCCAACCTCGAGACGACGATCCGAGTGCTCCTCTGGCTGGTCCCGGACGGCCCCGCCCGGTGGGTGGCGTCCGGTCTGGGGCTTGACCCCGCGATCGCCGACTGGGCTCCCGGCGACTTCTCCTACTTCGACGCCAGCCGGGTCATCCCGGTCGACCCGACCGCCGAGGACCCCTTCTACGCGGCCACGGAGTTCCCCCTGTTCGCCTGGCTCAACGGCGATCTCCACGCCCACATGCTGAGCCAGCCCTTCACGCTCCTGGTCCTCGGCCTCGTCGCGGCCTACTGGGCGAGTCCCCCCGAGGCGCGGTCGCGCCGTCGCCTCCTGGTCCTCGTGGCCATCCCGCCGGTGGCGGGTCTGCTCTCACTCGTCAACCTCTGGTCGTTTCCGACCGCCGGCGGAATCGTCGCCGTGGCGCTCGCCCTGTCGCCGCACGACCCGCTCGACCTCCTCCCCGAGGCCGCCCGCGAGGGAGCGCTCGCCGAGGTCCCGCCCGGGCTCCCGAAAGCGGCACTCGATGCGGCCATCGGCGCCGTCACCGGCGCCGTTGTGCTCGCGCTCGGCGTGGTCTGGAGCCTCCCCTTCTGGGCCGGCCCGTTGCTCGGCGGCCCCGGCTCGATTGTCGCCCTCTGGGAGCATCAGACCGCGCTGGGGCCCTTTCTGATCGTCGTCGGTGCGTTCTTGGCGGTGATCGCCCTGGCACTGTGGCGGTGGTTGCGCGTGTCCGTGGCAGATCCCGTCCTCCCCGCCGCCGTGGCCGTCGTCGCGGTCGCCGGGTTCGCCCTGCTCGGCATGCCCGTCGTCGGCGTCGCCCTCGTCGCCATCGCGCTGCCGTGGTGGCTCCTCCGGTTTGCAGGCCGGCCGTCGACGCCGTGGCCCACGGCCGACTCGCCCTCGCTGGGATTCGTCGCGGTGCCGATCGCCGGTGGCGCCGGCCTCGTCTTGCTCGTCGAGTTCCTGACGCTCGAGGGCGAGCGGTTCAACGTGATCTTCAAGCCGTACGTCCACGTCTGGCTGCTTTGGTCCGTGGCAGCGGGGGCGTCGCTCGCCGCCCTCGCCGACGGCTGGCCGGCCGACGATCGGGCCACGCGCCGTGCGCTGGCCCGATCGGGGCGCGTGCTGATGGCGGTGGTGGTGCTGGCTACGGCCGTCTACGCCGGCTTCGCCCTGGTGGGCCACCTGGGCGAGCCGTCGCCCGTCTACGAGGAGGCCGGTCCGACCCTCGACGCGACGGCGTACCTCGAGGTGCACTACCCTGACGAGGCGGCCGCGATCCGATGGCTGGACGATCGCTCCGGACAGTCGACGATCCTCACCGCCGCCCCGGCGGGGTATTGGTGGCGTCCCGATCGCGGCGAGGGGGCGGCCGCCCCGGCCTCGCTGACCGGCCATCCGACCGTCCTGGGGTGGCACCACGAGCGCCAGTATCGCGGGACCGAGGCGTACGACCGCCGCCTCGAGCACGTCAGCGAGCTCTACACCGGCTCGGCCGACCGCCAGCAGGAGCTCCTCGAGCGCTACGACGTCGACTACGTCTACGTCGGCCCGGCCGAGCGAAATCGCTACCCCGGCCTCACGATTCAGCACCATCCCACCCTCGATCAGGTGTTCGACGGTGGCGATGTCCGCATCTACGCAGTCGACCTCGAATAGGGTGCGATCCGGCGTCAGACGGCCATGTCGCCCGCCGGCTTGACGACCTCGACCTCTGCGGCGTCGACGCGCTCGACCTCGAGGAAGTGCGGGATGAACTCGCGGCGCTCGAACGCCTCGCGCTCGTCCGGCGCGCCCACGACGCACCACAGCTGGACCTCCTCGGGGCCGTACCACTCCCCGTTCTTCGTGACGGAGAACAGCTGCCACTCCTCCCCCCCGAGGCGGATGACCCCGTCCTTGCGGATGCCGGGGTTACCGTGGATGATGAGGCGCTTCATGCCTCGGGCTTTCGCGGGTCGTCCATTAAGGCCTTCGAAGGGGGCGACGCGGACGTGCGCGACCCAAACGGGTTATATGGGGCGGTCGCCAAGCCGTGGCCAAGATCGACCATGGAGATGCCTCGTCGGATCAACACGTACTGCCCCCATTGCAACGCCCACCACGAACACGAGGTCGAGAAGGTGCGCCGCGGACAGGAGACCGGCATGAAGTGGATCGACCGCCAGCGCGAGCGCGCCCAGGGTATCGGCAACGACGGGAAGTTCTCGGAGGTACCCGCCGGCGAGAAGCCGACGAAGCGGACCAACCTCGTCTACCGCTGTAGCGAGTGCGGCAAGTCGCACCGCCGCGAGGGCTGGAAGGCCGGCCGGTTGGAGTTCACGGGGTGATCGCCGTGCCGGGTCGCTTCCTCGCCGTCGCCTGCCCCGAGTGCGGGGCCGAACAGATCATCTTCGAGCGCGCGTCGACCACGGTCGCCTGCCCAGCGTGCGACGCGACGGTCGCCACGCCGTCGGGGGGACGGGCCGACATCGTCGGCGAGGTGGTGGAGGTCGTCGAGTCGCGATGAAGTACGCCGGCTGGCCGGAACCCGGCGAGCTCGTCGTCGGCAAGGTCGACGACGTCGAGGACTTCGGCGTGTTCATCGACCTCGAGGAGTATGAGGACAAGCGCGGCCTCGTCCACATCAGCGAGGTCGCCAGCGGCTGGATCAAGAACGTCCGGGATCACGTCCGGGAGGACCAGACGGTCGTCGCGAAGGTCCTCGCCGTCGACGAGGAGGCCCAGCAGATCGACCTGTCGCTCAAGGACGTCAACGACCACCAGCGCTCGGAGACGATCCAGGCCTGGAAGAACGAGCAAAAGGCCGACGCCTGGATGGAGCTCGCCCTCGAGGACGCCGTCGACGACGAGCGCTTCGTCGCCATCGCCGAGGAGCTCCTCGCCGGCTACGGCTCGCTGTACGACGCGTTCGAGGAGGCGGCCATCCACGGCGGCGACACCCTGGACGACCTCGACATCGAGGACGACGAGGGCGCGCGAATCGTCGAGACCGCCCGCGAGAACGTCGCCGTCCCCTACGTCGAGGTGACGGGCTACGTCGACCTTCGCTCGCCCGACTCGGCTGGCGTCGACGACGTCAAGGCGGCCCTCCGGTCGGCGGGCGACCAGGCCGACGACGAGGTCGAGCTCGAGGTGACCTACGTCGGCGCGCCGGAGTACCGCATCCGGGTTCGCGCCCCCGACTACAAGCGCGCGGAGGAGGCCCTCGAGGAGAGCGCCGAGCGGGCGCGCGAGGCGCTCGAGGCGGCCGGCGGAACGGCGGCGTTCCACCGCCGGCGCCGGGCCGAGGCCGACTGAGGCGGATGACCCCACTGCTCCGAACGTGCACCGCGTGGGAGGGGACCCACGACCGACCGGTCTACACGCTCGGGGAGCGCTGCCCCGCCTGCGGGGCGGCGACGCGCCGCAGCGGCCCGGCTCCGTTCAACCCCAACGACCCCCACGGCGAGTACCGACGCGCGCTTAAGCGCCGCCGGGTGGAGTGACCTCCATGGACGAGATCGCCGTCGACGCGGTCGCGGATCCGTCGCTCGACGAGCCGGTGTTCCTCGAGGGGCTACCCGGGGTCGCCCACGTCGGTGCGCTGGCCGCCCGACACCTCGTCGACCGGTTCGACGGGACCGTCGTGCGGCGCGTGCACTCGGAGCATTTCCCGCCCCAGGTGACCGTGGAGGACGGTGCACCCGCGCTCACCGGGTCGACGGTCCACGCGATCGACCTCGACGGGCGCGACGCGCTGGTGCTCACCGGCGACCACCAGCCCCAGACGCCGATGGGTCACTACCGCCTCACCGATGCGTACCTCGACGTGGCCGAGGCGTTCGGCGCGCGGACGGTCGTCGCCATGGGTGGCGTGCCGACCGGCGAGCTCATCGAGTCCTACGACGTCCTCGCGGTCGCGAGCGAGGCCGACCTGCGCGACGACCTCGAGGCCGCCGGGGCGGCGTTTCGCGACGACGAGCCCGAGGGGGGCATCGTCGGCGTCAGCGGCCTGCTGGTCGGTCTGGGCGCCAGACGGGGGCTGTCGACGGCGTGCCTGATGGGCGAGACCAGCGGCTACCTCGTCGATCCGAAGAGCGCGACGCGCGTGCTCGAGGTGCTCGGGTCCCTCTTGGGCGTCGAGATCGACACCGCCGACCTCGACGAGCGCGCCGAGGAGATGGAGGCCGTCGTCAATCGCCTCCGCGAGGCCGAGGCCGGGCCGCAGGTCGAGGTGCCGACCGACGAGGACCTCCGGTACATCGGGTGACCGGCCGGCGATTCATGCCACCACCGCTCGCGCTCGACATCGACGGGACCATCACCCGCCCCGAGGGCGGCGTCGACGAGCGCGTGTTCGCCCCGCTTCGTGCCTGGTCGGGGCCGGTCGTCTTCACGACCGGCAAGGCCTTCCCGTATCCGATCGCCCTCTGCCAGTTCCTCGCGATGCCCGAGCGCGCCATCGCGGAAAACGGCGGCGTCATCGCGATCGATGGCGTCGTCGAACGCGCCGAGCTGGCCGAGCGCGTCGAGACCCTCGCCGAGGGACTGGCGGATGCCGGCATCGACCTTGGCTGGTCGACCGCCGACCTGGTCAACCGGTGGCGCGAGACCGAGCTCGCCGTCGAGCGCTCGGTCGACCGGGACGAGCTGGCGGCCGTCGCCGACCGGTTCGGCTTCGAGGTGGTCGACAGCGGCTACGCCTACCACGTGAAGGATCCCGCGGTCACGAAGGGCCGGGCGCTCGAGCGGGCCTGCGCGCTCCTCGGGGTCGAATTCGAGGACGTCCTCGCCATCGGCGACTCGGAGAACGACGTCGCGACCTTCGAGCGGGCGGGGCACGCGGTCGCCGTCGCCAACGCCGACGAGGCCGCTCGCGAGGCCGCCGACGAGGTCCTCGACGTGGGCTACGCTGCGGGGACGCTGGCCGTGCTCGAGCGATTCGGGTAGGTGGCCGAGCGAGGCTGCGCGCGCGCAAGTAACTGGAATTATATACGGCCCGTTGGAACCTTCGATGACATGCAACTTCTCACGAGGTCCGTCCGGCGACGGCGACGTACGCACCGACGGTGGGTCACGCACGTCCCCGTACCGCGGGTCCGAAGGCGGTGGTGAGGTCCATGGGCAACGACGCGGCGGCGGGCCATGACGACCCCGAGACCGCGAGAGAGACCGCGGTCCACCAGCTGAACCGCGCCGCGAGCAAGATCGACGTGGACGAGCACATCGTCGAGCGACTGCGCCACCCCGCCCGGGTGACCCGCGTGACCATCCCCCTCCTGCGAGACGACGGTACCGTCGAGCCGTTGACGGGGTTCCGCGCCCAGCACGACAACGTCCGGGGTCCGTTCAAGGGCGGCATCCGCTACCACCCGGAGGTGACCGAGGAGGAGTGCATCGGCCTCGGGATGTGGATGACGTGGAAGTGCGCGGTGATGGACCTCCCCTTCGGCGGCGCGAAGGGGGGCGTCGTCGTCAACCCGAAGGCGCTCAGCGACGACGAGAAGGAGCGCCTGACCCGCCGCCTGGCCCAGGAGCTTCGCGACGTCGTCGGCCCGACACGCGACATCCCCGCCCCGGACATGGGCACGGACGCGCAGACGATGGCCTGGTTCATGGACGCCTACAGCATGCAGGAGGGCGAGACCATGCCGGGCGTCGTCACCGGCAAGCCGCCCATCGTCGGCGGGAGCCTCGGGCGGGCCGCCGCGCCCGGCCACAGCGTGGCGATCATCGCGGACCTCGCGATGGAGTACCACGACATCGACGTCCAGGGGGCGACCGTGGCCGTCCAGGGCTACGGGAGCGTCGGCGCGAACGCCGCGCGGAAGCTCGACGAGTACGGCGCCACCGTCGTGGCCGTCAGCGACGTCAACGGGGCGGTCCACGACCCGGATGGACTCCGGCTCGAGGAGATCAAGTCCCACGACGAGGAGCCCGAGGCCGTGCTCGAGTACGACGCACCGGCGGTCATCTCGAACGAGGACCTCCTCGAGCTCGACGTCGACGTGCTGATCCCCGCCGCCATCGGCAACGTGATCACCGAGGACAACGCGGACGACATCGTCGCCGACCTCGTCGTCGAGGGGGCGAACGGCCCGACGACCTTCGGTGCCGACGCCATCCTCGCCGAGCGCGACATCGCCGTCATCCCGGACATCCTCGCCAACGCCGGCGGGGTGACCGTGAGCTACTACGAGTGGCTGCAGGACATCAGCCGGCGCAAGTGGTCCCTCGAGAAGGTCGAGACCGAGTTGCAGTCGGACATGACCGCGGCGTGGGAGAGCGTCGTCGAGAAGCTCGAGGCCCACGACGTCCGCTGGCGTGACGCCGCGTACGTCGTCGCCCTCGAGCGCGTCGCTGCCGCGCACGAGGTGCGCGGCCTCTGGCCCTAGGGGACGGTCACGCCCCGTCTCGCCAGGTAGGTGCCGACGTCCTTGATCTCGACGGGCGAGCCGATGATGCGACAGCGCGAACCTTCGCGACGGATCGTGACGACGAAGCGCGTCTCGATCGTCTCGAGCAGGTGGGCCACCGCGTGGTAGGGCACCTCGATCTGCGTGCTATCGCGAAGCGTCGCGGGTGAGGGCATCGATTCACGTCATGGAGGTGCCGGCGTTCATATCAACCTGTCGATAGGCCGTCCGAAGCGAAGCGCTTTCCGCCGGAGGCCTCCAACCCGCGACTGGATGGGCCTCGAAGAGGACATCGAGGCGCTCGAGCGGGAGATCGCCGAGACGCCGTACAACAAGGCCACCGAGCAGCACATCGGTCGGCTCAAGGCCCGGGTCGCCGAGCTCAAGGAGGACCTCGAGGCCCGCGAGGCCGGCTCCGGTGGTGGCGGCGGCTACCACGTCGCCAAGTCCGGCGACGCCACCATCGCGATGGTGGGCTTCCCGAGCGTCGGCAAGTCGACGCTCTTGAACGCGTTGACCAACGCCGAAAGCGAGGTCGGCGACTACGACTTCACCACCCTGGAGGTCACCCCGGGCATGATCGAGTACCGCGGTGCCAAGCTCCAGCTGCTCGACGTGCCCGGCCTCATCGAGGGCGCGAGCCGAGGACGCGGTCGCGGCCGCGAGGTGCTGTCGATGGTCCGCTCGGCCGACCTCGTGCTGTTCGTCCTCTCGCCGTTCGAGGTCGAGCGCTACGCGGACCTCCGGGACGAGCTGTACGCCAACCAGGTCCGCCTCGACACGACGCCACCGCGGGTGTCGGTGACGCCGACGCCGAAAGGTGGCATCGACGTCACCGCGCCCGGCGGCCTCGAGCTCGACGAGGCGACCGTCGCCGAGGTGGTCCGCGAGCACGGCCACGTCAACGCCGACGTCCACATCGCCGAGCCGGTCGACGTCGACCGACTCATCGACGGCATCATGGCCAACCGGGTGTACCTCCCCTCCCTCGTCGCGGTGAACAAGGTGGACCTGGTCGACGAGCGCTACCGGCCGACGCTCGAGGCGGACCTCCGCGAGCAGGGGCTCGACCCCGAGGCGGTCGCCTACGTCTCCGCCGAGACCGGTCGCGGCCTCGAGACGCTCTGCGAGCGTCTCTGGGATCGCCTCGGCCTCCTGCGGGTCTACCTCCGCGAGCCCGGCGACGATCCGGACCTCGAGGAGCCGCTCATCGTCCGCGAGGGCGACACGGTCGCCGACGCCATCGAGCGCCTCGGGGGGTCGATGCGCGAGCGCGTGCGCTACGCCCGCATCACCGGCGACAGCGCCCGCCACGAGGATCAGCAGGTGGGCCTCGACCACGTCCTCGCCGACGGCGACGTGCTGACGCTCGTGCTGCGCCGGTGATCGAGTGGAAGGGTTTACCCCCGGCCCACCCGACGCCACCGCATGGCGACGACTGCCGACGCCGACCTGGACGGCTTCCTGGAGGCCATGGCCCCGCGACCGGATTCGATCCAGCGCGAGATGGCCGAGCGAGCCGACCGCGACGGCTTCCCCATCGTGGGTCCCGTGGTCGGTGGGTTGCTGCACCAGCTCACGCTGGCGACGCGTGCCGAGCGGGTCTTCGAGTTCGGCTCCGGCTTCGGGTACTCCGCGTACTGGATCGCCCGGGCGCTCGGCGAGGGCGACTGCGTCGTCCTGACCGAGGAGGACCCCGACGAACTCGCCGCCGGGGAGGCCTTCTTCGAGCGCGGTGGCTACGCCGACCGTGCCCAATTCGAGGCGGGTGACGCGATGGACGCCATCGATGCGGCCGTTGGCCCGTTCGATTTGGTGCTCATCGACCACGACAAGGAACGCTACCTCGACGCCTTCGAGGCGGTGCGGGCGGACCTCACCCCCGGTGGGGTCATCGTGGCGGACAACGCCATCCGGGCGGGCCCGATGGACACCGCCGGGCTGGTCGCCGCGTTCGTCGACGGCGCGACCGTCGAGCTCGATGCGACCACGGAGGGCATCCGCCGGTACCTCGCCGCCGTTCGCGACGACGACGCCTTCGCCACGACGGTGCTACCCATCGGCTCGGGCATCGCCGTCAGCGTGCGCCGACCCGGCTGAGCGCTTAAGTGCGACCGCGGCGTAGCCATCGTACGTGCCAGGTACCCGTCGATCGGCCGACCGCCACCCATGAGGGCGGTCGTCGCCAAACGCGTCGACGAGGGGCGCCCGGACACGGCCGAGATCAGGCGGCTCGTGGCGGCCGCCGGCCACGAGGTCGTCGGCGTGGTGACGCAGGTACGCTCGGCCGATCCGGCCCACGAACTCGGCGCCGGAAAGGTCTCGACGCTCGCGGAGACCGTGCGAGAACGAGCCGCCGAGGTCGTCGTCTTCGACAACCGCCTCGGTCCCTACCAGACGTACAACCTCGGTCGGCGCCTCCCCGAGGGAGTCGTCGTCAAGGACCGCCACCGCCTCATCCTGGATCTCTTCGGCCAGCGCGCCTCGACCCGCACCGCCCAGTTGCAGGTCGAACTCGCCGAGTTGCGCTACGAGCTGCCGCGCGCGGAGGCGAAGGCCAGCCTCGCCAAGCGCGACGAGCACCCGGGGTTCATGGGCCTCGGCGAGTACGACGAGAGCCGCAAGCGCGACATCAAGGCGCGCATCAGCCGCATCCGCGACGAGCTCGATGGCATCCGCGAGCGACAGGCCAGCCGTCGCGCCCGTCGGCGGGACTCCGGCTTCGACCTGGTGGCACTCGCCGGGTACACGAACGCCGGCAAGTCGACCCTGCTGCGGCGCCTGGCCGACGACCTCAGCGTCGCGGAGAACGACGGCTTGCACCCCGACCTCGAACCGACGGCGGCCTCGAGCGATCGGCTGTTCGAGACGCTCGAGACGACCACGCGACGGGTCGTCGTCGACGAGCGCCCCGTGTTGCTGACCGACACGGTCGGGTTCATCTCGGACCTGCCGCCGTGGCTGGTCGACTCCTTCGACTCGACGCTCGACGCGGTCTACCGGGCCGACCTGGTCCTGCTGGTCGTCGACGTCAGCGAGGACCTCGAGGCGGTGCGCGAGAAGCTGGTCACCTCACACGACATCCTCAGCGGGCGCAACCAGGCACCCCTCGTCACGGTGTTCAACAAGGTCGACCGGGTCGACCCGGCGTCGGTCGACGCGGCGACGGAGGCGTTGCGGTCGCTGGCGCCGGCGCCCGTCCCGGTCAGCGCCGAAACGGGGGCCGGCGTCGACCGGCTGCGCCGGCGCCTTCGGGACGAGCTCCCCGACTGGCGCGGCGAGCGCCTCGTCCTCCCCCAGGCGGAAGAAACGATGTCGCTGCTCTCCTGGCTGCACGACAGCGCCCGCGTTCGCGACGTCACCTACGGGGGCGAGAGCGTCGTGGTGGAGTTCGAGGCACCGCCCGCGGTCGTCGAACGCGCTCGCGACCGGGCGGCGCCGCTGTACGCCAACACCGGTCCGTAGCCCGTCAGTCGACGGGATCGGCCAGCGCGTGCGGCAGCTCGTCGGCCACCTCGCTCGCGAGGAAGCCGTAGCCTGCCCCCGCCAGCCGGTCGCCGGCGCGACCGTTGGCCCAGGCGGCGACGGTCGCCGCCGAGAGCGGGTCCGCGCGACAGCAAAGCGACGCGACCGCTCCGGCGAGCACGTCACCCGTACCGCCGACGGCCATCCCCGGATTCCCGGTGCGGTTCACCCGGACCGTCGAGGGGTCGGCGACGACGTCGTACCGGCCCTTGAGCAGGACCGTCGCGTCGAGCTCCCGAGCGGCCTCCTGGACCGCCACCTCCGCCTCGCGCCAGTCGCTCGGTGCCTCGAAGCCCATGGCGGCGAACTCGCCAGCGTGGGGGGTCGCGACGATCGTGCCGGCGGGATCGACCGACGGCAGCACCCGGAGGGCGTCGGCGTCGACGACCGTCGGCAGGTCGACCCCCGCGAGGAGGTCCGCGACGGCCGCCTCGGTGTCGGGGTCGCGTCCGAGGCCGGGGCCGACGGCGAGGACGTCCGCCGCCTCGATGGCGTCGCCGAGCAGGTCGAGGTGCGTGGGCTCGAGGCGGTCGCCCGGCAGCTGGCGGACGATGAACTCGGGGTGGAAGCTCGCGACCGCGTCGGCGATGGCGGCCGGCACGGCCACCTCGACGAGGTCGCATCCCGCCCGCAGCGCGGCGATGGCCGACAGCGCCGGCGCGCCGACGTAGGGGCCGCCCCCGACGACGAGCGCGCGGCCGTGGTCGCCCTTGTGGGCGGCCGGATCGCGCTCGGCGAGCGTTAGCACGTCGCCGGGCCCGACGAAGCGCTCGGCGGCGGCGGGGATGCCGATGTCCGCGACCGTCACCGGCGCGTCCAGGTCGGCGTGGACGGGGTTGCGGTCGTGGAACGTGACGACCGCGTCGGCCGCGACGGCGACCTCGGCGGCGGGACCGCCGTCGGGGTCGAGCCCGCTGGGGACGTCGACGGCGATGACGGTCCCCGAGGCGTGGTTGATGGCCTCGACGGCGGCGCGTATCGGCTCGCGAAGGGGGCCGCGGATGCCGGTGCCAAGCAGGGCGTCGACGACGACGGCGCCCGCGGGCGGGTCGACGTCGGTGCTGTCGTGGACGACGGTCGTCGGGACCTCGGCCGCCTGGAGCGCGTCCCAGTTCGCCCGGGCGATGTCGGTCGTGATCCGCTCGGGGTGCCCGACGAGGGTGACCCGCACGTCGAAGTCGGAGAGGAACCTCGCGGCGGCGAATCCGTCGCCGCCGTTGTTCCCGCGCCCCGCGATGATCTCGACGCGCTCGCCAACACCCGCGTGCTCGCGCACCGCCCCGGCGACCGCGTTGGCGCTCGACTCCATGAGCAGCCGGCGGTCGACGCCAATCGCCTCGGCGTTGCGGTCCACCGCCGCCATCCGTGCCGCGGTGATCATGCGTCGGCTGGCGGTCCGAACGCGGATAAAGCTGTGCGCCGGCCTCAGCCGGACCCGGTCCGGAGGTGGTGAAAGAGGTACGTCTGGGTGTATCCCGGATACGGGCCGAGTCGGGCTCGGATCGCCCGGGAGGTGGCCGCGTAGGAGCCGCGGTCGCAGTCGGGGAACTGCTCGGCGATGGCGCGGCGAATCCAGCGGTCCAGGGGGACCGGTTCGAGGCGACCGGCGCCGAAGAGGATCGCGCAGTCGGCCACCTTCGGGCCAACGCCGTGGTACGCCGTCAGTGCCTCCCGGAGGGGCTCGTACGCGAGAGCCTCGGGGTCGGGCAGCGGTGGGTTCGCCTCGACGACCGCGCGTGCCGTCTCCTTGAGGTACGGTGCCCGGTAGCCGACCCGGCACGAGCGGATGGCGCCCTCCTCGGCGGCGGCGAGCCGAGCGGGGCTGGGGACCGCGTGGACGGTCCGCCCCTCGAGCTCGTGCGGCGATCCGAACCGCTCGGACAGCCGGCGGACCATGTCGTGGATGCGCTCGACGCGCATGTTGGTCGAGCAGATGAACGACACGAGGCCGACCCAGAGGGAGTCCCGGACGAGGCGCATGCCCGCGAAGCGCTCGACCGCCTCGCGGTAGATGGCCGCGTCCGGGCCCTCGGCGAGGATCGCCTCGAGGTCGTCGTCGAGGCGAAGCACCCGTCGGAGCGTGGGGACCGCGTCGCCGCGGGCGCGCCACTCCAGGCCGGCGGCCGTCTGGCGCACCTGCACCGGTCGGTCGTCGGCCACCGTCTCGTACCAGGGGGTCGAACGACCCGTTGGGGGCTCGTAGAGGTCGCCCCCCACCCGCCGCCAGCGGTAGCTCTGTCCGCTGGCGAGCGTCGCGTAGAGGTCGATCCCGCCGGCCAGGTCGTTGGCGTCGATCACGCCGGTCTCGACCGACCTCGAGGTCGTCGTCATCGGGCGAATCGTTCCCCGCTAACGCCAAGTTTGATACTGGTGGAGGTAAAACTCTCGCGGTGCCATGGACTGCAGAGTTGTCGTGGAGGCGGCGGTGCCGGTATACGACGTCGAGACGACCGACGAGGCGGTGCGCATCGCCATCTCGAAGACCGGCGAGATGCTGAACCCGGATCTGAACTACGTGGAGATCAACATGGGCCAGAAGCACTGCCCCCACTGCGGGGAGGGGCTGGATCCGGCGTTCATCGCGGCCGACGAGAGTCTCGTCGCGTTGGAACTGGAGATGACCGTGTTCAACGTCGAACGGGAGGAGCACGCCGCCCGCATCGCCAGGAAGGAGATCGGCCAGCGCCTCGAGAACATCCCCCTCGAGATCCTCGAGGTGGACGTCATCGACGATGACGCCGACCCGGGCACGGTCGAGGAGGACGAGCCCATCGAACCCGCCGAGGACGACGACGTCCTCCCGGAGTTCGAGGACCTGATCGACTGAGCGACGCTCGGGAGGTCCCGCCGGGCGACCGTCGGCGGGACGTGGCACCCCCGCGACCCGGGGCGATGGCCGCCGGGCTATGCGGCGTGTGCCGTCCTCGCCCGCTTCGCTCGAGCGTTCAGTCAGCGGCCGCGGGGACGCGCTCGGGCGCCACCTCGGCCATGGAGTCGGTCAATGATTCCGCCAGCGAAAAAACAGCCGCCTTGTGTTCGGTTTTCGATCGGTGAATGGAGGTCGGTCGTACCCCAAGGGACTCGTATTCGTCGAGACACGGCGATTTCCCGGTGTGTTGCTCGAAATCGGTCGAAATCTCGGCGAGAAGCCCGTGTAGGTGAATGAGCTCCTGCTTCTTCATAATCACCGAAGCGTAACGGTCCCGGGGTTATATTATTAACTTGAATCGTGTTAACAGCTACCACGGGGCTGCAACGGTCGAGCGAGGTCCTTTTGTCGTCCGCCGGGCAAGTCGGTCGCATGGACTACGACGAGTTGCTCGACCGGGGACTCGAGGAGACCCCGGACATCGGCGCCGAGACCGACCGCTTCACCGTGCCCGATCCGGTGGTGCGTCCCGAGGGGCACGTGACCGTCTACGAGAACTTCCCGGAGACGGTCGACGCCCTCGACCGCGACCCGCATCACGTCTTCAAGTTCCTGCAGAACGAGCTCGGCACCAGCGGTCACATCGACGAGGCCGGTCGCGCCCGTCTGACCGGCGACTTCAACGCAGGGCGCATCGAGGCGACGATCGACGACTACGTCGAGGCGTACGTCCGGTGCCCCGAGTGCGGGCTCCCCGACACGCACCTCGAGCGCGAGAAGGGCGCACTCATGCTGTCGTGCGACGCGTGCGGCGCGCGCTCGGCGACGAAGGGCTGACCGTCACTCGACGAAGGTCTTGTAGATCTCGAGGTCCCTGGCGGTGCGCATGAACTCAGTCGTCGATCGGGTGCCCCCGCAGTCGGGGCAGGAGAAGTCGGCGTCGGGGGCGGGGAGATCGGCGGGGTTTCCCTGCCAGTCCTTCTGGCAGACGGGGCACCGGAGCTGGACGTAGGCCTCGCGCATCGTCGGGCGGTTGGACCGGCCGGTGGAAAAAGGACCCGCTCGGTACCTACGCGGCGATGCCCTCGGCCTCGGCGGCCTCGAGGAGCTCCTTGTAGCGGTTCCGGATGGTGACCTCGCTGACGTTGGCCACCTCGCCGACCTCCGACTGGGTGACGCTCACGTTCGACAGCCGAGCGGCGGCGTAGACGGCCGCGGCGGCGAGGCCGACGGGCGACTTGCCACTGAGGCGACCCTGGTCGCGGCCGGCGTCGAGGAGCTCGCGGGCGAGGCGCTCGACCTCGTCGGGCAGGTCGAGCTCCGAGACGAACCGCGGGAGGTACTGCTTCGGATCGGCCGGCTCGATGGCGAGCTCGAGCTCGCGGACGATGTAGCGGTACGTCCGCGTGAGCTCGTCCATGTCGATCCGGCTCACGGCGGTCACCTCGTCGAGGCTGCGGGGGGTGTCGGCCATGCGGGCGGCGGCGTAGACCGACGCCGTGGCCACGCCCTCGATCGAGCGCCCCGGGAGGAGCCCGTCGTCGAGGGCGCGGCGGTAGATGACGCTCGCGGTCTCGCGGACGTTCTTCGGCAGGCCCAGCGCGCTCGACATGCGGTCGATCTCGCCGAGCGCCTGCTTCAGGTTGCGGTCCTTCGAGTCCTTGGTCCGGAACCGCTCGTCCCACGTGCGAAGGCGCTGCATCGTCTGGCGCTGGCGCGAGGACAGCGCCTTGCCGTAGGCGTCGCGGTCCTGCCAGTCGATGTTGGTGGACAGCCCCTTGTCGTGCATCAGCTTGGTCGTGGGGGCACCCACACGCGACTTGGCGGACTTCTCGGCGGGGTCGAACGCCCGCCACTCCGGGCCGCGATCGACGCGGTCCTCCTCGACGATGAGGCCGCACTCCGTGCAGACGACCTCGCCGTGCTCCTCGTCGTGCACGAGGCGACCGCCGCACTCGGGACAGACGTCGACCTGCTCGTCGGCCTCCTCTGCCTCGATGGCGCGTTCGGCAGCGTTGGTCGTTACTTCGGTTTCGGTCATGATGGACAGTTCGGCGGACGGGGCACCCGCCCAGAACTTAACAAATAGTTATCGACGAGGGTTTATAAATATTTCGTGTTAGTTGCGACAGATGAGACTCGGCAACAAACGGATGTGACCCGGTACCGAGGCTCATACGGCCCGTTCTCGGGTCGCGACCTCGACGACCCCGAGGCGCTCGCCGGCGTCGAGCCAGCCGTGGCCGTAGGCGAACGCGGCGAGCGCGTTCGCGAGGTCCGTGCCGTCGAGGAAGTGTCGCCCGTCCTCGAGGTACGCCCGGGCCATCTGGAGGCAGATCTCGCCGTCCTCGTTCGTCGGGTCCGCCCCGGCCAGGTCGGCCGCGAGGAGCGCCTCGTACTCGCGCGTCTTGGACCAGAGGTACTCGCTCATGGGCGTCCGTCGGGGCGTGGCCCCTTGGCCCTCCCGATAACAAATCTAATACGCGCGCGCCGTCACGATTCGCGTATGGCCGGTTCGATGGAACGAGGCGAGGTGACCCCGGTACGATGAGCGACCGCGAACACCATCGGATGGTCGTCGTCGGTTCGGGAATCGCCGGGTTGACCGCCGCCATCTACGGCGCCCGCGGCAACCACGAGCCACTCGTCCTCGAGGGGGTCGAACCGGGGGGCCAGCTGACGCTGACGACCGAGGTCGACAACTACCCCGGTTTCCCCGAGGGCATCTCG
This sequence comes from Halobacteriales archaeon, assembly GCA_046543335.1. GTDB lineage: Archaea > Halobacteriota > Halobacteria > Halobacteriales > SKSH01 > CAZCYF01. The sequence goes on from JBKGZP010000005.1 coordinate 66,578, forward strand.
GGGCCCGAGCTGATCGAGCGCATGAAGCGACAGGCCGAGCGATTCGGCGCCGAGATTCGCCACGGCGTCGTGGCCGACCTCGACGACGGCGACCGCCCCTTCGAGCTCACCCTCGACGCTGGCGACGTCCTGACCGCCGACGCGGTGGTCGTCGCCAGTGGCGCCAGCGCTCGCACCCTCGGCGTCCCTGGCGAGGACGCGCTGATGGGCTACGGCGTCTCGACCTGTGCTACCTGCGACGGCGCCTTCTTCCGCGGCGAGGACATGCTCGTCGTCGGCGGGGGCGACGCCGCCATGGAGGAGGCCAGCTTCCTCACCCGCTTCGCCGAGACGGTGATCATCGCCCACCGCCGGGAGGACTTCCGGGCGGAGGCCTACTGGGTCGATCGGGTGCGCGAGAAGGAGGCCGCGGGCGAGATCGAGATTCGAACCAACACCGAGCTCATCGAGATCCACGGCAGCGAGGCCGAGGGCATCGACCACGTCACCCTCGCCCACCATCCAGAGGGGTACCCCAGCGACAAGCTCGACGACCCCGAGACCGAGGTGTACGACCTCGACGTCGGTGCGGTCTTTCTCGCCATCGGCCACACCCCGAACACCGGGTTCCTCGAGGGAACCGACGTCGAGCTCGACGACGTGGGCTACGTGCGCGTCGCCGGCGGCTTCGGCGGCGGCCAGACGGCGACGGGCGTCGAGGGTCTGTTCGCCGCCGGCGACGTCGTCGACTACCACTACCAGCAGGCGGTCACCGCCGGCGGCTTGGGCTGCATGGCCGCCCTCGACGCGGACGACTACCTGGAGTCGCTCGAGGAGTCCGCAGCCCGCGAGGCGGCCGCGACCGCCGATCAGTCCGACGACTGACCGGCCGCTGGCGACGGCGCCCAACCATCGACCGCGTAGGTGCAAAGCAGCCCGTCGTCCACCCGGTCGGCCGCCTCCAGGGATAGGCGTGGGAACGTCTCGGTGAAGCCGAGCCCGTCGACGAGCGTCGGCGCCTCGCGGCCACCGACGACGTGCGGGCTGACGAAGACGGTGAGCTCGTCGACGCGGCCCGCAGCGAACACCGAGTACAGCACCTCGCCACCCCCCTCGACGAGCAACCGCTCGATCCCGGCCGACTCGAGCGCGTCCAGACCGGTGTCGACGTCGGCTCGGCGCTGGCCCTCGGTCACGATCACGCTCGCGCCGGCCGTCTCGAGGGCCTCGAGGCGGTCCGCCGGACAGTGCGCGGCGACCAGCACGTGGCTCGGGGCGCGGCCGTCGAGCACCCGGGCGTCCGTGGGGGTCCGACCCATCGAGTCGAGCACGACGCGGGCGGGCCCGCCGTCGTCCCGGTTGTCGCTGGTGAGGTGCGGGTCGTCCGCGAGGACCGTCCCGACGCCCACCAGCACGGCGTCGACCGACGCCCGGAGACCATCGACCCGCTCGAAGTCAGCCGGCCCGCTGAGGGCCACCTGGCGGCGCAGACGCGTGGCGAGCTTGCCGTCGACGCTCGTCGCCGCGTTGGCGTGGACGTGCATGGTGTTCCCTTGGGCAGCGGGCCCTAACGGTTTCCGGGTCGTTGGGGAGGGTTTTAGGTCGGAACCGGTCTAGCCACCAGTATGCAACCGATCGCCGCCGACGCGCGACCGGGTGAGACCGGATGAGCGCCGGCGCCCCCCGACGGGAGGTCGCCCACCGGCTGTTCGCCGCCGAGTTCGCCGACGCGACCGTCAGCGTCGCCGACGCCGACGAGGAGATGGCGCCGACGTACGTCCTCGCGCCCACCGGTGCGCTCGTGAACCGTGCGTTCGTCGTCGGGGTCCTCACCGAGGTGGACCAGGTCGGCGCGGACATCTACCGCGGGCGGGTCAACGACCCGACGGGCACGTTCGTCGCCTACGCCGGGCAGTACCAGCCCAAGGCGGCCAACTTCCTGGCCGACGCCGAGGTGCCGACGTTCGTGGCGCTGACCGGGAAGGCCCGAACCTTCCAGCCGGAGGGGTCCGACCGAATCTACTCCTCACTGCGCCCCGAGCGCGTCGTCGAGACCACCCGCGAGACCCGCGACCGGTGGGTGACCGAGGCCGCCAGACACACCCTCGGTCGGATCGAGCTCGTCGCGCAGGTGCGCGCGGAGGGGGTGGCACCGGAGCGGATCGAGGCCGAGCTGCGCGGCCGCGGCGTCGAGGCGTCACTCGCGCGCGGCATCGCCCGGGCGATCGCGGAGTACGACGTCGGCGCGGCGTACCTGCGGGCCCTACGCGACCGCGTGGTGCAGACGCTCGAGGTCGTCCTCGGCGAGCGCGAGGCGGTCGACCCGCTGTCGGCCGACCCCGGCGGCGGGGGCGACCCCGCGGCGTACGAGGCGCTGGCGACGGGCGACTTCGCCGGGGCGTTTCGCACCGACGCACCCGTCGCCAGGGAGGCGGTGGCCACGCCGGCCGGCGGCGCGAGCGAGGCCGACGACGGGCCGTCGTCGCCGGACGACTCGGCCGGCGCACCGACCGAGGAGGCGGACGCGGCGGCGTCGCCCGATGCCACCCCGGCGGCGTCGGTGCCCGAGGCTGGCGAGGTCGACGTCGAGGCGCCCGAGTTCGAGCTCTCGGCGGAGGAGCGCGCCGCCGTCGAGGAGGAGTACGGGACCGACTTCGCGACCGGCGACGACATCGAGTCGCCGGCGTCGCCTCCCGAGACGGCGCCGACCGACGAGGCCGAGTCGACCGTGGCGCCCGCCGACGAGGCGACGCCGGCGGAGGAGGACGACCTGGAGGGCGACGACCTTGAGGCGACCGTGGTGGCCCACATGCACGAGCTGGACGAGGGCGAGGGGGTCGACCGGACGGCCCTCGTCGAGGCGGTCGAAGAGGCGACCTCGGCGGACCGGTCGGCCATCGACGACGCCATCCACGACGCCCTCATGAGCGGCTCCTGTTACGAGCCGTCCGAGGGTCGCCTCAAGCCGATCTGACCCGATGGCCAGGGTCGAGCCGATCGTCGGCGCCCCGGCGGCGACGATCACCCTCGACGGCGAGCGCGTGCTCGTGCTCGCCGACGTCCACGCCGGCATCGAGCTGGGCCTTCGCTACCGCGACGGCGTACGCGTGCCGAGCCGGGCGGCCGACCGTCGCGAGGACCTGGCTCGCCTCGTCGAGGAGGTCGACCCGTCGGCGGTGCTCGTCGTCGGCGACCTGATGCACTCCATCGGCGATCCCGCCCGGGCCGAGCGTCGCGAGCTCGAGGCGCTCGTCGAGGCGCTGCCCGATGACGTCGGGCTCTCCGTCGTCAAGGGCAATCACGACGGCGACCTCGAGGGGTGGCTGACCGGTGCGACGGTGCACGACGCACCGGGCATCGTGTGCGACGGTGTCGCCTTCTCCCACGGCCACACCTGGCCTCCAGCGGCGGCCCTGGAGGCGGAGGTGCTCGTCATCGGCCACGAGCA
>JBKGZP010000055.1:0-7090 GCA_046543335.1 Halobacteriales archaeon
AGGTGGGACTCGAAGATGACGTCGTCGCGACCGGCCGTGGCCCGTCGAAGCGCGTCCAGGTCGACCACGTCCGTGTCGCGCACCGGGTCGTGCGCCGTGGCGAGCCCTTCGACCGCGATGAGCTCGCCGAGATGGACCACCGCGAGGTCGACGTCGAGGCGACCGGCGACCGTCGTCTTGCCGGTACCCGGCGTCCCGGTCAGGGCGACGCGCACGCCGGGATCACCTCGTTCAACGCCCGGGCGACGATCCGGTTCTGCTCGGCCGTGCCGACAGTGACCCGGACGAAGGACGACAGCCCGTAGCCGTGGCAGTTTCGGATCCGGATGTCTCGCTCGAGGAGCGCGTCCGCCACGGCCTGGCCGTCGCCGGCGCGAACGAGCACGAAGTTGGCCTCGCTCGGGTAGGTCTCTGCCTCGATCGCCCCGGCCAGGTACCGACGCCCCTTGCGGGCGACGGCGACGCTTCGCTCGAGGAAGGCCTCGTCGTCCAAGGCGGCGCGCGCGGCGACGCACGCCACCCGGCTGGCTGCGTACGGCGTCTGGAAGACCGCGTACGCGTCGGCCACCGATTCGGGGACGATCGCGTAACCGAGCCGGAGGCCGGCGAGGCCGTACGCCTTGGAGAACGTCCGCACCACGGCGACGTCCGACCGACGCCGGACGAGCTCGACGGCGCTCGGCGCCTCGGTGAACGCGCCGTACGCCTCGTCGACGACGACCATCGTCTCCTCGTCGGTCGCGTCAGCCACCGCCTCGATCGCCCCGAGGGACGCGACCGTGCCGGTGGGGTTGTGTGGCGTGATGGCGTAGATGAGGCGATGGCCGTCGTATCGGGCGAGGACGGCGTCGACGTCGAATGCGAAGCCCGCGTCTCGATCGAGCGGGTACCGGTCGGTCCCCCCGTGGTGGGCGCGGGCGCTGCGGCCGATCACGAAGAACCCCGGGTCGGGCTCGAGGATCCGGTCACCGGGTTCGAGGAAGGTCCGCGACAGGTAGTCGAAGACGCCAACGCCGCCGGGGCCGAGCCAGATCTGCGCCGGCTCGACGTCCCACCGCGAGGCGAGCGCGCGATCCAAGGCGGCGTGGGGGTCGCGGGGGTAGCGGTTGATCGAGTCGACCACATCGCAGACGGCCGTCGCGGCCGCCGGGCTCGGCCCGAGGGGATTCTCGTTCGACCCGAGGTCGATGGCCGGGCGACTGGGCCCGCCCTCGGGGCGAAAGCCCGAGAGTCCCCGGAGCTCTCTGGCGTGCATGGCTAGTCGTCTCCGAGGCGGCCCTTAAACGCCTCCGTCCCGCTCAGTCGAACAGCGCCCCCTCGTCGGTGATCACGGAGGTCACGAGCGACACCGGCGTCGCGTCGTAGGCGGGGTTGTCGATGGCGACATCGGGCAGGGGTTCGAGCGATACCTCGCTGGCCGAGCGCTCCTCGTGCTCGAAGACGAACGCGTCGTCCACGACCTTCGTCCGCGCGCCGACGGCGTGCATCGGCGTCCCGGCGTGGTCGGCCACGGCGGCGAGGGGATACGTCCCGACGCGGTTGTACAGCGTCCCGTCGACGATGCAGGTCATCCCCACGAGCACCCGGTCACACGCCCTCACGAAGGAGCCCGAGGCACCGTCGACGACGAGGTGCGCCTCGAGGCCGCACACCCCCGCGATCGAGCGGGCCATCTTGCGGCCGAGGTACCGGGGACGCGACTCGAGGCAGTAGACCGTGATCGCCTCCTCGTCGGGGTCGCTCGCGCGCTCGAGGGCCGTCAGGAGGGTGGTGGAGAAGTCGAGCGTCATGTAGGTGCCCCCCGGCTCGAGCAGCGCCTGCGCGTTCTCGGCCGCGCCGTCCTTCGCGGCCTGCACGCGCTCGATCTCGGCGTCGATCGCCGCCGTCGTCGCCTCGCGGGCCGCGGACAGGTCGGGCGGGTCGGCGGCCTCGACCGCGTCGACGATGGCGTGCATGGTGGTGAACAGCGTCGCGTGCGACGGGTTCGCGTGTCGCAGCGCCCGGGCGTTTCGCGAGAGGCTTCGGAGGTACTCCTCGACGGTCGCGTGCTCCTCCTCGGTGATCGCGCGAAGGGCCCGGGCGGCTGTCACGGCGACCTCCGAGGAGCTGTGCGTCTGCATGTCCTCGATCTCCTCGACGGTCTCGTCGATCATGGCCGGAGGTTCCCCGGCACCCTCAATAAAGCCTGTTGCGCCGCCGCGTCCCGGTCACCCCTTGATGTTGGCCATCGGAAACGTCCGGGCGACTGGATCGCCGATGCCCAGCGCGCTCGATACCCGCACCACCTCGTCGACGTCCTTGTAGACCCCGGGTGCCTCCTCGGCGATCGTGGCACCGCTGGCGGCCTTGACGTAGATCTGCTGTCGCTCGCGGAGCTCCGTCTGCACGTCACCACCCCAGTACTGCTGCTTGGCCTGGGTGCGGCTCATGAGCCGACCGGCCCCGTGGGCCGTCGAGCCGAAGCTCACGTCGAGGGAGTTGGCGCCGCCGCGGAGGACGTACGACCCCGCGCCCATGGAGCCAGGAAGGAGCACCGGCTGGCCGACGTCGCGGTACGCGCGGGGTACCTCCGGACGGCCCGCGGGGAAGGCGCGGGTGGCGCCCTTGCGGTGGACGAGGAGCTCGCGATCCTCCCCGTCGACGTCGTGAACCTCCTTCTTGGCGATGTTGTGGGCGACGTCGTACAGCAGCTCCATCCCGAGGGTCTCCCAGTCCGCCCCGAAGACGTCCTCGAAGACGTTGCGAACCGCGTGCATGATGAGCTGGCGGTTCGTCCAGGCGAAGTTGATGGCCGCGCCCATGGCCTGGTAGTAGTCCTCCGCGAGCTGCGACCCCGCCGGCGCCGCGGCGAGCTCTCGGTCCGGCAGGCGGTCCAACAGCCCCTGGTGACGCTTCTCGATCTTGCGGAGGTAGTCCGTGCACGTCTGGTGGCCGAGGCCACGCGACCCGCAGTGGATGAGGACGACGACCTGGTCGGGCCAGAGGCCGTACGACTCCGCGACGTCATCGAGGAAGACGTCGGTGACCCGCTGGACCTCGAGGAAGTGGTTGCCCGAGCCGAGCGAGCCAATCTGGTTCTTGCCACGCTGCTTGGCCTCGGTCGAGACCTTCGCCGGGTCGGACTCCTCGCGGACGCCCTCGTCCTCGCAGTGGCGCAGGTCCCCCGCCGTGGCGTAACCCTGCTCGAGCGCCCACTGGAGCCCGTGGTCGAGGATCGCCTCCACGGTGCGGACGTCGGACTCGACGACGCCACCTTTGCCGAGACCGGTGGGAACCGCGTCGTAGAGCGCGTCGACCAGCGCCTGCTCTCGCCCGCGGACGTCCGTGGCGGAGAGGTTCGTCTTTACCATTCGGACGCCGCAATTGATGTCGTAGCCGATCGCGCCGGGCGAGATGCAGCCCTCCTCCGCGTCGATCCCCGCGACCCCGCCGACGGGGAAGCCGTAGCCCTGGTGGGCGTCGGGCATCGCGATGGCGTACGTCTGGATCCCCGGCAGATGGGTCGAGTTGCGCAACTGCTGGAGCGTCTTGTCCTCCACGATCTCCTCGAGCAGCGACTCGCTCGCGAAGACCCGCGCCGGTACCCGCATGTCCCCCGTCTGCTCGATCTCCCAGACGAAGTCCCGGACCTGTTCGAGGGTGACGTCCCCGGCCTGGAACGTTGGCATGGGCGAACCGTAGGCCCGGACGTGGGTTAAGGTTGTGCGGGGGACCGACGCACTTTTCCCGGCCCCCACGGGGCGGTCAGGTATGACGGAGGACGAGGAGGGGCTCACCTACGCCGAGGCCGGTGTCGACATCGGGGCCTCCGAGGCCGCGACCGAGGCGCTCATCGAGGCCGTCGGCGCGGGCGTCGTCGGCGACTACGCCGGCCACCTCGAGGTCGACGGTCTCCGCGTCGGGCTGACGACCGACGGCGTCGGCACGAAGCTGCTCGTCGCCGAGGCCCTCGGCCGACACGACACGATCGGTATCGACTGCGTGGCGATGAACGTCAACGACCTCGTCGCCGAGGGGCTGCGACCCGTCGGGTTCGTGGACTACCTCGCCCTGGCAGCACCCGACGAGGGGCTGACGGAGGCGATCGGCGTCGGCCTCGCCGAGGGCGCCCGCCGGGCCGGCGTGGCGCTGCTGGGCGGGGAGACCGCCGTCATGCCCGAGGTCATCGACACGCTCGACCTGGCGGGCGCGGCGGTTGGAGTCGCGCCATCGCACGAGCACCGCCCCGGCACCGCCAGCGTGGGCGACGTCCTCGTCGGCATCCCCGCCAGTGGCATCCACTCGAACGGTCTGACCCTCGCCCGACGGGCGATCGAGGGGTCGTACGCCTACGACGAACCGTTCCCGCCCGATCCGGACCGGACCATCGGCGAGGAGTTGCTCGAGCCGACGCGGATCTACACGCCGGTCGTCCACGCCATCCGGCGATTCGACGTCTCCGCCTGCGCGCACGTGACCGGCGGGGGGTTCACGAATCTCGCGCGCATGGGTGCCAACCGGTACGTCATCGACGATCCGCTGCCAATCCCCGAGATCTTCCGGTTCGTCGCGGACTGCGGGAACGTCGCCGAGGTCGAGCTCTACCGGACGTTCAACATGGGCATGGGCTTCGCCCTCGCGGTCGCCCCCGGCGATGCCGCCGAGGTGGCCGAGGCGCTCGACGGGCAGATCGTCGGCGCCGTCGAGGCCGGCGAGGGCATCGTCGTCGAGGACCTCGAGATCCCCGACCACTCGGGGTGAGGTCTCAGCGGATCGAGTCCAGGATCAGCTTCTGCTCGATGCGTTTGACCTCGTGCTGGACGTCGCGCACGGCGTCGATGTTCGCGCTGATCGAGCTGATGCCCGCGTCCACGAGAAAGCGGACCATCCGCGGCCGCGAGCCCGCCTGCCCGCAGATGCCGGTGTCGACCCCGTGCTCCCGGCAGACGCGGATGGTGCGACCGATGAGGTCGAGCACCGCGGGGTGGAGCTCGTCGAACCGGTCGGCGACGAGCTCGTTGTTGCGGTCGACGGCGAGGGTGTACTGCGTGAGGTCGTTCGTCCCGAAGCTAGCGAAGTCGATGCCCGCCTCGGCCATCGCCGCGACGCCGAGGGCGCTGGCGGGCGTCTCGATCATGACCCCCCACGAGCGCTTGTCGACGTCGATGCCGACGGCCGCCATGCGCGCCTTCGCCGCCAGGACGTCCTCGGCGTCGTTGACCAGCGGGAACATGATCTCGATGTTGTCGTAGCCCATGTCGTACAGCTCGCTAAACGCCTGGAGCTCGAGATCGAACATGTCGGGTCGGTCCAGGCTGCGACGGATGCCGCGGTAGCCCAGCATCGGGTTGTGCTCGTCCGGCTCCTCCTCGCCGCCGTTGAGCGAGCGGAACTCGTCCGTCGGGGCGTCGAGCGTTCGAACGCGCACGGGACGGGGGTAGAACTCCTCTGCGACCTCGCGGACGCCGTCGACGATCTCGTGGACGTACGCCTCGTGGCCGTTGTCGGCCACGAATCGCTCGGGGGTCGACCCGAGCGAGAGCACCATGTGCTCGATGCGCAGCAGGCCGACGCCGTCCGCGCCGGTGGCGGCGGCGCGCTCGGCCGCCTCGGGGATGGAGACGTTGACCTTGACCTCCGTCGCCGTCATCGGCTTGACGGGCGCCTTCGGTCTCGCCTCTTCGATCGGCTCGCGCTCCTCGGCCGACTCGAGGCGACCGGCGTGGACCTGGCCCTTGTCGCCGTCGACGGTGATCGTCTGGCCGTTGTCGAGGTCGGTCGTCGCCGTCCCCGTGCCGACGACGGCGGGCACGCCGAGCTCCCGGGAGACGATCGCAGCGTGGCTCGTCATCCCCCCCTCGTCGGTCACGATCGCCCCGGCGCGCTGCATGGCCGGCACCATGTCCGGCGTGGTCATCTGGGTGACGAGGATGTCGCCCTCGCCGACCTGGTCGAGCTGGTCGAGGTTCAACACGATGCGCACCGCACCGCTGGCCTGGCCGGGGCTCGCGCCGAGGCCGTCGAGGAGCTTGCCCTCGGTGGTGGTCTCGCGGGCCCGGGTACCACCGTTGGGCGTCGGTGCCTCGGCGATCGTCGTGATCGGTCGCGACTGCAGCACGTACAGCTCGTCGTCGAGCATCGCCCACTCGACGTCCTGCGGGAGACCGTAGTGGGCCTCGATCTCGCGAGCCAGCTCGCGCAGGCGCTCGAGGTCGGCCTCGGAGAGCACGCGGCGGTCGCGGATGTCGTCGGGGACGTCGACCTCGACGGTCTCGCCGGTGTCGGCGTCGCGCTCGTGCATGGTCTTCTTCGTCGCCACCGTCGTCTCGAGCACCTCGCCGGACTCCCGGTCGACGACGTAGTTGTCCGGGGAGACGGCTCCCGAGACGACCGCCTCGCCGAGACCCCAGGCGGCCTCGACGATCATCCGCTCGTCGCCGGTCGATGGGTGGCTCGTGAAGAGCACGCCGCTGCGGTCGGCGTCGACCATCCGCTGGACGACGACCGCCATGTCGACCTCCTGGCCGAAGCCCTGTTCCTCCCGGTAGTAGATCGCCCGCTGGGTGAACAGCGAGGCCCAACACGAACGGATCGCGTCGAGGAGCCCCTCGCGGTCGACGTTGAGGAAGGTCTCCTGCTGGCCGGCGAAGCTCGCGTCGGGGAGGTCCTCCGCGGTCGCGCTCGAGCGGACCGCGACGAACGGCGCCGCGTCATCGACGAGCTCGTCGTAGGCGCCGAGCAGCTCTTCGCGCAACGCCTCGGGGAACGGCGTCTCCTCGACGAGCCCGGCGGCGCGCGTCTCGGCCTCGGCGAGGGCGTCAGCGTCGTCGACGTCGACGTCGACGGCCGAGCGGAGCGCCTCCTCGATGCCGGCGTCCCGGACGAACCGGCGGTACGTGTCCGCCGTGACGACGAACGCCGGCGGCACGGTCAAGCCAGCCGACGCGAGCTCGCCGAGAGACGCCCCCTTGCCCCCGACCCGTCCGATGTCGTCGGCCCCGAACGCTTCCAGCCAGAGGATGGTCATACCTGGTCGAAAGGAGCCCGAGGGCGCCCATAATGGTTCCGAAGGTTGCGGTCAGCGCACCCGCGTCACGGGACGGCCTACGAC
>JBKGZP010000022.1:0-27614 GCA_046543335.1 Halobacteriales archaeon
GACCGAGCGGCAACCCCTTCGGCGAGACCAGATCGAGCAGGAGCATCCCGGCAACGGTCCCGACCATCGCCGTGGCGACGACCGGCCAGGAGCAAACCGGTCAACGGCGGAAGCCTCGTCGGTCGAACTCGCGAGGGAGCGTCACGTTGGCCACCAGCCTCGATACGATCATCAGGACGACCGCCACCTTCGGCGAGAGGATGGCCGCCAGGATCGCCGTGCTCGAAATGTCGAAGCCGACGGTCCCCTTGACGAGTCCACCCAGGAGGTCGATTCCCCGGCCAAGAGTACCAGCCCCACGGTGAGGCCGGCCATGTGAGATCAGCCGAGGGCGGTCTCCGGGTCCGTCGGTTCGGTGAGGTACTCGAGCCCCCAGTCGCGCATCGCCATGATCACGGGCTCGAGCGACCGCCCGTAAACCGTCAGCGAGTACGAGACCCGGAATGGCTTCTCGCTCACGATGTCGCGATCGACGAGGTGGTTCTCCTCCAGGTCGTCGAGGCTGTCGGAGAGCACCTTGCTGGAGATGCCGTCGACGTTCTTCTTCAGCTCGTTGAAGCCGCTCGGTCCGTGCTCGAGCAGCCGGTGGATGATCACGGGGTGCCACTTCTTGCCGATCAACGACGCGGTGGTCGTGACGGGACACCAGTCCTCGCCGGCGCACCATACCTCCAGCCTCTCGACCGGATCGCGGCGATCCTCGATGGGCATGGGTACCATCGGCGGGAGGGAGGCTTAATGGTTACGTATAGATATTGGGTAATGAAACGTTATTTTGGCGGTGGCTTTGACGGGGCGGTGCGATCGAACCGTCGCGATTCCATCGGCCCGCACGCGGTCGCTAACCGACCGTCAGGAACGTGTACCCGGCCGTCGCGAGGTCACCAACGTTGGGGCCGTGCTCGCCCTCCTCGCCGATGAGGTCGATCCCGGCGGCCTCAACGCCGTCGGTCCCCCCGAAGGCGTCCGCGCAGAATCGACAGGCACCGGCGATGAGCCCGCGCTCCGTCGCCGTCTCGAAGTAGTCGTTCACCGGATGGTCCGGCTTCTTTGCGAGCGTGCCCGGCCAGGTCGTCGCCACGCCGTCCAGGAAGACCTCGACGTCGTGTCCGGCGGCGTCGAGGTCGAGGGCGTACTCGAGGCCGTTCGCGGTCGGTCCCACGTCGTCCGTGCCGGCGTTCAGCATGATGGCGTATTGCGTCATTGCACTGCGACCAGTCGAATGGCGCCGGCCCGGTTAAGTACTAACTAACTGATACGTTATGGAGTCACGTGGCCGTTAGCCGGCCCCGTCAGGTGACGCCGAACCCCCGGAGGATGAAATACAGCGACCCGGCGCTCATCGCCAGCCCGACGAGGATGTACAGCGGCGCCCGGCGGTTGTAGTACTTGACCAGCCCCGACTCGTCTCGATCGGAGATGATGAACCGCCCGGTGCCCGCATCCTCGACGATGCGCAACCGTTCGACGTTCGAACCGGTGGCCCCCTCGATGGGTTCCGCCGAACCGAAGACGTAGACCGCCTCGTCGGCGGGCAACACGGCATGGTGGAACCTGCGACGCCGACCCCGGCTTGGCCTGCTCGGCACGCTTCCACCTCCGGTGAAGGCGTCGGCGACGGATCGACCGCGATCGAAAAGGGCCCTGATACGGCCCATCGGTCCGTCGCCGTAGTCGGGCTCGGGGTCGCCCTCCTCCCTGAACGCTCCCGCCACCTCGTCGGCGGTCACGTCCTGGCGAAGGTTGCCGTCCGTGACGTAGGCCTCCGGGAGGTGTCGGACGAGAGCCTCACGCTGACGCTCGGAGAGGGCCTCGTGCCCCTCCGCCCGCCACGCCTCGATGTCCGCCTTCGCGAACAGGGCTCCCATCGGCGTCTCCTGGAGCACCTCGAAGATGTCCGCCGTCTCGTCCCGTCGGTGGGCAGATTCGCTGAAGAAGGCCTCGACGCGGCCCGGGAGCGCTTGTCCCTCCGCGAGGGTGATCGATTCCGAGTTCTCGTTCGAAATCTCGAAGTCGGCACCCGCGTCCGCCTCGACCAGCACGCGGCCCGTGTCGTCCTCGACGTAAAACGGCGCGACGTCCCTCCCGCTCGCCACGGTGTGCCACTTCTTCTCGACGTGGCGGGTCCCATCCCCGTCGGTGGTGACCTCCTCGCGTTCCTCCTGGACGCTCCACCGGCGGTAGACGCAATCGCCGGGGCCGAACGGTACCTGGAAGGTCTCACCGGCCGGGACGACGCGCCCGTGGACCTCGGTGCGTCCCTGCGCGATCGACCGCGCCGGCTGCGTCGGCGTGTTCATGATCAGGCGACCGAGGCGGTACCTGTCGAACCCCCAGTAGATGACCGCCAGCCCGAGCAAGAAGACGACGCCGAGGACCAGGTAACCCTCCAGGTCGATGTTGGTCTCGACCTGCATCGCGCGAGCCGCGGGCATGGTCACTCGAACGCGGCGCCGACGTCGACGTCCTGTCGGTCCTCCTCCGTCGCCGTGAACAGCTCACGGCTCGTGAACCCGAGGGGGCTCGCGATCAGGATGTACGGGAACTGCTTGATGCGGGTGTTCAACAGCGTCACCGCCTCGTTGTACACCTCGCGGCGGTCGGCGATTTGCTCCTCGATGTCGGAGATCCGCTCCTGAAACTGCAGCATGTTCGTCTGCGATCGAAGGTCCGGATACGCCTCGAGGCGAGCGCGGAAGCCGGCCAGGGCCCCGCGGACGGCCTCGTCGGCCTGCGCCTCCTCCGTCGGCGTCTGCGCACGCTCGGCCTGCTCCCGGGCCTCCGTGAGCTCGGTGAGGAGCTCCCGCTCGTGCTCGAGGTACTCCTGTGCGGCGTCGATGAGCTTGGTGAGCTCGTCCTGGCGCTGCTTCAGCAACACGTCGATGTTTTGTTTGGTCTGGTCGACCCGTTTTTGCAGGCTGACCAACTGGTTGTACATGCTGACGATCCAGGCCACGAGGAGCACCAACACCACCACGGCGACGAATCCAGCGACGATCCAGACGAGAACCATTAGGGCGGATTGACACCTCGGTTCGTAATAACGCCTCGGGTTCCCGACGGGTATCGAGCCGTCTACCGGCGCGATTCGGCGGGCACACCTTTAGGTTCGAGCGCGTGGTACCATCGGTCATGACCGGCGCAACGATCCTGATGATCGTCGGCGACTTCGCCGAGGACTACGAGACCATGGTACCCTTTCAAGCTCTTCAAGCGGTCGGCCACGAGGTCCACGCCGTTTGCCCCGAGCGCGACGGGGGCGAGGCGGTGAAGACGGCGATCCACGACTTCCGAGGCGACCAGACGTACCTCGAGGAGCGCGGGCACGACTTCACCGTGACGCATGGCTTCGACGAGATCGACCCCGCCGACTACGACGCGCTCGTCGTCCCCGGTGGGCGGGCACCCGAGTACCTCCGGACGTACGACGCGGTCCTCGATGCGGTGCGCCACTTCTTTGAGGCCGACAAGCCGGTGGCCACACTGTGCCACGGGCCGCAGGTGCTGGCTGCCGCGGGTGTCCTCGAGGGCTACGAGATGACCTCGTACCCGGCGGTCCGACCCGAGGTCGAGGCGGCCGGCTGCGCGTGGGTGGACGAGGTCACCACCGACGGCAACCTGGTGACGGCGCAGGCCTGGCCGGACCACCCCGAGTGGATCGCGCAGTTCCTCGACCTCCTCGGGACCCGCGTCGACCACACGACGCCGACGGCGACCCCGGGCGACTGAGCCCGGACCGCCGATCACAGGCGGAGGTGGGCCGGGTCTGAGGCGTCGACGAGTTCCAGCTGCTCGAGCAGCCCGAGGCGGTCCTCCTCGACCCAGACCTCGTTGATCTGCCCGTCGACGATTCTGTACATCGAAATGCCCGTCCACGTCGCTCGATGTCCCGTGGGCTCGACGCCACGGTATCGACCGGTGTGGGTGCCACTCGCGCTGTACCTGACAGCCACGAGGTCATCGTCGACCGCGATGGCGGCGGTCTCACCGGTGTAGTCGGGGAACGCCTCGAAGTGCCCCTCGAGGTAGTCGGCGATCGCATCGGCTCCCCGGATGTCCTCGTGAACCCCGTGCTCGACGGCATCTTCCGCCAGGAGCGATTGCAACCGCTCACGATCTCGGTCATTGAACGCCGCCAGGTACTGTCTGACGACGGCTTCGTTCTCGGGTTCTGTCATGCTACCACCTAGCACATGCGTTCGGCCGGGATAAGGGTACGCCCCGGTCGGAGGTGGGCGGACCGGTCGATCGTGACGTACCCTCGAGAATACGAACATTGACACGTCGGCCGACCCACCCCTCGGCCATGGTCGACCCCGTGGGGGATCCGCTGTCCCTCGTCGCAGCGCGACTCGTCGTCGCCGTCGGCATCGGGGCGATCGTCGGTCTGGAGCGCGAGCAAAGCGAGTCGGACGGACTCTTCGCCGGTAGCCGGACGTTCCCCCTGTTCGCGCTCTACGGAGCCCTCACCCAGGCGTTCTTTCCCGGGATGGTCCCCCTCGCCCTGCTGGCCATCGCGATCCCGCTGACCGTCGCCTACGTCGCGAAGGTCTGGCTCGAGCGCGACATCGGCCTCACGACCCTCGCGGCATCACTCCTGACGGTCCTCCTCGGCGCGATGACGATGCACTCGGAGGCTGGCGCGATCGTCGCCATCGTCGTCGCCGGTGTCGTCACCGTGTTGCTGTCAGCCAAGGGGTGGATCCACGACCTCGCCGACCGCATCGAGGAGCGCGAGCGGATCGCCTCGATCAAGTTCATCCTCGTGGTCATGGTCGTCTTCCCGCTCTTGCCCGACGAGGAGCTCGACCTCTTGCTCGGGCTGAACCCCCGATTCGTCTGGCTGATGGTCGTCTTCGTCACCGGGTTGAGCTTCGTCGCGTACGTCGCGGCACGGGTCATCGGGACGACCCACGGCATCGCGTTGACGGGGCTCCTCGGGGGATTCGTCTCGTCGACGGCCACGGCGGTCTCGATGGCCCAGCGCGCGAAGGACCAGCCGAGGCTGTATCGGATCTGTGCCTTCGCGACCATCGCCGCGGCGGTGGTGATGTTCCCCCGCGCGCTCGTCGAGGTGGCCGTCGTCAACCCGGCCCTCTTCCCGCATGTGATCGCCCCCCTCGGCGTGATGACGGCCGTCGGGACCGTCACCGCCGCGGCGGTGTACTACCGAAGCCGTCGGCGACGCGAGCGCGAGCCGGTCGTCGACCTCCGGAACCCGTTTCGGCTTCGACCGGCGCTGGTCTTCGGGGCGCTGTTCGCCGTCGTCATCATCGTCTCGGAGGGGGCGAACGCGCGGATCGGCGACACCGGCATCTACGCCACGGCGTTCCTGGCCGGACTGGCCGACGTCGACGCGATCACGATCTCGCTGAGCGCGCTCGAGGCAGACGGCGAGATCGCCACCGAGGTCGCCACCGCTGGCATCGTGCTCGGATCGATCGCCAACACCCTCGTCAAGGTGGCCCTCGCCTGGCTCCTGGGCACGGCCGACCACGGTCGGCTGGTGGCACTCGGCCTCGGCGGGGCGGCTGGCGTCGGCGTCGTCACGCTCGTCCTCCTTTGACCGACGCTGCCGCCGGGAGAGCCCGACCCGATCACTCCAGCCCGAGGTCCTCGAGCGAGTGGGTGTGCTGCCAGGCGCCGGTCACGTCGTCGATGTCGACGCTGAGGATGCCGTCGGTCAGCTCCAGGCGGATCTGGTCCTCCTCGATGGTGGTGTCGTGCAGGTGGAGCTCGAGCGGCTCGTCGAACTCGGCGACCATCACCATGAGCTCGCCGTTCTGTTCGAGCATCGTCTGAAGCGCGTCTGCGTCCATGGTCAAGACGGACCTTGTGTCGGACGGCTGATAAAGATGTCCATCGCGGAGGATCGTTGGTTTCGGCAAACCTAAAAGCGGTCGGCTCGTTGGTCGAACTACACGGGCGCATCGCGACGCCAGGTGCGCCATCGATACCCATGCACGTCGAACCCTACCGTCGCTGTCAGGCCTGCGGACGGACTCTCGATGAGACGACCATGTACCGTCGTCACGCCGTCTGTCCCGACTGCACGGCGCATCCGTAACCGTACGGCCACCACCCCCTTCGGCCATCCGGGCGCCTGCGAGCCCGGACTGCCTCGCCACGTGCGTCGGCGGGACTCGCGTTGATCATCGCCTCGGCCTCCGAGTGGCGCGCTTGAGACCACGGCGCCCCGTGATGTCGCGCACTATAGACGGGATGGGCTGACCCGTAGACGTTGCTGACGAACTCTTCGCGGCCCAGACGGCGGCGGCAGGGGGTGGCACCGATGCCTCGCTGGACAGGTGCCCGATACCGGCGACCTCGTCGCCGCGCAGCGTGGTCGGTCCGTCCACCGTCGCGATTCGGCGACCACGAGCCGGACACCGTCCCGTGGGGGACGCGCCCGATGCCGCAAGAGGCTTTGCGACCCACGTTGTTCGACGCACCGATGGCCGCAGGATCGACGAAGGTGGTCCTCGCAGCGATGCTGGCGAACGGCGCCATCGCGGTGCTGAAGTTCGTCGGCTTTCTCCTGACCGGGAGTCCGTCCATGCTCGCTGAGACGTACCACTCGATCTCGGACACGGGCAACCAGGTGCTGTTGCTCGTCGGGATCTTCTACAGCCGTCGATCGGTCAGCCGCGTCCACCCGTTCGGGTACGGCAAGGCCCAGTTCTTCTACGCCTTCCTCGTGTCCGTGATGCTCTTCGGCGTCGCCGGCTGGGAGAGCCTCAATCACGGCATCGAGGAGCTGCAAGCCGGTGGCCACCCCTTCGAGGCCGGCGAGGCGGAGCTGTTCGGGTTCACGGTCGACATCGACCTCCCGGTCGAGCCGTACTGGGTCGCGGTCGCCATCCTGTTCGGTGGCATCGTCTTCGAGACCTACGCCTTCTGGACCGCGAACCGCGAGCTGCGACGGCAGATGCGTGCGTACGGCTGGTCGAGCTACCGAGAGGCGTTCCGGCGAACGAGCGATCTGACCACCCTGACGGCCTTCACCGAGGACCTGGTCGCGCTGCTCGGCCTCGTGCTCGCCCTCGGCGGGATCACCGCCGCCCGGGTCACGGGCGATCCGATCTACGATGCCGTGGGGGCGATCGTGATCGGGGTGTTGCTGATGGGCTTCGCCATCGCCCTCGCGATCGAGAACAAGCGCCTCATCCTCGGCGAGAGCCTGCCGCGCCCCCTCGAGCGCGAGCTAGCGCAAACGATCGTCGATCACGCCGGCGTGGACGACGTCGAGGAGCTCCGGTCGATGTTCATCGGCACCGACCGCGTGCTCGTCACCGCGGAGGTGCGCTTCGAGGTGACGGGCGAACCCCACCGGCTCGACGAGACCATCGATTCCCTCGATGCGGCCCTTCGGGCGGTCGACGACCGGATTCGATTGGTCTACATCGAACCGGCGTAACGGACCCGAGGCTATTTCTTCGGTCGACCGGAAGGTTTGGCCGACCGTGCACGTCACTGCCTACACCTACCCGCTTCGGCCCCTCGCCGGGATCTCACGGGTGCCGTTCCTGCTCCTCTCGGCGGTCGTCGTCGCGAACGGGGCGGCCGCGGCCGCGTGGGCGGGGGCGTTCGACGCCACGCACACGCTGCTCGCCCTGGTCGGACTGCTGAGCCTGCACGCCTCGGTCAACGCCCTGAACGAGGCGAGCGACTTCGTCTCCGGCATCGACCTCCACACGGACCCGACCCCGTTCAGCGGCGGGTCGAAGACAATCCCCGAGGGTGAGCTCGCCGCACGGACGGCCTACCGCTACGGCTTCGCGGCGGCGGCAGTCGGGGCCCTGGTCGGGGCGTACTTCCTCGTCGAATTCGGTGCGATCATGCTCCCGTTCATCGTCGTCGGCGCGATCTCGGTGTTGTTCTACACGGACTATCTGACGAAGCTCGGCGTCGGTGAGGCAGCGGCGGGCCTCGGGCTGGGGGCGTTGCCCGTGGCGGGGACCGCCGTCGTCCAAGACGGCACGATCGCCCCGCCGGTCGTCGCGGTCTCCATACCGGCGTTCTTCCTCACGTTCAACCTCCTCCTGCTCAACGAGTTCCCCGACGTGGAAGCCGACCGCGTGGGGGGACGCAAGAACCTGGTCCATCGGCTCGGTCGCCAGCGCGCCGCCTGGGTGTACGTCATCGCGGCGGTCGCCGTGCCGACCTCGATCATCGCCGCCGTGGTGCTCGAAACCCTCCCCCCGATCGCGCTGCTCGGCGTGCTTCCATCGGCGGTGCTCGCCCGTCCCGCGAGCTGGGCGCTCGAGCACGCGCACGAGGAGCCGACGGTCGACGACCTCAGGGACAACGTGCTCTGGGTCCTCGGGACGAACGCGCTCCTCGCGCTGGGCCTGTACCTGGCCATGCCCACCGGCGCGACCCCACCGACGACGGACGTCTCCGTGTTCGACTCCGCCTTCCTCGCCGGTCGCGTCATCTTCGCGGGGTCGATCGCCGTGATGGCGATCAACAACTTCGTCGACCTCGACACCGTGACCGAGAAGATCGCCGATAAGGGCGTCGCCCACGCACGACCGGCGACGCTCGTCGCGAGTAGCCTGTTGCTCGCCAGCGCGGGGTCGATCCTGCTCGGCGTCAGGCCCGACCTGGGTGCCGCCTACGTGATCCTGTTCATGGTCGGCTCGACCTTCGTCGTGCACAACTTCTGGTCGATCGACGACCCCGACGAGCAGGACAACGAGGCGTTTCACTTCTTCAAGAACGTGGCCATCCTCGGGGGCGCGCTGCTCGTCCTGGCGAGCGCGGGGTCGGCCTGGCCCTACGCCGTCGGGTGATGGACCGACGCGTCGGTCACCGGGTCACCGCGGCGGGTCCTCGCACTACCTGAACGGCTCGGTCCACGACGTCTGGTACCGCAGGTAGTTCTCGACGACGATGCCCAGATAGCCGAGTGTCGCCATGAACAGCCCGACGACGAACCAGCCGACCGAGACCGAGGGGGTCCCCGGAAGCTGGGTGAACAACACGACGAACGACAGCGTCGCGCCGGTCACGAACAGCAACGCGCCGAGGTACATTCCCCATCGGAACATGCGCACCACCGAGCGACCCGTCCCCTGCTCCGGATCGCCCCGTCGCTCGAAGTAGGAGCGGTACCGATTAGGCTGTTTCGCAACCCCCCCACCGATGCGGCGTGCGACGACCCCCCGACGGTCGCGCCGAGTCTGGCCACACCCACCGCGACGCACAAGACGCAAGGTACCGGAGCGTGAAGATAAACCCGCCATGAGCCTCGACGACCGGGCGTTCGACTTCCTGCGCGTCAACGACCGACCGGACAAGCCCCGCGAGAGGGGCATCACCGAGATTCGCGGGCCGTACTACGATCCGATGGGCCCGCGCGAGCTCCGCGACCTGCTGGAGACGATGGGCCACTACGTGGACATCTACAAGTTCTCCGGCGGGTCCTTCGCGCTGATGCCGGAGGACGCGGTCCGCGAACTCATCGACACCTGCCACGAGTTCGACGTCAAGGTCTCAACCGGCGGCTTCGTCGAGAACGTCCTCGTCAAGGACAACGACAAGGTCGAGGACTACTTCGCCGAGGCCGAGCGCCTCGGGTTCGACATCGTCGAGCTCTCGAGCGGGTTCCTCGCGATCGACGTCGACGACATGGTCCGCATGACCGAGATGGTCGCCGAGGACTACGACCTCGAGCCCAAGCCGGAGATCAATGTCCAGTTCGGCGCGGGGGGTGCGACCGATCCGGAGATTCTCGAGGAGCAGGGTCAGATGAGCCCCGAGCAGGCGATCGAGGAGGGGCGACGCCACCTCGCCGCCGGGGCGAACCTCCTCATGGTCGAGGCCGAGGGGATCACCGAGGAGGTCGTCGAGTGGCGCACCGACGTCGCCTACCAGATCGCCACCGAGCTTGGCCAGGAGAACCTCGTCTTCGAGGCCCCCGGCCCCGAGATGTTCGAGTGGTACATCAAGAACTTCGGCCCGAACGTCAATCTCTTCGTCGACAACTCCCAGATCGTCGAACTGGAGTGCATGCGCTCCGGACTGTGGGGCAAGGCGACGACCTGGGGTCGGGTCACGACGGTCCCCCAACGCGACTGAGGGCCCCACGCCGAGGGTGTCGGGGATCGGGGTCGATTTCGTGTCCCCGGTGGCGAACCGCACTCTGGCATCGTCGGAACCCACCCGTCGTCGGCCCGCGTGGGGTTGGTACCTCGGCCCTGGCCGAAAGATCGTGGCATCCGTGCCGTGGCTCTCGACGGGGACGACGCCCGGTCGAGTGAACGACCACCGTTTTCCCGCCTCGGTCCGAACGACCGGCATGGTCGACACCGACGGGGAGGGCCCGACGGACTTCCACGCCGTGCTCATCTACGACGGCGAGTGCCCGTTCTGCTCGACCGCGGCCGTGGCCCTGCGTCGGCTGGACGGCGTCGGCGCCGTTTCGTGGTACGACGACACCGCCCAGCGACTCCTCGAGGCGCAGTTCGACGACCCGCCATTCTCCCTCGTGCTGGTCGACGCCCGGGAGCAGACCGTCTTCGTCGGTGGCGAAGCGGCCAGGGAGCTGGCCGAGCGCGCGGGGCTTCCCGGACTCGTGGGCTCGCTCGTGGGCGAGCACTACGAGCCGGTGGCGGACGCCATCCAACGGACCGTCGGCAGCAACGTCCCGCCGGACGCCGTCCACGCGGTGCTCGAGTTCGAACCCGGTGTCGGCGAGCTGTTCGATGACCTGGTCGACGTGGCTCGCGCGGCGGTTCCGGGCGACTGAGGCCGTCGAGCCAGATGCAGTCGAAACCGACTTCGGCCGCGCGCACCGAGGGCGGTCATGGACGTCGCGGAGGAGTTCGACGCCTGGGCCGATGCCGGCAAGGACCGAGGGATGGAGGATCGACACTTGCACACCGCGAAACACGTCCTGGCGCGCATGCCGGTCGAGGCGGGCGAGGTCGCCGTCGACCTCGGCACGGGCTCCGGGTACGCGCTCCGGGCCCTTCGCGAGCGCGGTATCGGTCGGGGGTACGGCCTCGACGGCGCCCCGGGGATGCTACGCAACGCCCGTGCGTACACCGACGACGACGCGATCGCGTACGTCAGGGGTGACTTCGGTGAGCTGCCCTTCGCCGACGCGAGCGTCGACCACGCCTTCTCGATGGAGGCGTTCTACTACGCTCGCGACCCGAACCGGACCCTCCGGGAGGTGCAGCGAATCCTGCGACCCGGTGGGACCTTCTACTGCGCGGTCAACTTCTTCGAGGAGAGCCGGGAGACGCACCGCTGGCAGGAGCGCATCGAGCTCGACATGACGCTGTGGAGCATGGCGGACTATCGGGAGGCGTTTCGCCGTGCCGGCTTCGCCGTGGCCCAGCAGGACACGATCCCCGATGGAGAGACGGAGATTCCACCGCCGGAGGCGTTCCCCCTCCCGGAGTGGGAGACCCGCGAGGCCATGGTCGACCGGTATCGACGGTGGGGGACGCTCTTGACCGTCGGCGTGGCCGAGGCGTGAGGATCGGCGTCGCGGCGAGCGTTCGGTCGCCCCCCGACGGATCGTTCTCCCGGACGGGGGCGATGTCCCGTCAGCTCTTCACCTATCCTCGGAGATCCAGCCCGAGTTCCGCCACGGGGTGCTCGCGGCGGGCGTCATCGTCCAGCGGGTCGTGCTGCTCGTCATGAACGGCACGGCGATCGTCCTCCGGAACCGGTACCCGCGCGGGAGATCCCGATCCCACCCCAATACTGGTCCGTACGAGTCAGGACGGGGTCGAGATTTGCCGCCGGTCGCCATCCGCGACCATCGACGCGGGTGGGCCGCCGTTGGCGCCACCCACCGCTGCGGCTATGGCGCGAGCCGGTCGGTCGAGTGAGCGCCTCCCGAGTCGCCGACGCGACCGACGTTCGGCCGTTGGTCGGGGGTTGGGTATAAGGTGATGGCCGTTCCGGAATTCCGTAATGGATCTCGACCGGTTGTCCTCGTTGCCGATCTCGGTCAATGACACCACCTTCACCGCCCTCGAGTCGGCCACCTCGAGCGGGTTCACCCGGGTCAGCACGGTCGTCCATCTGGTCGGGTCCCGACGGGTCGGACGCGGGGAGGACGTCACCTACGATCCGGAGGCCCACGCGTCGCTCGCGGCATCGCCACCCGCCGTCCCCCTGGCGTACGAGGGCACGCTCGAGTCGTACCTCGAGATGCTCGACGGCGTCGACCTGGCGCCCGAGGTCGACGACCCGTCCGTGGCCCGGTACCGGCGGTGGGCCCTCGAAAGTGCGGCGCTCGACCTGGCGCTTCGCCAGGCCGAGACCGACCTCGCGAGCGCGCTCGACACCTCGTACGCGCCGGTGCGCTTCGTCGCGAGCACCCGGCTGGGCGACCCCCCGACGGCCACCCGCCTCGAGGCGCTCCGGCGGGCGAACCCGGATGTCGGAATTAAGCTCGACCCAACGTCGGACTGGACGCCCGATCTCGTCGAGGCGATCGCGGCCTTCGGGGGCGTCGAGATAATCGACCTCAAGGGAGCCTACGAGGGCACGTCGGTCGACCAGCGGGCCGATCCGGAGCTCTACGAGCTGGTCATCTCGGCCTTCCCGGAGGCGATCATCGAGGACCCGGCGGTGACCGAGGCGACCCGGCCGCTGCTCGTGGACGAGGCGGACCGGATCTCCTGGGACGCGCCGATCGCGTCCGTGGCCGACGTCGAGGAGCAGCCGATCGAGCCAGGGTGGATCAACCTCAAGCCATCGCGCCTCGGCGGCCTCGAGGCGGTGTCAGAGGTGCTGAGGTACTGCCGAGCGCACGACGTGGGACTGTACGGCGGCGGCCAGTTCGAGCTGGGCGTCGGTCGCGGGCAGATCCAGGCGCTCGCCTCGATCTGGTACCCCGATGGCCCGAACGACGTCGCCCCCAGGGCGTACAACGAACCGGTGCTTCGAGACGAGCTACCGAGAAGCCCCCTCGAGCCACCCGGCGAACCTCGCGGGTTCGGTTGGGTCGAGGGTGGGACGACCCCCCCGTAGCGGGCATCGGCCAGAGCATCTTTCACGACCGGGCCAGATGGTCGGGACGACGAGACACCATGGGACGTGATTCCGTCACCGTCGGCGTGTTGAGCCTGCACACCAGCAAGGAGACCAAGGCCATCCTCAACGCGGTCGACGCCCTCGGCCACCGACCGGTGTGGCTTCGACGCGACAACATCGGGGTACACCTCACCGGGGGCGCGGTCGATCTGTCGCCAGACGTGGACGTCGTCCTCAACCGACTGCTCGTCTCCCGCAGCAGCCATCCCGCGGAACTGCTCGGTCTCGCGGAGGTCTACGAGGGCGTCGTCCCCGTCTTGAACGGGCCGGCGGCGGTGCTCGGAGCGCTGCACAAGGTCGGCGCGGCGACCGCGTTGCACGCGGCGGGCGTACCCGTCCCCGAGTCGTACCTCGGCATCGACCCGGCCACGCTCGATGCGGGGCGCGCCCACTTCGAGGACCGGGCGGTCTACAAGCTCGCGATCGGCACCCACGGGGACGGGACCTCCCTGGTTGACCCCGACGAACCCTTGATCCCGAAGGCGGTCAACCGACAGGCGTTCCTCCAGCGGTTCATCGCGAGTTCGCCCACGAAGCCGCACGACTATCGGATCTACGTGGTCGGCGGGACCGTCGAGGCGGCGATGCGACGAACCGCGAAGGAGGGGGAGTTCAGGACGAACGTCGCGGAGGGTGGCCTCGTCGAGGACGCCACGTCGGATCTTCCCCAGGAGGCCCTCGACATCGCCCGCCGGGCCACGGCGGCGATCGGTCTCGACTACGCCGGCATCGACGTCATCGCCGAGGACGACGCCTGGTACGTCCTCGAGGTGAACCCGACGGCGGGGTTCCGGGGACTGTACGCGGCGACGGACCACAGTCCCGCCCCGGCGATGGCGCGCCTCGCGATCGAGCGTGCCGGCGGGTCGGTCGACGAAAGTCGGGTCGACGAGCTCGCCCGAACGCTCGATACCACCCTCCCGCCCGGGGTCGCGAAGGCGCCGCCGGACCCCGGCGCGGATCGACCGACGATCGGGTACACCGAGCGCGTCTCCGTCAGCGGGACGACCGGGACGGAGCTCGTCGTCGCGAAGTCGGACACCGGTGCTCGACGCACGAGCATCGACCTCGAGCTCGCCGCGGCGATCGGGGCGGGGCCGATCAAGCACCAGACGCGGGTTCGCTCGGGCTTGCAGGCCGCATCCAAGGCGCGACCCGTCGTCGACCTGCTCGTCGGGGTCAACGGCGACTGGCACGAGGTCACCGCGAGCGTCGAGGACCGCAGCCACATGGGGTACGAGGTGCTCCTCGGACGCGATATCCTGCGCCACTACCACGTGGACGTCACCCGGGAGGTCACGGAGGAATGACCCACCGGCGACCACCCGGGTTCGAGGCACCTCGCAGCGCTCGGTCAGCTTTCCTCGGACGGCCACCACATCGGTCGACTCGCGATCGAACCCGTCCTCGTGCCCGAGCGGCGATTCGTGGGCATCGCCCCGACGTCGCAGCTCCCCCACGAGGGTTTCGTGGCGCGCGGCTTCGTGCCGTGGTCACCTGCCGACGCTCGACGTAGCCGTCGATGCGGTGGCCGGCCACGATCGACCCCACGAGCGTACGCAGCTCGTTGTGCTCGCCCAGCAGGTGCTGGCGATGGGGGCTGGTCGGAGCGACGCACTACTTCCGCGTCACGGTCGGTTCGTGCTACGATTCGGTAGCTGGAACCGGCTTCGAGCGACCGAGGGAAGACCAAGACCTATATCGCCCGAGGGTGGAACGGCGGCACATGGTATCGGCAATCGAGATCGGGCTGGTGCTGCTCGCGATCGTCGCGTTATACGCCGCCTATCGAATCCTCAAGGCGGCGAAGGCACTGGCGGTGAACGCCATCGTCGGGGTGATCCTGCTCGTACTGGCCAACGTCGCCGGCCTCGGCGTGGAGATCACGATCTGGGCCGTCCTCGTGTGTGCCATCGCGGGCATCCCCGGGGCGATCCTGGTGGTACTCCTGGCGTACCTCGACGTGGCCTTCGCCGCCGTCATCGTCGCGCTGGCGGTGGCCTGAGTCGACGCCTCAGAGCACGGAGACGCGAAAGACGACCACGGCCATGTTGTTCACGAAGATGAAGATCCCCACACCGACGAGCAGCGCCAGCCAGACCTCGAAGAGCCGGGCGAAGTAGCGATCGACGGGTGGCGGCGTCCGCCGGAGAAAGTACAGGACGGCCCGAAACCCCCCGACAGCGACGACGAGGATGCCGAGGTGGACGGCGACGATGGTTTGCACGTTCTGCGCGAGCAGCCAGCGCATGAAGGGGTTCGCCTCGGCGGAGAGGTCGGTCCGCATGGCCGCCCCGATGGAGGTGAGGATGTCGACGGTGAGAAGGAGGAACAGTGCGACGGCGAACCAGGTCCAGTATCGGTCGTACCGGTCGGCGGTGGGTGCGTCGGTGTGCGCCATGGACGATTCCCCGGGAGATCCCAAGTAAGGGCCGAAGCGTAGTGAAGCTTCCTTGGCGATTTTCTGTCACCTTCCGGTCCGACAAGCCGGGCCAACACGGACCCGTCAATCGACCACAGGAGGACCGCGGACTTCTTGGGCGAGGGTACCGAGGTATGACCATGGTGCCGGTACCGATCGCGGGGGGTCGTCTCGTCGTCGCCCACACTGGCCATCCCCACGCAGAGTCGTCCGCCCCGCCGGAGGTCGTCGCCGCCGGACTCCTCTGCCTCGGCGTCGTCATCGTGGCCGCCCTCTTCGTGCTGCGCCGACGCCGCGAATGAGGCGTCGTACGCTCATCGCAGGTGTCGCGATCGCGCTGGCAGGTTGTCTCGGCGACGACGAACGGCTCGACGCGAGGGGCGACATCGCGGTCACCGTCGACGGCGAGCCCGTCGACCTCACCGCCGATCGGTTCCAGGCCGAGCACGTCGAGGACGCCCCCCTCGACTTCCACCTCCACGAGGGCGACGACGACTGGTACATGGAGGGCGAGCGTCGGGTGACCGTCGCGGAGGCCATCGACCTCCTCCCCGCCTTCGGGTACGAGCGGACCGACGACGGCGTTGAGCTGACGATCGACGGGACCACGTACGACCTCGCCAGCTCGGCCGTCGAGGTGACGTACCTGGTCGACGGCGTACGCGTCGATCCTGAGGACCACCGTCTCGCCGACGGCGAGACGGTCCACATCGAGGTCGAGACCTAATCCTCAGAGGACGATCAGGAGGTCGGTCGCGTACATGACCACCAGACCGACGAGGAACGCGAGCAACGTCGAGGCGCGGAGGGTCCGGCCGGGGTCGCCGGCGATCAATCTGGCGAGTTCGACCTCGACCTGGAGGATCGCCCCGACGCCCACGGCCAGGAAGACGGCACCGAGCACGGGCGAGTAAGCGAACCCGCCGATCCATCCGCCGAGGATGACCGGGGCGCCGGCGAGGAGGCCCATGGCGGCGAAGTGCCAGAGGGAGGGTCGACGCTCTCGCGCGACCGGCGCGACCACGGCCGGCCCCTCGGTCACGTTGTGGAGCATGAACCCCACGACGAGGAAGACGCCGAGAGAGGCCCGACCGACGGCGAAGGCGCTGCCGATGGCCAGCCCCTCGGCGAGGTTGTGCAGCCCGATGGCGAGCGCCACGAGGTAGGCGACCACCAGTCCGGACGTGGCGCGGGCGCCCCCGTAGCGGCCTTCGGTCCACGCGACCACGGCCTGGATGGCCACGAGGGAACCGAGCACGCCGAGCACGACCAGCATCGTCCCCTCGAATGCGCCGGGGACGGCCTCGGCCACCTCCAGGGCCTCGACGATGGCATCGAAGCCGAGGAAGGCGAGGATCCCCCCGGCGAAGGCGAGGACGGCGTGCATCCATCGGTCGGACAGGGACCGCATGGCGGGATACCAGGCCATGCCGATCGCCACCGGGATGACGCCGACGAACAGCCCGACCAGCGCGAGCGCCCAGAGGACCTCGAGCCCCACACCGGGGTTCTGCTGGATGGCCTCGATCGTGTGGCCGACGGTCGCGCCCTCGCTGAGGACAAGGTCGACGTGGTAGTCCCACCCGGGTTCCCAGTGGTAGGGGATGATGACGCGCGCCGACTCGCGCGCCTCGAGGGTCCCCCCCTCGGTGCCGGCCACCTCGAACGACCAGTACGCGTCGTCGACGAGCACCTGCGCGATGGTCACCGCCTCGGGACCGTTGTTCGTCACGTGCAACACGATCGTCTCCCCGTCCGGGACGGTGTGGTGCGAGACGGTCACGTCCGGCACGGGTTCGCCCACGGGAACGCCCGCGAGCGGGGCGGTGACGACGAATGCCACGAGGACGATGGCGAGTGCCGCCACCGGGGCGAGCCCGAGGGCCCACCCCGGCACGCGACCGCCGAGGACATCGCTCATCCGTCGATCACCTCGAAGAAGCTCATCCACCCGAGTTCGGCGAACTCGGACTGGTGGGCGTGGAACATGTACAGCCCGGGCTCGTGCTCGCGGTAGTCGAGCTCGAGGATACCCCGTTGGGCCTGGGTCTGGACGATGGTGTCCACCCGGCGATGCGTCGGCCAGAGCGTCGTTCCGTGGTCGTAGTAGTCGAAGAACTGCGAGTGGGAGTGGAACGAGTTGATCGGGTCGAACTCGGTGGTGTTCACCAGGTAGACCAGCTGACGCTGCTGGGGGTCGATCTGGATCGGGCGGCGGGTCTCACCGGAGCGCCAGGATCCAGCCCCGTCGGTCTCGCCCACGCCGTAGGCGAACGCCCTGGTGTTGACGGCGTAGACCTCGTTCTCGCCGTCGAAGTCGGTGTCGAAGCTGTTCATGACCATGACCAGCTCGTCGACCGCGTCGTTCTCGGGGTAGGTGTGGTTGCGCTCGCGGGCGCGCTCGACGAGCTCGTCGACCACGGCGTCATCGAGCGGACCAGGGTGGTTGACGTACGCCCGGGGATCGTCCCGGACCCGCTCCGGGTCGGGATCGACGACGACCACGCCGTACATGCCCCGGTGGAGGTGCTCCTTCAGCGGCAGGGCGTGGCAGTGGTAGAAGTGCACGCCGGGCGGTCGAGCGACCCAGTCGTACGTGTAGGTCTCACCCGGCTGGATGACGCCAGGACCCGTTTGCGGGATGCCGTCCATCTCCGGCCGGTGGTTGCGGAGGTGCGGGTGCATCGTGTGGGCGTGGCGGCTGCCGTTGGTCATCGTGATGCGGATGAGGTCGCCCTCCACGGCGCGAAGCGTCGGGCCGGGGACCTGGCCGTTGAACGTCCACGCGGGGAAGTACACGCCGGGGACGATCTCGATCCCGGGATCGAGTCGGTCGAGGACGGTGATGTGGAAGTGTCGCACGAGTCGACCGTCCTCGTTGTAGACCTCCTGTTCGAGGTCCGCCTGGCCGTCGGAACCGGTGTTGAACGTCCGCAGGAAGGCATGGGGGTCGAACGGGTCCTCGAACTCACCGTGCGGTCCGAACATGCCGTGCTCGCCACCATTGCCCGTGGCACGGTCGGTGAGGCCGTTCGCGAGCACGAGGCCGCCAGCGACCCCGCCGAGGACGCTGCGTCGGGTGACGCCCTGGGTCCGGGCGAGCCGGGTTCGCAACCGGCGTTCGAGCTCGGTGAACGTCCGCGCGGCGGCCCGCTCGTCGGGGGACGTCATCGCCGGCTGGCCCGTCGATGCCCCCCACCGCCGTCGGAGATGGTGGTCGAATCGGCGGTAGTTAGGAATTGCATATCCAATTATTAGATTAATCTAATTTATTCTTTGCCCCTCGGGCGCCACCAACGATGCCGGGTCGGGGACCGGTCGGCGACGGAGGAAATCGCGGGTGGATGCGTCCGTCGACCGCAATCGCGAACGGATCGGTATCACCAGCCGACCGGGTTGCCCCGGGTGAGACCCCACTGTCACAACCGTCGTCACGACCCGTTTAGATCGCCGCCTCGGACCGGTCGACGCCACGGTCGTCCCCGGTGGAGCTGGGAGCCGATTTCCCCCTCCGAAATCGCGAGCGGTTGGTTCGAGACGTTCCCGATCCGGTGTGCAGGTTCTCCCGCTCGATTGGAACCTCGACCTCGCCGAGTTCGCAGGTTCGAGCCGATCCACCGCGTCGAAGCCGGCCGACCGGACGGACGGTCCCGAGTCGTCGTGGATCGCGACGTCGAGGTTCTCGATCCGAGTGGAATCTCACCCCGCGTCGAGGATGGTGCCGACGAGGTCGATGCTCGCGAGTCGGATCGATGGTCGACGTCGATCGCGACCCCCCCGGGCATCGAGCGGTGCCAGGGGAGGTCGACCCCGACGGCGATGGCGATGCTGGCGTTGACCCAACGTCCCACCATGGACCGTCGAAGCGGGAACGGAACCTCCGCGCACCGGTCGCGGGGATTCTGACAGGCGCGACGTCAACCGCGGCGACCGTGGTGGCATCGATCGAGACTCAACCGTCCCGCCCGCTACCGGTGGAACCGGTGAGTTCCCGGATGGTCGCCGCTCGATCGAGCCGGCCGAGGCGTTCGTAGGCACCGACCTCGTGTTCGAGGCGCATCACCGGGACGGTGACCCCGAGGGCCTTGAGGAGGCGACGGTTCGCTCGGACGGACGTCGGTGCCGTCCACGTGCCATCCGGCCGACGGGTCCGCACCGCACCCATGATCTCGACGGCGACGCCATCGACCGCCATCGTCCCGAAGTGAGAACGAATCCGGTGCGAGGCGACGAAGCGCACCGGGCGGTCGATCCGACCGGGCAGGGCCGACTCGATCGCGTACGCCCCGCCGGCCGTCGTCTGCAGGTCGACGTCCGCTGGCTCGAGGTCGAGCCCGCGAAGCGCCAGGGCCGTCGAACCCGTGATGGCCCAGGGGACGGCGACGGGGTCCAGGGCCTCGACGACCGAACGGAGCACTCGGCCGATCCGTCCCTCCGGTGTCGTCATCGTTCGATCGGGTGGCCGACCCACCCCGGCCGAAACGGATCGATCACGCGGTCACCCCCGTACGAACCGAGCCAGGACGGCCGATACCGCGAGGGCGACGATGGCGATCGCGACGCCGAGACCGGGTTGGTCGTCACCTGGCGTCGACGTCGGAGTAGACGCGGGATCTGCGACGGTCAGCGTGTCGGTGTGCGTGTCGTCGCGCGTCTCGATCAGGACGTCGTGGATGCCCGCGTCGTCGCGGTCGGTCTCCCACGTCGAGGTGACGGTCGTCGTCTCATCCGATCCGACCGTGACGGGGATGACGTCGACGTGTGGTCCCACGGACAGCCAGAGCGACTCGGAACCGGTGATCCGGCCCTCGTTTCGGAGCGTGACCTCGAATTGTACCGCGTCGCCGGCCCGGGCGTCACCGATCGATACCTCGTCGATTGAGAGGATCGCCTGGGACTCCACCTGGACGACCGCATCGTCTCGGACCCTCGATGGGTTGCCCTCGTCCAGTCGGTGGATGGCCTCATCCCGGGTTCCCCCGTCGGCGAAGTAGACGACCGCGGCGATCTCGAGGCGCTCGCCGCCGGCGACCGGTTCGTCGAGGTCGACCTCCACCTCGTCATTCTCGCCCCAAAGCACCGACGACGTACCGACGACCTCTCGAAGGCTCTCCCCGACGCGTCGATGCAGCGCGACCACGTACGGAGTCGACCCCTCGCGACCATCGCGAACCTCGACCCGGTCGATGACAACCGAGGGAGCTTCGTTCACGAACGTCTGGTCCGAGATGGACACCGTGGTCTCGAGCACCCGACCGTCGTCCGAGGCGACCATAACCGCGTCGTCCGGGATCGGCTCGCCCACCGTGAGCCCGTCGGCCAGCGCGACGAGGTGCACGTCGACCGGTCCGGGGAGGGATGCGTTGTCGACGGGCAGGATCACGTCCTCACCGTCGACGTCGTTCAACGATCGGGTTCCGATGACGGACCCATCCAGACCGTCGGTGGCGACGAGGTGCCAGCCAGTTTCGGCCTGGACGTCCGAGACGACGATCGCTGACTCGCCCTCGGCGTCGGTCCCTATGGCCTGGTCGCGGTAGGTGAGTTCACCGCTCGCCGCCTCGGTGTTCACCGTGCCGTTGATGGTGGCATTCGCACCGCGAACCTGCAACTGGTGTTCGCCGGCCGACTCGAGGTGGATTCCCTCGAAGTCGACCGTTTCGGTGGAACCCGCACCGATGTCGAGGCTGCGCTCGGTGCGTCGCTCGCCGTCGACGAACAAGTCGAGGTCGATCGAGCCGTCAGAGGCGCCCCGGTTCTCGACATCGACGCTCACGTCAAAGCGCTCGGCCGTCGTGGTTTCGTCCGGGTGTCGAAGGTCGCGCAGTTCGAAGATCGGCTCCGTCGTGACCGGAATCTCGTCCGAGCGGAGGTCATACGTCTCGTCTTCGGTCTCGAGGCTACCGTTGATGGTGACCGATTCGTCGTCGTCAAGGAGGTCGACCCGATACTCGAGGGTAATCGACTCCGCATCGTCATACGTCGCTTCGATGGTACCTGCTGACTCGTCGACGACGAGCTCTCCCGCCCCACCGTCGTCCAGCACCTCGATGCCAGCGACGCCCGGTTCAAGCCGCTCCACGAGCGTCCCGTCGACCGACCCCCCCGGGTCGACGGTCGTCGTCACGGTCACCGCGTCACCGGGCGCGACTGGTGTCGGCTCGATCACTCGCTGCACCGTGGGGTCGTCCGCCTGGGCGGACGCACCGCCGAGGGCGAGCCAGGCGAGCACGAGCGCGATCACGAGCATCCCGACGACAGCGGCGGTTCGACCCGGGAGGCGCCCCCCGCTCGGACGAAGCGGTCGGGGTGGCGGGGCAGTCACGGTTGGCATTGGTTGGTCCGCCCGGATAAATGACCGTTGCCATTCCGGGAACGACGAGGTGGGATCGGGAGGTTACCCCGCCGATGCTCGGCCCCGCACGCGGTCGGAGGGGGCGAGGCGCATCCGGATGCCCCCCAGGCAATCGAGGAGGCTCCCCGGCCGGGAGGTACCGAAATCAGCAAGTGGCCGCCTCCGGTATCCCCTCCACGGCCGTGTCAACCGCGATCAATGTCCGATCCGCGTTCGTCGGCTTCCTCGTCCTCGGCCTCGCCTACCTCTCGTTTCTCATCTTGCGGCCGTTCGCCTCGTTCCTCCTGGCTGGTGCCCTCCTGGCGTTCATGCTCCACCCGCTCCACCTGCGGTTGTCGCCCTACGTCGGTCAGCGTCCGTCTGCCTTCTCGCTGGTGGCGTTTTCGGTCGTGGCGACGCTCGGGCCCCTGGCGATCGTGGGCTACCTCATCCTCGACTCCCTCGATGCGTTCGCCGGCAACGTCGACGACGTCGTCCTCATCGACCGGTTCGAGGCCATCCTCGAGGCGTACACCGGTGTAGAGGTCGACCTGCTGAGCGGCCTCGAGATGTTCCTCCAGCGCATCATCGAGGCAGCCCCCGGTGAGCTCGCCAACTTACTCGCGAGCACGGTCCACTTCATGCTCGGAGCGTTGCTCCTCGTGTTCGTCCTGTACTACCTGATCCTCGACGGTAGCCGCCTGGTCGACTGGCTCGTCGAGGTGACGCCCCTCGATGACCACATCCAGCGCGAACTCTTCGTCGAGGCGAACGTCATCACCTGGGCCGTCCTCAAAAGTCACCTCTTCGTGGCGATCATCGAGGGCGTGCTCACCGGAATCGGGCTGTACATCGCTGGCGTCCCCAACGCGGCGTTCTGGACGGCGGTGATGATCCTGCTCGCGATCCTGCCGATCGTCGGCGTGAGCGCCGTCTGGGCACCAGCCGTTGCGTACCTCGTCTATCTCGGTGACTACCCTGAGGCGGCATTCCTGTTCGTCTATGGTGGCATCGCAATCAATCTAGACGGCTACTTCCGCGCCATTCTCGTCGAGATCGATTCCGACCTCCACCCCGCGGTGGTGCTCGTGGGCGTGCTCGGGGGGCTGTACGTGTTCGGGGTCCTCGGGCTGTTCATCGGCCCGATCGTCCTGGCAATCTTCAAAGCGACCGTCAACGTCTACAGCCAGCGCGAGGTGATCGACGCGCCGATCGCGTAGGCCGCAAGCGATTTCCTTCCAGACGCCCTAGTCGGCACCGAGATGATGGCGACCACCCACCTGCTCGCGGGGATGCTGCTCGCGATGCCGGTGGTCATGATCGCCCCCGAGCTCGCCACCCCCGCGCTCCTCGGGGCCGCCGTCGGGAGCGTGTTGCCCGATCTCGACCTCTACGTCGGCCATCGCCGGACGCTGCACTTCCCCCATCTCGCGCTTTGGTTCGTCCCACCGGCGGCGTTCGTCGCGCTCGCGAGCGCCCACCCCGCGGCCGTGGCGCTGGCGTTGGGGGTCGTAGGGATGGCACTCCACGCCCGCATGGACATCTACGGAGGGGGGCTCGAACTACGCCCCTGGGAGGGTGGCTCGGACCGGGCCGTCTACGACCACCTCCACGACCGATGGCTTCCACCGCGGCGGTTCGTTCGCTACGACGGCGCGCCCGAGGACGTCGCGATGGCGGTCGTACTCGCCATTCCCCTCGTGGCAGTCACCGACGAGGCCGTTCGATGGGGAATCCTCGTAGTCGTGGGACTCTCGGTGTGCTACGGCCTCGTTCGGAAACCGATCGTGGACGTCGGGGTGATCCTCCTCCACCGCGTCCCCCGACCCCTGCTCGCGGTGTTGCCGATGCGCTACCTCGAGGACGAACTCGTCGACGGTCTCTGAACCGTCACACGCAGAAGACGAACGGGTACATCAGGGCCACCCGGTCGCCGTCTCGCAGCCGCGTGTCGAGCCCGTCGAGGTGTTCGTTGAACCGGCCGTTGACGAGGACGCGGGCGTACGGTCGCGTCCGATCGCCCGCCGGATTGGACCGCCACGTACCGGGAAGCTCCGACGGCGTCGGTGCCCACGGATGCGCGGCGTCGGTGGCACCTTCCGACGCGATGAGGAGGTCCCGGACGTCGTACGCCTCGAAGAAGGCATCCAGGAGGTCTCGAAGGGTCGAACCATCGAAGGTGAACTCCAGTCGGGGGGTGCCGACGGCGTCGCGCACGTGTCCGGTGCACCGGAGCGTGACCGTTGTTTGTCCCGGCGTCATCTCCGTCTCGACCTCGCCCATGCGGCGTACCGGGTGGGCACCGGCCTATCGCTTTCGCCGAATCTCATCGGGTGCGATTCGCGCGGTCGGCCACGTACCCTTTTTTTAGCGTCGGGCGCGAGTCGACGCGTGACGTGATACCGCATGCCACCTAACGCAGACGAGGGGCCCCTCGAGGCCCGCCTCTCCGAGCGTGAGTACCACCAACCTCCGCCGAAGTTCGTCGGTCAGGCGAACGTCACGGACCCCGAGGTCTACGACCGCTTCGAGGCGTTCCCCCAGGGGTTCGAGGAATACGGCGAGCTCCTCGACTGGGAGCGGCGGTGGGACACCGTCTTCGACGGCGACGACCCGCCGTTTTTCGAGTGGTTCGTCGGCGGCGAGCTCAACGCCTCGGCCAACTGCATCGACCGCCACCTCGACGAGCGCCGCAACCAGGTGGCCCTCCTGTGGGAGGGCGAAGACGGCGAGCGACGAAACGTCACCTACGGCGACCTCTACGACGAGGTCAACGCCGTCGCCACGGGCCTTCGGGCGGTCGGCGTCGAGGAGGACGACGTCGTCACGATCCACCTCCCGATGATCCCCGAGTTGCCGGTGACGATGCTCGCCTGCGCACGGATCGGGGCACCGCACAGCGTGGTCTTCGCCGGCTTCTCCGCGAGCGCGCTGGCGGATCGCATGCGGGACGCCGCCTCGGACGTCCTCGTCACCGTGGACGGCTACTACCGCCGGGGGGAGTTCGTCGATCACCTCGACAAGGCGGACGACGCCATCGACGAGCTCGACGGCGATCCCGAGGTGCTCGTCTGGGCCCGGGAGGACGAACCCCGCGGCCGGCTGCGAGCGGGGTATCGCCGGATGGAACCCCTGGTCGAGGACCACCGCCGCGAGCGGATCGACCCCGTCGTGCGCGACGCCGACGATCCGCTGTTTCTCATGTACACCTCGGGGACGACCGGAAAGCCGAAGGGGTGCCAGCACCGCACCGGGGGGTACCTCGCGTACGTCGCCGGCACGTCGAAGTACGTCCTCGACATCGAACCGACCGACACCTACTGGTGCGCCGCCGACATCGGATGGATCACCGGCCACTCCTACATCGTCTACGGCCCGTTGGCCCTCGGGACCACCAGCGTCATGCGGGAGGGCGCGCCGGACTACCCCCACAAGGGGGTCATCTGGGAGATCGCCGAGCGCCACGACGTCGACGTCTTCCACACCTCTCCGACGGCAATCCGGATGTTCATGAAGTGGGGGGAGGACATCCCCGCCGCGTACGATCTCGACATCCGCCACCTGACGACCGTCGGCGAGCCGATCCAGCCCGAGGCGTGGGCGTGGTACTACGAGCACATCGGCCGCGAGTCGGCGGTCGTCGTCGATACCTGGTGGCAGACGGAGACTGGCGGGCACCTGATCACGAACCTCCCCGCCCTCGCGGACATGAAGCCCGGGAGCGCGGGGCTACCCTGCCCGGGGATCGACGCGGCCGTCGTCGACGACGACGGCGACGTGCTCCCCGACGGCGAGGCCGGCAACCTCGTCATTCGACGCCCCTGGCCCGGCATGCTCCAGACGGTCTACGGCGACGACCAGCGATTCATCGACACCTACTGGCGCCGATTCTCCGATGTCGAGAGCGACGACTGGGGCGACTGGACCTACTGGCCGGGCGACGGGGCAGTTCGCGAGGACGACGGCTACTTCCGCATCCTCGGCCGGCTGGACGACGTGATGAACGTGGCGGGCCACCGCCTCGGGACGATGGAGCTCGAGTCGGCCGTGGCGGAGGTACCGGAGGTGGCCGAGGCCGCCGTCGCGGCCCACGAGCACGCCGAGAAGGGCCACGTCCCCGACGTCTACGTCAGCCTCCGCGAGGGCGTCGAGCCCACAGACGCCGTGAAGGCCGACATCGTCGCGGCCATCGAGGACGAGATCGGTGCGTTCGCGCGACCCTCGAGGGTGTTCATCGTCGACGACCTGCCGAAGACGCGCTCCGGGAAGATCATGCGACGCCTGCTCGAGGACATCTCCAACGACCACCCCCTCGGCGACACGACGACCCTTCGCGACCCGAGCGTCCCGGAGGACATCCGCCGACAGGTCCAGGGTCCGTGATCGCCGGGCGACGTTTTTAGGGATCGACCGCCAAGGCTACCCATGGACCGCGTCACGCTGGCCGTCCCGTCGTCGATCGTCGAGGCGCTCCCCGAGGGCGATGGCGGCGGGACCGCCCGCGACATGGAACGAGCCGTCGCCGGGTGGGAGGAACAGCTCAACCGGGCGCTCTCCGCCGACGACGCCGGCCCCATCGTCGACCTCATCGAGCGCTTCGAGGATCGGTGGGAGCGCTACGACGGGTACGTCGTGGAGCTGCGAGCGTGGGGACAGTCCCCGATCTACGCGATGGCGTGGCGCGACCTCCACGCGGCCCTGATCGACCAACTGTACGAGCACGAGTCGCTCACCGAGGAGATCGACCGTGAACGCCACGCGCGCATCGTCAAAGACGGCATCCGATCGGGACCATGAGCGAACGCCCCGAGGCCGCGGGCGAGGCCGTGACCCTGGAGCTGCGCTTCTTCGCAAACTTCCGCGAGGCGGTGGGCCAGAAGGTCCTCGAGCGGTCCTACGACGGTCCCAGCGTACCCATCGGCGACGTCCTCGCCGATCTGGAGGCCGAGTACCCGGACCTGGACTTCTTCGACGACGACGGCGAGCTCCGCGAGTACCTCAGCATTCTCAAGAACGGACAGAACGTCGTCCACCTCGACGGGCTCGAGACGCCCGTCGGTGCCGAGGACCGCATCAGCATCTTTCCGCCCGTCGCGGGAGGATGACGGCGAGGGTCACCCGGGAGTTCCGGGGGATCACGAAGCGCGCGGCGATCATGTACCTCGAGCACCTC
Source organism: Halobacteriales archaeon (assembly GCA_046543335.1). GTDB lineage: Archaea > Halobacteriota > Halobacteria > Halobacteriales > SKSH01 > CAZCYF01. The sequence continues at coordinate 26,992 of JBKGZP010000022.1, forward strand.
GGGGGCGAGGCCGTCGAGGACGACCGCGTGGCGGGCGACGGCTGGACCGCCACCGTCTCGGGCGATTCCGTCGGCGTCGGGCCAACCCTCCGCGTCGATCGGGTGACCGTCGAGTTCGAGGGCGACGCGGACCGGCTATCGGCGATCCTCGAGCGGTTCCGACGCAAGGCGATGCGCTCGGGCGGGTGACCGGTCGATGGGGGACGCGGTGGATGACCCGAACGAATAATATCCGGACTCTCGAAGGACCGAGAGATGACCAAGGCGTTCGACGATCTCCAGTTCCTCATGGGATCCGAGAACCGCCTCGCCGTCCTGTCGGCCACGGCCGAGGAGCCGATGACACGAGCGGACCTCGTCGAAGCCGTCGATTCGTCCGGCGTCACGGTAGGGCGCATCCTGGACGACCTGCTCGAGCGGCGCTGGATCGAGCCTGGGAGTGCCGGATACGAGGCGACGTACTTCGGGCAAGCGATCGCAGAGGATGCGGCCGCTCTCGAGCAAACGGTCGACATCTCCAACCGCCTCTGGCCGGTGTGCGAGTACTTCGAGACCGACCGCATCGGGTTCGACCCGCGGTACCTCGCGGAGGCACGAATGTCTCGGGGGCCGGAGGATTCCGC
>JBKGZP010000056.1:0-6864 GCA_046543335.1 Halobacteriales archaeon
CGGCGAGGTTGTCCATGACGTAGGCGAACTCGAAGCCGCCCTTGCCCTTCTCCTCCGCCTCCTGTCGGTGCTGCTCGATGACGTGCTCGGGGACGTTCCCCGTCTCGAAGAGGAGTCGTCCGACGAGCGTGCTCTTGCCGTGGTCTACGTGGCCGATGATGGCCAGATTCTGGTGTGGCTTGTCCTGACTCATGGGTGTCTCACGCGCGTGGGCGCTGTATCGGTGAGGTTCTTCAGTTCGAGTTAAAACGATTTCGATAGGATGAGGACCGAAATCGGGAGATGGAGCCCGAATAGCGCCCGTTTGCGGGGACTTCGCGGCTGCGAGTCATCCCCACGCTGGGGTCACCCGAGGAACGCCGCCAGCGTTTCGGCCACGGCCCCCGGACGCTCGAGGTGCGGTCCGTGGCCGGTCCCCTCGAGCACCGCCTGTTCGAGGGTGCCGCCGGCGTCGGCGTACGTCTCGAGGACGTCCGCGGTCTGCGTCACCATCGGCTGCGGCGGGAAGACCTCCTCGCCGGGGTACTCCGGGAGCTGCCCCAGCTGCCCGAGCGTCCCCGCGTCGAAGTGCGAGCGGTCGGAGACGATCCGGTCGGCGTCGCCTCGGAGCCACAGCATGGGCGGTTTGGGCGCGATGTCGGCGATGGCCGTCAGGTCGCAGTACCTCGGCGAGATCGCGTTGTTGACCCCCCGGGTCCCGGGCGCGACACCGGGCCAGTGTTCCGAGAGTCGCACGTCGCCGGGGTAGTGGTCCTCGCCGGTCGCCATCTCGAGCATCCCGTAGACGTAGGCGTCCTCGTGGTGTGGGTCGAGGCCGTCCGCGTCGGCGACGTAGTACTCCCGGAGCACCGACCGGGGGTCGGTCGGCGCGTCGGCCCCCCGCTCGCCGGCCGAGAGGCTCTCGACGAATGCGTCGTTGGTCAGGCCCGCCCCGGTCCCCGCGCAATCCGGCTGACAGGGCGTGCCGTCGCGTCGCGTTCCCCCGAAGCCGTACGGGGAGACGGGGTTGATCAGGGCGAGCGCCCGGACCGCCGTCGGCCGCTCGATCGCGTACCGCATCGAGACGCCGCCACCCAACGACCACCCCACGAGGGCGGGGTCCGCCACCCCGAGCGCCTCGAGGAACGCGTGGAGGTCCTCCGCGAAGGGGCGAAGCCCCCGCGTGGCGTCGACCGGTCGGCGCTCGGTGCCCCCGTAGCCCCGAAGGTCCGGGGCGATGACGTCGAGCCCGGGCGGGAGGGACTGCGCCATCGGCTCCCAGAAGCGCGCGGACGACACGTTGCCGTGCACCAGGACGACCGCCTCGCCGTCCGGGTCGCCGAGGCGTCGATATCTCACGGAGAGACGGTCCGTTCGACAGGTCTCGACGATCGGCGTGGTCCCGTCGGTGGCCATGGGGTGCCGGTGGGGGGGGCACCGCGATAAAGGCCGCCGGTCCGCTCAGAAGTAGTCGACGCCCGCCGGCAGCTCCTGCTTGAGCCCCTTGCGCTCGCGGATCTCCAGGATCTTCTCCGTCTGGAGGTTGTCCGCCATGCGGCGGAAGCCCGCGTTCTCCGTGTTCCAGCTGGCGCGCCCCTCCGTCGCCGAGCGGATGTCCGACGAGAAGCCGATCATCTCCTCGACCGGGGCGACCCCCTCGATCACCATGATGTCGCCCTCCTGGTACATGTCGTCGACGCGGCCGCGACGACCCTGGATCTCGTTCGAGGCCGCCCCCATGTGCTCCGACGGCACGTCGATTCGGACGTTCTGGATCGGCTCGAGCAGGGCCACCCGGGCGTCGATCATCGCGCGGTGGACCGCCTGGCGGACCGCGGGGATGACCTGCGCGGGGCCGCGGTGGATGGCGTCCTCGTGCAACCGGGCGTCGTGCAGGCGGACCAAGACGCCCTGCACCGGCTCGCGCGCCAGCGGGCCCTCGTCGATGGCGTCGTCCATGCCCTCGAGGACGAGTTCCATCGTCTCGTTGAGGTGCTGGATGCCCTTCGTGTCGTCGATGACGATGTTCGGGCCGATGATCGTCTCCACGTTCTGGGCGTCGTCCTTGCCCATGCCCGCCTCCATGAGGACCTCCCGGCGGTCCTGCTCGGGCATGTCCATCGACGCCTGCCCGAGCTTGATCGCCTCGATGAGATCCTCGCCGAGGGGCTCGACGGAGATGTAAAAGCGGTTGTGGCGGTTCGGCGAGACGCCCTCGACGACGTCGGAGGCGTCGGCGACCGCCTCCCGGTAGACGACGATCGGCTCGCCGGTGCGCACGGGGATGCCCTTGTCGCGCTCGATGCGCTGGGTGATGACCTCCAGGTGGAGCTCGCCCTGGCCGGAGATGAGGTGCTCGCCGGTGTCCTCGTTGATCTCGATGTGGATGGTCGGGTCCTCCTTCGAGACCTGCTGGAGCGTCTCGATGAGCTTCGGGAGGTCGTCCATCCGCTGGGCCTCGACGGACTTCGTGATGACCGGCTCGGAGATGTGCTCGAGGGACTCGAAGGCGGTCATCTCGACGCTCGAGACGGTCGAGCCGGCGATGGCGTCGCGAAGGCCCGTCACGGCGACGATGTTGCCCGCGGGGACGTGCTCGACCTCCTCGCGCTCGCCGCCCATGAAGATGCCCACGCTCTGGACGCGGTTCTTCCCGGCGACCCCCGAGACGAAGAGCTCCTGGCCGCGCTCGATCGTGCCCGAGAACAGTCGACCGGTCGCCACCTCGCCGGCGTGCGGATCGATGCTGATGTCGGTCACCATCAACACCAGCTCGCCCTCGCGGTCGACCTGGCGCATGCTCTCGGCGATCTCGCTCTCGGCGTCGCCGCGCCAGATGGTCGGGATCCGAAACGGCTGGGCGTCGACCGGGTTCGGGAAGTGGTCGACGACCATGTTGAGCACGACGTCCGAGAGCGGGGCCTCCTCGCGGAGGTCGTCGACCGACTCCTCCTGGTGGTAGTCGTAGATGTCGGAGAAGGTGATCCCGGTGCGCTCCATGTAGGGCATGCTGATCGCCCAGTTGTACAGCGCGGAGCCGAACGCCACGGAGCCGTCGTTGACGCGGACCTTCCAGTCGTCCTCCTCGTAGCGCTCCGGCGCGAGCCCGCGCACGATCTCGTTGACCTCGCGGATGACGCGCTGGAGGCGTTCTTGCATCTCCTCGGGCCCCTCGCGGAGCTCGTTGATCAGGCGGTCGACCTTGTTGATGAACAGCGTCGGCTTGACGTCCTCGCGAAGCGCCTGTCGGAGGACCGTCTCCGTCTGCGGCATCGTGCCCTCGACGGCGTCGACGACCACGAGGGCGCCGTCGACGGCGCGCATCGCTCGCGTGACGTCGCCGCCGAAGTCGACGTGGCCGGGCGTGTCGATGAGGTTGATCAGGTACGCCTCTCCCTCGTACTCGTGGGTCATCGAGACGTTCGCGGCGTCGATGGTGATGCCGCGTTCCTGCTCGTCCTCCTTGGTGTCCATGGCGAGTTGCTGGCCGGCCAGGTCCTGGGAGATCATGCCAGCACCTGCCAGAAGGTTGTCACTTAGAGTCGTCTTGCCGTGATCGATGTGCGCCGCGATCGCGATGTTCCGGATCTTCTCCGGCTTGTCCATCAATCGTTCGCACTGGGCGACGATTTCGCTCCGTCTGGTCATGGTATGAATCCCTCTTCGTACCGCCGACAAAAGGGTAGTGTTTCGACCCCGTTGGAGCCCTCTCGCGGGTGTTCCCGGTGGTGATCGTCCGGCGCAACACCCAAGCCCCGCTGGTCCCTCGGGTCGGACGGATGGAGCTGCACGTCCACGGCGTGGCGAATCCCGCTCCCTTCCTCAGCGCGCGGGACCTCTTCGAGACGGAGTTCGACCTCGAGTTGCCGGTCCGCGTCGAGCTCGACGTCGACCCGGACGCCCGGACGTGGGCCGCCCACTACGACACCCACCACGTCCTGAACGTCTCGCAACGCGTCGCCTCGAGCGCGATGGCCCGCGAGCTCGCGCTGCACGAGCTCTCCCACATGCGCCGGTACGAGGAGGGCCACGCCTCGCATCGCCAGTCGACGCGCGAGGCGCTGTACCTGGCGCTGGCAGAGCCGAACCCGCCGCGGCACCTGGCGTACCACGGCCTCCAGATCGCCAACCACATGCGCGACATCTACGCCGACGACCTCACGCTCTCGCTCGCGCCCGCCGACAAGCTCGTCGCCTTCCTCGAGTCGAGCCTGGCCGCGGCCGTGCGCGACGGTCACCCAGAGGCGCCCGAGCGGGCGTCGATCACCGCCGTCAACGCCGCCTTCGCCCTCGGGCTCTGCGAGCGCCACGACCTCGTCGACGACGACCACCGGCTGCACGACCTCGCCCACGCCGCCGGTGCCGACGCGCCGGCCGTCCCGCTGACGCGGTTCAAGCGGACGTTCGCGACGCTACCGCCGACGCCGACCGGCAGCGAGTTTCGCCGCGGCCTGGTGGAGACGATCCGGGCGTACGCGGACGGGGCAAGCGGCGCCTGAGCTCACACCGACGGCGCCGGGCGGAGGTCCAGGTATCGAAAGCGCCCGTCGCCGACGGGTCGCGTCACCGCCTCGCCGACGCTGACGTCGACCGATCGCTCGAACGGCGGCCCGTCGACGACGAAGGTGTGAAAGGCCCCGTCCTCCCCGGCGGGGTCGACGTCGTCGGGGAGCGCGGACAGGAACGCCCGGTCGTACCGGTGGCCGACGAGCGACCGGTCGAGGCGGTCCTCGTCGACGGCCACGACGATCGCCTCGAACCCGGCGTCGATCACCGCCTCGGCGTGGGCGGTCGTGTCCCGACCCCATAGCGGCCACCGGCCCTCGATGCCGACCGCCTCGAGCAGGCGCTCCCGGTAGTCGCGGACGTCCTCGAGGTGGATGTCCGCGTAGGCGACGGCCTCGATGCCGTCGTCGCGCAACGCCGCCATGGCCGCCCCGACGGCAGCCTCGTAGGCCTCGTTCGAGGCCCGCCTGGGGAGCTCGACGAAGCCGACGGGCAGGCCGAGCGCCTCGGCCTGCCGGTCGAGCAGCGCCCGGCGGATCCCGTGCATCGACGAGCGCTGGCGCTCGCGGTCGATCGTCGTCAGCAACCCGACGACCTCGTCGTCTCCGTCACGCAGCGCAGCCAGCGCCGCGGCGGCATCCTTGCCGCCGCTCCAGGCGAGGACGACGCCACCGTCGCGGCCCCCCGCGCCCATGGTCCGTCACCGGGCCGCGGCGGCGACGCGCTCCTTCTCCTCCTTCTGGTTGATCGCGTACGTCTCGACGTCGTAGTTGGCGGCGCCGACCAGCTCGGCCGCCAGCGCCTCGACGACCGACGTCGGCGCCTTGAACGAGCGGTTGTACGTCCCCTCCGCGATGAACTTGAGCGCCTGGTCCACCCGGCGCTGGGGGGCGACGTCGACGGCCTTGGGCACGGAGATGCCGCCGTACTTCAGCCGAACGGTCTCCTCCCGCGGGGCGGCGTTCTCGACCGCGCGCACGAGCACCTGCACCGGGTTCTCGCCCGTGCGCTCGTGAACGACCTCGAACGCCTCGGCCACGATGCGCGTGGTCTGTTGCTTCTTCCCGGTGTTCTCCTCGCGTTGCATCAGTCGGTTGATCAGGCGCTCGACGATGCTGATCTCGCTCTTGTCGAACTGGTGACCGGCGTGGCGGCCCATCGAGTGGACGACCGGCGTGATCGTGATGTACCGCTGCGTGCTCGGGTCGGCGAACTCGATGTCCGAGACGTCCCACCGACCGAGCAGCTTCGTCGAGAAGTCGGGGCCCTCCTCGCCCTCGGCGGATTCGCTCATGCGTGGATCACCGCACCGGCTTCTCCGCGTTGCCGCGGACGAGTTCGAGCAGGCTGACGCCGTTGACCTTCTCCACCTTGAAGTTCACCCCGGAGAGGTCGCCCATCGCACGGCCCTTCGCGCCGCCGATGCCGGCGATGGTGACCTCGTCGTGTTCGTCGATGAAGCTGATCGCGCCGTCGCCCGGGGCGAAGGCGGTCACCTGCTTGCCGTTCTTGATGAGCTGCACCCGAACGCACTTGCGCACGGCCGAGTTCGGCTGCTTCGCCTCGATGCCGACCTTCTCGAGGACGATGCCGCGCGCCTGGGGGGCGCCCTCGAGCGGGTCGGCGCGTCGTCGCAGCCCTCGCGCCCGCCGCGCGTAGTCCGAGTCGGACCACCGGTGGCGCTGGCGGTCGCGCTTGAGCTTGCGGGCCGCGTACTTCCCGTTGGCCATAGGTGTCAAACGGTATCGGATGGAGCGACTTAAGCCTCGCCTTCCGGCATCAGGCCAGCTCGACCGTCTCGAGGTCGAAGTGGCGCGCCGCCAACGTCCGGGCCAGCTCGATCCGCCCGCCGCCGGCACCGATGGCCGTGCCCCGGTCGGCGTCGGCCACCTCGACGATCGCGCGGCCGTCCTCGATGGTGACGCCGTAGACCGCCGCCGGGCGCAGGCAGTTCGCCACGAAGTCCTCCGCGCGCTCGGCCAGCTCGACGAGGTGGACGTCCCGGCCGAGGCGCCCCTCGAGCGCCTCCACGGTGCGACCGTCCGGGCCGATCGCCGCGGCGATGTCGCCGGCGGGCACGACGAACGCCACGCGGTCGCGGGCGTCGTCGACGACGCAGTCGATCGCCTCGACCCCGGTCACGGACTCGAAGGTGGCGAGCAGGCGCAACGCCTCCGCGTCGAGCTCCCGTGCCATGCGGCGCCGGTCACTCGTCGGCCGCGCCGACGCGAAGGTTGACGTCGCCCGTGCCGAGCTTGATCGGCTTGCCGACGATCACGTTCTCCGTGACGCCCGCGAGCTCGTCGACCTCGCCGAGCACCGCCGCGTCGAGCAGGTGGTTGACGGTGACCTCGAACGCCGCCCGGGCGAGGACGCTCT
>JBKGZP010000057.1:0-6813 GCA_046543335.1 Halobacteriales archaeon
GCGTGCAGGGATAGCCAAGTCAGGTCAACGGCGCAGCGTTCAGGGCGCTGTCCCGAAGGGGTTCGCAGGTTCGAATCCTGCTCCCTGCACTCCTGTGGTACCCGAACTGCGGAGCATCTGCCATGACCAAGACCAATCCACGCATCGACGACCTCATCGCCGAGCTGAAGGCCGTCGCCCGCGAGCACGACGCGGACGTCTGGGCCGATCTGGCGGGCCGCCTCGAGCGCCCGCGCAGCTCGTACGCCGAGGTCAATCTCGGACGCATCGAGCGGTACGCCCGCGAGGACGGGACGGTCGTCGTCCCGGGCAAGGTCCTCGGCAGCGGGACGTTGCAAAAGCACGTCACCGTCGCCGCCGTGGACTTCTCGCGGTCGGCCGAGGACAAGATCGAGCGCGTCGGCGAGGCCTGTCGCCTCGAGGAGCTCATCGACCGCGAGCCCGACGGCGCGAACCTCCAGGTGATCGCATGAACCTCGCCGACTTCGACCCGGACGTCGTCGTCGACGCCGACGGCTGCGTGCTCGGTCGGGTGGCCAGCGAGGTCGCCGAGCGGGTGCAAGCCGGCGAGCGCGTCGCCGTCGTCAACGCGGAGGACGCGGTCGTCACGGGCCGGAAGGAGGAGGTCATCGAGCGCTACCGAAAGCGCGTCGACATCGGCTCCGACCAGGGGCCGTACCAGCCGCGACGGCCGGACGGGCTGCTCAAGCGGTCGATCCGCGGCATGCTCCCGATGAACCGATCGAGCGGCCGAGAGGCGCTCGCGAACGTCCGCGCGTACGTGGGCAACCCCTTCGAGGCGGACCCCGAGGTCCTCGAGGGGACCGAGCTCGACCCGTCGGCGACCATCCGATTCGTCACGCTCGGCGAGATCAGCCACCAACTGGGGGCCACGCAGACATGGTAACGAACACGAGCGGCAAGAAGAAGACGGCGATCGCCCGCGCGACGGTCCGCGACGGGACCGGTCGCGTCCGAATCAATGCGAAGCCAGTCGAGCTGGTCGAACCGGCGATGGCGCGGCTGAAGATGCTCGAGCCGTTCCGGATCGCCTCCCATCTCCGCGACGACTACGACGTGGCGGTGAGCGTCTCCGGCGGCGGCCTCTCCGGCCAGGCCGACGCGGTCCGCACGGCGATCGCCCGTGGCCTCGTCGAGCACACCAGCGACCCGGAGATCCGAGACGCCTTCATGGAGTTCGACCGCTCGCTGCTTGTCAACGACGTTCGCCAGCGCGAGTCGAAGAAGTGGGGCGGCCCGGGCGCTCGGGCGCGCTACCAGAAGTCATACCGGTGATCCGACCATGATGATACCCGTGCGCTGTTTCACCTGCGGCAAGGTCGTGGCCGAGCACTGGCCCGAGTACGACGAGCGTGTCAACGAGGCGGGCGAGGAGCCCGGGGCGGTCCTCGACGACCTCGGCATCGAACGCCACTGCTGTCGACGGATGTTCGTCTCGCACACGGACCTCGTCGACGTCGTCGCCCCCTACCAGTGATGACCAGTCAACGGTACACGCGATTCGAGCGGGCGCGGATCCTCGGGGCTCGAGCCCTGCAGATCGCCTACGGCGCCCCCGTGCTGATCGAGACGGGCCAGACCGAGCCGATCCTGATCGCCGCCGAGGAGTTCGACGCGGACGTGCTCCCGTTCACGGTCCACCGCGAGTGACATGACCGTCGTCCAGACCGTCCGGCTGCGCACGATCCTCGACTCCCGCGGGGACGCCACCGTCGAGGCCGACGTCCTCACCGAACGCGGCGGCTTCGGGCGCGCGGCCGCCCCCGCCGGGGCGAGCACGGGCCGGCACGAGGCGGTCTCGCTGCCGGCCGACGAGGCCGTGACGGCCGCCCGCGAGCACGTGGTCCCCCGGCTCGAGGGCCGCGTCGATGCCGCCGACCAGCGGGCGGTCGACGCCGCCATCGTCGCGGCCGACGGGACGGACGCGTTCGAGCGCGTCGGGGCCAACGCGGCCGTCGCCGTGAGCATGGCCGCCGCAGCCGCCGGGGCAGACGTCCTCGGTACGCCACTCTTTCAGCACCTCGGTGGCACGTTCCGCGGCCACGACCTGCCCGTGCCGCTTGGCAACGTCGTCGGCGGCGGCGCCCACGCCGTCACGGGCCCGGACGTGCAGGAGTTCCTCGCCATCCCCTACGGCGCGCCGAACGTGGCCGACGCCGTCTTCGCGAACGCTCGCGTGCACGAGCGCGCCGGTGCGGCGCTGGCGGCACACGACGATGGCCTCGGCCTGGGTGACGAGGGCGCCTGGGCGCCCGCGGTCGACACCGAGACCGCCCTTGAGGTGCTCGCGGAGGTCGCGGAGGCCGTTGCCGAGGAGGTCGGCTTCGTCGTCGGCCTCGGCCTCGACGTGGCCGCCTCCGAGCGCTACGACGGGGCCGCCGACCACTACCGCTTCGACGGCGTCGAGCGCGACCCCGAGGCCCATCGGGACTGGATCGTCGACCTGGTCGAGCGGTACGACCTCCGGTACGTCGAGGATCCCGTCGAAGAGGACGACCTGGACGGGCTCGCCCACCTCACCCGTCGCGTCGAGTCCGACGTGGCGATGTGCGGCGACGACCTGTTCGTGACCGACGCCGACCGCATCGCCGAGGGCGCCGCCCGCAGCGCGGGCTCGGCGGTCATCATCAAGCCGAACCAGGTCGGCACCCTCTCGGGCGCGATGGACGCCATCGACGCGGCCCGCATCGGGGGGCTCGACCCGGTGGTCTCGCACCGAAGCGGCGAGACGACGGACGCGACGATCGCCCACCTGGCCGTCGCCGCCGGCTGCCGGTACATCAAGACCGGCACGATCGGCGGCGAGCGGACGGCCAAGCTCAACGAACTCATCCGCATCTCCCAACACGCAACATGACAGACGACACCGACCCCACCGAATCGACGAACGACGCGGTGCTCGAGGAGGCACCCCCCGAGGACGACGCCGAGGCGGAGACGCCGATGGTCGCCGCCGGCGACGAGGCGGACCTGCTGATCCCCGTCGACGACTACCTCAGCGCGGGCGTCCACATCGGCACCCAGCAGAAGACCACGGACATGGAGCGGTTCATCCACCACGTCCGCGACGACGGGCTGTACGTGCTGGACATCACGCAGACCGACGAGCGCATTCGCCTCGCCGCGGACTTCCTCGCCGACTACGCCCCCGAGCGCATCCTCGTCGCCTCCAGCCGGCAGTACGGCCGCTACCCGGCCGAGCGCTTCGCCGAGGTCGTGGGCGCGGCGGCGAAGACCGGCCGGTTCATCCCTGGCACGCTGACGAACCCGCAGTACCGCGGCTACCTCGAGCCGGACGTCGTCGTCGTCACGGACCCGATCGGGGACGCCCAGGCGGTCACGGAGGCCATCACGGTCGGCATCCCCGTGCTGGCCATGTGCGACAGCAACAACAACCACGAGAACATCGACCTGGTCGTCCCGACGAACAACAAGGGGCGCAAGGCGCTGGCGGTCGTCTACTGGCTGCTGGCCAACGAGACGATCGACCGTCGCGGTGGCCAGCCCTCGCACAGCCTCGACGAGTTCGAGATCGGCCCCTGAGCGTCCGAGCGGAACCTTCTTTCGGGGTCGGTGCGACGGCCCGGCTGACGATGGCGACGTCGAGCGCGCCCGGCAAGGTCTATCTCTTCGGCGAGCACGCGGTGGTCTACGGCGAGCCGGCGATCCCCTGCGCGGTCGACCTCCGGGCGAGGGTCGAGGCGCGCCGTCGCGACGACGGCCGCGTGCGCGTCGACGCCGCGGACCTCAGCGTCCACGGCCTGACGGTTGAGTACAGCGGCACCATGGAGGCGCGCCCGGAGGTCGACGTGCCCGAGCACCTCGTCGAGGCCGCGATGGGATACGTCGACGGGGCGATCCGTCACGGGCGAGCCCTCGCCGGCGTCGAGGATCGCGGCCTCGAGCTCTCCATCTCGAGCGAGATTCCCCTCGGGGCGGGGCTGGGGTCGTCGGCGGCGGTGACCGTCGCGGCCATCGACGCCGTCGCGCGCGAGTTCGGGGCCGACCCCGACCCGGCGACGGTGGCCGATCTCGCCTACCGGACCGAGGCCGAGGTCCAGGACGGACGCGCCTCGCGGGCGGATACCTTCTGCTCGGCGATGGGCGGCGCGGTTCGCGTCGAGGGCGACGACCGACGCACCATCGAGGCTCCGTCGCTCCCGTTCACGATCGGGTACGACGGTGGGGCCGGCGAGACGGGCGAGCTCGTCGAGGGCGTTCGACGCCTCCGCGAGCGGTACGACTTCGCGACGGAGACGGTATCGACGATCGGGCTGCTCACCCGCGCCGGGGAGGGGGCGCTCGCCGAGGGCGATGTCGACGAGATCGGCCGCCTCATGGACTTCAACCACGGCCTCCTCGAGGCGCTCGGGGTCTCCTCGCGGACGCTCGACGACATGGTCTGGGCCGCGCGCGACGCCGGCGCGGCCGGCGCGAAACTGACGGGCGCCGGCGGTGGCGGCTGCATCGTCGCGCTGAGCGACGCCCCGGTGGTGACGACCGCGCTCGAGCACGCGCCAGCGTGCGAGCACGCCTTCGAGGTCCGGCTGACGCCCACCGGGCTGCGCCGGGAGTGACGATGCCGACCGTGCTCAAACTCGGCGGGAGCGTCATCACGGAGAAGGACCGCGAGGGCACGCTCGCGAGCGACCGCCTCGGGTCGGTCGCCGCGGCGATGGCGGTCGCCGAGGTCGACGGTCTCGTCCTCGTCACCGGCGGGGGCAGCTTCGGCCACCCCGCGGCGAAGCGCCACGGCGTGTCGGCGACCGACGGCACGCGCGATCCGGTGGCGATCGCCGAGGTGCACGGGGCGATGCTCGACCTCGTCGCGGCGGTCGTCGACGAGCTCCACGGCGTCTCGGTCCCGGCGGTGGCCGTCCATCCGCTGTCCCTCGCACATCGAGACGGCGACGACCTCGAGGTGTCGTTCGACGTGGTCGAGGCCGCCCTCGCCGAGGGGTTCGTCCCGGTGCTGCACGGCGACGGCGTCGTCACCGCGGGGCGTGGCGTGACCATCCTGAGCGGCGACGAGCTGGTCGTCGCGCTCGGGTCGCACCTCGGTGCCGACCGCCTCGGTCTCCTGACGGGGGCTCCTGGGGTGCTCGACGCCGACGGGGCGGTCATCGAGCGGATCGATCGCTTCGAGGAGGTGGCAGACCTCGTCGGCACCAGCGACTCGACCGACGTGACCGGCGGGATGGCCGGCAAGGTGCGGGCGCTGCTCGAGCTGGCCGTGCCCGCCTCGGTGTTCGGCCTCGACGACCTCGAGGCGTTCCTGGCGGGTGGCGAACCCGGGACGACCGTCCTCGGTGGCCATCGGTGAGCTACCGATCGGAGCGGCGTGGCCGACCCCACCACGCCAGGTGGGGCGTGCGCGACCGCGTTGCGACCAGGCCACGGGATGGCGTATTCCACCCCGATCGGTGCGGCAGGAGCGCGCTCCGGACGAGGTCGGTCGCGCCCGCCAGGGGCACCCGCGCGGCTGCAACCATCGCGTGGGGCAACGAGACACCCACCGGGCGGACTCGGCCACCGGGTCGAGTCAGACCACTTTAATACCCGGCCGCCGTGTGACCGGGTAGATACCCCCGCGGGTAGTGGCGCGCCACCGGCGTGCCGCGGGCGGGATTCCGGTCAACGGACCCCCTCGGGTTCGGATCGACCAACCGTCGGTCCAGCCCGGTCGTTTGGAGGTACGCTCCGACGCCCCCTCGGGCGGTTTCAGTGTGACAACCATGGAAATCGAAATCGCAACCATCGGTGGTTACGAGGAAGTCGGTCGACAGATGACGGCCGTCCGCGCCGGCGACGACGTCGTCATCTTCGACATGGGACTGAACCTCTCGAAGGTTCTCCTCCACGAGAACATCGAGACGGAAACGATGCACAGCCTGGACCTGATCGACATGGGCGCGATCCCGGACGATCGCGTCATGTCGGACCTCGAGGGGACCGTCCAGGCGATCGTGCCGACGCACGGCCACCTCGACCACATCGGGGCGATCAGCAAGCTGGCACACCGGTACAACGCCCCGGTGATCGCGACGCCGTTCACGATCGAGTTGGTCAAGCAGGAGATCGAGGACGAGCGCAAGTTCGGCTTCGAGAACGACCTGGTCAAGATGAGCCCCGGCGAGAAGCGCCAGCTCACGAGCGAGCTCACCCTCGAGTTCGTCAACGTGACCCACTCGATCATCGACGCGATCAACCCGGTGTTGCACACGCCGGAGGGCGCCGTCGTCTACGGGCTCGACAAGCGCCTGGACTACACTCCCGTCATCGGCGAACCCTTCGACATGCAGCGCTTCGAGGAGATCGGGCGCGAGGGCAACGGCGTCCTCTGCTACATCGAGGACTGCACGAACGCCGGCGGCAAGGGACGCACCCCGAGCGAGTCCATCGCCCGTCAGCACCTCCGGGACACCCTGCTGAGCATGGAGGACTACGACGGCGGCATCGTCGCGACGACGTTCTCAAGCCACATCGCGCGGGTGTCGAGCCTCGTCGAGTTCGCCCAGGAGATCGACCGCCAGCCGGTGCTGCTCGGACGGTCGATGGAGAAGTACTCCGGGACGGCGGAGCGGCTCAACTTCGTCGAGTTCCCCGAGGACCTGGCGATGTTCGGTCACCGCAAGTCGGTCGACCGGATGTTCAACCGGATCATGAAGGATGGCAAGGAGAAGTACCTCCCCGTCGTCACCGGGCACCAGGGCGAGCCCCGGGCGATGCTGACGCGCATGGGCCGCGGCGAGACGCCGTACGAGATCGACGACGGCGACAAGGTCATCTTCT
>JBKGZP010000058.1:0-6528 GCA_046543335.1 Halobacteriales archaeon
ATGGGCCGCGGCGAGACGCCGTACGAGATCGACGACGGCGACAAGGTCATCTTCTCCGCCCGGGTCATCCCGGAGCCGACGAACGAGGGGCAGCGCTACCAGTCCGAGCGCCTGCTGCAGATGCAGGGCGCTCGCATCTACGACGACATCCACGTCTCAGGCCACCTCCGCCAGGAGGACCACTTTCGGATGCTGGACGCGCTGCAGCCCCAGCACGTCATCCCCGCCCACCGGGACCTGCAGGGCGCCGCCCCGTACGTCGACCTGGCCGAGTCCGAGGGCTACCGCATGGGGCGGGACCTGCACGTCTCGCGAAACGGCCACATGATCCCCCTCGTTGAATGAGCGCGGAGGCTCCGGCGGTCGAGTCGGCGATCGTCGATCGGCGCCGCTCGGTGAACGAGGCGATCCCGGAGCACCTGCCCGTGAGGTCGCCCGAGCGACTGTGGGAGGCCTCGCGATACCTGCTCGATGCCGGTGGCAAGCGCCTCCGGCCGACGGTGCTCCTGCTGGGGGCCGAGGCGATCGCGGGGGTCTCGCCAGGCTCGGAACCCTATCGCCGCTTTCCGACCCTGGATGGCGACCGCCGCATCGACATCCTCGCCGCCGCGGTGAGCGTCGAGATCATCCAGACGTTCACGCTGATCCACGACGACATCATGGACGCGGACACGATGCGCCGCGGGGTCGAGACGGTGCACGAGGCGTTCGACCTCGAGACCGCCATCCTGGCGGGCGACACCCTCTACGCGAAGTCGTTCGAGGTCATGCTCGAGACGGGGGCGCCGGTCGATCGCGGGTTGCGGGCGATCCGGCTCCTGGCGGAGACGTGCACGGCCATCTGCGAAGGCCAGGCCTACGACGTCGGCTTCGAGGGTCGCTCGGACGTGACGACGGCCGCGTACCTCGACATGATCGAGCAGAAGACCGCCGTGTTGTACGCCACCTCGGCGAGCCTGCCCGCGATCCTCCTGGGCGCCGCCGACGAGACGGTCGACCGGCTGTACGACTTCGGCCTCGAGTTCGGTCGGGCCTTCCAGATCACCGACGACCTCCTCGACGTGACCGGTGACACCGCCACCCTCGGCAAGGACCGCGGCAGCGACCTGCTCGAGGGCAAGCGGACGATCGTGACGATCCACGCCCGTCAGCAGGGCGTCGACATCGACGGGCTCGTCGAGGAGGAGGCCGACCTCGAGCGGGCGGTGGCGGCGATCGAGGAGGCGGGCAGCCTCGCCTACGCCCGCGACCTCGCCCGCGAGCACGTCGAGCGCGCCGAGGCCCACCTCGCCGTGCTCGAGGAATCCCCCGCCCGGGAGCTCCTGGCGGGGCTCGGGCCGTACGTCCTCGATCGCGAGTACTGAGCGGGTCGGACCGGGAGGGTTTTCACCCGGCTGGACGGATGGCCTGGCGATGGACGCCGAGGTGCGCGAGCGGGTCGAACGGGCCGCGGAGGTGCACGCGCTCCTCAACGCCATGCAGCACGATGGCGCCGCTCAGGTCGGCACCGTCGTCGGGGCACTGATGGCGGAGCATCCGACGTTCCGCGAGCACGGCGACGCCGTGGCGGGGGCCGTCGCCCCCGTCGTGGAGCGCGTCAACGCCCTGCCCACCGACGAGCAACGCGAACGCCTCGGCGAGCTCGCCCCCGACCGCCTGGCAGAGGTCGAGGCCGAGGCACCCGCCGAGGACGACCCCCTGGGCGACCTCCCGAACGTCCACGACGCCGGTCAGGTGCGCATGCGCCTGGCACCCAACCCGAACGGCCAGTGGCACCTCGGCAACGCCCGGATGCCCGCGGTCATCGGCACCTACAAGGAGCGCTACGACGGCTGGATGCTCTGTCGATTCGACGACACCGACCCGGACACGAAACGGCCCGACCTCGAGGCGTACGACGCCATCCTCCGCGACCTCGAGTACCTCGGCTTCGAGCCCGACGAGGTGATCCGCGCGAGCGACCGCCTCGAGCTGTACTACGACCGCGCCCGCGAGCTCGTCGATCTCGGCGGCGCGTACACCTGCTCGTGCCCGGCGGCGGCCTTCCGCGAGCGAAAGGCCGCGGGCGAGGCCTGCCCGCACCGGGAGAAGGACGCCTCGACCGTCCGCGAGGAGTTCGACCGGATGGTCGACGGGGGCTACGACGCCGGCGAGATGGTCCTGCGGGTGCGAACCGCGATCGACCACGACAACCCCGCCCTGCGCGACTGGGTCGCCTTCCGGCTTGTCGATCGACCCCACCCGCGCGAGGCGGCGGCGGGGTACCGCTGCTGGCCGATGCTCGACTTCCAGTCCGGGATCGACGACCACGAGACGGGGATCACCCACATCATCCGCGGCATCGACCTCCAGGACTCCGCGAAGCGACAGCAGTTCGTCTACGACTACTTCGGCTGGTCGTACCCGGAGGTCGTGCACTGGGGGCACGTGCAGGTAGACGAGTACGACGTGAAGCTGTCCACCTCGACGATCAAGGACCTGATCGACCGCGGCGACCTGGACGGCTGGGACGATCCCCGGGCGCCGACGGTCGCCAGCCTCCGACGCCGAGGCATCCGCGGCGAGGCCATCGTCGGGGCCATGGTCGAACTCGGCACCTCGCCGCGCAACGTCGACCTCGCGATGAGCAGCATCTACGCCCAAAACCGGGAGCTCGTGGACGCGGTGGCCGACCGGTACTTCCTGGTGCGAGCCGGCCGGTCGTGTCCCGTCCTCGGCGCCCCCGCGACGGGGACGCCACCGGTGCACCCGGAGTTCCCCGACCGTGGCACCCGCGAGGTGCCCGTCGGCGAGGCGGTGTTGCTCGAGGCGCCCGACGTCCCCGACGTCGGCGAGCGCCTCTGGTTGAAAGGCCTCGGGGGGTTCCGCCTCGACGGCGGGACGCTCGTCTACGAGACCGACGACATCGACTGGGTCCGCGACGACGGCGTCCCGGTCGTCCACTGGGTTCCCCGCGAGGGCGGGGTCGACGTGCGCCTTCGCACGCCGACGGGCGACGTGCGTGGCGTCGCGGAACCCGCGTTCGACGAGGCGGCCGTCGACGAGGTCGTCCAGTTCGAGCGCGTGGGCTTCGCCCGGGTCGACGCAACCGACCAGGCGGGGCGCGTGGCCTTCTTCGCCCACCCGTAGCCCCCCGGTACTACGTCGTCTCGCGCCGCCTCGCGAGGAGCGTCGAGATGGCCGAGCCGAGGGCCTGCCGGGCGTCGCCACGGGTGGCGTCGACGTCGTCGAGGATCGTCGGCCAGGGGTGGCTCTGGAGGATCCGGCGGACGACCAGGTCGCGCTGCAGATCTCCGAGCGCCGCCGCGTGCCCCTCGAGCAGCCCCGCCAGGGCGAGTCGGCGAAAGCCGTGGGGCGCGGTCGACACCTGACCGGGGCCGCCGTCGGCGTGCTCGATGACGTCCCACACCCACGGGGGGAGGTCGACCTCGAGGGTGCCGTCGATGCTCTCCGCAGCGGCGACGAGGGTCGCCGCCTCGAGGGAGGCGAGTGCGTCGGTCAGCTGTCCCTCGAGGCGATCGAGGAGGCGTCGTTCGTGACGGGCGGCGAGCGATTCGCCCGCCGGCGAGGTCGGGTCGATCATCACGGCGGAGTGCTCCCCGCTGCGGGGGTTCCGACTCGTCCCCACGTGGACCGTCCGAAAGCCGTTGGTCGACCAGAAGGACACGAGCCGCGGCGTCATGCCGTACCCCGTCGAGAGGTAGTCGACCTCGTCGGCCACCTCGTCCCGGACGTCGGCGAGCAACCGCGACCCGAGACCGCGCGAGCGGACCGCGCCGTGGGTGGCGATGCGCAGCACGCGAAGTCCGGCGGGGACGCCCGCCTCGACGTCGCGAAGCTGGGTGGTGAGCAGGTCCGGGACCATGTGGCCGCGGATCGGTTCGCCCCGGTAGATGCGCTCGCGCCAGTCGCCCGGGAGGTCGCCCTCCTCCGCCAGCAGCGCGACGGCGACGGGATGGCCTCCGTGGCGAAGCGCGCGCACGCGGACGTTCGGGGCGTCGAGCAGCCGAACGAGATCGTCTGGCTCGGTCCGGTAGTGCGCGAGGACGAGCAAGCCGAACAGCTCGGTGAGGTCGGCGTCGTCGGCGGCGAGGGCGTCCCGATCGACCCGGTCGTAGGTGACGGTCTCCGGGTCGGCGTCTGCCACGGCGGCGTCCGGTGCCGGCCGGGCGTCGAGCAGGAGCGCCCGGAACTGCCAGGTCTCGACCGGGTCGCCGAGGGCGTATCGGATGGGCTCGCGCAGGCGCACCTCGCGGACCGGCCGGCCGCTCTCGCGAAGCCGGTCGCGGAACCTGACCGCGAACCCCCGGCCGGTCCCCTCGTAGCCGTGGACGGTGCTGAGGAAGGCGCTCGGCACGGGTCGATCGAGCACCGCCGCGAGGCGGTGGACCGGGAGGGCGGCCGCCTCGTCGACGAGCGCCAGGTCGGCGTGCTGGAGGCCGGCGTCGATGTCTCCTGGGGGGTGGTAGCTGATTGTGGCACCGGTTTCGGCCGTGAGCGCTCGCCCCTCGCCACCGAGCACCTCGCGAGCGCGCTCGAAGACCGCCTCGACGCGTCGGTACCCCGGCCCCGTCACCAGCACCGATCGCCCGGCGCGGGCGTGGCCCGCCGCGGCGAGGCCCGCCGCGCTCGACTTCCCCCGTCCCCGGTGGGCCTCGACCACCGCCACGTCGCCGTCTGAGAGATCGAGCAGCGCCTCGACGCACCGACGCTGATCGGTCGTCACGCACCGACGGAGGAGGTCGGCCCCCGGGTCACCGTCGCGAAATCGCGGCCGTCCTCCGGCGATCGTTGGGGGCTGCGTCCGGCCGTCGGCGTGTACGGGGCCATCCGGCAGGTCGATGACGGAGACCCCCCGGTGGTCACGCAGTGCATCGACGAACCGCCGGCGGAACCGGCTGCCCACGTCGGCTGGCTCGTAGGGCACGACGGCGTAGCGATCGTCCGATTCGATCGGCCCGGCCACCCACGCCCGCAGGTCGTCGAGGAGCAATACGACCAGCCCGCCACCCTCGACGGCCCCCACCGAGCACCCGATGGCGTTCGGTGAGACCGCATCGACGGCGTCGATCACCAGCCCGGGGATCGTCCGGCCGAGGAGGCGGTCGCCGCGGTCGGTCGGAAGCGTCGTCCAGGGACCCGCCGCCTCGCCGAGGTAGACCCACCGCGATAGGTCGATGCCGGCGTCCCCAAGCGACTCGACGACGTCGATCCCGTCGGTTCGGTCGCCGACGAGTGCGGCGAGTCGGCGTTCGTCGACCGCCTCGGCCTCCTCGAGCAACTCGAGGAGGTGACCGGTGACGTCCATGGATGTCCCCTTCAGCGAGGGGCCTCTTTGGGTTGTCCCCGGCTCCCCCGTTTGGAAGCGCTTTTATGGGGACACCCGTTAGGGACGGATACACTCCGCGTCGGGTTGATGACGCTCCTAGCCCTATGGGACTCTCACGTGGCGGGGGAGCCCGAGCCCAGACGCGGGAGGTGACCACAATGCCAGTATACGTGACCTACGACGTGCCAACCGGACTCGCCGAGTCCGCGCTCGAAGCCCTCGAGATCGCCCGGGACACGGGGCGCATCAAGAAGGGCACGAACGAGGCGACCAAGGCGATCGAGCGAGGGAACGCCGAGCTCGTCGTCATCGCTGAGGACGTGCAACCGGAGGAGGTCGTCATGCACCTCCCCGAGCTCGCCGACGAGCGGGACATCCCCTTCGTCTTCGTGGCGACGCAGGACGACCTCGGACGGGCCGCCGGCCTCGAGGTGGGTTGTGCGGCGGCCGCGATCGTCGACGCCGGCGAGGCCGGCGGCGACCTCGAGGAGATCGCCGAGCAGATCGAGGAGCTGCGCTAACGGGGATATCGAACGATGAGCGCAGACGACGCAACCGGTGACTCGACGCCCGCCGAGGTGATCGAAGTCGTCGGGAAGACGGGCATGCACGGCGAGGCGATGCAGGTCAAGTGTCGCATCCTCGAGGGCAAGAACCAGGGCCGGATCATCACTCGAAACTGCCTCGGGCCGGTTCGCGTCGGCGACGTGCTCCAGCTGCGCGAGACGGCGCGTGAGGCCGATTCCATCGGGGGGCAGTAGGCGATGGCGCAGACGCGCGAGTGCGACTTCTGCGGCGAGACGATCGCCCCCGGCACCGGGTTGATGTACGTCCGCACCGACGGCACGACCTTTCACTTCTGCTCCTCCAAGTGCGAGTCGAACTACGACCTCGGTCGCGACCCGGAGGAAACGCGCTGGACCCGCACCGCCAGGGAGGCGAAGGCCGAGGCGGCCCCACCGGAGCCGGAGGCTCCGGGCGAGATCATCGAGGCCGAGGCGGCGGCAGCCGAGGTGAGCGAGGAACTCGCCGAGGCCGTCGGACCGGACGAGGAACCCTCTGAGGCAGCCGAGCCGGCGGAGGAGCCCACCGACGAGGCCGAGGCGGATGAGTCGGAGGACGTCGAGGCGCCCACCGACGAGGCCGAGTCGGAAGAGCCGGAGGACGTCGAGGAGCCCGATGAAGCGGTCGAGTCGGAA
>JBKGZP010000006.1:0-63434 GCA_046543335.1 Halobacteriales archaeon
CGTACTTCATCCCGAGCTGGATGTACAGCTGGGCGAGGCCCATGATGCCCAGCCCGATCTTGCGCATGCGCCGGACCGTCTCGGTGATCTCCTCGACCGGGAAGTCCGACATCGTGACGACGTTCTCGAGGAACCGCGTGGCGAGTTCGATGCGCCGGTCGAAGTCCTCCCAATCGACCGCCTCCTCGAGGAACGCCTCGACGGCGGCCGCCTGGGTCGGGTAGTCGTCGGCGTGCTCGGCCGACCAGACGCGCCAGTCGGGGGCGTCCTCGGCCGCGAGCGTCGAGAGGTTGATGTGCCCGAGGTTGCAGGCCTCGTACTCCTCGAGCGGCTGCTCACCACATGGATTTGTGGCCAAAATCCGGTGATCCGGGTGCTCCTCCACGTCGAAGGAGTGCTCCTTGTTCACCCGCTCGAGGAAGACGACGCCGGGTTCGCCGTTCTCGTGGGCCCCCTCGATGATGCGGTCCCAGATGATCTCCGCCGGCAGCGTGAGCGCCTCCCCGACGGTGACGTACTCCCCGAGGCCGTACCGGGCGTACATTTCCTTGGTCTCCTCGGTCGCGACGTGGTCCTCCCCCGTGCGGGGGTTGGTGAAGGTGTAGTCCTCGCCATTTTTGAGCGCCTCCATGAACCCATCGGTGACGCCGACGGAGATGTTGAAGTTCGAGAGATGCCCCTCGACGGCGTTGCGCAGGTGCTTGGGGACCCGGCCCTCCTCGTCGATGAGATCGCGGGCCTCTTCGAGCGCCTCGGAGAACGTGGTATAGGTGTAGTCGTCGGGGTCGTTGAGCTTGAGGGTGTGCGCGAGCGAGACGTCCTTGTTCTTGGCGTGGATGAACTCGATGACGTCCGGGTGCGAGACGCGCATGATCGCCATCTGGGCGCCGCGGCGGGTGCCGCCCTGGGCGATCGTCTCGCAGAGCTGGTCGAAAGTTCTCATAAATGTGATAGGTCCGCTCGCAATCCCGCCGGTCGACCCAACGGAATCACCAAACGGCCGCAATTTCCAGAATCCATACCCAACGCCACCGCCGCTGTTGTGCGAGACGATGCCGTCGGCGAGGTACTCCTGCCGGTCCGGGACGTTGATGTCGTAGACCGTGGCCGTACCGGCATCGTACGCGTCGACGACCGCCAATTCCCACGTGCGGTCGTCGACGAGCCGACCGGTCTGCATCGGCCGAAAGTCCCGCTCGTCGATGGACCGTTCGAGCCGCTCCTGGCGATCGTCGACGAAGCCGACGCGCTCGGCGAAGGCGGTAACCCCCGGCTCGCCGACCGGGGCGATCGAGAAGTACTCGCGGTCCGCGTTGTCCCACGCCCAGACTGACGTGGGAATCCCGAGACCGAGCAGCAGCTGGTGGCTGCCCCGAACGAGCTCCTCGGAGGCGCTGTACAGCCGCGGATAGGTCCCCTTCGTGAGCGTGCCGTCCGCCGTGAAGAGTCCCCGCAGGAACGCCCCGGCGGTGTCGCGATCCGCCTTCCACACGATGTCTGGCACTCGCGCCGTCGCGGAGGACGGTTTGCTGTCGCCGAAGTTCTCGAGCCACCACCGCTTGATCTCGTGGCTGTGGATGACGACCTCGTACGCGCCCTCGGCCCACGTCCAGTCGACGCCCGTGTCGAAGAGATCCCGGGACCGACGGTCGATTGTCTCCAGCACTTCCTCGTTCGAGACGTGGAACCTGATGCCGTCTCCGTGAATCGACCCATCGCCGATCCACAATCCGAGTAGCTCGGCGAGATCGGTGCTCAGGTGGTCGGGCTGGGTGACAGTCTTGACGGCTCGTCCATTTGGTTCGAGGCGTTGGGCGGTTCGAAAGCTCCGGACAGCCGGTTTCGATGCACCCAACTCGTGGGCGATCTCGCGGTCGGAGTAGCCCGCCTCGTACAGGTCCAGGAAGCGATCCTCGTCGAACCGCCGCCCAGGGGGGCGACCTCCGGTACCGTTCGGCGGGAGGTCCAGTTCGTCGGCCCGCCGCCGCTGCACGGTCGAGGGCGAGACGTCGAGGCGTTTCGCGATTTCGTAATCGGTGAGCCCATCGGCGTGGAGGGTGGCGATCGCGTCGTTCGAGACGGTCCGTCGACGGGACCACTGGTCGCCAGCATCCACGGAACGTAACTGCGGGGTGAGGTCCACGTCCTCCAACCAGTCGAGGCGCACGGGGAGCCGATCTCCTGGCTCTATGTGTCGAATCTCGCGCCATTCGTCGTCGACCAAGAGCCGGTGATTTGGGGTCCCGGTCAACTCGAAGCCGGCCTCGAGCTCGAGCGATCTGACGGGGGCATCCTCGTAGGCGAGTGTCTTAAAAACGCGACCAAACCGGTGACCACCCTCGCTGCGTTGGAGGACCGCGTCACCCGGCTCGACATCGGCGATGGAGATAACACCCTTGTCCCGTTCGACCACGTGCGTCGCGTCGGTGAGGCACTGGAACACCTCTGCGGCCTTCTTCGCCGTTTCATGGATATCGGATATATCATCGTCAGGCGACATGACGAAGCAGGCGCTCAACTGCTGCAACTCCCCCCCGGCGTTCATCAACGTCGGCGAATTCGGGATGAACGACAGCTCCTCCATCAGCTCTTGGAACTCGTCGGCGACCGACTCCACGTGCGTTCGCACCTCGGCGGGGAGCGCCGGTACGACTGTCTCGTAGGCGAACTTGTTGACGTTGTCCTCGGTCAACGCCGTCTCGACGTCGTCGTCGGCCGTCGTGCCCGCGCCGAAGACCTCGGCGGCGAGATCGTCGCGACGCGGGTGGGTCGGCTTGAGCTGGGCGGGCGTCACCGTCACCTCGAGGCCGAGGCGCTCCGCCTCGTAGACGGCCTCGGCGAGGGCGACGTTCTTCGCGACGCGCTCGAAGAGCTCCTCTTGCTCTTCGATCACGTTGCCGTCGGCGTCCTTCTGGAGGTACCGCGCGGGCAGGATGTTGTGGTAGGCGTTCGAACTCAGGCGCTCCTCCAGGGTGTCGCCCGTCGTGCGCTTGATGGGCAGGGTGATGTCGTCGGCGGTTTGATTGGCGTCACTCATGGATACATCGGGCAGTCGTCGTGTCGTCGGCGCGCGGGACGCGCACCCCGGATGGGTCGCGAACGGACGGGTTTGCAGCCGTCACCGCCGGTTCGATCCCCGGTCGACGTCCCGAACGGGGCCGACGAGGCCTGAGGCGGGGATAGCGAGGCACGGGCATAAGGATAGATGATCCACGGTGAAAGTAGTGTCTCCCGTGTATCGGTCCGACCCCGGTCGATTGATCGGATTTGCCCGCGGTTGCCGCAGCCAGCCGGGAACGAAAGTGATTGCCACCGCGGGTCCACATCGCTGGACGGACACTTACCGCCGGGTAACCGCATAAGGTTCACCTCACACATCCGTTGATTGCGGGGTCGGTCGACTGGCCGTCCAGTCCCATGGCAACCGACGATCACCGACCCGACCTCGGCACCGACCGCGAGCACTGGAGCGCCGGCATCGTGGCCGGCGTCCTCGCCGGCTTCGTCTTCGGCGCAATCATGTCGCACACCCCGATGATGGACAACGTTGCCGCCTTAATCGACCTCGGGGAGGCATGGCACGGCTGGCTCTTGCACTTCGGCTTCAGCGCTGTCTTCGGGCTCGGGTACGTGGGGATCGCGGCCGCGATCCCCTCGTTGGCCGATCGGCCATCGAACGGATCGCTGACCGGGGTGGCCTATGGCATCGTGGTCTGGGTCCTCGGTGCCGCCATCGTCATGCCACTGTGGCTGGGGGCCGTCCAGCCGGTCGATCCACCGGTCCCGACCTGGAACTGGCTGAGCTTCGCCGGCCACATCGCCTTCGGCGTGACCCTCGGCGCGCTTTATCCGGTCGTCGTGGCGCACGAGGCCCCCTGAACGGTCGGACGGTCGGCCGAGGTCGACGGATGTCGGGCTACCCGAAACCTTCAAATTCCGTCCCGGCCGAGCATCGGGTTGCCGGCCAGGGTTCGTGGTCTAGTCTGGTTAGGACACCTCCTTGACATGGAGGAGATCGGCAGTTCAAATCTGCCCGAACCCATCGAGTACATTACATTTTTCCGGGGTTCGCTGACAGGTGAATTACCCTCGGTTATAGATCGGAGGTGGTCGCCGTGAGCGCCCAGCGAGCGGTGCGCACGTCGATCGACCTCGACGCGGGCACGGCCCACCTCGAACCCGAGCTCTCGATCGAGGACCGCTTCGGACGCGGCGGGACCTGGCGGCCGATCGAGACCGAGGACGGCGGCGCCGACGGTGGCAGCTGGAAACTGTCGCTTCGGAAGCGGTACACGACCGTCATCGTCGTACGAATTCTCCGTATCGTTTGCCATGGCGGAGGGCCGGGGGGTGTAGTCGGACCCGTAGGTGAAACTCGGGTTTCCGAGCGAAGCGCCCGGGCGTTCGCCCCCGCGCCGACCCGAGGTCAGTCCGGGCGGCGCTCGACCCGGATGGTCACGTCGGACTGCCCACCGGAGCTGACGAACACGCGGTAGGTGCCGGTCTCATTCGCCTCGTGCACCATCGTCGTCGCCGCGTCGGTCTCGGCGACCTCGAGCACGTCGGCACCACCCCCGGGGGCGCGCAGGTGGGCGAAGGTGCTGTGGCCGCGCACGTGGCGTAGCTCGACAACCACCCGGTCGCCCGCGTCGAGTTCGACCGGGTATTCCGCCGTGTTGAAGACGATTGCCTCGACGGCGCGCTCGGCGTCGGGCGTCGCCGTGGTGCCATCGTCGTCCAGACAGCCCGCCGTCCCGGCGGCGACCGCGAGGGCGGTCGCGAGCAACCGACGTCGCGTGAGCTGGTGATCGGTCGTCACGGTGGCGCACCCCTCAACCGGTCGCGGTTGGACGCCCCGACTGGCGCAACGGCGTCGCCCGGCCACCGTCGCTGGCGGCGTCGGCGAGCTCGTGGGTCGCGTCGCCGTCCGGACGGGGTCCGCTTGGCGTGAGACCACGCTTCTCGGGATGGAGGTCGTCGGCGCCGTCTCGCCCGTTGCCGTCGACATCGGCGTCCCGCTCGTCGTGGGACTCGGGAGCAGGGATTATTCCACCACCGGCAGAACGAGGCGGCGTGAACGTCCGATCGGTCATCCCCCGCGACGCCATCCCCAGCATCGATGCACCCACCTTCGGCGAGACCCACGCCGGCGAGCCGGACGACGAGGTGATCGTCCTCGAGGCCGATCCGCCTCGGGCGTACCCGCTTCGCATCCTGCACTACCACGAGATCGTCAACGACGTCGTCGACGGCGAACCGCTCGCGATCACCTGGTGTCCGCTCTGTGCGAGCGCGGTCGTCTACGAGCGCACCCTCGACGGATCGACCCTCACGTTCGGCGTCTCGGGCAAGCTCGCCGACGACGACCTCGTGATGTACGACCGCGAGACCGAGTCGGAGTGGAAGCAGTCGCTCGGGACGTGCATCGCGGGTGTACTCGCGGGGCGGGCCCTCGACGCTCGACCCTGCGCGATCACGACCTGGACGCGCTTTCGAGCGACCCACCCCGAGGGAATCGTGTTGCAGCCAACGGAGGCCGAAAGCGAGGTCGCCAGCGACGACGACGAGCCCGCACCCGTTGACTACGACGTCGAGCCCTACCGGGCGTACTTCGAGGCCGATGGCTTCGGCCTCGCCACCCACCGCGACACCGGCGAGGGTCGCTCGTGGCCCCGGGACGACCTCGACCCGAAGGCCGTCGTCCTCGGCATCGAGCGCGACGGCGAGGCGGTCGGCTACCCCCTCCCGCGCGTTCGCGCGGCCGGCGGCGTCGTCACGGACACCGTCGGCGGCGAGGCGATCGTCGTCGCCGCGACCGACGACGGCATCCACGCCTTCGCCCACCCGGGCTGGTCGTTCGATCTCGACGACGGGGCCCTCGTGGCCGACGGGACCCGCTGGGACGCCGTCACGGGTGCGAGTCAGGACGGTCGCCAACTCGAGCGATTGCCGGCGAAGCGGCTGTTCGCCTTCGCCTGGCGGGACGACCACGGGGACGAGGCGTTCTTCGAGGGGTAGCCTCAGGGGACCGTGCCCGGCATCGAGCCGCGCCACCACCGGCCGGTCTCGGCATCGCAGTCCACGCAGGTCGCGACGACGACCGCCCCGCCGGGCGCCTCGGGATCGTCGCGGCGCTCGAGCTCGCTTTGGGTCTCTCGCTCGCAGCGCGGACACTCCCGGAGCTTCGGCTGCTCGCCGTAGGCCAACGGCGCTCCCAGCGCGATCGCCTCGACGAGCTCGTCGCCCCGGTTCCAGCCCCGTTGCCACTCGCCCGGGCCGAATCGGATCGCCTCGCGCGGGCCGACCGCGACCGGTCCCGACTCGGTGTCGAACGTGGCCGTCCCCGAGAGGACGACGAAGACCTCCTCCTGGATCTCGTGGCGGTGGTAGGCGTAGGCGAAGCTGTCGCCGGGCTCGAGCTCGTAGTAGTTGATGGCGAGGTCGGTCGTCCCGAGCGGCTTCGTCAGGCGGTGCATGATCGCCGCCGGCTGGATCGCGTTCGGCAGGTCGTCGATCGAGACGTGCTCCATGGGGTACCTCGTCGAGCATATGAATTAACCGTTGGCCGCCGAGGCCGGCTCGACGCGGGTGCCGACCCAAAGCAGCGTCGCGAGAAGCACGACGATGGCGGTCGGCACGAACCACCGCATGGCCGCCAGGAGCCCGGCGCTGGCCTGGACCCCCACGACGAGCAGGATGGTCGGGCCGCAGCAGGCGAACCCCGAGAGCACACCCGGCACCCCCGCGGCGACCGCCGCCCCGGGGCCGAACCGGCAGGTCCGCGGGCCGCGCCAGGCGACCCACGAGACGGCGAGGTTCACCCCGACGAGCCCGGCGAGCACCGCGCCGAGGCCGAGGTTGACGGGCGCGACGAGCAGGTCCACGGGGCCGAGGGCGAGGAGGGCGACGGGCTCGTACTGAAACGGCGCCATTCGCTCGGTCATGCGCGCGAGGGGGTCCGCGACCACGACGAGGTCGACCCCGCCCGCGCCCCGGCCGAGGTGGCCGAGGCCGACGAGGTACACCGCGAGGTAGGCGGCACTGGCGGTCATCGCGATCACTTTCGCGTCTCGACGCCCGAGGCTCGCCCGGACGGCGAAGGCGCTTCGGTGCACGACGCTGATCGCCCGTCCCCGCCACGACCGGCTCGCCTCGCTACGCGACATGGGTGGTATCGGGGTAGAACCCGGCCCAGGCGAACCACATCGCGTCGATCGCGAGGACGCGCTCGAGGGGGAGGTCGTCGGGGTCGGCCGCCTCGCCGTCGACGGCGACGCGGTCCCCGTCGGGGGTGACCGCGCGACCGTCGGGATTGCGGTATACGTGCCCGGTCGCCAGCTCACCGTCGGCGACGGCGACGACCGCCTCGTCGCCGAGGTGCCCCTCGAGGACGCCGGCCTCGAGGAGCGCCGACTTGCGAAACGCGACCGCCCCCTGGGCCGTGCGTGCGCCGACGACGACCGCCTTGGGGTGGGCACGGTCGTCGGTCGACAGGGCCGGAAAGAGGGTCTTCCGGTTGTCGTAGTAACCACCTCTCGGGTTGTAGGTGCCGTAGGGGTCGCTACCGTACCGGCGGGCGTAGCCGGTGTCGTCGGTGAGCACCTCGGTCTCGGGGTGGGCCGACCGCCAGCGATCCCACGTCGTCCAGCTGACCCGCTCCTCCCGGAGGTACTGCCCGTGGAGGGGGCCGTCGATGGCCGTGGCGAGCACCTGCGGCCACCAGGAGTCGCTCGCCCGGTCGTACATGACGAGGTTCGAGTTCACCAGCCGGCCCGAGACGCCGAAGCTGGTCGGCCCGCGGTGGAACGCCTGGGCGGTGCCCGTCAGGGGACAGTACGTCACGGCGATCGGCGTGTCACCGATGACGTCGTTGACGACCTCGTGCCACACGAGTATCTCCTGGGGGTACGCCCTCGCGACGCCATCGTGGGACAGTCCGAACACCGGATCGCCGTCGGCGAGGTCGACCCCGTCGGCGGGCGCGAAGCGAGGGTCGTCGATCGCGGGGATGCCGTCGCGAGATACGCCGCCGCTGACGACGTTCTCGAGCAGGGTCGCGCGGTCGTGCGCGAGGTGGACGGGTCGCTTCGAGAGCGGCGGGGCGTCCGCGACGTCGGGCGGCGTCGGGGGATCGAGCTCCGGGGTCGCCCCCCGTGACGCCGTCGGCGTCGCGCCCCCGTCGTCGGCACTCGCGTCGTCGTCGCCGAGGCAGCCCGCGAGGGCGACGCCACCGACGGCGGCCAGCAGCGCGCGGCGGCTGGTGCGCATGGAGGGTCTAGCGGCCGGGGCTCCAAGTATGGTACAGTATGGCAGGGGTAACCGCCCCCCGGTCGACCGCGACGGTGAAGTGCGTCGACGCGCTTGGTCCGACCGTGAGCGACGCGAGCCCCCTGGCGGAGGATCGGCCGGGGGTGGACCGACCGTTTCGGGTGGACGCCCCCTTCGAGCCGGCCGGCGACCAGCCGGCGGCCATCGAGCAGCTGGTCGAGGGCTATCGGTCGGGGATGGAGCGACAGGCGCTCCTGGGCGTGACGGGCTCGGGCAAGACCAACACCGTCTCGTGGGTCATCGAGGAGCTCCAGCTCCCGACGCTGGTGCTCGCGCACAACAAGACCCTCGCCGCCCAGCTGTACGAGGAGTTCCGGAACCTGTTCCCGGACAACGCGGTCGAGTACTTCGTCTCGTACTACGACTACTACCAGCCGGAGGCGTACGTCGAGGAGACGGACACGTTCATCGACAAGGACGCCTCGATCAACGACGAGATCGACAAGCTGCGCCACTCGGCGACGCGCTCGCTGTTGACGCGCGACGACGTCATCGTCGTCGCCTCGGTCTCGGCGATCTACGGCCTCGGCGACCCGGCCAACTACGAGGGCATGGCGCTGCGCCTCGAGCCCGGCGACCGGTACGACCGGGACGACCTGCTCGGGGCGTTGGTCGATCTCAACTACGAGCGCAACGACATCGACTTCCACCACGGCACCTTCCGCGTCCGCGGCGACACCCTCGAGGTGTTCCCGATGTACGGTCGCTACGCCGTGCGCGTCGAGTTCTGGGGCGACGAGATCGAGCGGCTGTCCAAGCTCGACCCGCTCGAGGGTCGCCTCGTGAGCGACGAGCCGGCCGTCTTGTTGCACCCCGCGGAGCACTACGCCAGCCCCGGCGAGCGCATCGAGTCGGCGATCGACGAGATCGAGGCCGACCTCGAGGACCGCATCCGCCACTTCGAGCGCCAGGGCGACCTCGTCGCGGCCCAGCGCATCGAGGAGCGCACCCGCTTCGACGTCGAGATGCTCCGGGAGACGGGCACCGTCAAGGGCGTCGAGAACTACAGCGTCTACCTCTCCGACCGAGAGCCGGGCGACCCCCCGTACACCCTGCTCGATTACTTCCCCGACGCGTTCCTGACCGTCGTCGACGAGTCCCACCAGACGCTGCCGCAGATCCGCGGGCAGTACGAGGGCGACCGCTCGCGCAAGGCGTCCCTCGTGGACAACGGTTTCCGCCTCCCCACGGCGTACGACAATCGCCCGCTCACGTTCGAGGAGTTCGAGGCGCGCGTCGGCAGGATGCTGTACGTCTCGGCCACCCCCGGCGACTACGAGCGCGAGGTCTCCGGCCAGGTCGTCGAGCAGATCGTCCGCCCGACGCACCTGCTCGACCCGGAGGTGACGGTCGCGGACGTCGACGGCCAGGTCGATGACCTGCTCGAGCGCGTCGACGAGCGCGTCGACCGCGACGAGCGCGTGCTCGTGACGACGCTGACCAAGCGCATGGCCGAGGACCTCAGCGAGTTCCTCGACGAGGCCGGCTACGACGTCGCCTACATGCACGACGAGACGGACACGCTCGAGCGCCACGAACTCGTCCGGGCCCTGCGCCTCGGCGAGATCGACGTCCTCGTCGGGGTGAACCTCCTGCGGGAGGGCCTCGACATCCCCGAGGTGAGCCTGGTGGCGATCCTGGACGCCGACCAGGAGGGCTTCCTCCGATCGGAGACGATGCTCGTGCAGACGATGGGTCGGGCGGCGCGCCACCTCGAGGGCGAGGTCGTGCTGTACGCCGACGAGCCGTCCGCGGCGATGGAGCGCGCCATCGCGGAGACCGACCGACGTCGGCGCATCCAGCGCGAGTTCAACGAGCGCCACGGCGTCGAGCCGACGGGCATCGACAAGCCAATCGAGGCGTCCGCGCTACCCGGCAGCGACGCCAGCGGCGGCCGCATCGCCGTCGCGCGGCCGGCCGACCCGGCCGAGGCGCGCGACCTCGTCGAGGAGCTCACCGCGCGGATGCACGAGGCCGCTCGCGAGCTCGAGTTCGAGCTCGCGGCGGACATCCGCGACCGCATCCGCGAGCTGGTCGACGAGCACGACCTCGCCGGCGAGGTCGACGGCGGCGTGCCCGCGCCGGAGTAGCGGGCGTTTCGCCAGGCTTTAACGCGCCAGCCGCGAGCCTGGCGTCGATGAGCGATGCGGGCCCGCACCGCCTGATCGGTCTCCTGGCCGTCCTGGTCGCCGCCAGCGTCACCGGCGCGACCGTCGGCGCCATCCTCGCCCCCGGGCCCTCGCTCGGGCGGGCCCTGGTCGCCCTCGCGATCGCCCTCCTGGCGGGCGTCGGGGCGATCGGCGTCGTCCGCGGCGAGTTCGTGCTCGGCGTCGCCGCTGGGCTCGGGTTCGTCCTGCTGGCCGAGGGGCTGGCCGACATCGTCGGCGTGCTCACCCTCGGCGCGCTCGGCCTCTGGCTGGCGGCCGGGCTGGGCTTCGCCCAGCGCCTCCTCGAGCAGCGACGCGACTAGAGTCGGGCGGCGAGCGCCCGCGCGGTCTCCTCGCCGATGCCCTCCACGTCGCGAAGCTCCGCCTCCGACGCGGCGCGCACGCCCTCGAGGCTGCCGAAGCGCCGCAGGAGGCGGCGCCGCCGGGTCGGTCCGATGCCGGGGACGTCGTCGAGCACGGTCCCGACCTGATCGCGCACCGACTGGTGGTAGCTCACCGCGAAGCGATGGGCCTCGTCGCGCACGCGCTGCAGCAGGTGCAACGCCGGGTCGTCCGCGCGCCAGTCGGCGGGCCCATCGGGGGTCACGACGGTCTCCTCGCGCTTGGCCAGCGCGACCACCGGCACCGACCAGTCGCGCGCGCCGAAGGCGTCGCGCACGGCGTCGAGCTGGGCGGTGCCCCCGTCGACGAGGACGAGGTCCGGGTCGGGGCGGTCGTCGCGATTCTCGACGGCCCGGTCGACGCGCCACCGGGCGAGGCGGCCCATCCGGTCGACGTCGTCGTTGCCCTCCGGGAGGCGCTTGCGGCGGTACGCCGACTTCTCCGGGCGGCCGTCGACGAGGCAGACGTTCGCGCCGACGACCGCCCGTCCCTGGGCGTGGCTCACGTCGAGACCCTCGATCCGGCGTGGCGGGTCGATGCCGAGGCGCTCGCCCACGAGCGTGGTCGGGTCGCCTCGCTCGGACGGGGCCGTCGCAGCGTTCTTCAGCGCGAGGTCGAGCAACGTCGCGTCGCGGCCGGCGCCGGCGACGCGCACCTCGACGCCCTCCCCCTCGAGCCACCGTCGGACCTCCGCCTCGGGCAGCTCCTGGACGACGACGGCGTCCGGCAGCGACCGCTCGGCGTAGTACTGCGTCAGGAACGCCCCGACCACCTCGGCCACGCGATCGTCGCCGACGTCCGGCGCGGCCATCGTCACCCGGGTGCGGTCGACGAGCTGGCCACCCTCGCTGTGCAACCGGGCGACGACTGCCTCGTCGCCGCGCATGGCGACGCCGACGACGTCGAGGTTCGGCGGCCCGGCCGACCCCGCGATGGCCGGCTCGCCGGAGCCGTGCAGCTGACGGGCGGCCCGGAGCCGGTCGCGGAGGTTCGCCGCGCGCTCGTAGGCGCGATCCTCCGCGGCGGCCGCCATCTCCGCCTCGAGGGGCCCCGCGAGGACCCCGACCTCGCCGGCGAAGTACCGCGCGGCCGCCTCGACGCCGCGGGCGTAGGTCTCGGCGTCGACCTCGCCGACGCACGGCGCGTCGCACAGGCCGATCTCGTGATCGAGGCAGGGGCGGTCCCGACCGGCGAACTTGTGGTCCGAGCAGCCCCGGAGGCCGTGGCGCTCCCGGATCGCCTTGACGACGGCGTCGAGGCGCTGGCGGTCGGTGAACGGACCGAAGACGGTGGCGTTCACCGCCGGGTCCCGCGTCACCTCGATCCGGGGGAACTCGTGGTCCGTCAGCTGGACGAGGGGGAACGACTTGTCGTCGGTCAGGCGGACGTTGTACCGGGGCTGGAGGCGCTTGATGAGGTTGGCCTCGAGCAACAGTGCCTGCGTCTCCGTGTCGGTCAGCGCGTACTCGAGGCGGTCGGCACGCGCGAGCATCGCCCGGATCCGCGGGCTTCGCGGGTCGCGGTAGCTGGCGACGCGCGAGCGGAGATCGACGGCCTTGCCCACGTACAACGCGGTGTCGCGCTCGAAGAACTGGTAGACGCCGGGCTCGGCGGGGACCCCCTCGAGGGTGGCCGCGAGCTCGCCGGCGTCCATCGGCCCGGGCTCGGGTGTCGGTGGGGATAAACCTGTACGCGCGGACGCGGATCGAAACCACAGAGGTTAATGGAGCTTGACACGTAGCCATTGGCTATGCCGCCCATCGAGCTGCGCGACCTGACCAAACACTTCGGCGACGTGGTCGCCGTCGACGGCCTCGACCTCGAGATCGAGGACGGCGAGATCTTCGGGTTCCTCGGTCCCAATGGGGCCGGCAAGACCACCACGATCGACGTGATGCTCGACTTCGTTCGACCGACCTCGGGCCAGGTCCGGCTGTTCGGGATGGACCCCCGCGAGCACGCCCGGGCCGTGCGCCAGCGCACGGGGGTGCTCCCCGAGGGCTTCGGGGTCTACGAGCGCCTCACGGGCCATCGCCACGTCGAGTTCGTCATCGAGTCGAAGGGGACCGGGGAGGACCCGATGGCCATGCTCGAGCGCACGGGCATCGCGGACGCCGCCGACCGGAAGGCCGGCGGCTACTCGACCGGGATGAAGCAGCGTCTCGGCCTCGCGATGGCCCTGGTGGGCGACCCGGACCTGCTCATCCTGGACGAGCCCTCGACGGGGCTCGACCCGAACGGCGCGCGCGAGATGCGCACGGTCATCCGGGAGGAGCGCGACCGCGGCGCGACCGTCTTCTTCTCGAGCCACATCCTCGAGCAGGTCGAGGCGATCTGCGACCGCGTCGGCATCCTCAGAAACGGCCGCCTCGTGGCGGAGGACACCATCGAGGGGTTGCGCCGCGCGGTCGGCGACGGCGGCAGCATCGTCGTGACCACCGACGACCCCGAGGGTGCGGCCGACCTGGCGGGGACCGTCGACGGCGTCGCCGGCGTCACCGTCGGTGGCGACCAGGTCCGCATCGCCATCGGCGAGGCCGACAAGATCGACCTGCTGCAGGCCATCGAGGCGGGCGGCATCGAGGTGCTCGACTTCCGCACGGAGGAGGTCGCGCTCGATGAGCTCTTTCGGACCTACACGCAGGAGGCGGCCCCATGAGCTGGACCGCGGTGGCGAGGAAGGAGGTCAGCGACGCCTCCCGGTCGCTCATCCTGTGGATCGTCTCCGCGTTGTTCCTCCTCTTCGCCGTGATCATCATCGGCGCGTTCATCCTCGTCGAGTCCGTGGCACCCGCCGAGGCGACGGAGGCGAGCGCGCTCGACGCGCTGGCGTTCGTCATCAGCCCGGTGTCGCTGTTCGCGCCCATCATCGCCCTGCTGGTGGGGTACAAGGCGATCGTCGGCGAGCGCGACTCGGGGAGCCTGAAGGTGCTCCTGTCGCTCCCACACACGCGCTGGGACGTGATGTTCGGCAAGCTCGTCGGTCGCAGCGTCGTGATGGCCATCCCGGTGCTCGTCGCGTTCGTGGTGATGGGGCTGCTCATCACGGTGTTCGTCGAGCCGATCGCCATCGGCGAGTTCCTCGTGCTGTTCGTCCTCTCGCTCCTGTTCGCGACCGCCTTCGTCGCCATCGCCATCGCCATCTCCGGCGCCGTCCGCAGCTCGACCGTCGCGGCGGCCGCCATGTTCGGGATCTTCGCGCTGTTCTTCCTCCTGTGGGACGTCATCCTGCTTGGGCTGAACTACGCGATCGAGGGCGAGGTCTTCCCCTCGACGATCCTGCCCGAGTGGTACCTCTTCGTCCAGATGCTGGCGCCAAACGGCGCCTTCAACGTCGCGGCGCAGGGGATGTTGCCGAACGTCGACCTGTACGCCGGTCGGTTCCCCGGCGAGGTGCCCGTCTACCTCAGCGAGTGGGCCGGCCTCGGCGTGATGCTCCTCTGGCTGGTCGTCCCCTTCACCATCGGGTACCTCCGCTTCCGGAGCGTCGACCTCTAGAAGTCCTCGCCCAGCCGGGCCTGTCGCGGGCGATCCTCGTCGCCGCCGAGCCACTCCTCGAGGTCAGCCCCGTCGATCGTCTCGATCCCGTGGGCCTCGGCGTCGGCGAGCTTGGTCTCGCCCGGGTCGTCGCCGACGACGAGGTAGTCCGTGTTCGAGGAGACGCTCGAGGTGACGCGCCCGCCCTCCCGTTCGATCGCCTCGGTCGCCTCGTCTCGCGTCATCGTGGGGAGCGCGCCGGTGAAGACGACGGTCACCCCCTCGAGGCGGTCGCCAGCCTCGGCCTCGTCCGCCTGCGGTTCGACGCCGTGGTCGGCGAGCGCGTCGAGCAGGCGGCGGTTGTCGGGGTCGGCGAACCAGGCGAGGATCGACCCCGCGACCTCGGGCCCGACGTCGGTCACGGCCTCGAGCGCCTCGCGATCCGCGCCGGCGAGGTCCTCGAGGGTGCCGAAGTGGCGCGCGAGCTGGCGGGCGATCGTCGGCCCGACGTCGGGGATGCCGAGGGCCGCGATGAAGTCGTCGAGTGGCGGCTCCTTGGCGACCTCGAGCTCCGCGAGCAGGTTGTCGGCGCTCGCCTCGCCCCACCCCGGGAGGTCGAGGAGGTCGCGCTTCGTGATCGCGAAGAGGTCGGCGATGTCGTCCTCGATGAGCCCCGCCTCCAGGAACTGGCGGACCGACTCCTCCCCGATGCCCTCGATGTCGAGGCCGCTGCGGCTGGCGAAGTAGATCACGGCCTCGCGAAGCTGCGCCGGGCACGACCGCCCGCCGGTGCAGTACGCTAGCGGGCCGTCGAACGCGATGGGGCTGTCGCAGATGGGACAGCGCGCCGGCGGTTCGAACGGCCCGTCCGAGTGCTTCTCGACGACCTCGGCGACGTACGGGATGACGTCGCCGGCGCGCTGGACCCGGACGATGTCGCCCTCGTTGACGTCCTTCTTGCGGACCTCCTCGAAGTTGTGCAGGCTCGCGCGCGAGACCGTCACCCCGCCGACGTCGACGGGCTCCAACAGCGCCAGCGGCGTTACCCGGCCGGTCCGACCGACCTGGACCGTGATCCGCGAGACCGTCGTCTCCTCCGTTCGGGCGGGGAACTTGTAGGCGTACGCGCCACGGCTCGCGCGGGCGGTCGTCCCGAGCGTCTCGCGCTGGTCGCGGTCGTCGACCTTGATCACGATGCCGTCGATCTCGTAGTTGAGGTCGTCGCGGCGCTCGAGGAGCTCCTCTCGGAAGTCGATGGCTCCCTCGATGTCATCGACCCGCTCGACGTGCTCCGGGACGCGCAGGCCGAGGGTCGTCAGGTCCTGGTGTTCCTCCCACCGGCTCTGCCAGGGGTCGCTGGCGTCGAGGACGTCGAAGACGAAGTACTCGAGCGGCCGCTCGGCGACCACCGACGGGTCGAGCTGTCGAAGCGTGCCGGCCGCGGCGTTTCGCGGGTTGGCGAACGGGTCGAGGCCGTCCTGGACGCGCCGCTCGTTGAGCGCCTGGAAGCCGTCTCGGGGCATGTAGATCTCGCCACGCAGCGCCAGGACCGCCGGGGGGTCGCCGAACAGGCGCTCCTGAACGGCCTCGATGGTCCGCACGTTCTGGGTCACGTCGTCGCCGACGCGGCCGTCACCGCGGGTCACGGCCCGGTCGAGGCGACCCTCGTCGTAGACGAGCTCGATGGCGACGCCGTCGAACTTCGGCTCGCACACGTAGGCGACGTCGCCGACCTCGTCGTGGACGCGCCGGTCGAACTCCCGGACGTCGTCGGCCTGGGCGCTGGCGTCGAGCGAGAGCATCGGTCGGACGTGCTCGACCTCCTCGAACGCGTCGAGCGGTCCGGGGGCCACACGCTGACTCGGGCTGTCGGCGTCGACCAGGTCGAAGGCCTCCTCGAGCGCCTCGAGCCGGTCGAACAGCCGGTCGTACGTCCGATCGGCGACGACCGGGTCGTTCGCGACGTAGTAGCGGTAGTCGTGGTATCGAATTGCCTCCCGGAGCAGCTCGACCTCCTCGCGGGCCGCGGCCTCGCCGAGCTCGTCGATCGGTTCGAACGACGTGGGGGGCTCTCGCACGAAGGGGTTGTCCACGGGCGCCTCGACCGCCATGAGGGCCCGTGCGACCCGGGCGGGTTAAAGCGCTCTGACGGGTCGAGGCGTTTTTCTCCTCCATGGGTGAACCTCCGGTATGGACGCGGAGACGCTGTTGCTGAACCCCGGTCCGGTCATGATGCGCCCCGAGGTCCAGCGGGCGCTGTCGGCGCCCATGGTATCGCACCGCTCGGCCGCCTTCGAGGCGGTCTTCGACGAGGTCCGCGAGGGCTTTCGTCACCTCTACACCCACTCGCGCGCGGACGGCCGACCCTCGAACTGGGACGGCGAGGTGGTCTTCCTGAACGCCACGGCGACGCTCGGCATGGAGGCATCGATCGCCAACTTCGTCGGCCCGGACGACGCCGTCTTGGTCCTCATCAACGGCAACTTCGGTGTCCGCTTCGCCCAGATCGCCGAGCGCCACGCCGGGGTGGTCGACACGCTCGAGATCCCCTGGGGCGAGTCGTTCGACGTGGCGGCCGTGACCGAGGCGGTCGAGGATGGCGGGTACGACCTCGTCACCGCCGTGCACACGGAGACGAGCTCCGGCCTTCGCAACCCGATCGGCGAGATCGGCGCCGCGGTCGCCGAGACCGACGCGCTGTTCGTCGTCGACGGCGTCTCGGCGATCGGCGGCGAGCGGGTACACCCGGCGGAGTGGGGCATCGACGTCTCCGTCGTCGACGCCCAGAAGGCGGTGGCCGCCTCGCCGGGGGTGTGCACGATGTTCCTCTCCAGCGACGCCCTCGAGGCCCTGTCGGAGGAGCAGACCGCCTTCTACCACGACCTGCATCGGACCGTCGAGCGGGCCGGGCGCAGCCAGACGCCGTTCACCAGCGCCGTGACGCTGTTTTTCGGCCTCCAGGCGGCCCTCGATGGCATCATGGAGATCGGGGTCGACGCCTGGCTCGACGCCCACGCCGAGCGGGCGCGCGCCTGGGAGCGGACGGCCCGGGCGATGGGCCTCGAGCTGTTCGCCAGCCCCGCCGGGCCCAGCGACTTCGCCAACACCGTGACCGCCATCGAGCTCCCCGAGCCCGTCAAGGCCGACTACGAGACCTTCACCGCCGAGTTGCGCGATCGCGACGTCTTCGTCGGTGGCGGCCACGGCCACCTCGCGGGCGAGATCTTCCGGCTGGGGACGATGGGCGACCTCACGCCGGCGCGCATGGCCCGCGGCGTCGACGCCGTCGGGGCGGCGCTCTCGGCGGCCGGGGCGGACGTGGACGTCGCCGCCGGCCGTGAGGCGCTCGCCGGGGCGCTGAACGCGCCGATCGGGTAGCCCTCACCGGCGGCGTTGCAGCCGGACGAACGCCGGGATCGCGACGAGCGCGAGGGCGATCTCGAGCCCACCGGCGACCAGGAACGCCGCCGCGTAGTCGTAGCGGTCCGCGACGGTCCCCCCCACGAGGAAGCCCGCCAGGAAGCCGACGCTGCCGAAGAGGTTGAACCCGCCCATGGCGGTGCCACGGTCGGTCGCCGGTGCCAGGTCGGTCACCAGCGCCATCGTCGCCGGGGCCATGAGCGCGCCAAGGACGCCGACGGCCACCATCCCTGCGGCCGCGGTGACCACCGTCGGCGCGGCGCCGACGGCCAGGACGCCGACGCCGTACAGCCCCGAGCCGACGACGATCGGGGCCGTCCGACCGATCCGATCCGACAGCGCGCCGAGGGGGTACTGCAACAGGGCGAACGGGAGGAAGAATGCCGCGAGGAGGAGGCCCGCCTCGGAGGCGTCGAGGCCGAACGCCTCCCGGAAGTACAGCGTACCGACCAGTGCGAAGAACCCGGCGGTGAGGCGGTCGACCAGCCCGAAGGCGTACGGCAGGCCGAGCGCGGGCGTCCGCGACAGGCCGGCCAGTGTCGCCCGGATCGACGGGGTCGCCGCCGGGACGCGGTCGTCGACGGCCGCGGTGGCGAGTCCGACGACCCCGAGCAGTCCCGCGGCGACGAGCATCGGCGCCAGGGGGTCGACGTCGGTCAGCATCCCACCGAGGGGCGCGCCAAGGCCCGTGCCGAGGCCGATGGCGATGCCGGCGGCACCCATGTTCCGGCCGTGACCGCCGGGGAGGTCCATGAGCATCGTCATCGCCAGGGAGAACGCCCCGATGGTCAGCGCACCCTGGAGGAACCGGACGACCAGGAGGCCCTCGAACGGGATCGACCCGAGCACCGCGAGCGCGGGGACGAGGGCGTAGCCGGCCGCCCCGCCGAGGGCACCCGCGGCGATGAACGGACGGCGCCGCCCGGCGCGATCGCTGGCGAGCCCCCAGACGCCGACGAAGAGGACGTAGCCGAGGAACTCGCTCGCGAGAAACCACATCGGCGCGTCGACGCCCGCCTCGCCGCCGAGGGCGGCGACCAGCTCGGTGACGCCCGGGTAGAGGAGC
Organism: Halobacteriales archaeon; assembly: GCA_046543335.1. Taxonomy (GTDB): domain Archaea; phylum Halobacteriota; class Halobacteria; order Halobacteriales; family SKSH01; genus CAZCYF01. The sequence goes on from JBKGZP010000006.1 coordinate 18,841, forward strand.
ACCTGCGACAGCAACACCGTCCACAGGAGCCCGGCCAGGATGGCCCGGTCGCGGTCGTGCGACGCCACGCTCTCGGGTCGACGAACGGCCGGCGCGCATATGGTCTTGACGACCCCCCACGGGGTTTAGGTCGGCACCCGCCGAAGCCACCGGACCGTGGCGGTACCACCCCCGGCCGTGGCGACGGCGACCCTGGTTGGCCAGCTGGCCCTGCCGTTCGGGCTCACCGGGGAGATCCTGGTCGTCGTCGGGGTGATCGCCCTCGCCCTCGCTCTGTTCGTGACCCAGCCGGTGCCCATCGACGTGAGCGCCCTCGGCATCCTCGTCCTCGTGATCCTGCTCGAGCCGTGGACGGGCGTCGGGCCGATCGAGGGCGTCTCGGGGTTCTCCAACCCGGCAACGCTGACCGTCCTCGCGATGTTCGTCCTCAGCGAGGGCGTTCGGAAGACCGGCGTCATCCAGACGCTCGTCCGGGTCGTCTCGCGACGCACGGGCACCAGCGAGACCCGACAGCTGCTCGCCATCGTCGGGCTGGCGGGTCCGAGCGCCGCGATCGTCAACAACACGCCGATCGTCGCCGTCCTCATCCCGGCGGTCCAGGGGATCGCCGAGCGCGCCAACACGTCCCCCTCGAAGCTGCTGATCCCACTGTCGTACGCCGCGATGCTGGGGGGGACCCTCACGCTCATCGGGACCTCGAGCAACCTGCTGGCCAGCGACATCTGGTCTCGCCAGGACGTCCCCGGCGCCGAGGCGTTCGCGATGTTCGAGTTCACCGCGCTCGGGGTCGTCGTGCTGACCGTCGGTGGGCTCTACCTCCTGACGATCGGTCGGTACCTCACGCCCGCGCGCATCGAGGCCGTCGACGGCTCCGCCTACCGCGTGGCGGAGTACGTGACCGAGCTCGTCGTGCCCCCGGCGTCGGCGCACATCGGGGCGACCGTCGACGAGGTCCGCGCGACGACCGAGCTCGACCTCAAGGTCACCCAGCTCGTCCGACGCGGTCGTCCCATCCTTCGGGACCTCGGCTCGCGAACCCTCCAGGCGGGGGACGTCCTCGTCGTCCGGGCCGCGGACGAGTCGATCCAGGAGATCATGGCCGCGGCGGATCTCGACCTCCTCCCGGAGGTCCTCGAGGATGCCGAGGAGGCCCCCGCCGGCGTCCGCTTCGCCCCACCCGATGACGGGGAGGTGCCGGAGGACCTGCCCGACGTGCTCACCGAGATCGTCATCCTCCCCGGGATGCAACCGGGGGGTCGGCCGACGGACATCGAGCGGTTCCAGCGCAGCTACGACGTGACGGTCCTCGCGATCCGGCGAGGGAGTTCGATCATCCGGGACCGCCTCGGCGACGTCCAGCTTCGCGTCGGCGACACGCTCCTCGTCCAGGCCGATGAGCCCGCCATCGATCGACTCCGCGAGGACCGCTCGATCGTCGTCTCGGGCGAGGGCCGGTGGGAGGCCTTCGACCGGACCAAGCTCCCCCTCGCCGCCGGCATCGTCGTCGGCGTCGTCGCGCTGGCCGCCCTCGAGGTGGTGCCCATCATGGTCGGTGCGCTCGGTGGAATCGTCGCCATGGTGGCGACAGGGTGTCTCCGCCCCGAGGAGGCCTACGACGCGGTCAACTGGGACGTGATCTTCCTGCTGGCGGGGGTGATCCCCCTCGGCATCGCGATGGAGGCCTCCGGGACGGCGGCCTACGTCGCCGACGCCGTCGTCCGCCTCGGCGACGTCCTCCCGGCGGTCGCCATGCTCGGCGTGTTCTACCTGTTCACGGCGCTGTTGACCGAGCTCGTCAGCAACAACGCCAGCATCGTCCTCATGGTGCCCGTGGCGGTCGACGCCGCCCTCGCCCTCGGGGCCGACCCCTTCGCGTTCGTGCTCGCGGTCACCTTCGCGGCCTCGACGGCCTTCATGACGCCCGTGGGGTACCAGACGAACCTCATGGTGTACGGGCCGGGCGGCTACCGGTTCACCGACTACGCACGCGTCGGCGTCCCGCTGCAGCTCGTCCTGGCGGTCGTGACCCCGCTCGGCATCACCGCCATCTGGGGAGTGTAGCAGGCTAAGTGACACCCGCCCGCAGTCGGCGCCGTGTACAGCGTCAACGCCTCGGTGCCGCCGGCAGTCGAGGGCCTTCGAGACGCGGTCGCCGACGAGCTCGACGGCTTCGAGCGGGTCGTCGAGGCGCCGACGCTCGTTGTCAAGCGCCTCGGGCGCCAGCGACCGGCCGCGCTGGAGGTGCTGGCCGACCGGGTCGAGGCGGCGCTCGAGGGCTGGGGCCCCGTCGCCGCCAGGGTCGACGAGCTGGGCGTCTTCGTTGATCCCCCGTCCGGGGCAGGGCCCGTGGTCTACCTGGCGGTCGAGAGCCCGGGATTGCGGGCGTTGCACCGCGACCTCGTGGGCGCCCTCGGCGTCGCGAATCCGACGGTCGAGGGGGCCAACTACGTGCCCCACGTGACCCTCGCGCGCGACGGCAACCGCGCCGACGCCGCGGCGCTATCGGGGCGGTCCGTCGGCCCGCTCGAGTGGACGGTCGACCGTCTCGAGCTGTACGACGCCCGCCACGGCCAGCCCGTCCGGGCGTACCCGCTACCGGTCGGTCGCTGAGGGATCGGGGGGAGGGGTCGAAGGAGGGTTGTGTCCCGAGGGCCGAGCCGGGGGGGACAGCGGGGGCGAAAGACCGGTCGGGGGCGTGACCGGCCCTGGGTCGTCGGGCGATCGGGTGGTCGGTGACCACGGAGGGCTTGGGAACCGAATTCGGCTCCCGACCCGTGCTTTGGTGGGTTTTGTGGTTAAAGCAGCGCAACCTGAAATGTGCATTTTAGCCACGGTCGGCGAAACCGCCTTATCCCGGCCGACCCTTCGTTCGGTTCGATGGCCTCCGTGGAGCTGATGGTCATGGTCGTCATGGCCGTCCTGCTGCTCGTGATCGTCTTCTTGTTCCTGATGATCCGTCGGTCCATCCTCGGCTTCCACGAGGGGTACGAGAAGCGGCGCTAGGCGAGCTGGCGGTGGACCTCGTGCAACGCTTCGATCGCCCGGTCGACGGCGTCGCCGTCCACGTCTCGATGGGCGACGTAGCGAACGGTCTGTGCCCCGACGTCCGTCCCGAGCACGCCGGCGTCGCGGCCCGCGGCCAGCCACCCCTCGGCGTCGACAAAGTCGTCATCGAGGTGGATGACGAGGATGTTCGACTCGGGGGCGACGACGTCGAGGCCCTCGAGGCCGTCGAGCCCCTCGGCGAGCGTCGCAGCGAGGGCGTGGTCGCGCGCCAGCTCCTCGCGACGGTCCAGGCCCACCAGCCCCGCGGCGGCGAGGACGCCCGCCTGGCGCATGCCCCCGCCGAAGGCCTTGCGCGATCGCCGGGCCCGCTCGACGAAGGACGCCGATCCCGCCAGCATCGATCCGATCGGCGCGCCCAGACCCTTCGATAGCGAGACCATGACGGAGTCGACCGGTTCGACGAAGGCCGATGGCTCGACGCTGTGGGCCACGGCGGCGTTCCACAGCCGCGCACCGTCGAGGTGGACGGGGACGTCGCGATCGCGGGCGGGTCCCGCCGCGGCGGCGACGACCTCGGGTGCGAGCGCCCGCCCGCCGTAGTTGTTGTGCGTGTTCTCGAGGGCGAGCAGGCCAGTGCCGGCGACGTGCAGCGCCTCCGTCCGCATGGCGTCGGTGACCTGGTCGGGTTCGAGGACGCCACGGGGCCGGCCGTCGAGCGGCCGGGTCTGCAACCCGGCGTGGCGCGCGGCCCCGCCGAGTTCGTATCGGTAGATGTGCGAGGCCCGCTCGAGGACGAGCTCCTGTCCGGGATCGGTGTGGACGTCGATCGCGATTTGGTTGGCCATCGTCCCCGAGGGGCAAAGCAGGGCCGCCTCGGTCCCGAGCACCTCGGCCACGCGCGCCTCGAGCTCGTTGACCGTGGGGTCCTCCCCGTAGACGTCGTCGCCGACGTCGGCGTCGGCGATCGCCTCGCGCATGGCTTCGTCGGGTTTCGTCACCGTGTCGCTGCGGAGGTCGATCATGGCAGCACGAGCGGGCCCGGGCGGCAAAAGTACTCCCGGTGCGGCGGTCGCTCCGATTCTTCTCCGATCTGTTGATGACCGAATGTCGGGCATCACGGACCATGGCGGCCGAGACAGCCGTGATCGGCTTCCTCATCCTGCTCCGATTGTTGCTCGCGTGGACGATCGGCCTCGGCGGTGCGGTCGGCCTGATCGCGGGGTATCAGCAGGGCGACCTGCCCCCGGACCGGGAGCAGCGGCTTGTCAGGCGGGTGCAGGTCGCGCTCCTCGCCGTCGCCATCACGTACACCCTCCCGGTCGTCGACACCTGGACCGGAGTTGTGCCGTACGCGTGGTGGATCGCCGGTGGCGTCACGGTCGTCGACCTCGTGGCGCTGTTGGTGATCGAGCCGTAGGGAGGTATCGTCCAAGCGGGGGACGACCGTATCTTCGACGACGACCGTCCGATTTCGAGCGATTCCATCTCGACGTCTCTCGGCTCGGATGCTCAAGACGTATCGGTGATTCGAAGGTTTGGGTGCCCCCCGTCGGTCCTTGGTCGGAGGCGATCTATTTGCGACGCTACCCAAACCCGCCTAACGCTCTTCGATGTGGACGATCGAACCATCCGCGTCGAGGATAACAGTGAGCCGATCCCCGTCGACCTCGATGTCGGTTTCGACCGTCAGCGCCTCCCCCCGATCGATCGTCTGGTCGGCGATGGTCTCGGTCTGGATCTTCAGCCAGTCGTGGCCGAAGGGGTCGTACCCGTGGTCGTGGTAGAACGCGTGGACGGTCGGGTGGTCGACGAAATGGCGGTCGCTTGACGCGTGCCAGAGATGGCCGCAAACGTCGCACTGGTTGACGTACCGCACCTGGAATATCGTATCGCAGTTCGAACACACCTCGCCGGGAGCGACCGCGTGCTCTTCGCAGATCAGGGGCGCGGTGTCGATTGGCCCCGAACACTTGGGACAGATCCCCTTCGCCACCAGCGAGAAGTCTGCGACCGTCCTCGTCACGAGGGTCCGGTACATCTCATCCGGGTTCCGGACACGCATCCCCACGGGTTCGAGGGGGTCGACTAGCATGAGCACCCCCGACGGGAGTCCCGGGATGCGCCAGCCCCCCGCGCAGGACGTACACCGCGATATCAACCAATCGAGCATCCGCTCCGTCCCCAGTTCGAGGACGACCTGCCCCTCGCAAAGCGGGCATGGATCGACGATCGGGACCTCGTCGAGGACATCGAGCTCGGTCAACGCCCCCGAGAGGACGGCGCTGATGATTTGGTGGCCGGGCCGCCGGAGCACGTACCCCTCCTCTGTCTGGTGGACGAACCTCCCGACGAGCTGTTTGAGGTGGTAATTGAACTGCGAACCGTCATCCATCCCGACGCGCTTCCGTATGGCCGTGAACGACACGGGGGTCTCCGGGTAGACCCCCGGTGAGTTGAACTCTTGTTCCTCCAACAGCGCGTGCAGAATACTCAACCGAGTCTCATGGCCGAGGATTTCGAAGGCCTCCTCGGGTCGTATTTCGTCAGCCGAGGGAGCGTCCATAACACCCATTGGTGTGTTACCGATATACACTATCTGAGTTTTGGTCCCTATGCCACTCATCGGCGTAAGGCCGATGACTGACCGCACCTGTCTAGCAATTTAGGCAACGTCAGTTCGGTAATCCGGCTTAGGAAAACATAGTTAAGCTAACATTTATCGGCCATACCTCCGTGGGTTTGTCCGTCGGACGCCGCATCGCGGCGGACGGCTTCGCGTGGTGCGCTCGGTGACCTACCGAGTGACAACGCGACCTGCGACGGAGCCCACATCGACGTATGATTCGATCGACGAATCCCGGACGGATGGTCCACCAGGAACGACCGGCATCTCGTCCACATCGCGGGCTCGACTCACCGTTCGCAGGATATGACCGACGAACTCGATCATCCTCCGACCGTAGCCTGGCCAGTTCCGACGGGTACCGCATTCGAATCCACTCCCTCGACGGGTGGTGGATCGCGAGTGTCCCCAGGACGATTCCGACGTGCGGGCGATGTACGCTCGGTTACACGGACCGGTACGCATGAACGCGTCAAACGGGGATGTCGACAAAACATCAGGTGCTAGCTCCGTCATTTCGACGGTATGCCAGCATACGAGGATCATCATTCGAAACAATGACTCACAACAACCGATGGTGCAACGTTTCGCGGAGAACCGTATTACGAGCAAGCACGATCGCACTCACCGGGCTCGCGACGACCAGCTCCGTGTCGGCTAAGGGGGATGGCGTGTCGAAGCAGATGGCCGACGTGTTCGGTCAGGGGCCGGGTGGTCCGGTGGTCTCTCCGGATGGTGCGACCCTTCGACGGACCGACAATGGCATCTCGGTGAATCTCTCGATGCCGACCCCAGAACCGGGGAGCTACCAGTATCCCAGCGCCCCGGAAGGGGGTGCTTGGACCGACGAGGAGGGTCCCCCCGAGGTGTTCTCGCTTTGGTGCTTCTACTTCCCTCCCGAGGATGAAGAACCGGGCACCGACTGGACGGGCGTGTATGCGGCAGGGGGCCACGTCGTCGGTGGTCCACAACTCAATCTGAGTCGAGGGCTGTCAACCGACACGGAGCCGTTCCTAGGAGACCCCCTCGAACACCCGCGAGACGCCCCGGTGAGGCTCGCGGTCGCCCCCCACGGCGCTCTCGATCCGGAAGAACTCCCAGATGCGTTTCGGACGCCCACCCACCCGGGGCCGAACATCTGGTGGATGGCGGAGTTCGGATCGGAGTGATTCCCGAACCGAACGCCGGTGGTCATCGGTTCCCCCCGAGCATGTCACATCAGCACGCTCCCGATGGCGATTCCAGGGGCGAGCCATGAGCCTGCAGCACCCCGATCGGTTCGGGTGGGCGATCGCGCGCACCGAGTGGCTCTTCATCGTCGTTCAGACCATCGCTCGGGACCGGGGGGCAGTCCTTACGCGGATGAGCTTCGCGTTCGTCTTCGTCACGTTCGGCCTACAGAAGGTCATCGTCCCCGGGTCATCGCCGGTTGACGAGCCGATCATGGCGTTGGCGTCCGCGGTTGGTTTGGGCGCCATCGTTCCCCTCGCGTGGACGCCCACGATCGTCGGCCTGTACGAGGTGACCCTCGGCGTTTGGTTCCTTGTCAACCGGCTCAAGGCGGCCTTGGTGCTGTTCGTCCCACACCAGCTCGTCTCGTTCTCGACGATCCTGTTGATTCCCTCGTTCGTGTTCGACGACCCGATGCCGTTCGCGTACGACCAGTTCGGGGCGTTCATGCTGAAGAACATCATCTTCGTCGGGGCCTTCCTGTTGTTGCTTGCCCACGCGGGGGATTTCGACGACGGCACCGCCACATAGGGCGACGGAGCGGCCTCGCCCCCGGCCCAGGCCGATCGGTATCGACGGTCGGCAAGTCGACGTTCGATTCCGTAGTTCCGAGTGGCCGAGGACCACCATGGTAATGCGGCGGTATCGGCCCCGAACGGGCACGATGGGATTCGAACCCACGACCATCGGATGTCTCCTCCGGCCGCCGTCGGGCAACCGAATTAGAAGTCCGACGCTCTATCCGGGCTGAGCTACGTGCCCTCTACCCGACACCTTGGGATGCGCCGCACAAAAAGCGACCCGGTCATCGCGTTTGGCATCGTTTATCCCCGCGGCCCGGTTGCCTCCCGACGATGACGGTCTTCGCGACGGTGGGCTACCCCGCCAGCGGCAAGGGCGAGGTCGCCACCGTGGCCCGCGACGTCGGCGTCCCCGTGGTCACGATGGGCGACTTCGTCCGGCGGGCGTGTCGCGCTCGCGGACTGCCGATCACCGAGGCCAATCAGGGGCGCGTGGCGTCGGCGCTTCGCGACCGCGACGGCCCGGACGCCATCGCGCAGGCCTGCCTGCCGCTGGTCCGGGCGGCGCATGGGGCCTACGAGACGGTCCTGATCGACGGCATCCGAAACCGATCGGAGGTCGAGCGCTTTCGGGCCGCCCTCGGCGACGAGTTCCACCTCATCGCCGTGGCGGCACCATTCGAGGTCCGCCTCGAGCGGGTCCGCGCCAGGGGACGAGACGAGACGGCCGAGGACGCCGCGGATCTCCGCGAGCGCGACCGGCGTGAGCGGGGATACGGCATGGACGAGGCCATCGCCCGGGCGGATCACCGCATCGACAACGCGGGAACGCTCGAGGATTTCTACCGCCGCGTCGAGGAGCTGCTCGCGGGGGCGGGCAGGGTGTGATCTACCGCATCGACGTCGAGGTGGTGGCGCCGGTGCACCCCACGGAGGCGGCCGACCGGGTCGCCGACGCCATCCGCCGCCTGTTCCCGAACGCCGAGGTCGAGCGCCGCGAGGGCGAGGTGCTCGCCAGGACCCACTCCGTCGACGCGCTCGGCGAGGCGCTGGCTCGCCAGCGCATCCGGGAGGCGGCTCGTAGCCGCCTGCTGGCCGCCATCGACGGCGATACCATCGCGTTCACCCTCGACAAGCAGGCCGCCGCGGCCGGCGTCGCCAACTTCGGGGTCGAGCCCCCCGGCGAGCTCGGTGACCTCGCCGTCAGCATCCGCGTCGAGCAGCCCGACCCGGCGCGCCTCGTCGACTGGCTCACCGGCGAGGCGAGCGACGACGAGGGCGTGAGCCCCTAGAACGGGCCGAGACCGCCACCGCCGCCTTGCTGTTGCAGGCGCTTCATCATGCGCTGCATGTCCGCCTCGCCCATGCCCTGGAACTGCTTGAGCGTGCGCTCCATCATCCGGTACTGCTCGAGCAACTCGCGGATCACGCCCTCGTCGATGCCGCTGCCGCGGGCGATGCGTCGCAGCCGACTCTGTCCGATGACCGATGGGTCCTCGAGCTCGGCGTCGGTCATCGAGTCCATCGCGACCTGGTACTGGTGGAGGCGGTCGTCGGTGACGTCCATCGCCTCGTCGGGGAGCTGGTCGCGAAGGTTCGAGCCGAAGCCGGGGATGAGGTCCATCACCTGGTCGAGCGGGCCCATGTTCTGCATCGCCTCGAGCTGGTTGCGCATGTCGACCAGGGTGAACTCGCCCTCGAGGATCGACTCGGGGTCCCACTCCTGGTCGGCGGCCTCGGCCTCGGCCATGGCGCGCTCGACGCGCTCGGCGAGCTGCTCGAGGTCGCCCATGCCGAGCAGTCGCGAGATGAACCCACCCGGCTCGAAGCGCTCGATGTCGCGGACGGTCTCGCCCGTGCCGAGGAAGGCGATCGTCGAGTCCGTCTCGGCGACGGCCGTCAGCGCGCCCCCACCCTTGGCGGTCCCGTCGAGCTTCGTGATGACGACGCCGTCGACGCCGATGGCATCCTCGAACTGGCGGGCCTGCTCGCGGGCACCCTGGCCGATGGCGGCGTCGAGCACGAGCAGGTTGAAATCCGGATCGACGGCGGCCTCGATGGCCGTCATCTCCTCGATGAGGTCGTCCTCGAGGGCGTGGCGTCCCGCCGTGTCGACGATCGTCACCTCGGCCGCCTCGCCCACCGCCTCGAGGCCGTCGCGCGCGATGGCGACGGGGTCGTCGGCCTCGGGGTCGCCGTAGAAGTCGACGCCGGCGCGCTCGGCCATCTCCTCGGCCTGCTCGTAGGCCCCGGGCCGGAAGGTGTCGGTCTGGACGACGGCGCTCGGCAGTCCCTTGCGGTCGAACCACCAGGCCACCTTCGCGGCGGTCGTCGTCTTGCCCGAGCCCTGCAGGCCCGCCAGCAGGATGACCTGCGGCTCGAGCGGCAGGGGGGTGCTCTCGCCGACGATCGCCACCAGCTCCTCGTAGACGATCTTGAGGACGTGGTCGGCGACCGGCGTCCCCGGGGGTGGCTCCTCCTGCAGCGCCCTCGTGCGGATGGACTCGGAGAGGTCCATCACGAGGTCGACGTCGACGTCGGCCTGCAACAGCGAGCGCTGGATGTCCTTCACGACCGCCTCGACGTCGTCCTCGTCGAGGCGGCCCTGCCCGCGGATCGACCGGAGGGTCTCGCGCAGCGACCCGCCGAGTTCGTCGAGGACCATCTGGCGGCTCTAGGGTGCGACCCCGATTAAAGGCTTGTTGCCCGCCTCAGCCGAGCAGGCGCTCGGCCATGGCCTCGGGATCGAAGCGATCGAGGTCGTCGTAGCCCTGGCCCGTCCCGAGGAACACCACCGGCTTGCCGGTGACCTTCGCCACCGAGATGGCCGCCCCTCCGCTGGTGTCGGCGTCGGCCTTGGTCAAAACGATCCCGTCGATACCCGTCGCCTCGGCGAACTCCTCGGCGCGACGGATGGCGTCCTGGCCGGCGACCGCCTCGTCGACGAACAGCGTCAGCTCGGGCTCGACGACTCGGTCGATCTTCGCGAGCTGGGCCATCAGGTCCTGGCTCGTGTGCAGACGCCCGGCCGTGTCGGCGAGGACGAAGTCCACGTCGTTGGCCCGGGCGTACTCCTTCGCGTCGTAGATGACGGCGGCGGGGTCGCCGCCGCGCTCGTGGGCGATCACGCGGAGGTCCAACGCCTCGGCGTGCTCCTCGAGCTGCTCGGCGGCACCGGCGCGGTAGGTGTCGCCGTTGGCGAGGACGACGCTGAAGCCACGCTCGCGGAGGTACCGAGCCAGCTTGGCGATCGTGGTCGTCTTCCCGACGCCGTTGACACCGGTGAACAGGATCGTCGCGGGCTTCTCGAGCTCGGCGAGGCGCGCGTCCACGTCGAACTGCCCGACGCCCATGACCTCCACGAGGGCGTCCCGGACGGCGTCGGCGGCGACGGCACCGGGGCTTTTCGTGATCGCGAGCGACTCGCCCACGAGCTCGTCGCGCACCGACGCGATCAGCTCCTCGGCGGCGTCGATCGCGACGTCACCCGCCAGCAGCGCCCGCTCGAGCTCCTCGAGCGAGCCGGCGACGTCGTCCTCGTCGAGGATGACGCGCCCGCGGGCGTACGAGCGGGCCCGCTCGCCGAGCCCGGGGCCGTCGTCGTCGGTGGCCGCGCGGGCCGATTCGTCCACGTCCTCGCGAAACGTGGAGAGGGCCTTCGAGAGCCGGTCGAACACCGGCCCTCACCCCTCGAAGGAGCGTTGTTGCTGTTGCTGGGCGGCGACGACCTGCTGGAGCTGGCGCTCGAGGTCGCCGGTCTCGGATTCGAGCTCGCCCAGTCGCTCGGTGATCGCCTCGACGCGGCCCTCGACGGTCGACTGGCGCTCCTCGAGGGTGTCGATGGCCCCCTCCCGCGAGCGCTCGGCGGAGAACCCGCCGCCGATGTCGACGAGCACCTCGTCGATGTCCTCGATGGTGGCGCGCACGTAGGCGTTGCCGCCGAGGGGCACCTGCACGGTCGAGCCGCTCTCGAGCCGCTCGAGGGCGTCGATCGCGCCACCGATGTCCTCGATGGTGGCGCGAAGCGTCTCGCGCTCGCGCGTCAGCTCCTGGATCTGCGCCTGGAGCACCTGCAGCTGCTGGCTCATCTCCTGCGGATCCACGCTCGCGTCACTCACGGCCACCACCTCGATTCGAGTGGCCGCCTGCGCTGGTGTCGGTCATGCCCGGCGCTGGGGTCGGACCGCGGAAGAATGTTCCTAAACGCCGATTCGACTCACGCGAGGAAGCCCAGCGCCTCCTCGATCCGGCCGAGCTCGGGGCCGGTCGTGTCCTGTCCCGCGACGAAGCCGGAGGCGTTGGCGACGAGCCCCGAGCCGATGAGCGGCGAGCCGAAGTTGACGGTGCCGACGTCGGCGCGGACGTCCAGGGCGGCCTCGAGGCGGTCGAGCTCCTCGTCGGTGACCTTCGGGTGACAGAGCACCCCCCGGTCGGTCGCCACGGCGGCGGTGCCGACCGTCTTGACGCCACCGATCGACAGGCGCTCGACCGACACCCCGAGCGTCTCGCGGACCCGCCCGACGGCCGCGTCGCCGAGCCCCGGGTGGGCGACGGCGCCGGCGTCGTTGACGAGGAGGCAGTTGCCGGCGGCGTTGATCCGCCCCGGCAGGGTCGCCACCGGGCGGTCGACGACCCCGGTGATCGCCTCGCGCTCGCGGTCGGTGAGGCGACCGCTCACCACGACGCCGTTGTCGTTGCCCGCGACGAGCGCACCGACGGTGGCCGCGCCGCCGACCGTGCAGGGCACGACGGGGACGCCGAGTTCCTCCTCCAAGGCGGCGACGGTCCCGTCGTCGACCGGGCGCCCGACGAGGCAGGCCCGGTCGGAGGCGTGTGCGTACACCCCGACGTAGAGGGAGCCCTGCAGGGTCGTGCGCAGCACGTCACGTGGCGGCGTGTTCGGCCTCGACGATGCCCTCGCCGGCCTCCTGGAACCGGGCGGCACGCACCCGGAGCCGTCGTGGCGGCTTGCGCCGGCCGCGGGCCCAGACGGCCTCGTTGATGGAGGCGTCGAGGCGCACCTGCTCCTCGTCGACGGAGAAGTGGCGAGCCAGGTGTTCGCGCACGATCGCCATCGCCTTGTCGGCGCGCTCGTCGCGCGGTGCGGCGTGGGCGTCGCGAAGCGGGACCGTCACGATGCGCTCCTCGAAGTCACTCGCGCTCATCGGTCACTCGTCGAGATCGTGGCGGCGCCAGCTGCGTCGCTTGGGGTTGCGCTGGACCTCCCGGTTCGTCTTCATGACGACCCACGCCGGGACGCGGGTGTTCTGTCGCGTCCGCTTGGCCAGGCGCTTCTTCTGCGCCTTCGTGGTCTTGCCCATGGTTGCCCCGCGGTACCGCCCGGTCGGGTAAAATCCTGTCCCTTCGCTCACGACCCGAGCGGGACGCGCTCGACGGTCTCGTACCGGGGACCATCCGGGGTCAGCGTGCTCTCGGTGAGGTTCACCGACGTGGCCGCGAACCGGCCCACCGACGGCGACCGTTCGCGGACCGTGCGCTGGACGAGCGCCTTGCCCCCGGCGTGGTCCATCCGGGCGATCGTGACGTGGGGCGTGAAGTCGTGCGATTCTGGCTCGAAGCCGCGGTCGACGAGTGCGCGCTCGACGGCCTCGTGGAGGGTGCGAAGCTCGTCCGCCCCCTCGTCGACGCCCACCCAGACGACGCTGATGTACTCGAGGCTGGGGAACACGCCGAGACCGGCGAGTTCGACCTCGAAGGGACCGACCCCGGCGTCGGCGACGGCCCCCTCGAGTCCCCCGACGACCTCGGGCACGCGCGCCTCGGTGGTGTCGTCGAGGAACTTCAGCGTGACGTGCGCCTGCGTCGGCTCGACCGGTCTGATCCCCTCGGCATCGGCGAGCAGCTCCTGGACGGAGGCGATCGCCTCGGCGAGGTCCTCGGGGAGGTCGACGCTCACGAACAGCCGCATGCGAGGTGGTGCCACGTCCCCGTCGGAAAAGCCTCCGGTCGCGCGCCGGTGTGCTTTTTGCCGCCCACGCCAAACGCGACGCCATGGACGACCGGGACGACCACGCGTTCTCCGACGGCGAGGGCTTCGACTCGCCGTACGAGGCGTTCGACATCGACCCGCCGGTCCTGTCGGTCGACCCAGACGAGGTCGACCCGGTCGACGCCCGCGTCATCCCGGACCTCCTCGACGAGTCGGCCATCGGGGCGGAGGCGGTCGACGCCGAGGCGCTGCTCGACGTCGGCGTCGAGTACATGCGTATCAACCGCTTCGAGCAGGCGGCCGACGCCTTCGAGCGCGCCGCCCGGTTCGCGACGGACGCCGCCACCGAGCAGGAGGCGTGGACGAACAAGGGCGTCGCCCACGCCCAGCTCGAGGAGTACGACGAGGCGATCGGGGCGTACCGGGAGGCGCTCGCTCTCGAGGACACGACCGACTTCCTGGCGGAGGCGGAGACGAACCTGGCGTACGCGCTCTGGGAGACCGGTCGCGACGAGCTCGCCCTGGAGCACGCCGAGCGCGCCGTCGAGCGTGACCCCCACCTGCCGCAGGCGTGGTTCAACCGGGCGTTCCTCGCCGCGGAACGCGGCCTCCTGGAGGACGCCAAGCTCGCGCTCGAGAACGCCGAGCGTCTCGGCCTCCGCGAGCGTCAGGTCCTGGAGCTCAAGGTCGAGGTCCTCGAGGAGCTCGGCGAGCATGAGGCCGCCGAGCGGGCCCTCGAGCGCGCCGAGCGCCAGCGCGACCGGCAGGAACGCGAGCTCGTCGAATGATCCTCAACGAGCGCGAGACGCCGCAGGGTCTCCTCGTCAGCGTCTGCGACGCCGACGTCCTCGGTGAATCGTTCGAGGACGGCGACGTCTCGATCACCGTGACCGAGGAGTTCTACGGCGGCGACCGCTGCGACGAGGCCGCCGTGATCGCGTCGCTCGAGCGCGCCGCCGTCGCCAACCTCGTCGGCGAGGACGCCGTGGCCCTGGCGATCGAGGCCGGCGTCGTCGACGAGGCGAACGTCCTCGACATCGGACGGACGCGCCACGCCCAGGTGTTGAACCTGGCGCGCATGGACTGACGGGGTCGACCGAAGGACAGTTGGGCCTGGGACGCCTCGGTTCGTCCGATGGGCCTGAAGGAATCGATGCTCCTCGACGTCGACGCCGTGCGCGGGGACTTCCCGGTCCTCGAGCGACGGCTGCACGACGACCGGCCGCTGGTCTACCTCGACAACGCGGCCACCTCGCTCACCCCCGAGCCCGTCGTCGAGGCGATGGCCTCGTACTACCGCCACCACAACGCGAACGTGCACCGCGGCCTGCACCAGCTCAGCCAGGAGGCGTCCATCGCGTACGAGGAGGCGCACGACGCGGTGGCCGCATTCATCGGCGCCGCCGGCCGCGAGGAGGTCGTCTTCACGAAGAACACCACCGAGAGCCTCAACCTGGTCGCCCAGGCGTGGGGGTTGCACGAGCTCGGGCCGGCCGACGAGGTCGTCATCACCGAGCTCGAGCACCACTCGTCGCTGGTCACGTGGCAGCAGGTGGCCAAGCGCACCGGCGCGACGCTGCGGTACATCGGGCTGACCGAGGACGGTCACCTCGACATGACCGAGGCCGACCGCCTCATCGGCGACGACACGGCGCTGGTCGCCGCCGCCCACGTCTCGAACGCCCTGGGGACGATCACCCCGGTGGCGGACCTCGTCGACCTCGCCCACGAACACGGCTCCCTGGCCGTCGTCGACGGCGCCCAGGCGGTCCCGACCCTGCCCGTCGACGTCGACGACCTCGACGCGGACTTCTACGCCTTCTCCGGGCACAAGATGCTCGGCCCGACCGGCATCGGCGTCCTCCACGGCAAGGCGCGCCACCTCGAGGCGATGGAGCCGTTCCTGTACGGCGGCGAGATGATCGAGAAGGTCACCTTCGAGGACTCGCGCTGGAACGAGCTCCCCTGGAAGTTCGAGGCGGGGACGCCGCCCATCGCCGAGGGCCTCGGTCTCCATCGCGCGGTCGAGTACCTCGAGGCGATCGGCATGGACCGGGTGCGCCGACACGAGGAGGCGGTGACGGCGCACGCCCTCGAGCGCCTCGGGGCGATCGATGACGTCGAGGTCTACGGCCCGGACGACGCCGCCCAGCGCGGCGGCCTCGTCTCGTTCAACCTCGAGAGCGTCCACGCCCACGACGTGGCCAGCGTGATGAACGACGTCGCCGTCGCCATCCGCGCGGGCCACCACTGCACGCAGCCGCTGCACGACCGCCTGGGGATCCCCGCCTCGGTGCGGGCGTCCTTCTACGTCTACAACCGCCCCGAGGAGGTCGACGTGCTCCTCGAGGGACTGGACGCCGCCCGCGAGCTGCTCGGGCGCTGAACCGACGGAACGCTTTTGGAGCGAAGCGGCCTACGCCGACCAACGATGGACCTGGGCTCGGACATCTACCGCCAGCAGATTCTCGACCACTACCGGCACCCCCGCAACTACGGCGAGCTCGACGAGCCCACCTTCAGCCACGTCGGCGAGAACACGATGTGCGGCGACCATATCGAGCTCGACGTCCGCCTCGACGACGAAACGGGGACGATCGAGGCGGTCGCGTTTCGGGGCGACGGGTGTGCGATCAGCCAGGCCAGCGCCAGCCTCCTGACCGAGGAGCTCGTCGGCAAGACCCTCGACGACGTCGAGGCGCTCGATCGCGACGACGTGCTCGACCTGCTGGGCGTCGACATCAGCCCGATGCGCATCAAGTGTGCCGTCCTCGCCGAGAAGGTCGCCCAGGACGGCGCCGCCATCTACCGCGGCGAGCTGGACGTCGACGAGACGTCGCTCGAGTAGCTGACGGGACCATCGCGGTGAGGTGGGACCGCGCGGAAGTCGATCCCGCCGGCGTAGCGGACGTCGCCACCAGCGGACCGACGCGGTCGTCTGTCCCTCGCCACGGCGGGTGACCGGACGCCTCCTACTCCGGCTTGAGCCCCTCACCGACGACTCGCATGACGGCCTCGCCGTCGGGCAGGTTCGGGGCGTCGACGAGGCGGACGATGCGCTTGTCGCCCTTGGACTTGCGCAGGTACATCCGAAACGTCGAGGTGTGCCCGAGGATGTTCCCCCCGATGGGCTGGGTGGGGTCTCCGAAGAAGGCGTCCGGGTTGGCGCTGACCTGGTTGGTCACCAGGATCGCCGCGTTGTGCAGCGTGCCGATGCGCATCAGGTCGTGCAGGTGCTTGTTGAGCTTCTGCTGGCGATCGGCCAGCTCGCCGCGGCCGACGTACTCCGCGCGGAAGTGCGCCGTCAGCGAGTCCACGCAGACGAGCCGGATGGGGTAGGCGTCGTCCTGGCTGTCGGCGACGAGCGCGAGCGCCTGCTCGGCCAGCAGCATCTGGTGGTTGCTGTTGTAGGCCTTGGCGACGTGGATCTGCTCGAGGAACGACTCGACGAGGGCCTCGAGCGTCGACTCGTCGTCCGGTTCGCCCTCGAGGCCGCGTTGATCGATGGCCGCCTCGAGCACCTCGTCCTCGAGCCCGCGCACCATGTCGTCGATGCGCTCGGGGCGGAAGGTGTCCTCGGAGTCGATGAAGATCGCACCGCCCTCGAGGCCGCCGACGGCCATCGGCAGCTGGACGTTCACGCAGAACTGGTGGGTGACCTGGGACTTGCCCGCGCCGAACTCGCCGTAGACCTCCGTGATCGACTGGGTCTCGACGCCGCCGCCGAGGAGCTCGTCGACCTCCTCGACGAGCCAGCTGAGCTTGCCGATCTGCTCGCGGCGCTCGAGGACCTCCGTCCCCGACTCGAACCCGCCCACGTCGGCCTCCGTCCGCGCGGCGCGGATGATGTCTGCCGCGGTGGACTCGCCGATGTCCGCGGAGTTCGCGAGCTCGCCGGGGCTGGCCACCGCCAGCCCCTCGAAGGAATCGAAGCCCGCCTCGGTGAGCTTGTCGGCCGTCGCGGGACCCACGCCGGGAAGCGACTTCAGGTCGCCGTCCTCTGCCATGGGCCACCTTGTGCGGCCCTGGGTAATAGGCTCCGCGGGTGCGACCGCGGTCACTCGGCCTGGACCGTTGGCCCGCCGCCGCGACCGAGCCGGCGGGGCAGGGTGAGCAGCCACAGGATCGCCAGCCCGACGAGGAACGTCAGGATCAACGGGATGGTCACGAGGAACATCGTCAGGATGGTACCCGGGGTGAAGACCGAGCCGGCGATGAACGTCAGGAGGACCACGCCCCGCCAGCGGCGTCGCATCGTCTCGTAGCGCACGATGCCCGTCAGGTGGAACAGCACCATCGACATGAGGATGCCGATGAGCAGGCCGATTCCGACCGTCGTGAAGACGATCAGCCACGCGTAGCTGTTGAGCCGGTAGGAGATGATCATCCCCGCGTCGAGCGAGTGGTAGACCAACCCGGAGATGATCGTCGGCGCGACGAAGGAGTAGCCGGCGGCGCTGCCGGCGGCCAGCGCGCCGAGGAGGAGCCAACCCCACACGAGGAAGACCCGGCGGTCGCCGGTGACGAGGCTTCGCTCGCGCATGGCCGGCCAGGCGTAGTACAGCAACAGCGGGAGGGTCGCCACCGTGGCGACGATGAGGCTGATCTTCACCTCGAACAGCAGGTGCTCGGCGGGGTGCAAGGCGACGGGGAAGCTCAGGTCGCTGGTCTCGGCGACGTCCGCGGGAAGCCTCGCGAGGAAGTCCCGCTGGAGCTGCCCGAGCCCCCCCGAGTAGAGCCAGTAGAACGTGGCGAAGATCGTCCCGAGGAAGACGAGCAGGAGCCGGAACATCCGGGAGGTGAGGCTCTCGTAGATGAACACGATGTCGTACATGTAGCCGCCGATGTCCTCCTCGGTCGTCTCCTCCTCCGTGAAGGCGTCCATGACGTTCGCCGCCGCCCCCCGGAGCCGCCCGCCGGAGTCCTCCGCCTCGGCCGCGTCGACATCGAGGGCCTCGGCCTCGGCGAGCTCCTGGGCCTCGTCGAAGCGCTGGAGCACCACCTCCGCGCGCTCGGTGTCGCCCTCGTCGATGGCCGAGCTGGCGATGGCGACGGCCTCGTTCTCCTCGAGGGCGGCGAACACCTCGATGGGCGCCGCCCGGAGCCCCTCGGCGTCGAGCGGGCGGAGGTCGAGCTCCGTCGGGTCGGCCGTGATCATCTGGCTCGCAGACGGCGGGATCGGCCGGCGGAGGACACGGACGGCGCTGATCGTCGCGATCAGGAGGAGGACGCCGACGCCGACCTCCAGGCCGAACAACACCTCGCCGAGGAGGCCGTCGGCGGGCAGGTGCGGCTCGATCGACCAGTCGCCGGCGGGTCGGTACGCGGCGGGGATCGCCGGCCGCACGACGTCACCCAGCGCCCGGGTCAGGTCGAACCAGGCGAGGACGGTTCCGCCGAGCGCGCCGAGCACGCCGAGGATGGCAGTGTACACCGTCTTCCGGCGAAGCCCCTGGCGCACCGTCGGGTCTGCCGCCGCGCCGGCACGGTGCAGGTTCGCCGCCAGCTTCGCCAGCGCCAGGCTGAAGAAGTAGATGCCGGTCAGGGGGAGCGCCCACAGGATCTGGGTCAGCGGGTCCGGCGGCGAGAAGATCGCCCCGAACAGGAAGATGAGGATGATCGCGTACTTCCACTTGTCCCGGAAGAACTCGTACGGGATGATCTCCGTGTAGGAGGCCACCGACATGACGAGCGGCACCTGCGCGGCCAGCCCGAACGAGATGGTGAGCAGGATGATGAACTGCGTCCAGTAGACGATGTCGTACTGGTTGTACACCCCCGACTGGACGGCGTTGCCGGCGAGGAACCCGAACATGAAGGGGAAGAAGAACGCGTAGGCGTAGACGATCCCACCGACGGCAAGCAGCGCCGAGGCACCGACGAGGCCGTAGCGCTTGCCCCGGCTGACGGGGACCTCGGGGCTCACCCCGCGGCGGATGAGGGCGTCGCGGCCGTAGTAGACGAGCAGGGGGATCGCGAGGGAGGCCCCCACGACGAGGCCGATCTTCGCCTGCAGGAGGATCACGTCGAAGGGGGTCCGGGCGATCACGTCGAGGTCGGCGGCGACCACCTCGCTCATGCGGGCCTCGGTGACCTCTCGGAGGAAGTCCCAGACGAACGCCCGCAGCGCCCAGATGGTCCCAACCAGACCGATGAGGAACACGACGAACACCCGCTGCAGGCGCACGCGGGCCTCCTCGACGACGTCGAAGACTGTCTGGCCCGCCGCCGCGACCTCCCCCACGCTCATGTGCTGGCCCTACCTCCGGCATCGTCCGTTAAATGGTTCTCCCTTGCCCCGCGGGGCAAACGAAGGCCTATAAGCGGACCCTCCACTAACCTCCGGGCGAATGGCATCCGAGGGTGGCGACGAGGGGTCGGACGCGGCGGATCGTCCGCCCCGGACGGACGCCGACGGGGGCCATCCGGCGGGTGAGTCCTCCGCCGTCGAGTCGGGGCGCCGCGCGGGGGTCGGCGGCCTCGGCACGCCCCCCGACGACGTCGAGATGCCCCTGACGGAGCACATCGAGGAGATGTTGCGCCGGCTCGTCGTCGTCGCGGTCCTCGGGGGGATCGCCACGCTCGTCGCCTATCCCTTCGCGGGCGACGTCGTCACGACGATGTGGTACGACATCCACCCGGGGACCGCCGGGACGTGCGTGCCGGACCCCGAGTCGACGGGGTGCGCGCCACCGCACGTCTACGGCCCCCTCGAGCTGGTGCTCACGGAGATCAAGGTGGCGGCGCTGGCGGGTATCGTCGTCGCGCTGCCCGCGGTCGTCTACCAGACCTACCAGTTCATGCGCCCCGGATTGTACGCCCACGAGCGCCGGTACTACCTGTCGTCCGTCCCGATGAGCCTGGTGCTGGCCCTCGCGGGGATGGCCTTCGCGTACTTCGTGGTGCTCCCGATCCTGTTCACCGTCTTCCTCCACTACTCCGAGGGGTCGGCGGAGGTCGCCTTCGCCCTGCAGGACACCTTCGATCTGCTGTTGATCATGATGTTCACCCTCGCCATCGTCTTCCAGATCCCGCTGTTCCTGATGCTGGCGATCATGATGGGTGTCACCTCCCGTCGCTGGCTGGAGGACCGCCGCATCTACTTCTGGATCGGCTTCTCCGGGCTGGCGTTCGTGTTCAGCCCCGACCCGACCGGGATGGCGCCGGTGGTCGTCGCCGTGACGATGATCGGGCTGTTCGAGGGCACCTTGGCGGTGCTTCGCTGGAGCGCCCAGGGCGCCTTCTCGCCGACGCCGGCGCAGGTCGCCCGGTTGCGCCCGATCGCCTGGCTCGTCGCGGCGCTGGTGGGCTACCTCCTCAGCCCGCTGCCGCCACCGGTCGGGCTGTACGACCGCCTGCCCGCCGACGTGGTCGGTCCGCTGGAGGGTGCGGGGGTGGCCCCCCTCGTCGCCGTCGCGATCGGCGCCGCGGTCATCCTCGGCTTCGAGGTACTGCTCCGGGCGCTGCGTCGGCGCCGACTGGCGCCGCGGCTCCGCCGCGCGCTGATCCGACTGCGGGTGCCCGTGTGGGTCGTCGGGATCGTCCTCGGCTACCTGGCCACGCCGGAGCCGGGCCTGCTCGCGCTGCTCGAGGTGTCGGTCGTGGAGCTCCCCGCGGCCGCCGCCGTCGCGCTCGGCCTGGTGGTGGCGTTCGAGGTGGGCCTCGCCGGCTGGCGGTGGATCCGGGCGGCGTAGGCGGCCCTCAGTCGGCGGTCCCCTCGGGGCTGACGCTGCCGGTGCGGTAGCCCGACAGGTCGAGGGTGACGTGGTCGAAGCCGAGCGCGCCGAGGTGTCGCGCCGCGGCGTCGGCGAACGCCGGGTCGAGGGCCCCCTCGAGCTCGTCGACGCCGACCTCGATGCGCGCGAGGCCGTCGTGGTCGCGCACCCGGAACTGCTCGAAGCCCCAGTCCCGAAGCAGCGCCTCCGCGCGCTCGATGCGCGAGAGGCGGGCCTCGGTCACGGCGAGGCCGGTCGGGATGCGCGAGGAGAGGCAGGCCATCGACGGCTTGTCGGCGACGGAGAGGTCGTATCGACGCGCGAGTTCGCGGACCTCGGCCTTCTCGATGCCGTGCTCGAGCAGCGGCGAGTGCGCCTCGAGCTCGGCCAGCGCGCGCAGGCCGGGTCGGTGGCCCCCGCCGGGGTCGGAGGCGTTGGTGCCGTCGCAGACGGTCTCGAGGCCGAGCGACCGGGCTCGTTCGAACAGCTCTCCCAGGCGCATCGTCCGGCAGTGGTAGCAGCGCTCGGCGTCGTTGCGGACGAACGCCTCGTCGTCGAGCTCCGAGAAGGTGACGGTCTCGTGGCGGATGCCGATCTCGGCGGCCACCGCCCGCGCCGCCTCGAGCTCGGCCGCCGGCAGCGTCTCGCTCACGGCCGTGCACGCGACGGCCTCGTCGCCGAGGGCCTCGACGGCGAGCGCGGCGACGACGCTCGAGTCGACCCCGCCGGAGAAGGCGACGAGGACGCCGTCGCGCTCGGCGAGGTCGGCGACCGCGGCGGCGCGCTTGTCGGCGAGCGTTGGCATGGCCGGCCCTGGCGCGCGCGAGAGGTTAAGCGCTCGCCACCGCGGGTCCGAAGGTCTAAGTGCCCGAGGCAGCTTGGTGAAAGTAATGCGGGACGGCCCCGAGGGCGACATGCTCGGCTGGGACGAGTCGGTCTTTCGCGACGAGCGCGTCCTCGACGCGGACTACGTCCCGGAGACGTTCAAGCACCGCGAGACGCAGATGTCGAACCTGCAGTACTGTCTCCGCCCCGCGGTGCGCGGTGCGCGGCCCGTCAACGCCATCATCCGGGGCCCCCCGGGGACCGGCAAGACCACGGCCATCCTCAAGCTCCACGACCAGCTCGAGGCGCACGCCGACGTCTACTCGGTCCGGGTGAACTGCCAGGTCAACTCGACGCGATACACCGTCTTCGCGAAGATCTACGAGGCGATCCTCGATCTCGTGCCACCGTCCAGCGGCAAGGCGTTCAAGGAGCTGTTCGGCCAGGTGGCCGACCACCTGATCGACACCGAGCGGGTGCTCGTCGTGGCGCTCGACGACGTGAACTACCTGTACTACGACAACGAGGCCTCCGACGCGCTGTACTCCCTGCTTCGCGCCCACGAGGAGTACCCCGGCGCGAAGATCGGCGTCATGGTGGTCTCCTCCGACCCCGACCTCGACGTCATCGGGGGGCTCGACAACCGCGTCCAGAGCGTCTTCCACCCCGAGGAGGTCTACTTCCCCGTCTACGACGAGCCCGAGATCGTCGACATCCTCGAGGAGCGCGTGCGCCGCGGCTTCTACGAGGGGGCGGTCCCCGAGGAGGCACTCCACCGCGTCGCCGCGTTGACCGCCGAGACGGGCGACCTCCGGGTGGGGATCGACCTGTTGCACCGCGCCGGGCTGAACGCCGAGATTCGCGCCAGCCGCGAGCTCGCGGTCGAGGACGTGGAGGAGGCCTACGAGACCTCGAAGTACGTCCACCTCTCGCGCAGCCTCCGGACGCTCGGGGAGAACGAGCGCGCCCTGCTTCGCGTCGTGGCCTCGCACGAGGGCGAGCAGGCCGGGCCCATCTACGACGCCTTCCACGAGGTCACGGGCCTCGGCTACACGCGCTACTCGGAGATCGTCAACAAGCTCGACAACCTCGGCGTGTTGCGCGCGGAGTACGCCGACCTCGACGGCCGGGGTCGCTCGCGGAGGCTCACCCTGGCGTACGACGCGGACGCGGTCATCGAGCGCCTCGAGGGCTGATCTGCCAACGCTTTTGGTCCGACGGGGCGACGCCGAGGCCATGGCAGACCGGCACGAGGCGATGAAGCGTCGCGTCGCCCGACGGGCGGTCGAGGAGGTGCGCGACGGCATGGTCGTCGGCCTCGGCTCCGGGTCGACCGCCGGCTACGCGATCGAGGCCCTCGGCGAGGCCGGCCTCGACGTCAGCGGCGTGGCCACCTCGCGCGCCGCCCGGTCGCGGGCGATCGCCGCGGGCGTGCCCGTCGTCGACCTCGAGGCGGTCGACGCCGTCGACATCGCCATCGACGGGGCCGACCAGGTCGCCGGCGACACCGTCCTCAAAGGCGGCGGGGGCGCGCACGCCCTCGAGCGCGTCGTCGACGACCTGGCCGAGCGTTTCGTGGTCGTCGTCGACGAGCGAAAGCCCGTCGCCCGCCTCGACGCACCGGTCCCACTGGAGGTGCTCCCCGAGGCGCGCGGGGCCGTCGAGGCCCGACTCGAGCGCCTCGGGGCGGAGGTGGCCGACCGGCGCTGTGCGGCCGTGGACGGCCCCGTGCACTCCGAGCGCGGCCTCATCCTGCTCGACGCGGACGTCGGCCCGATCGACGACCCGGCCGCCCTGTCGGCGACCCTGGCGGAACTGCCGGGCGTGCTCGACCACGGCCTGTTCGTCGGGATGGCCGACGAGGTGCTCGTCGGGACGGCGGCCGGCGTCGAGGTGCGCACCCCCGGGTGAGCGCCGCGGCTCGCGGCGTCGGTCTCGGATCAGGGCGGAAGATGGCGACAGACGCCCTTACAGGTCGCGGGGCTGCACGGTCTTCCGGTCGTTCGCCTCGGCACGGGCAGCGGCCCGCTGGAGGATGTCCGCGACTTCCTCGTCGAGCGCGTCGTAGAAGTCCGACGCGACGTTGTGGTCCCCGAGCGCTTCCTTAACCGCGGCTTTGACAATGAGATCTGCCATACAGGCTCCCCATACCGCCGCCCCCTTTATAAGATTTCTCAAAAGGCGGCCTCAGACCGTCGATTTCGGGCACCTCCGGCGGCGACCCGAGGCGATGGATAGAGGTTCGACCCGTCCCGAGGACCCCCCATGCGAGACATCCTCGAGGCGCTCGCCGACGGCGAGCTCACCCCTCGAGAGGCGGAGGCCCGCCTCCATGGCTACGTCACCGAGGACTCGGGGCGGTACGACGCGGCCCGGCCCGACCGACGGGGCGTCCCCGAGGCCGTCCTCGCGGCGGGCAAGACCCCAGCGGAGGCGGCGGAGCTGGCGGCGACCGCGCTGGAGACGACCGGTCACGCCCTCGTGACCCGCGCCGACGCCCGGACCCGCCGGACGGTCGCGGATCGCCTCGAGGCGGTCGACGGGGACCGCGATGTCCGCGTCGACGACCGGGGACGGCTGGTCGAGGCCCACCGGGGCGCGCCCCCCTCCGTCGACGCCACGGTCGCCCTCGTGACCGCGGGGACGGCCGACCGCGTCCCCGCCCGCGAGGCGCGGGCGACGCTCCGGGCGATGGGCCCCCGCATCGACCTCGTCGAGGACGTCGGCGTCGCCGCCTTGGATCGCCTCCTCGACGTCCGGTCCCGGATCGCCGCGGCGGACGCCGCGGTCGTTGCCGCCGGGCGGGAGGGGGCGCTGCCGACGGTCGTCGCGGGGTTGGTCGACACGCCCGTCATCGCCCTGCCGGTCGGGTCGGGGTACGGACGCGGCGGCGACGGGGAGGCCGCGCTACTCGGCGCCCTGCAGTCGTGTACGGTCCTCTCGACGGTCAACGTCGACGCGGGCTTCGTCGCCGGGGCCCAGGCGGGGCTCATCGCCCGGGCGGTCGCCGCGGCGCGAGGCGAGCCCCCGAGGTAATCATCGGCGTTAGCTCCTTGCTTGCGGGACCCCCAACCCGGACTCGCCCCGTTCGCCATGCCCGCGTGCCAGACGGGCGACACCACGCCTCCGAGCGCTTCGCACGCGTCTTCGCCGACGAGCGCGGTCTCGCCTCCACCGACGCCCGACGGCCACCCGCCTCAACCGCGGTGCCCCTCGAACCAGTCGGTCGCGAAATCGACCAGCGCCGGCTGGTCCAGGAGCGTCGCCCGCGCGGCGCCGACGGTCCCCACGGTCGACCCGTGCGCCGCCTCGAAGGCCGACCCCACCTCGGGGAAGTCGCCCGTGTCGACGTCCAGCTCGGTGAGCTCGACGACGCGCTCCTCGCCGGCCTCCACGACCGGCACCCGGGCGGTCGAGGTGGTCTTGCCGGGATACGTCGCACGGTGCTCCGCGAGGTGCAACGAGGTGTTGACGTCGTGGCCCACGCCGAGGAGCAGCACCCGACCGCCTCGCTCGGACACCGCCTCGAGGGGCGAGCCGGCGCCCAGGCCCCCGTCGTAGGGGTGGTCGGCGACGACCGCCTCGGCGTCGCGCCCCCACGCGGCGAAGGAGACCGTCGGGTGGCGGCTTCGATGGGCGCCGGGGTAGGTCCGCAGGCACTCGGGGACCGCCCCCACGCCGCGCGCCGGTGTCACCCCGGGGCGAAACGGGGGGCGCTGCTCGATCACCGTCTCGACCCACTCGGACGGGATCGGCGGCGAGCGCCAGGCCGCGGGGTCCGTGTACTGTCCGGTGTGCGTCGGGACGACCAGCGTGCCGCGGTCGGTGACCGCCGCTCGAAGGGCGTCGACGACCGTCGTCGCGTCCACGCAGACCCACCCGAGCGCGCTCATCGCGCTGTGGACGATGAGGGTCTCCCCGGGCGAGACGCCGAGGTCGCGAAGCGCGGCGGTCAGGCGCCCGCGCGTCAGTGGACGGTCGACGCGGTCGATGGCCTCCTCTTCGGACACGGCTGCTTGCCGGGCCGACAGGGCCCCATAAAGCGTTGACGCTCTACCCGCCGTGGACGATGCGCAACACCTCGACGGCGGTCCCCTCGACGGCCCGGTCGGCCGGCACCGGTCGGCCGTCGACCAGCGGGGTCGCCGACTCGCGCGAGAGGCCCACCGCCTCGAGGACGTCGTCGTAGGTTGGCTCCTCGAGGTCGACCGTCTGGGTGCCCTCGCCGACGATCGTCACCTCGACCTCCATGCCCGTGGAGACCGCGTCGATCCCCTTGAGGGTGTCGCGCACCGTCGGCCGAACCGGGACCTTATTGGCCGGGCGGGCCGCCCGTCGAGACATGAGCGACGCGGCGGCCGAGGCCGACCGGCCGGCCGGGACCGACATCTGGATCGAGCGGTACCGGCCCCGGCGCCTCGAGGACATCCGTGGCCAGGACGCCATCGTCGAGCGCCTCCAGCGGTACGTCGAGGAGGACGACCTCCCGAACCTCCTGTTCGCCGGCCCCGCGGGCGTCGGCAAGACCTCGGCGGCGGTCGCGATCGCGCGCGAGCTCTACGGCGAGGGCTGGCGCGAGCACTTCCTCGAGCTCAACGCCTCGGACGAGCGCGGTATCGACGTGGTGCGCGGTCGCATCAAGGACTTCGCCCGCTCGAGCTTCGGGGGCCACGAGTACCGCATCGTCTTCCTCGACGAGGCGGACTCGCTCACCGACGACGCCCAGTCCGCCCTCCGGCGCACCATGGAGCAGTTCTCGAGCCAGACCCGGTTCATCCTCTCGTGCAACTACTCGAGCCGGATCATCGACCCCATCCAGTCGCGCTGCGCCGTGTTCCGGTTCCAGCCCCTCGCCGACGAGGCCGTGGCGCAGGTGGTCGAGGAGGTCGCCGCCGTCGAGGGGATCGACGTCGCCCCGGCCGGCCTCGAGGCGATCGTCTACGTCGCCGACGGCGACATGCGCCGGGCGATCAACGCGCTGCAGGCGGCGGCCGTCCTCGGCGGCACCGTCGACGAGGACCGCGTCTACGAGATCACCGCCACCGCCCGCCCGGAGGTCGTCGCGGAGATGGTCACGGCCGCGGCCGCCGGGGAGTTCCTGCGCGCGCGTGGCATCCTCGACGAGCTGCTGACGGAGCTGGCGATCGCCGGCGACGACGTCGTCGACCAGCTCCATCGCACCGTCTGGGACCTCGGCCTCGAGGAGGACCGCGCGGTGGCCCTCCTCGAGCGCCTCGGCGAGGTCGACTACCGCATCGCCGAGGGGGCGAACGAGCGCCTCCAGCTGGAGGCGCTCCTGGCGCATCTCGCCCGCGGCGAGGGGACCGCCTGAGGCGCGCCACCCCGGACGCAACTGTTTTCACCGGGACCGGACCAAGCCACCCTAAGGATGGCGCTGGACGCCGAGGCGTACCGCCTGGCCTACTTCGAGGAGGAGGGCTTCTCCCGGTCCACCTGCGAGTCCTGCGGCAGACACTTCTGGTCTCGCGACCCCGACCGCCGGACCTGTGGGGAGCCACCGTGCGCGCCGTACTCCTTCATCGGCCAGCAGAGCTTCGACGAGGCGTACACCCTCGAGGAGATGCGCGAGGCGTTCCTCTCGTTCTTCGAGGCGAACGACCACGCCCGCATCGACCCCTACCCCGTCGCGGCCAACCGGTGGCGCGACGACGTGCTCCTGACGCAGGCGTCGATCTACGACTTCCAGCCGCTCGTCACCTCGGGGACGACGCCCCCGCCGGCGAACCCGCTTTGCATCTCCCAGCCGTGCATCCGGATGCAGGACATCGACAACGTGGGCAAGACCGGTCGGCACACGATGGCGTTCGAGATGATGGCCCACCACGCGTTCAACGCCCGGGAGGACCTCGAGGACCCCGAGCGGTACGCCTACCAGGGTGAGGTCTACTGGAAGGACCAGACGGTGCGCTACTGCGACGCCTTCTTCGAGTCCGTGGGGGCGGACCTCGAGCGACTCACCTACATCGAGGACCCGTGGGTCGGCGGGGGCAACGCCGGCCCCGCCCTCGAGGTCATCTACGAGGGCGCCGAGCTCGCCACGCTCGTGTTCATGTCGATGGAGCGAGACGAGGACGGCGAGTTCGAGCTCAAAGACGGCAACCGGTACTCGCCGATGGACACCTACATCGTCGACACCGGCTACGGCCTCGAGCGCTGGACCTGGGTGAGCCAGGGCACCCCGACGGTCTACGAGGCGGTCTACCCCGAGGTCATCGAGCTGCTGACCGAGGACGCCGGGCTCGAGTACGCGGATCGCGAGCGCGAGCTCGTCGCGAAGGCCGCGGGGTTGGCCGGCCGCCTCGACCTCGACACCGACGAGGATCTCGCCTCGGCCCGGTCGGCGATCGCCGACGACCTCGGCGTCGACGTCGAGGAGCTCGTGGCCCTCCAGGAGCCCCTCGAGCGCGTGTACGCCATCGCCGACCACACCCGGACGCTCGCGTACATGCTCGGCGACGGGATCGTCCCGTCGAACGTCAAGGCGGGCTACCTCGCCCGGATGGTGCTGCGCCGGACGGTTCGCCTCGCCGAGGAGATCGACCTGTCGACGCCGCTCGAGGAGATCGTCGACCAGCAGGCGGCGCGCTTCGGCTACGAGGACCGCGACGTCATCCGCGAGATGGTTCGAGAGGAGGTCGAGAAGTACGGGGAGACGCTCGCGCGGGGGCGGCGCCGGGTGCGCCAGCTCGCCAGCGAGTACGGCGACCGGGGGGAGTCGATCCCGCCGACGGAGCTCATCGAGCTGTACGACTCCCACGGCATCCACCCGGAGACGGTCGCGGAGGTCGCCGCCGAGGTCGGCGCGTCGGTCACGATCCCCGAGGACTTCTACGCCCGCGTCGCCGACCGACACGAGTCGACGGCGCTCGGCGCCGAGGCGCCGGCCGAGACGCCCGAGCGGCTACCTGGCCTCCCGGAGACGGAGAAGCTCTACTACGAGGATCAGGACCGGTACTCCTTCGAGGCGGTCGTGCTCGACTGCTTCGAGCGCGAGGACGGCTACGACGTGGTGCTCGACCAGACGCTGTTTTATCCCGAGGGTGGCGGCCAGCCCGCGGACACCGGCTCGCTCTCGACGGAGGAGACCTCGGCCCGGGTGCGCGACGTCCAGACGGTCGACGGCGTCATCCGCCACCGCGTGGACGAACCTCTCGAGACGGGCGCGATCGTCTCGGGGCGCATCGACCGCGAGCGCCGGCGACAGCTCATGCGAAACCACACCGCGACGCACGTCCTGCTCGACGCCGCGCGAGACGTCCTCGGCGAGCACGTCCACCAGGCCGGCGCGCGAAAGGGGGTCGCGAGCTCGCGCCTCGACCTGGAGCACTTCCGCCGGATCGATCGCGAGGAGGTCAAGCGCATCGAGCGCATCGCGAACGGGACCGTCCGCGCCAACCACTTCGTCAAGCAGTCCTGGCCCGACCGCCACGAGGCCGAGGCGGACCACGGCTTCGACATCTACCAGGGGGGCATCCCGCCCGGTCGGCGCATCCGCCTCATCGAGGTCGGCGACGACGTCCAGGCCTGCGGTGGCACCCACGTCTCCCGGACCGGCGAGATCGGCCTCATCAGCGTCAACCGCACCGAGCGGGTCCAAGACGGTGTCGAGCGGCTGGTCTTCTCCGCCGGGTCGGCCGCGGTCGAGCGCGTGCAGGAGCGCGAGGACTGGCTGCTCGAGGCGGCGGCGGTCCTCGACGTGACGCCAGAGGAGGTCCCGCGCACGGCCGCGCGGTTCTTCGAGGCGTGGAAGGAGCGCGGCAAGCGAATCGACGAGCTCGCCGAGGAGGTGGCCGAGCTGCGCGCCACCGGGGAGGCGGCCGCCCGCGTCGACCTCGACGACACCGAGGTGGTCGTCCGCCGCATCGACGCGCCCACGGGCGAGCTTCGGGCGACGGCCAACGCCATCGTCGAGGGCGGCTCGAGCGCGGTCGTCGTCGGGGCGCACGACGGAACCGCCCACGTCGTCGTCGCGGCCGCCGAGGGCACGGGTCTGCACGCCGGGGAGCTCGTCGGTCAGCTCGCGGCGCTCGTCGGCGGCGGCGGGGGTGGCCCCGAGGACTTCGCGGAGGGCGGCGGCCCGGACGTCGACCGCCTCGACGCGCTCGTCGAGGCGGTCCCCGACGTGGTCCGGCGGTCGGTCGAGGCATGAGCGCCCGTCACGACTTTGTCGGTCGGGGCGATAGGGGGTCGCGATGACGTCGCGCCGGATCGCCCTGCTCGATGCGTCCCACCAGCACCCGGCGACGCGGCGGAACTTCCGTCGCGAGCTCGCGGCCAGCCTCGACGAGTTCGACGTCACCGCCGGGGAGCTCCCGGACACGACCGCGTACGACGGCATCGTGATCACGGGCTCGAGCGCGTCGGTCTACTGGGACGAGGACTGGATCGACGCCACCCGCGCGTACGTCGACGAGGCGATCGAGGCGGCCGTGCCCACCCTCGGCGTGTGCTGGGGGCACCAGCTGATCGCCGACGCCCTCGGCGGCACCGTCGAGGACATGGGTCGCTACGAGATCGGGTACCGCGAGATCACCCACAACGGCCGATCGCCGCTGCTCGCCGGCATCGACCGGCGGTTCCTGGCGTACACGACGCACTCGGACGCGGTGACCGCGGTCCCGGACGGGGCGACGGTCATCGCCAGGAACGACGTCTCCATCCAGGGCTTCCAGTCCGGCGTCGCCTTCGGGGTGCAGTTCCACCCCGAGTACGACGCCGAGACCGCCCGCGAGGTGACCGAGGCGAAGGACGAACTCGAGCCCGATCGGAAGGCGCTCGCCCTGGACAGCATCACCTCCGAGAACGAGCGCCGGGCCGCCCAGGTCAAGGGGCTGTTCGACAACTTCGTCGCCATGGCGCGCTGACCGGGAAGGACGGGTATATGGCCTCCGCCGTCGAGGTCGCGGTATGCTCGACTACGTCGACCTCGAGGCCGACCTCGACGAGGAGGCCCGCATGGTCCGCGATACCGCCCGGTCGTTCGTGGACGACCGGGTCCGACCGATCGTCGACGAGCACTACGAGCGCGGTACGTTCCCGACCGAGCTGATCCCCGAGATGGGCGAGCTGGGCTTTTACGCGCCCAACCTGGACGGTCACGGCCTGCCGAACCTCTCGGAGACGGCCTACGGCGTCCTCATGCAGGAGCTCGAGGCGGGCGACTCCGGCATCCGCTCGATGGCGTCCGT
Source organism: Halobacteriales archaeon (assembly GCA_046543335.1). Lineage (GTDB taxonomy): Archaea > Halobacteriota > Halobacteria > Halobacteriales > SKSH01 > CAZCYF01. The sequence goes on from JBKGZP010000006.1 coordinate 49,920, forward strand.
CCAGGGCGCGCTGGTCATGTACCCGATCCACGCCTTCGGCTCGGACGCCCAGCGCGAGCGGTGGCTCCCCCGCCTCGCCGCGGGCGAGGCCGTCGGCTGCTTCGGGCTGACCGAGCCCGAGCACGGCTCGAACCCCGCGGGGATGGACGCCCGCGCGACGCGCGACGGCGACGGCTACGTCCTCAACGGGACGAAGACGTGGATCACCAACGCGCCGATCGCCGACGTCGCGGTCGTCTGGGCTCGCGACCGGAGTGCCGACGGGTCCCCCGTGCGGGGCTTCCTCGTCGAGACCGACCGCGACGGCGTCACGACCGCCCCGATCGAGGGCAAGCTCTCGATGCGCGCCTCCTCGACCGGCGAGGTGGCGATGCGCGACGCGTGGGTCCCCGAGGAGGCGGTGCTACCCGGCGTCGAGGGGATGCGCGGGCCGCTCTCGTGCCTGACGCAGGCGCGCTACGGCATCGCCTGGGGTGCCGTCGGTGCCGCCCGGGACTGCTTCGAGGTGGCGCGGTCGTACGCGCTCGAGCGCGACCAGTTCGGCGGCCCCATCGCGCGGTTCCAGATCCAACAGGCGAAGCTCGCCGAGATGGCCACCCGCGTCACCACCGCCCAGCTGCTCGCGTACCGCCTGGCCGAGCTCAAAGCGCGCGGCGACCTCCGGCCGCAGCAGGTCTCCATGGCCAAGCGCGAGAACGTCCGGACGGCCCGCGAACAGGCCCGCGTGGCCCGGGAGATGCTCGGCGGCAACGGCATCACGCTCGACCACCCCCCGATGCGCCACCTCGCCAACATGGAGACCGTCTACACCTACGAGGGCACCCACGACATCCACACGCTCATCCTCGGCGAGGACCTGACGGGCATCGCGGCGTACGAGTAGAGCAAGGCTTTCCTCCCCCCTCGGCCTGGGGCCGGCATGGCCATCGACCCGGACTTCGTCGAGACTCGCGAGCGCGTCGGGACCCACCGGGGCCACGACGTGTGGGGCCCCGTCGACGAGCCCGAGCGCCTCGGCATCCACGGGACGCACGTCGCGGTCGACTTCGACATCTGCGACGCCTCCGGCGACTGCGTCGAGCACTGTCCCGTCGACGTCTTCGAGTGGGTCGAGACACCGGGCCACCCGGTCAGCGACCGCAAGGCCGACCCCGCCGACGAGGCCGCCTGCATCGACTGCATGCTGTGCGTCGACGTCTGCCCGGTCGACGCCATCGACGTCGACCCCGACCGACGCTGACGGCGGTCAGCGGCGCAGTCCGTCGGCGAGGGCGTCGTCGAGCGACTCGAGGTGCTGGCGGAGGTGGTGCCGACACAGTCCGACGCGGACGGCGCCGTGTTCCGGTGCGACCACCGCGGGCTCGTCGCAGTAATGGCACTGCATCCGCCGGAACGGAGGGGCCGACCGGCCTTGAACGTTACACGACGCGGTCGCGGGGTCCGTCGGAGCTCCCACCGATCGCCGTCGGACCGCTACCAGCCGACCAGCCCCAGCCGTCGCGCGATCGGCGCGAGCGCGTCGCGGTCGAGGCCCGCTCGACCGAGGTCATCGAGCCGGTGGGCGTCGCTCCCGCCGGTCCTGAGGGGATCGCCGGCGATCAGCCCCGCGAGGCGGTCGAGCGCCCGGGCGTCCTCGTACGGGTAGGCGAACTCGAGGCCGTCGAGGCCAGAGACGAGTGCGAGCGCCCGCGCGGGATCCCGGTATCGCATCGGGTGTGCGAGGACGACCAGGTCGCACGCCTCGCGGAGCAGCCGCCGGCCCCGCTCGAACGAGGGGACGTCCCGGGGGACGTAGCAGGGGCCGTCGCGGCCGATGTAGCGGTCGAAGACCGCCTGGTACCCGAGGTCGGTCGCGGCGGCGACCGCCCTGGCGAGGTGGGGCCGACCGACGCCGGCCTCGAGGTCGACCTCGAGGGTCACGCCGAGGCGGTCCTCGAGGCGTTCGCGGATGGCTCGGGCCCGCTCGATCCGGTCGGCCTGGAGGTGCTCGATCGTCGCCTCCAGCGAGGCCGTCCGCCGGACGCCGTAGCCGAGCAGGTCGACCCGGCCCACGTCGGCCGCCTCGACGCGCAGCTCGATGCCGCCGACGACGGTGGCGCCCTCGCCGCCGACGTCGGTCGGGGGGAGCTGGTCGTGGTCGGTCATCGCGACCACCTCGAGGCCGCGATCGGCCGCCAGACGCCCGAGGTCGTCGGGGTCGATCGCCCCGTCCGACCGGGTCGTGTGCACGTGCAAGTCGGCGACGACGGGTTCCACGGTGTGGTGTGGTAGCCACCGACACCGTTATAGTCGTCTCGTTCGTAGCTCGCGATTGTAGCAACCATGTCGATGGGAGCGTACGACGAGGACGAACACGAGCGCCGCGAACGGAAAGCCACGGCCGTCGACGCGGACTTCGACGACGACCGAACCGTCTACCACGGGTCGGTAGAGTACGAGACCGGCGAGTCCACCGAGGACCTCCTCGAGCAGTTCAAGGAGATCAAGTCCGACTGACGCTCCCACCGAGCGCCCGCCACCGGGTCTCGATGGGCTTCCGCTCCGTTCTCCATGGCACGAAACCGTTGCGAAGGGTGCAACCGCCGCATCTCCGTCGCCGCCGGCCGGGAGAACGTCTGGGTGCTCGAGGGGCGACCCCCCCGCGGGCTCCACCTCGAGCTGCCGGACGGCACCGAGCACCTGCTCTGCATCGAGTGCATCACGCGACTGCCGGACGAACCCACGGGGGCAGACGTCTGGCGACTCTCGACCGAACACGACTCCTGAGGCGGCCTCAAAGCAGCGTCGCGCCCCACGCCACCATGGACGAGACCATGAAGAAGGCGAAGAGGATGGCGAGCACCTTCTGGCGGTCCATGCGCCTCAGTCCGCCCCCCGGGACCTTGAGGCTGTTGTCGGCGTCAGTCGCACGTCGAACGCCAGGTGGTCGGTCCGCGGGGCGACCCCCTTGACGCGGCGGACCGCGAGCATCGTCGGGTCGACCTCGCGGCGTCGAAGGCGGCGCACGAGGCTCGACGCGGCCGACCCGTGGTCGTCGGCGTACGCCAGCCCGTGGACGTGGAGGTGACCCCGGCCGTCGAGGGCTCGAACGGCGGCGTCGAGGTAGCCGCCGCCGAACGCCGTGGCGTCGCCACGGCAGTCGTGTACCGGCAGATGACCCACCACGGCGCGCTCGGCGCGCACGGGGCAGCCCCGGCAGTCGGCGTTGATCGCCGTCAGGCGATCGTCGAGCCGGTTCCGGCTGGCGTTCGACGTCAACCACCGGAAGGCGGTCGGGTTGCGCTCGACGGCCGTGACGGTCGCCCCCGCGGCGGCCATGGGGAGGGCGAAGTAGCCGATGCCGGCGCACAGGTCGACCACCCGCTCGCCGGGCTCGACCACCTCGCCCATCCGGGCGCGCTCTCGCTGGTTGCCGGGGCTGAACATCACCTCGGTCAGGTCGAGGGCGTAGGCGACGCCGTGCTCGCGGTGGACGGTTCGCGTTCGCGCCTCGCCGGCGACGTGGGCCACCCGCGGTCGTCGGTGCGGGCCGTGGATCCCGAGCTTGGCCAGCACGACCTGGGCGTCCCCGTGCAGGTCGAGAAGCGCCGCGCCGACCTCACCGGGTCGACGGGCCGGCCAGCCGTCGAGGACGACGATGTCGCCGACGCGCGCGTAGGTGGCGGGCGCCTCCCGCAGGTCCCCCTCGGACCAGCCACGCACGCGCAGGTGGTCCTCGAGGGTTCGCAGGCGCCTGTCCGCGGCGGCGTTCGGCGCCAGGCGCTCGATCGTCCGGTGGGTAACCGGCCCGGTCACGGGGATCGCCACGTGCTCGGCGTCGTACTCCTCGATGTGGCGGGTCTCGTCGCGGCGGCCGCGTTCCTCGAGGTAGGCGAGGCAGGCCTCGACGCGCGCCTTCGGGACGACCGCGGCGAGCTCAGGCCCCATCCGTCGGGAGGAGGTAGAGGCGGCCGCCGACCGTGATGGCGGGCACGGTGTCGCGGTCGAGGTCGACCGCGGGGTATCGGGCGACGGTGACCGCCTCGTTCGTCTCGGGGTGGATCACCTGCGCGCTGCGGTCGTCGATGGGGGCGACGACCACCGCCTCGTCGGCCGCGGCCGCCGTGGCGACGGGGCCGTCGAGACCGGCCGGGTCGACGCGGCGCCGCTCGCCCGTGGCGAGGTCGCGGACGGCCACGGCATCCCCGGCGGACTCGACGAGCGCGGCCCCGTCGTCGAGGGCCACCACGTCGCCCGAGCGAAACCGCGGCAGGCGGATGGCGAACGTGACGCGGTAGACCTCCTGGCCGTCCGCGTCGGCGGTGACGAGGGTCCGGGAGGTCTCGATCCGCCCGCCCAGGTCGGCGCGGATCGCGGTCGCGACCTGGTCGCCGAGGCGGGGCGTCGAGAGGCGGAGGTCGAGACCGCCGTCGCGCTCGATGACGTCGGTGAGGTACGCGTCGCGGTCGCCCCGGTCGACGCGATCGTCGAGGACGGCCGCCACGACCTCGCGCGCCCGGCGGACCTCCGCGTCCGTCGGAAGGCGCTCCGTCGCGCGGAGCTGGACGATGGCGCCGAAGTCGTCACCGGCGATGCGATCGCACCGTGGGCACGTCGTCGCCTCGACCGTCGCGACCGTCTCGACCGCACGCCGGGCGGTCCCACCCGCGACGTCGAGGTCGAAGCGAGCGTGGACGTGGAGCTCCCAGTCGTCGACGGCCGTCGTCGAGACCGACCACGACAGGTCGTCGACCGACCGGTGAACCCGGACGGCGTCGGTGACGGCCTCGACCGCGAGGTCGGCCGCGGCGTCGTCGTCGCGCCAGTCGCCGTCGATCCCGACCGACCCGCAGTGGACGCAGCGCTCGACGGCGACGGCCTCGGGTACCGCCACGAGGTCGACCGCCTCGAGGAAGCACGCCCGACAGCGCCCCCGCTCGTCGGCGGGCGTCGGGGTCGGCTCGCCGCACCGCGGGCACGGCTGGGTCGTTCGGGACACGGGTTCGTCAGTACATCCTGACGGTGTCGAGCCTAAAGAGCGCACCCATCACCGGATGCGCGTCGCGAAGGCGAACCGCGACTTGACCGCCTCGATCTCGACGTCGACGGTCTCGCCCACCTCGGCACCGGGGACGAAGACGGTGAAGCCGTCGACCGTCGCGACGCCGTCGCCCTCGTCGCCGGTGGCCTCGATCCCGACGGTCAGGCGGTCGCCGGCGCGCACCGGGGCCGTCAGGAAGCCCCGGGCGACGAGGTAGACCTCCGAGGACGCCTCGCGGGTCGCGGCGGGGCGGTGGCGGGCGACGTACTCGAAGTCGTCCTCGAGGCTCGCCACGAGGTCCTCGAGGTCTCGCCCCTCGAACACCTTGACGACCAGCGTCCCCCCCGGGCCGAGCAGCGCTCGCGCGGCCGCCGCGGCCCGGTCGGCCAGGTGGACCGACCGGGCGTGGTCCACCTCGTACGCCCCGGTCACGTCTGGGGCCATGTCGGAGAGCACGAGGTCGGCGGTGCCGTCGACGGCACCGGCGATGCGCTCGTGGGTGGTCGGATCCGTCACGTCGCCGCGGAGGAGGTGGACGGTCACCTCGACGTCGTCGAGGGGCTCGATGCGGCGTCGGTCGACGCCGACGAGGGTACCGCCGGGTCGCATCCGCTCGGCGGCGACCTGTAGCCAGCCCCCGGGGGCGGCCCCGAGGTCGACGACCGTCTCGGCGCCGTCGAGGAGTTCGAAGCGGTCGTCGAGCTGGCGGAGCTTGAACGACGCCCGGCTGCGGAGGCCGGCGTCGTGTGCACGCCGGCTCCACCGGTCTCGCTGGCCCATCCGTGCCCGGCCTAGCGGCGGCCGGCGCTTGGGCCTGTCGGCGTGGACTTTCAATCGTTTTATACTGTGTCCGGCACTCAACCCGGGTATGTTTACTGCGATCGTGGGTGCCGAGACGCTCGGGGGGACCCTCGACTCCGTGAGCGTACTGGTCGACGAGTGCAAGGTCCGCCTGAACGAGGATGGCCTGGCCATCCGGGCGGTCGACCCGGCGAACGTCGGCATGGTCGACCTCTCGCTCGACGCCTCCGCGTTCGAGTCCTACGAGGCGGACGACGAGCTCATCGGCGTCGACCTGGGCCGGCTGGACGACCTCGCCGGGATGGCCGACAGCGGCCAGCTGATCGACCTCTCGCTCGACGAGGAGGTCCACAAGCTCCAGTTGCGCATCGACGGCCTCCGGGCGACCATGGGGCTGATCAACCCCGAGTCGATCCGCGAAGAGCCCGACATCCCCGACCTGGACCTCCCGGCGACGATCGTCCTCGAGGGGCGCGACCTCAACCGGGCGATCACCGCCGCGGACATGGTCTCCGACCACGTCGAGTTCGGCGTCGACGATGAGAACGAGCTGTTCTACGTCGACGCCCGCGGTGACACGGACGACATCCGCCTCGAGCTCACCCCCGAGGAGCTCATCGAGTTCGAGCCTGGGCCCGCCTCCTCGCTGTTCAGCCTCGATTACCTCCGCGACATCAACAAGGCGATCCCGCACGACACGGAGGTCCAGATCCGCCTCGGCGAGGAGTACCCGGTGAAGCTCACCCTGCCGTACGCGGAGGGTCGCGGTCAGGTGACGTACATGCTGGCGCCGCGCATCCAGAGCGACTAGGCGTCCAGGTTCAGCTCCCGCTCGACGACCCGCTTGGCGGCCTCGGCCTTCTCTCGCCACCCGTAGCCCTGCTCGTACACGTGGCGCTTGTTGTCGACGAGCTGCTCCGGGGTGGCCTCGTCGAAACCGCCGCGCGCCCAGGTCCCCGTCCGCTCGAGCCACTCGAGCACGCGCTCGCGCGTCTCCGCCCAGGAGAGGCCGACCATCTCGTACCACGCGATCATGGCGAAGACCGCGTTGTCGTGGCACCCGGGCACGCTGCCGTGGCGATGGAGCGTCCGGATGGGCTCGACGTTGGGCTCGATGAGGCGTTCGGCCTGGTCGGCGCCGGAGGTGACGACGAGGGTGCCGTCGTCCTCGCGGCGCACGCGACCCTCGCGCCGGAGCCGCCCGAGGGCGGCGGCGTGCAGGCGCGTCCACCGACCGACGGTCGTGCGCAGTGCCGCCTCGTCGACGGGCGCGTCCGCGAGGTGGGCGACGACGTCGATGTACGCCCGCTCGATGGCATCCCGGTCGCGGTCGGCGAAGTCGCACGCGGGGTCGTGCACCGCCCCGCCGGCGCCGCAGCCGGGACACGGGAAGCCGATGTACCCCATCCCTCGGTGGCCCTTCGACGGGGGTGCGCATGTAGCTGTCCGTCCGGACCCACCGGTTCGTTTAACCGGTCGCTTGCCGGAGTCCGCACCGGAGATGGACCGGTCGCTCGCCCGGTACCCGTTCCTCGCGGCCGCCCGGGAGGCCGTCCGGGAGGAGGCCCCCCCGATCGAGCGCCTGCTGGGTGCCGAGGGGCCCTCGGCCGCGGTCGCTCGCGCTCGCGAGCGCATCGAACGGGCGCTGACCGGCGAGACCACCGGCGAGCCCCACGACGACCCGGAGACGGAGCTGCTCTCGTACCCGCTCGCGCGGATCGTCGTCTCGCTCGTCGACGACCCGCTCGTGACCGATCGGTACGTCCGCGCCGAGGCCAGGGCGGCCGTGACGCGCCTCGAGGAGGACCGCTCGGCTGGCCGGCTGGACCTCGACCTCGAGGCGCTGTTCGAGGACCTCGACGTCGCGATCCGCCACCGGGACGCCCGGGTCGACGTCGACCGCGTCGCCTACCTCCGCCTCGCGCCGGCGATCGACGACGACCGCTGGCGCCTCGTGAACCGGCCGGTCGCCGACGGCTGGGTGGCCATCGACGAGGCCGAGGTGGACGAGCTGCTCGCCGCCGCGGTCCGCCAGCGCGTCGGTGGCGACCTCCCGCTCGAGGTCCCGCCGGCGATCGCGGCCGAGTTGGCCGACGCCGTCGACGCCGTCGAGGCCCGACTCGGGCGCCCACAGCTCCCGGAGGCGTTCGAGGCGATCGACCCCGACCGCTTCCCGCCATGCATGCAGGCGCTGCTCGACCGCGTCGAGGCCGGCGATCGCCTCGACCCCCACGCCCGGTACGCGCTGGCGAGCTTCCTCACGAGCGTCGGCCTCGGACCGGAGGACCTCGGGGCGGTCGTGGAGGGGGCCGTCCCCGAGGCGCTCGTCGAGATGGCCGCCGCCGTCACCGGCGAGGAGGGCCCGACGCAGTTCCCACCCGGTTCGTGTGCGACCATGCAGGTCTACGGCGTCTGCGTCGACCGGGACGAGCTGTGCGAGCGCATCGGCGACCCGCTCACGTACTACGCCCGGCGGCTGGCGGGCGAGGCGCCCTAGTCGCTCGCCTCGGCCGCGGCCTCCTCCGCGGTCACGGTGAACGCCAGGACGTAGCCGACCACCGTCATGACGAGGACGAAGAGGATGATGGCGATCACGAGCATGAGCCCCCCCTCGCTCGCGAACTCGCCGTTGTCCGTGTACTGGTAGCCGATGACGGCCATGATGGCGATCATCAACCCCAGCGCGACCACCGCAGCGACGATCTCGATGACCCGGGCCCGCTCAAGCTGCATGGGGGTCGGGTACCGTGGGCCGGCAAAAAGGGCTTCGACCCGGTCTCAGCCCTCGATGAGGGCGTCGAGCGGGGCGCCGTCCTGGAGGGCGGTCGAGCGCTTGACCCGGTAGTTGCCACCGGTCGTCTGGTAGAGGTCGGCCGGGTGGAAGAAGTACCAGTCCTCGCGGTCGAAGCGCACGCCGACGCGCGGGCGGGCCCCGAAGCTCCGCGAGAAGTAAAGCAGCGCCTCGAGCTCCTCACCGGCGATGTAGATGGGATCGCCGCTCGAGGACTTGACCTCGATGGCGAAGAAGCGGTCGCCGTCGCCGGCGAGGAGGTCCGGCTGGGGGCGGCCCGTCCCGCTGCCGCTTGCCGGCGAGCGGATCACCGCGAACCCGGCGTCGTCGAGGAGGTTCACCAGCTCGCGTTCTCGTCGATCGCCCTTGGCGGACATCCGGTCCGTCCTAGGGCGCCGCGGCGCAAAGACTTGGCGACCGGACTCAGATGCCGACGATGGCGAGTGCGATGGCCCCGACGCCGACGATGCCGGCGGCGATCCACGCGGCCTTGGCATCGGTGTCGTGTGTCGCCTGGATCCCGTTGGCGAGGATGTAGACGCTCCAGGCCACGACGACGAGCGTGACGAGCAGGCCGGGTATCGACGAGGCCTGGGCCTGCAGCTCCTCGACCTCGGCCGCGAAGACGGCCGGGTCGCTCGCCATGAGCTCGCGGTCGCGCATCTCGAGGTACATCGCCGCCGCCGAGATGGGCATCAGGAGCAGGTCCGGGGCGTACGACCACCCGGTGACGCCGAGGGCGTCCCGGAAGCGCCCCTCGCTGTGGCCGCCGACGACGTGCATGACGCCCGCGACGACGAGCCACGCCGCGGCGAGATAGACGGCCATGAACGCCGCGACCGGCACGAGCAAGCGGTAGATCTCGCCGCGGAGGCCCGTGGGCCCGCCGACCATGGCGGAGAGTACGAGCTCGACGGCGATGACGAACAGGAGGGTCACGCCGAGGAAGCGACCGACGGCCAGCGCCGCGCCCGCGGGCAGCGGATTCTCGACGGCCTCGAAGTACTGCTTCGGCTGGTGGAGGGGGGTCGCGGGAACCATCGCGATCGAGCGGGCGCTCGAGGTGCTTCTCAAAAAGTGACTCGGTTCGACCTGGTCGTCACGTCCCGTGCGCCCAGGTCGCCTGGTACTCGCGCTGCTCGTCGGAGAGCTCGTCGATCTCGATCCCCTCCGCGGCGAGCTTGATCGCGGCGACCTCCCGGTCGAGGGCGTCGGGGACCGGGTGGACCCCCGGATCGTACGACGGTGCGTTCGCGGCCAGCTCGCAGACGGCGACCGCCTGGATGCCGAATGACTGGTCCATCACCTCCACGGGGTGGCCGAGGGCGATGGGCGTGGCGAGGTTGACCAGTCGCCCCGCCGCCAGCACGTACAGCACGCGCCCGTCGGGCAGCTCGTACCCGACGACGCCGTCGCGGGCCTCGTGGGTGGCCTCGGCCATCGCGGCGAGGCCGTCGAGGTCGATCTCGACGTCGAAGTGGCCGGCGTTGGCCAGCACCGCGCCGTCCGGCATCGCCTCGAAGTGCTTCTGGACGATGACGTCGCGGTTGCCCGTCGTCGTGATGAAGACCTCGCCCTCCGCGGCCGCGGTGGCCATCGGCAACACCTCGTAGCCCTCCATGTGGGCCTCGAGCGCCTTGCGCGGGTCGACTTCGGTGACGATGACCCGGGCGTTCTGGCCCGCCGCCTTGCGGGCGACCCCCCGGCCACAGTAGCCGAAGCCGGCGACGACGACGGTCTTGCCCGCCCAGGCGAGGTTCGTCGTCATGGCGATGCTCGCCAACGACGCCTCGCCCGTCCCGTGGACGTTGTCGAAGGAGCGCTTCATGGGGGTGTCGTTCACCGCGAACACCGGGTACTCGAGCGCGCCGTCGTCGGCCATGCGCTGCAGCCGGTGCACGCCGGTCGTCGTCTCCTCGCAGCCGCCGCGGATGCCCGCGATGAGCTCGGGGCGGTGCTCGTGGATTCGGAAGATCAGGTCGCCGCCGTCGTCGACGGTGATCGTCGGATCGTGCGCCAAGACGGCGTCGATCGCGGCGTAGTAGTCGGCCTCGTCCACCCCGCGCCTGGCGTAGCTCGTGATCCCTTCCATACCGTCGAGGGCGACGCTGACGTCGTCGTGGGTCGAAAGCGGGTTGCAGCCGGTGAGCGCAACCTCCGCGCCGCCGACTCGCAGCAACTCGACGAGGATCCCCGTCTTCGCCTCGACGTGCATCGCCATCGCCACCGTCTCGCCCGCCAGCGGTTGCTCCTCGACGAAGGTCTCGCGCAACGAGGCCAGGATCGGCATGTATCGCCGCGCCCAGTCGAGCTTGCGCCGGCCCTCGGCGGCCAGCCCCTCGGGGTCGTCGACGAGGTGCGACACCGGAACGGTACCGTTCGTCATGGCCGCGACTCCGGCCACCCCCGGGAAAACCCTACCGACGCTCACCCGGCGCGCTCGATGAGCGCCCTGGCGCGCCGGGTCGCCCGCTCGCGGACGGCCGCCTCGTCGAGCGTCGTCACGGTGCCGTCGCGCATGAGCACCCGCCCGTCGCAGACCGTGTGGCGGACGTCCGGTCCCTTCGCGACGTAGGCCAGGTGGCTGACCAGGTCGTGGTCGGGGGCGAAATGCGGCGCGCGGAGGTCGATCACGGCGAGGTCGGCCGGCGCGCCCGGCTCGAGGCCGTAGCGCTCGACGCCCAGCAGCGAGGCACCCCCCCGCGTGGCTGCCTCGACGGCCGCGCTCGCCGGGATGGCCGTGGCGTCGTCCTCGCGCACCTTCGCCAGGAGGGCCGCGAGGCGAAGCTCCTCGAGCATGTCGAGGTCGTTGTTCGAGGCGGGGCCGTCGGTGCCGATGCCGAGGGGGACGCCCGCAGCCCGCAGCGCCCGAACGGGGGCGATCCCGCTGGCCAGCTTCAGGTTGGCCGTCGGGCAGTGGGCGACGCCGGTGTCGGTCGCGGCGAGGAGCGCGATCTCCGCCTCGTCGAGGTGCACGCCGTGGGCGACGAACGCCTCGGCATCGAGGACCCCGCAGGCATCGAGGGTCTCGATGGGGCGACGACCGTCGCGCTCGCGGACGCGCTCGACGTCGTCGCGGGTCTCGTTTGCGTGCACGTGCACCGGGAGGTCGCGCTCGCGGGCGAGGTCGGCGACGCGCTCGAGGACCGACGGCTCGACCGTCCGGACGGCGTGGGGCATGAGTGCCGCCCGGACGCGACCGCTGCCGTGGCCGTCGTGCTGCTCGACGAACGACCGAGCCGCGTCGAGCTCCGCCTCGACGCCGGCGTCGTCCTTGCCGAGGGTGACGATGCCGTATCCGAGCGTGGCGCGGACGCCCGCCTCGACGACGGCCTCGGCGATCGCCCCCTCGTGGAAGTACATGTCGCAGACGCTCGTCGTGCCGCCCTTGATCGCCTCGAGGAGGCCGAGTCGTGCCCCCGCGGCGACGTCGTCGGGCGTCAAGGCGGCCTCGACGGGAAAGACGTCCTCCTCGAGCCAGGCGTGCAGCGGCTTGTCGTCGGCGTGCCCCCGAAGGAGCGTCATCGCGACGTGCGCGTGGGCGTTGACGAGGCCCGGGACGACCAGGCCGTCGCTGGCGTCTAGGGTCGGGTCGTCGCCGGGGTCAGTCCCAGCCGCCACCGCCTCGACGGTCCCCGACGACGCGTCGAGGACCACGTCAGCTCGCTCGACGGCCCCATCGGGGCGAAGCACCCGCCCGCCGGTGACGTACAGCCGACCCATGTGCCGGCGCCGGTTCGTCCCAGGTGACCAAATACCCCCTGCACCGCTCCCGGGCGCTTTTGGTCGACCGCCGGTTACTGGCGCGCATGTCGCCGTCGGATGGCGTGCTCGCTGACCTGCGACTGGCGTGGGCCGAGCACCGTCGGTACGTTCACCTCGCCGTCGGGCTGTTCGCGCTGGGGTGCCTGCTCGGCGTCCTCCTGGTCGACCGGGTCGACCTCTTCGGGCTCATCGGCCTGGGCGACCTCGGGGAGGCCTTCCCGGAGGACATCACCACGCTCGTGATCTTCGCGAACAACTCCGTCGTCCTCGCGATCACCGTGCTCGGCATCCTCTCCTTCGGCATCCTGACGGTCATCGTGCTAGTGTTCAACGGGGTGATCCTGGGCTACGTCGCCGTGCCGGCGGCCCGGGAGGCCGGCGTCGCGTTCGTCGTCGTGGGGGTCGTCCCCCACGCGATCTTGGAGCTGCCCGCGTTCTTCCTCGGGGCGGCGGTCGCGTTCCGGTTGCTCCACCGGTTCGTCGACCGAATCCGAGATCACCGCGCGCGCGTGCTGGATCCGGGCGAGGGCCGACGGGTGGTGCTCCTCCTGGCGGCCGCGTGGCTCGCGGTCGCCGTGGCGGCGGCCGTCGAGGTCCACGTGACCTTCCGGCTGATCCGGTGGCTCTTCTGACGGCGACTACGGCGTCGTCGATTCGAGCAAGCCGAGCTCGTCGAGGCGGGCGACGATCTTGTCGACGGCGTGCTCGGCATCCTCGGGGCGCTTGCCGCCGGTGATGACGAGCTTGCCGCTGCCGAACAGCAGCGCGACGACCTTCGGCTCGTCGAGGCGGTAGACGAGCCCGGGGAACTGCTCGGGCTCGTACTCGATGTTCTCGAGGCCGAGGCCGATGGCGATGGCGTTGAGGTTGAGCTTCGTGCCGAGGTCGGCGCTGGTGACGATGTTCTGCACCACGATCTCCGGGTCCTCGTCGACCTCGATGTTCAGGTCGCGAAGCTTGTCGAAGACGATCTGGAGGCTCTCGTGGACGTCGTCGGTGCTTTTCGCCCCGGTGCAGACGATCTTGCCCGAGCGGAAGATCAAGGCGGCGGACTTCGGGTCCTGCGTCCGGTAGACCAGGCCCGGGAACTGCTCGGGGTCGTAGTCGGCCCCCTCGAGGTCCATCGCGACGCTCTGGA
>JBKGZP010000059.1:0-6485 GCA_046543335.1 Halobacteriales archaeon
CTCGTCACCGGCGTACGTGGGGCCGTCGAGGTCGCCGGGCGCGCCCGCGAGGCCGTCGTGGCCGACGTGCCCCACACCTGGACGATCGGGATCGGATTCGCGGCCAACTTGCACGTCATCGCCGCCGTGGGCAGCCCCTGGTGCGAGTTCCCGGACGAGCCACCGTGGACGCCCGCGGTGCGCGACTTCAACCTGGCCGAGCCGATCGAGGTGGCGGACGGCGAGGTCGCCCCGCCCGACGGCCCCGGCATCGACGTCGAGCGCGACCGCGATGCGGTCGCGGCGGCCGCGTCGTGACCCCGTCGCCTGACGCGTGCTATCGGACCGCAACGGTTACCGCGCCGTTGGGACTACGGTCGCCCATGGCGATCCCGTTCCCGTCGGAGGAGTGGATCGAGGAGTGGCGCGAGCGCCTGAACGAGAACGAGCGCTACGCCGAGGTGGGCGCCGACTGGGGCGTCGACTTCAACGGCGACTTCATCTTCACCATCGAGGCCGACGACGCGTTCGACGAGACGCACCACTACTTCGTCGGCCTCGCGGCGGGTGGGTGCACCGAGGCGTACCGGGTCGACGACCCGGACGACGTCGACCACGCCTTCCGGCTGACGGGTTCGTACTCGAGCTGGAAGGAACTCAGCCGGGGCGAGATCGGGGCCATCGCCGGCATCCTGCGCGGGAAGTTCGAGCTCATCGGCGACCGCATGCAGGTGCTGCAGTACAGCGACGCGGCCGTGGAGATGGTCGAGACGGCGACGGAGATCGACACCGAGTACCGCGCATGAGCGCCCACGGTCGCGTGGTGGCCCTCGCGGGCGAGCGCGAGGTCGAGGTCGTCGAGGTCGTCGAGGAGCCCCCAATCGACCCCGCCGCCGCGCTGGCCGAGGTCGTCCGCACGAACGTCTGCGGCTCGGAGCTGCACTTCTGGCGCGGCGAGATGAAGGTGCCCACCGGCATCGTCCTCGGCCACGAGGCGTTGCTCCGCCTCGACACCCTCGGCGAGGGCCTCGAGACCGACAGCGCCGGCGAGCCGGTCGCACCGGGCGACCTCGTCGCGCCGGTGTACTTCCAGCCGTGCGGCGAGTGTGCCGCCTGTCGCAACGGCCAGTTCGACGCGTGCGACCTCGTGCGGACGACCGGCGAGTGGATGCAACCACACCAGGTCCCGCCCCACTACCGCGGCACGTTCGCGACCCACTACTACCTCTTCCCCGGCCAGCACTTCTACAAGGTGCCCGCGGGCGTCTCCCCCGAGGCCGCGGCGGGCGCGAACTGCGCGCTCAGCCAGGTGCTGTTCGGCCTCGACACCGTGGGGCTGCGCCACGACGAGACCGTCGTCGTCCAGGGCGCCGGCGGCCTCGGCCTCGCCGCCAGCGCGGTCGCGACGGCCGCCGGGGCCGAGGTGATCCTCGTCGAGAGGGCGCCCGAGCGCCTCGAGCGCGCCGAGGCGTTCGGCGCCGACCACCTCGTCGACATGCGCGAGTACGAGACGCCGGGCGAGCGCGCCCGGCGCGTCCAGGAGCTCACCGACGGCGCCGGCGCCGACGTCGGCGTCGAGGTCGCGGGCGTCCCCGAGGCGTTCGTCGAGGGGCCCGAGCTGCTCCGCTCCGGCGGACGCTACCTCGAGGTGGGCAACATCTCGCCGGGGCTCGAGGCGCCGTTCGAGCCGGCCAGCCTCACCGTCAACCGAATCGACGTCCACGCCCAGTTGCTCTACCAGCCGTGGTACCTCCGGCGGGCGCTCGCGTTCCTCGAGCGCCACGGCGACCGCTTCCCGTTCGACGACCTCGTCGACGCTGAGTATCCCCTCGAGGACGCCCAGACGGCCCTCGAGGACAGCGACGAGCGGTCCGTGACCCGGGCGAGCCTCGTCCTCGAATAGCCGGCGGGGCGGCCCGACCGCCGGGGAAGACGCCGGACCGGCCACGACCCGCACCGGCCCACCACGTTCGTCGCTCGCACCAAACGCCACAAGCCCGTGGGCCCCCGAGGTGTACGCATGATCCCCACGCCGGAGGGTCCGCGGGCGGTGGTGCTGCCCCGACGCCAGCTCCTCATCGTCGGAGCCGTCGTCGCCGGGGGCGCCGTGAGCGGTTGCCTCGGCGGCACGGACGAGGTGCCCGAACCGATCGCCCTCGACGGCGACAAGTACTGCGACACCTGCGGCATGCTCATCGAGGCGCAACCCGGGCCGGCGGGCCAGGCCCACTACGATGGCTTCGCACCCGAGGCACACGACCCGCCGGCGTGGTTCTGCAGCGCCACGTGCGCCTACGAGTACACGTTCGAGCGCGAGCGCGATGGCCACGACCTCGAGGTCCTGTACCTCACCGACTACACCG
The DNA here is from genome assembly GCA_046543335.1 of Halobacteriales archaeon. GTDB lineage: Archaea > Halobacteriota > Halobacteria > Halobacteriales > SKSH01 > CAZCYF01. The sequence goes on from JBKGZP010000059.1 coordinate 2,343, forward strand.
CCGTCGACTGGGAAGTCACGACCGACGACGACGCGAGGTTCATCACCGCTCACCTGTCGGCAGAGGCCTTCGCCCGGGCGAGGGAGCTCTCGCTCGTCGCCGGCAGCGAGGTCCGCGGGGCGATGGGGGCCGACCTGATCGGCTTCTCCGAGGCGGCCGACGCCGAGGCGTTCGTCGACGAGTTCGGCGGAACGATCTACACCCACGACGAGGTCACCCCCGAACTCGTCGCGTCGCTGTCCGACTAGGCCCGCCGGCCGAGTCCGAGGGCGGCCGCGACGAGCCCCACGGCCGCCCAGCCCGCGAGCGAGACGGCGCTGGCGACCGGCGAGGCAGCCCGGGCGTCTCCCGGCGTGACGGTCACCGCCGTCTCGAGCACGAGCCCGCGAAACGCCCCGTTCGGGACCAGCGCGAGGACGAACGCGAGGCGGTCTTCGGCCACCCAGCCCCCGGCCAGCCCCTGGGCGATGGCCACCTCGAGCGCCAGCAGGGCGACGAGGAGCACCGCGGCACCCGCGGCGATGGCCCCACGCGTCGACCGCGCCAGCGCCGAGATCGCGAGGGCGATCGCGAGGAACACCAGCCCCAACGCAGCGGTCAGCACCACGAAGCGCGCGAACAGAAGCGGCGAGTCGGCGGTCTCGTGCGTCGCGTAGATCCGGACCGTCTCAGCCGGCGTGACCGCGACGAGCACCCCGACCAGCCCGAGCGACAGCACCACGACGGCGACGACGCCCACCGCCCGCCCGAGGAACGCCCCGGCGACGTGCTGCCACGGGCGGAGCGGATACGTCCGGAGCACCTCGAGCTCGCCCCGGGTGGCATCGCCGAGGATCGCCCGGTAGCCGAGCGCGACCGCGAGCACCGGCACCAGCAGCTCCATCGGCGTCAGCAGGTCGATCACCGCCGGGACGTACCCGCGCGCCGGTGCGTCGGTGACGAGGGCCACCCCGACGGTGGTGAGCGCGAACGCCACCGCGAGCATCGCCACCGCCCGGGTGCGTGCGAGGGTCACGACCTCGCGCGCGGCGACCGCCATGACGGGGCGAACGCGCGCTCGCGCGCTCACGACCGCCCCCTCCGCACGCGGATTGCCCCCGTCGGCGACTCGACGGCCGCCTCGTAGACCGCCTCGAGCGAGTCGACCTCGAAGCGCTCGCGTAGCCCGCTCGGCGTCCCCTCGGTGACGACCCGGCCGGCGTCGAGCACGACCACCCGGTCGGCACCGCGGTCGACCCGGTCGAGGTCGTGGGAGGCGACGAGCACGCCGCGACCGTCGTCGACGAGCTCGTCGAGGACGCCGAAGATCCGCCGGCGCATCCCGGGGTCCAGGCCCGTCGTCGGCTCGTCGAGGACGACGACCGGCGGGTCGCCCACGAGCGCCTGCGCGACGCCCAACAGCCCGCGCATGCCGCCCGAGAGCGCCTCCACCCGGCGGTCGGCCGCCTCGGCCAGCCCGACGCGCCCGAGCAGACGATCGGGCGCCCCCTCGGGAGCGTCGACGAGGCGCGCGTAGAACGCGAGCGTCTCGCGGGCGGTGAACCCCGGGCGAAAGCGAGGGTGCTGGGGGAGGTAGCCCACGGGCCGACCGCGTCGCACGTGGGGTCTGGCCACGCGACCGTCGCTCGGCCGGAGGAGTCCCACCAGCACGCGCAACAGCGTCGTCTTGCCCGAGCCGTTGGGGCCGACGACGGCGACGAGTGACCCGGGGGCCACCGAGAGGTCGACCGACTCGAGAGCCGTCGCGCCGTCGAAGCGGTGCGTGATCGCCTCCGCGCGCAGGACCGCCTCGCTCACGACGTCGCACCCCCGGCGTCCGTGGCGGGCTCGGCGAGCGGTCGGAGGTCGACGACGCCGCCGCGAAGCCCCGGCACCGCCTCGGCGAACGTCCGCGAGGCCGCCATCCCAGGCGAGCGGGCGAGCGTGGCCGCGCCGTCGACCCGGCCGAGCCGGGCGTCGACGGGATCCGTCGGGGCGTACGCCCGGTCGGGAGCGCCCGCGACCGCGGCGCCGTCCCAGTAGTTGCCGACGTCCTCGACGGTCCAGACCTGCAGCGGGCCGAGGCCCGACTCCACGTCGCGACCGTTGCCCACGAAGTCGTTGAGGAGCACCTCGTTCGTCGGGAGGAACCCGCCGGCCTTGATGCCGACGTCGTTGTCGAGCACGGCGTTCGCCTCGTATCGCGAGGCGTGATCGTTGATGCGGAGGCCGTACCCGTTGTCCGTGACGACGTTCTCGGCGACGAAGCTCGACCGCCCGTCGGTGATGATGCCGTTCGCGCTTCGACGGACGTCGTTGCCGACGATCGCCGTCCCCGTGGGGTCGGTCATCAGGACGACACCGCCGAGGTCCTGGTCGCGGATCGCGTTCGAGGCGACGACCGCCCCGGAGGTGTGCATGACGTGTACGCCGAAGCGACCGCCGCGAAACGAGCTGTCCCGGATGACCGTGTCGTCCGAGCGGTGGAGGTAGACACCGTCGCGACCGCCGTCGACGTGGATCCCATCGATCGTCGCCGGCGAGCGGATGCCGATCACGCCCATGAAGCCCTCGCGCCAGTCGGCGCTGCCGTTGATCGTCGCGTTCGTGACGACCGCGTCGGGGGCGTCTCGGAGGAGCACGCCGTTGGCGGGCGTGTCGATGCTGACGTCGACCACGGCGCCGTCGGCCGCCCCCACGATCGCGACGCCGGCGTCGCCGTGGCCGTAGCCGAGCTCGATGTTGGCGTCCCAGGCGTCGGGATCGTCCGCCGCCGCGTCGGGGTCTTGCAGCCGGTCGCCGACGCCCTCGACGTGCACGCCCACGACGGCCGCCGCGTCGGCGCTGACGGTGACGACCGTCTCGTTGCCGTCGCCGCGGAGCGTCGCCCCCGGCCCGCGAAGCGTCACCGGCCGGTCGAGCTCGACCGCCTCCTCGTAGGTACCCGGGGGGACGACGACGGTCGTTTCGTTCGGTGCTGCGTCGATCGCCCCCTGGACCGTGGAGGCGTCCTCGCCGACGACCGCCCCGACCGGCCGATCGGCCACCGCTCGGGCCGCCGCCAAGCGGTCCTCCGCCCACCCGTGGCGTCCATCGCTCGTCCGATCCGGCGAGATCTCGTCGACGCCGGGGGGAGCCGCGCGAAGCTCAGACCAGTCGACCACGCGGCCGCCGTGGTCGGCGGCGAACGCCTCGGCGGCGGCCGCCTCGGAGAAGGGGACGACCGACCCACCGCCGGGCACGCGCACGTCGCCGTCGACGACGTAGGCCAGGTCCTCGGCGGGACGCCAGACCGGCTCACCGTCGGCGACGAGGTAGCCCTCGTCGTCGACGTCGGGGGCCGCCCCGGCGAAGTCCGTGGCGTAGACCGCGAGCGCCTCGCCGAACTGCAGCCGGGCGGCCTCGTCCTCGAGGTGCGATACCGCGCGCTCGATGCCCTCGTAGCCGACGACGTACCGGTAGCCGCCGTAGAACACCTGCGCCCTGGGGACGGCCGCGTCGGGCCCGACGTCGAGCACGGCCGCCTCCAGGGGGCCGACCCGGACGGTGTCCTCGAAGTCGACCGGGCCGGGGTCGGCCGCCCCGGGATCGACCGCGAAGACGCCAACCGCGACCACGACGCCGAGCACGCACAGGGCGACGAGGGCGTGCGCGGCACCGATTCGCGCCATCGTCGCTCCTTTGGTGGCGGAGGGCTTTAGGTGGCGGGTTTCGAGGGCTCGACCCCTCCGCAACGCGTCGGAACGAGCACCGGACGTCCGTCCCCCCAGTCCCTGCCGACGCTGAGGCCCTTCTCGACACGGAACCGGCCGTGATGGCCCGAGTGAGGCACTCGTGGCGAACGTGGTCGATGGAGAGATCGAGGACCCCTCGACAAGGTACCAGGGGACGACGATCAGCTCCTGCGATCGATTGATCATCTCGTTGTACTCGTCGCCGTGCCAGATGAGGAGGTGTTGGAGGCGTTCGAGCCGATTTTGCGATCTGGACTGAGAAAGACCTCATAATCGGCAATATATAAACAGCTGATGCGGACCCCAGAAGGGGAGATCGAGACCCGCCGTTCAGGGTTGGAAACTTGCGTGACCGTTGGAACCCGCTTTGGGGGTGCCGAACTGCCGTATCGCCGCCACGATCTCCGTCTATCGGGGGTGGGATGCCCAC
>JBKGZP010000023.1:0-26227 GCA_046543335.1 Halobacteriales archaeon
GGTATCCGAAAGGTGCAATGTGAATTTGTGTCCGACGTCGTTCAGGACGAGAGACTACCGAATGCCCCCATTAGTCGATAGCGGGCGATGTTGGAGTAATCTATCGCAGCGGGGTGGCCAGGGTAGCCGATCAAGAAAATATCAGAAGATGCAGGACCGGCCGTAGCGTATTCAGCGGTGGAGGCACCGTGTCCATAGGTACCGGAAAGGATGCAGTAAAGGCAGACTCCACACGATCTCGGTACCGAATGCACGGTGTTAGATTGACCTGCGTGTTCACCCCACAGATTTCCGAGAGGGACAGGCTACCGAGATATTGAGCGCGTCCATAGATAACGATTAATTTGTATTTATTAAAATTTATGTATAATAATTTTGGTTTGTTATATTATGCTTATTGCAAAGTATATTATATATTAGTTGTATTATATTACAAATATAATTGATATTATATTCTAGGCCTGTAATACCCCGATGAGGGTACTATTTTTGAAATATTATCTTATTAATGGCGGTTTGACAGTCCCGACACCCCGATAACATATCTTATCCGTAAAAGAGGGAAGTTTTATGGTCCTAGTGGGAAAACCGCCTCTACTATGGGCCAGCCTGACTCGGACGCACGGGTCGCGGTGAAGACGTACGTGCCACGCGAGCAAAAGCAGTTGTGGGAGGATCATGCGGAGAATCTCGAGATGACGCTCAGTGAGTACCTTCGAACGATGGTCCAATCGGGCCGGTCGCCGTTCGAGGTCGAGAAGGACCGGTCATCGGACGCAAACCCCCGGGGTGACGACCTCGAGACAACCATCCGCGACATACTCGCGGAGGGGCCCGCCACTTTCGAGGACCTGAGCGATGAGATCATCGGATCCCTCGAGGAGCAGCTCGACCGCACACTGATGGAGATGGACAAGGTCGTCATTAGCGGTCGCACCGGGGAATACCGACTCGTCGACCAATGAGCGTGGAACCACGACGGGTATTTCTCGACGAACTCGATCAGTTCGGTCGAAGCGAGCGAACCCTCGAGGCGTATGACCGCGTTCTCGAGCAGTTCGAGGTGTTCCTCGAGTCGGAGCGAGACGTCACGTCGAGGCACTACGAATCCGCATCCCGGGAGGACTGTCTCGCCTGGCTGAATGCCCTCAGAGGTCAGTATTCCGAGAGTACCATCGCCACGTACACCACCTACGTGAACCGGTTTTACCGCTACATGCTGGAAATCGGCATGCTCGATGCGAACCCGATGTCGCTCGTTGTCGAGGAGGCTAGCGAGCGAATCGAGACCGATCCGACACGTCGAGACCTCTCCGTCGAGGACCTCCAATCCTTCATGGGGGAAATCCACCATCCACAGCATCGAGCCCTGGTCATGCTGCTCGCGAAAACCGGCGTTAGAGTCGGCGAGGCGGTCAATATCGACCTCAGGGACCTACAGCTATCGACCGTCGACGTCGAGGATCACTTCGACGTCCTCTCACGGGGGCAACTCGTCGGACGAGGACCATCGCTGTTCGTTTCGAGCGCGCCCGCTCGGGGCGAGCAGTACAACGGCGAGGTCCGGACGGCCTCCAACAAGCGACAGCGAGACACCATCATTCCGATCGACGGGGAGCTGGAAGCGACGATCGTACGTTGGCTAGCGATCCGACCGGACTCCACCTCCCCAGCCGAACCGCTTTTCGTCTCGACGAAACAGCACTGGGGAGACCGCCTCACCGTCGACCAGGTCCGCCACGTCATCCGTTCATACGCGAATTCGGCCGGTTGGTACGTCGAGGGTGCCGAATCGGGTGAGAACGTCACCCCCCATTACTTCCGCCACTTCTTCACCACCCACCTCCGCAACCGCACCGGCGATCGCGGCGTCGTGAAGTACCTTCGTGGCGACGTCGCCGACGACATCATCGATACGTACACCCACAACTGGGGTGACCTCGTTCAGTCCACCTACCAGGAGCACATTTACTCCCTTTCGTAGGTGAAACCGCCGCTGTCGTGCATTCATAACGGTGAAATCGAGGTCGAAATCCCAGATATATAGTATATATTGCTATATCAAATCATTTTCGGCAGGTCCCAGGAGCAGGTGTGCATGCCCAGTGCGATCGGAGGTAGCGCCGCTACACGGATCGACTCGTGTCCATTAGAAGCTCGATGGTAGCAGGAGCGTCTCGAGCAACTCACATATTATCCGATGATGTCCGGAATAGATAGAGAGGTGGAGCTCGGGCCCTGGACTGTCGCCGGTTATTCGTCGGGATGGGTGAATTCGTTCAGACTTCATATGGAGCGACCGTTCTGTTGGGTATTGTATTGCACTCGGTCGCGGCGATGGCCAGCCATCGACAATACCTTCGACGTGTCGGTGGGCCCCACCTGGAGTAGACAGCCTTACAAGTGCCAACGCGATGGATACCCCCATGCCCTGGTCCAACCAGGAATGGTGGCCGAATCTGTTGCGACTCGACCTGCTCGACGATAACGCCGCCGAGCTCAGCCCATACGGCGAGGAGTTCGACTACGCGGACGCGTTCGAGGACCTCGACTACGAGGCGGTGAAGACGGATCTCGAGGAGTTGATGACGACCCAGCGGGACTGGTGGCCCGCGGACTACGGCCACTACGGCCCGCTGTTCATCCGGATGGCGTGGCACAGCGCGGGGACGTATCGAACCCTCGACGGCCGCGCAGGTGCCTCCGGTGGCCTCCAGCGCCTCCCGCCCGAGAGCAGCTGGCCGGACAACATCAACCTCGACAAGGCCCGTCGGTTGCTGCAGCCGATCAAGCAGAAGTACGGCCGAAAGCTCTCGTGGGCGGATCTGATCGTCCTGGCCGGAAACGTCGCCCTCGAGTCGATGGGCTTCGAGACGTTCGGCTTCGCCGGCGGTCGCGAGGACGCGTTCAAGCCCGATGAAGCGCCGGAGTGGGGGCCCGAAACGGAGTGGGGGACGACCTCGCCAGATCGCTATCGCGACGGCGAGGTCGGCCACCTCAAGGACCCCCTCGCGAACACGGTCATGGGCCTGATCTACGTCAACCCCGAGGGACCGTACGGCGAGCCCGACCTCGAGGGCTCGGCGAAGAACATTCGCGAGGAGTTCACCCGGATGGCGATGGACGATGAGGAGACGGTCGCGCTCATCGCCGGCGGTCACACCTTCGGGAAGGTCCACGGTGCGGACGACCCCGACGAGCACCTCGGCCCCGAGCCCGAGGCGGCGCCCATCGAGGAACAAGGTCTCGGGTGGCAGCACGACTTCGGCGAGAAGGCCGGGATGATCACCAGCGGCATCGAGGGGCCGTGGAACGCCACGCCCACGAAGTGGGATATGGGCTACGTCGACAACCTGCTCGACCACGAGTGGGAGCCCCACAAGGGTCCCGGTGGGGCGTGGCAGTGGCGACCGGTCGACGACGAGGCCATCGAGCACGCACCGGACGCGCTCGACCCGACGGCGACGCAACGGCCGATGATGCTGACGACTGACGTCGCGCTCAAGTACGACCCCGACTACCGGGCGGTGCTCGAGCGGTTCCAGGACGACCCCGACCTGTTCCGGGAGGCGTTCGCCCGGGCGTGGTACAAGCTCCTCCATCGTGACATGGGCCCACCCGAGCGATACCTCGGTCCGGAGGTGCCGTCGGAGGTCCAGATCTGGCAGGATCCCATCCCCGAGGTCGACCACGACCTGATCGGCGAGGCCGAGATCGACGAGCTGAAAGCGGCGATCCTCGCCACCGACGTGTCCATCTCGCAGCTGGTCAAGACGGCATGGGCCTCGGCGTCGACGTACCGCGACAGCGACAAGCGTGGGGGTGCGAACGGCGCTCGCATCCGCCTCGAGCCGCAACGTAGCTGGACGGTGAACGAGCCCGAGTCGTTGGCGTCCGTCCTCGAGACCTACGAGGAGATACAGGCGGCGTTCAACGATGCCAGATCCGACGACGTGCGCGTCTCGCTCGCCGACCTGATCGTCCTCGGTGGGAACGCGGCGGTGGAGCGGGCAGCCGCAGCAGCGGGCTACGACGTGGAGGTGCCGTTCGAACCGGGGCGTGCGGACGCCACCCAGGAGCAGACCGATGTCGAGTCCTTCGAGGTGCTCGAGCCGAAGGTCGACGCCGTTCGAAACTACCTCGGTGGCGAGTACGACGACCTCTACGACTCGCCCGAGGAGCGCATGGTCGACAAGGCGGATCTGTTGAACCTGACCGTCCCCGAGCTGACGGTCCTCGTCGGGGGGATGCGTGCCCTCGGGGCCACGTACGGCGATTCCGACCGAGGCGTCTTCACCGATCGGCCGGGCACCTTGACGAACGACTTCTTCGTCAACCTGCTCGACATGGACTACGAGTGGGTGCCGGTCGACGAGGCGAAAGAGGTCTTCGAGATCCGCGATCGCTCGACCGGCGAGGTGGTCTGGGAGGCGACACGTCTCGACCTCATCTTCGGGTCGAACGCGCGACTGCGCGCCACCGCGGACGTGTACGGCGCCAGCGACGGCGAGGAGCTGCTCGTAGACGACTTCGTCGACGCCTGGCACAAGGTCATGCAGCTCGACCGCTTCGACCTCGACTGATCGCGAGACGCTGGCCGCCTCGGAGGCCACGCGGACCAGCCGAAGACCGGCCGTGAGCGCAGGACTCGGGTCGGGCGAGTCCAGCGCAATTACGTCACGCACCGCTCGAAGAACGTGGCGACCGCCTCAGCGATCGCCTCGTCCTGTCCGACGAAGAAGTGGTCGCCGGCGATGGCGACCACGTCGCACCCTCGCGCCTCCGCCGCCTCGACGATCGGCGTCCAGTTGACCGTCTGGTCTCGCTCACCGTAGAGAACCTGCGCGTCGCACGGGAGCGCGCGCAGTGCCGCCACGACGTCCAGGTCGGCGTCCGCCGCGACGCGAACGCTCGGGGCCAGTACAGAGACGCCAACGAGGTCGATACCGACGCTCGCGCCCACGAGGATGGCCATCGTGGCTCCGAAGCTGTAGCCGAACAGCCCGACGCGCCCGTATCGCTCAGCTGCCCAGACGAGGGCGTCGACGACGTCGTCGCGTTCGCCCGGGCCGCCGTCCCAGGGCCCGTAGTCGATGCGGAGGCAATCGACGCCGATCCCGGTGAGACCGGCACACGCGGCCCGAAGGCGACGGTCGGTCCGCGAGCCGCCGTACATCGGGTGGGGCGGGCAGGCCACGACGACGGCGTCGCCATCGTCGACCGCATCGAGATCGGCCTCGAGTTCGCGACGGCCGTCGATGGTGACGGCGGCGCGCATGTCCACCCTGCGGTGGTCGACCGGAATAAACCCGACTCTCGACGTCGACGGGTCGACCTCAGGGGGGGTATCGGTGCGGGTTCCGTCGGTTGGACAGCGGAACCACCGACAATCGACTCCGTGATACGAGCTGGGGGCGATCGAGGACGACGATCATCGCCGGCGGGTCGAGGAGCGCTTCACGGACGCCCATCGCGCCGACGTGACGGCCGTGCCGACGTTCGTCGACGATGGTCGCGACGCCCGCGTGGCCGTGCCCCCCTCGCCGCTCCGCCGGCTCCTCGAGAGACCCGACTGACCCGGCCCGAGAGCGGGATTCGACGGTGGTTCCACCATCGGTCGGTGTCCGGAGGGGATCGCTTAGGGAGCTGCACGCCGAATGGGGGCTCGACGGGAGGCCACATGAGCGACGAAGAACGCCCGGTGGTGACGAGCGCGAAGATGACGCCGACGCGCACCGAGTTCCCCTCCTCATCCGAAGCGCACTCGACGAGCTCAACCGGGAGGCTCGGGGTTGCTCCTCTCTGGACCGTCGGCCGGGCTCGACATCGGCTTCGGGCCGCTGCGCATGGGCCGCCCTGCCCCGTTCGACGACAGGGTACGGCGACCTCGGGACGGAGCTGCTACCGGTGAGCGTCTACTCGGTCGGGTTCATCCTCGTCATCGTCGGCCGGTCGGAGCTGTTCACGGAGCACACGACCTGGCGGTCCTGCCCGTGATGGATCGTCAAGCTACGTGGCGACAGCTCGGTCGGCTCTGGGGCGTTGGTCTACCTCGGCACCGTCATCGGAGGGTCGAGTTCGCCGTTCTCGCGGGCTGGCTCATGGGGTTGCTCGCGTGACCGATCACTGCCGGGCAGGACCCGACCAGCTGGCTGCTCATCATCTGGATGATCGCGGCGACGATCGGCATCCTTCGCCGTCCGCACTCCATCGCCGGCAACGTCGGGGTGCTGTTCGGGCCGCTGGCATCCGACGCCATCACCATCGGTGACTACCTGCGGTCCCAGTTGCTCTCGACGGTCGGCAACGCCATCGGCGGGGTGATCTTCGTCGCGCTGTTGGAGTACCACCACGTCACTCGTGGGGCCGACTGATCCGGTCGACCGCCGGCTAGCCCGCGAGGAGGGTGACGACCAGCAGGATGACGAGGATCGCCGCGAGTGCGATACCGGCCGCGTTCTCGCGCACCTTGCCCGTGAGTGGGCGGTTCCGGTACTCCTCGGTGAACGCCTCCCGATTGGTCTCGTCGTAGAAGTATCGCCGCGCGCCGAAGAAGCGGTCGGAGACGGCGCAGGCGGTGCACACGGGGGCCTCGGCGACTCGGTCGGTCCGAATGTGCGCCTGGCACGCGATCCGACCGCAGTTGGCGCAGTACGTGTAGCGAGTGTCGCCGAGGGCCTTCGAGAGCCGCCCCCGGACGGTGGCCAGGTCGAGGGGGTCCTCGGCCGCCTCGTCCTCGCAGACGCGACAGGACCGGACCGTCTCCTCGGTGATCGCGTGTTCGTCGCTGGCGGCGAACCAGTCGACCGCGTAGGGGCGTCCCTCGAGGTCGAACTCGGCGTAGACTCTTGGCGTGTACACGGCGTCGAACGATTCGATCGTGACGTCTGACGGGTTCGGCTCGCAGACCTTCTCGTAAGTGACGTTGTTGTCGCCGGTGTATGTGACGGTCGTCGTGTGCCGTCGGATTGCCGCCTCGACGAGGTGCTCGCGGTACTCGGTCTCGGTGCGCCCGAATCGACGACGATTCACCGTACCGTAGGTCGCCTCGAGGTCGGCCTCGTCGATCGGTACGCGCTCGTCACGGTGTGACGTGACGAGCGAGGCGACCGCGGGGTCGACCCGCTCGGGACCGCCCCGGCTGGCGTCGATGGCGTGCGTCTCGCGCTCGTCGAGGCGGTGGACGACGCCGGCGCCCGTCTCGAACGCGCGCCGAACGTGGGTGGTCGCGACGACGGTGGGGACCAGGGTCACGGTGGTCGCGGGGTCGGTGACGGTCTCCCACGGGAGGTTCTCGACGTCCTCGACGACCGACCGGATCGGGGCGAGGTGGGCGTCCGGTTCGGCCAGCGGCAGCATCGCCTCACAGATGACCTCGATGCGACCGTTGTAGAGGTCCATGCCGATCTCGTCGGCGATCTGTCGGAGGCGACGGCCGTCGAGCACCTCGATATCGACCGCCCGCGCGTACTCCCGCGCCGGTTGGGTGAGTCGGCCAGTCGTCGCGATGAGACCCCGCGTCGGGCCGTCGTGATCGTACGTGCTGACCGCTGAGTCGAGCTTCTGGATGACGGGTCGACCGACGACGTCGGTGTGCTTGCACTCGACGACGACCGCCGTCTCGCCGTCGTGGTCGGTCATGATGATGTCCCGCCCCGTGTCCGCGACGCGCGGTGACACCTCGACGTCCTCGTAGCCGAGGCGCTCGAAGACGACGGCCATGGTCTCCTCGAACTCGAAGCCCGAGAGTTCGTCGAGCAGCGTCATGGGTCCGTGAATCGGCCGCTGACCGGCATGTAATGCCGGTCGCGCGAATCGACGCGGGTCGAGCCAGCTGGGAACGGCATGATCGCCTGTGTCTGCGAGACACTCGCGGGGCGCGACGATACAAACGTGTCGGCCCGTCGCAGGGAGGTAGGGGCTCCACCCCGAGGCATTTACCGACGCGTCGCGAACCGTTCCCAATTCACACGTCGGAGCATGGACGCACGCGATCTACTGCGACGACGCGTGACGGTGCTCGCCGGCTACGGCCTGCTCGGCCTGGTCGTCACTGTCGCCGTCGGTCTCGTCGCCTTGAACGTGACCGTGGGGCTGCAACCCGAGATCTACGACCTGCTCTATCTCCGGGTTGGTCCGTCCCGGGCGACCGAGGTGGCCATTCTCGGACAGTTCCTCCTCGCAATCGCCATCGCCATCAGCGGGGCGATGCTCGCCGGCGACACCCTCAGCGACCGGGGCGCGAACCTGCGACGCCTCGGCGTGGGCGTCGGTGCAATGCTCGCCGTCGTGGTGGTCTTCGTCGCCCTGGCCGCGTTGGGGATCGAACCAGCGATCGCCGTGGTCGTCCTGCTGCCGATGGCTCTGCTCGCCGTCCCGCTCGGCCTCCGGTACGGGTTGGACCTCCGCTCGGGTGCGCTCCCGGCGTTCATCGGTGCCATCCCCGTCGTCGTCCTCCTGGTCCTCCTGGCCGGCGTCGGCCTCGGATGGGGCTGGGGGTACGTGGTCACCGCGGAGGCCGTGTCGGCATCGGACGTCGACGGCCCGGTGGTCGGCCTTGAGGACGTCCCAGCGGTCCGCGACGACCTGCTCGTCACCGGCGACTGCGAGGCGACCGACACCGGACAGCGCTGCGACATCCAGCTGCGAGGCTACGAGCACGAACTGACGGCCGTTCGCTTTTTGGCGGACCACGGCGTCCGGTGTCCGTACCAAGGCACGTCCGACGACGCGGCGACCGTGTACGTTCGCCACGAGGAGACGCACTACCGCGTCACGTGTTCGCCCCACGGCGACTGAGCGCCCTCGTGGAAGACGGGGGCGGCCTGCGAGCGAACCCGGTCAGTCGAGGATCGCCGTCTCGTTTCGGGGGCGCGTTGCCAACGATCGTGGTCCGATATCGGCCATGGTCCACCAGTTCGAGGATAGGCGAACGATTGCGCCCTCCTGACTCGCGCCGCGGACGAGACTGAGGGTATCGTCCAAATCAACCACCGTTTCGCGGCGGTCCACGACGAAACGCCGGCGGCGGACGACGGCATCCGCGGACGGATGAAGGCGGTCGACGTCGAGTGAGATTGGCCGCTGGCGGGGGCGATCATCATGTCACGCGTCCGGAAGATGCAACTCCGTCCGAGCCGTAACGTCTGGGCCCATGAAGCGAAACGTCGGTGGAGGTCTGGGGTCAGCTCCGAGAAGCGGGTCTCCCCGTGTCGGTCCAGCTCGTAGGAACACCACGCGTCGAGGAACGCCGACCACGATTCGAAGGGGCACCTGAGGGTGAGCTCCGAGGCCGTACCCGACGGTCGATCACCATCGAGTGCGCCGTCGGGATCGTATCGCACGTGGCCGAAGCCGGATGGCGCGGCAAGCCCGTGCAACTCGCCGAGGAACCTCCCGACGTCAGACGACGTCGACCGCAACGCCTCCTCGTCGAGGGTGCTGATGCGCTCGAGGGGTATCTCGTCCCCGTCCATCTCCGACATCAGGTAGAACGGCGTCGAGAGCGTCTCATGCCCGTCGACGACGCCGTAGACGGACGGGACCGGGATGGTGCTTCGACGCTCGAGGTACCGACAGAGCCGTGCATCCGTGCCTACGCCAGGATCACCCTCGACGGCCGTGGCCTTCAGGTAGACCGTCGAGGCCGGGTCACCGCCTCGTATCCGAAGGCGGTACACCTCGCTGTACCCGCTCTCGACGGGGGTGGTGTCCTCGACGGTCCAGGTTGGGTCGATGCAGCACACCATCGAACGTACAGCGGCATCGGGGGCGTCCGACGTCATCGATGGACTCGGCTGCCACCCCCCACGGGCGGGTCGTCGAGGTCTAGCCAGACGGTGGCCATCGATCGCGTCGGTTATGAGGTCGCCATGATGGTGGGAATCGCGTTTCGATGTCGAACCCGTTGACGGGAGATCGACCAACCCCCCGAGGGCGTCTCCCGGATCGCCCCCTCAGTCCGGACCATATCCCTGGCGGGCCACCCGTTCGCTGGCCTCGTCGATGAACGACTGGGGTAATCGGTCGAGCTCGCCAGCCTGGACCCGCCAGAGATTGGCGTACAGTCCATCGGCGGCGAGGAGCTCATCGTGGGTGCCGCGCTCGACAACGTGACCGTCGTCGACGACGAGGACCACGTCGGCGTCTCGAACCGTCGAGAGGCGGTGGGCAATGACGAACGTCGTCCGGTCCGCGGCGAGCTCGTCGATCGATCGCTTGATCAGCAGCTCCGTCTCGGTGTCGACCGCCGAGGTGGCCTCGTCGAAGACGAGGATCGCCGGATCCTGGAGGATCGTCCGGGCGATGGCCAGGCGCTGGCGCTGCCCGCCGGAGAGCTTGACGCCGCGCTCGCCGATGTCCGTCTCGTATCCGTCTGTGAGTTGCTCGATGAACTCGTGCGCCTCGGCGCGACGGGCCGCATCGACCACGGCGTTGTCGTCGGCGTCAAACGATCCGTATTTGATGTTCTGCCGGACCGTCCCGTCGAAGAGGAAGTTCTCCTGGCCAACGTAGCCGATGGCACCGCGCAGGCTTGCGAGGGTCACGTCGCGCACGTCATGGCCATCGACGCGTACCGCCCCATCGTCGACGTCGTACAGCCGCAACAGCAGCCTGATGATGGTCGTTTTGCCCGCGCCGGTCGGTCCGACGAAGCCGACCGTCTGGCCGGGCCAGACGGCGAAGTCCACCCCCTCGAGGACGGGCGTCTCCTCGTAACCGAAGGTGACGGCGTCGTAGACGACGCGCCCCTCGACCTCCCCCAGCTCGACCGCATCGGGCGCCTCCTCGATCCGGACCGGGAGGTCCATCAGCCCGAGGATGCGCTTGGTCGAGGCGCGGGCGTCCTCGTAGCGGTCGACGATGTTGCTCATCTGCGCGAGCGGGTTGACCAGTTGTTCGGTCAGCAATAGGAAGGTGACCAGGTTCCCGACGGTCAGCGAGCCCGTCATGGGTCCGGGTGGGCCCTGCACGATCCAGACGCCCCCGACGACGAACGTCGTGATGAACGACAGCGACGTCAGCGCCTGCAGGCCGGGACGGTAGATGAAGTTCAGCCGCAACGCCAGCCAGTCGAGCCGGAAGTAGGTGTAGGAGTGCTCCTCGACGCGCTCGTCCTCGTAGTCCTCGGTGTTGGCGGCCTTGATGACATGGATGCCGTTGAGGTTGTTCTCGAGGCGGCTGTTGAGGTCGCCGACGGACGCGCGGATGTCGGTGTAGCGCTCCTCCGCGAGGTGCATGAACCACCAGGTGAACGCGGCGGCGAGTGGTACGACGATCAGCGTGACGAGTGCGAGCTGCCAGTTGATCCAGAAGAGGATGGCCGCCGTCCCGGCAATCATCACTCCGAGCTGGATGGCCTCGCCCATCATGCTGTCCAGGAACTGCTCGAGTCGGTTGGTGTCGTTCGAGAGAATCGAAAGCAGCTCGCCCGTCTGGACCTCGTTGAAAAACCCCATGTCGAGGCGTTGCATCTTCTGGTAGGCCGCCGTGCGAACCTCGTGCTTCACCCGGTGCGAGAAGAGGTTCAGCGACGACATCCGCACGAAGTTGAGGACAGCCTGGCCGACCATCGCGACGGCCATGAGAGCGATCACGAGCCAGAGCTGGGCCATCGTCTCCCCTGGCAGCCAGCGGTCGGGTATCCCGGGGAGCCCGAAGGGTTCGTCGCCACGGAGGATGGAGTCGATGGCGATCCCGAGGATCACGGGCGGGACGAGCGCGAGGAACCTGGCGCCGATGCTCGAGAGAATCCCGAGGGCGAACCACCGTCGGTTGCCCCGACCGTAGCGCATGAACAGCTGCGCGAGGGGTCGCTCGACCGCCTCTCGGTATCGCTCGATGGTCTGCGTGTCGAAGCGGTCGACGGTGCTCATCAGGCTCGGGTGACGCGGCCTTTCGCCCCCGGCGGGATAAAGCGAACGAACGCGGCAGGTCGGTTCACACCGTCGATATCGTCGTCCCGGGGATGGATCGCCCCAGACCGGAAACGGGCGGCCAACGTCGGTGATGACCGGGGAGGGCGACCGCCTTCGCATGGATTCGTCTGGGGGCATCACCTGAGCTCATCGTCGCCGCGTGCGAGGCCACCGACAGCGACACGAGCGCTCGTCCAGATCGGAGAGCGACGCACCGACGAGCTACGTCCGGTGAATCGCGTCGCGAACGATACCGGACGGTTCACTCACGTCGCCTCGGTCGACTGGCGGTGGAGCACCCCCCGCGAGGGTCCCTTGGGGCGGTCCACCCCGGTCGGCATCGGTGGGTACGGGGTGACCACGATCCGGGACGATGGGACATCCCACCTCCCGGATGTGCACGCCGGAACCCGGGTCGCGGCTCCCCGTCGGGGGGAAACCTGGTGATCTGGCTGGCGGCGGGTCAGGGATGTCGGTGATCTCCCGGTAACCCCCTCACCCTACCCGCCAGCCAGCGTCTCCCACAGCCCAACGACGTTCCCCTCGGTGTCCTCGAAGTAGGCGTAGAAGCCCATGTCGGGTACCTCGCCCTTGGGGACCAGCACCGTCCCACCGGCCGCCTCGATGCGTTCGAGGTGCGCGTCGATCGAGTCGACCTCGACGGTGATGATGGGTGCCGTCAACGGCCCATCACGCTCGATGATCGCCCCGTTGATCCCGCCGGCCGCGTCCGTTTCGGGTTGGCCGGCCGCGCCCCCGGCGTCGACGGTGAGGTACACGTCGTCACCGACGGGCACCTCCTCGACGGTCCATCCGAAGGCGCTCGTGTAGAAGTCCGTTGCCCGGGCACGATCGTCGGCCGGGAGCTCGAAGTGAAGCACGGTATTCGTGGACATCGCTAGTCGTACGTCCCGGAGCACGAAAGCTCCATCCTCGCGGGGGGACGCGTTAGCGCTCGGGTTCGATTGCCTCGAGCGGGTGCGCCTCGGCGAGTCTCTCGACGGTGTCGGTGAGGACCTCGACCCCGATGGCGATGCTGTCCTCGTCGACGTCGAAGGTCGGGGTGTGATGGCCACCGGGGTGGTCCGTCCCGATCCCGACGTACGTCGCCAAGCCACCCGCAGCCTGGACCGACTGCATGAGGTACGTCGCGTCCTCGCTCCCACCGAGGGGTGCCCGCTCGACGGGGCTGTCGACGGCCGGGTGATCCCGCGCCACGTCGAGGACCACCCGTCGGAGGGTCGGGTCGCTCTCCGCGCCCGGGGCCTCGGCCACCGTCTCGACCGTCACCTCGCAGTCGTGCATCTCGCCCGCAGCCCGGAGGGTGTCGTGGGCGCGCTCTCGCATGTACGCCATGAGCGCCGTCGACGCACCGCGAACCTCGCCCTCGATGGACGCGTGCTCGGGGATGATGTTCGCCGCCGTTCCCCCCCGGACCCGGCCCGCGTTGACCCGGGTGCCCCCGGCACTGTGGCGCGGGATGGCGTAGAGGTTCTGGACGGCGGTGGCCATGGCCTGGACGGCGTTTCGCCCGGTCTCGGGCTGGCCGCCGGCGTGGGCGGACGCACCCCGGAACGTCGCTCGGAACTGGTTCACCGCGAGGAACTCGTCGACGCCCGCGACCACCTCGCCCGTGGGGTGGCCGAGGCCGACGTGGATGGCGAGGAGGTACTCGACGTCGTCGAGGTGACCACCTCGAGCCATCGCCCGGCCCCCGCCGACGACCTCCTCGGCTGGCTGGAAGAGGACCGTCAACGTGCCCTCGAAGGAGGAGTTCGCAACCGCACGAAGGACGCCGACGCCGATGGCCGCGTGGGCGTCGTGGCCGCAGGCGTGCATCGTCTCGCCCGTCGTCGATCGGAACCCAGACGCGGCTGGCCGGTGGTCGTCTGCCCCGGACTCCTCGATCCGAAGGCCGTCGATGTCGACGCGGAGTCCCACCGACGGTCCCGTCCCCCGAGCGAGGGTCGCGACGACGCCGGTGTGCCCGCCCGCGGTGGCCTCGAGCACGTCCGCACGGGCCCCGAGGTCCCTGGCGAGCTCGTGCCAGCGGTCGAGCTCGCTCGCGTCGGGGACGCCCATGCGCTCGGCCGCGTCGAGGACGTCGGGACCGTAGGCCACCGAGACACCGGGGATCGCCTCGAGCTCGTCGACGAGTCGACTCGTCGTCCAGTACTCGCACCACGCGGGCTCGGGGTGGAGATGGAGCTCGCGTCTGAGCTCGACGAGCGACGTCAGCGCCTCCTGGTCCATGTGCCAGTGCGGGACCAGAGGCCCATAAGCCCATCCTCCCCGGCCTAATCGTCCTCGTTCACGTGCTCGTGGACGAGGTCTCGCAGGTGGGCCTCGACGTCGAAGTCGTGGTGGAAGGCGGCGTCGACGAGGAGTCGCCCCCCGATGGTGGCGGGGCTGATCACGACGTCCGCCCCGGCGTTTCGCATCTTGGTGATGTTCTCCACGTTCGAGGCCGCGGCGACGATGTGCGCGTCGGGGGCGACATCGTCGGCGGTGAGGATGGCGAGGACGTCGCGAGCGTCGTCGTTCGTGGCGACGACGACCGCCCGAGCGCGCTCGAGTTGGGTGCGCTTGAGTGTCTCCTCGTCGGTGCCCGACCCCTCGAGGACGCGATGGCCCCGCGCGCTGAGCCGGGCGACCGGCTCGGGGCGATCCTCCAGCACGACGTAGTCTGCCGTCCCCTTGAGCGCGTCGAGGATCGCCTCGGTGAGGTCGCCCACCCCGACGACAACGACGTGATCCTCGAGCGATTGGAGCTCGGTCTCGGTCATACGGCCAAGGGCACTCGTGAACCGGGCTTCGATGGCCGGCGCCAATAAGCTACCGAGGGCGGCGGCGAAGCTCGCAGTGGCGAACAGGACGACGGTCAGGCTGAACAGCCGGGCGATCTGGGTGGTCGGGACGGCGTCACCGTAGCCGACGGTCGTCGCGGTGATGACGGTGTAGTAGAAGGCATCCAACACCGTGTCGACCACCGCGAAGTCGTCACGAAGCGCGTAGGTGCCGAAGGTGCCGTAGGCGAAGGCACCGGCAACCGAGATGGCCGAGGCGATCTGCGTCGCATCCAGCGTCAGCGCCCGGTGGAAGCTTCGACGGTTCACCGCGATCGTCGGGATCGCCGCGAGGGAGAGCACCACCAGCGGCATCGAGAGGACGCTCGCCTGCACGAGCCCTTGGACGGCCGACAGGGGCAGCAACAACAACGCCCCGTACCAACCGACGCGAAAGCCTCTACGAAGCAGGTACGCGTTCAACAGGAGCAGAAAGCCCGTCATCGCCCCCGTGAAGCCGGCGGCGTCGACCACCACCGTCGGGATGACGGGCCGGAGGGCGTCGATCGGGACCGTGGTGGTGAGGTGGAGAACGCCCGTCACGAGCGACAGCAGACCGACAACGGCGGGCAACGCCACGGCCAGGCGCCGCCCCGTGACCCATCCCAGCCGGTGCATGAACGACCGGAGCAAGCCCAGCACCAAGTATCATAGACCTCGAGCGGCGCCGCGCTATCGATCGTCGGCCACCGACGGAGGTGCAGCCCGCTGGCGAGGCGGATCGGGCACGACCGTCGGGGTGCCCGTGACGGGGTTCGTCAGCACCGCGGTTCGGATGCCGTAGGCCGCCTCCAGGACCGACGGCTGCAGGACCTCACGGGGCGGTCCGACCGCGACGACCCGACCCTCGTGGAGCAACGCCAGGCGGTCGCAGTACCGCGCGGCGAGGTCCAGGTCGTGGATCGCGGCGAGGACGGCGTGGTCGTCGGTTCGAAGCCCGTCGACGAGGTCGAACACCGCGACCTGGTGGTTGAGGTCGAGGCTGGCCGTCGGCTCGTCGAGGAGGAGGTTCGACGCGCCCTGCGCCAGCGCCCGGGCGAGGAGGACCCGCTTTCGCTCGCCACCACTGATGGTCGCGAACGACCGGTCGGCCAGCGAGGCCGTCGCGGTCGCCGCGAGCGCAACCTCGACGCGCTCGCGATCGTTTCGGGTGGACCGTTCGAACCGCCCCCGATGAGGGTGTCGACCCATGGCGACGACCTCGCGGACCGGGAAGTCGAACGAGAGGTCGGTGGCCTGGGGGACGACCGCGACGCGGCGACTCGTCGCCTTGGCCCCGAGGTCGACCACGTCGTCACCGTCGATGGCGATGGTCCCGGCCGCCGGCGTCAGATACCCCGCGACGAGTCGCAACAGCGTCGTCTTACCGGCACCGTTGGGACCGATGAGACCGACGACCTCGCCATTGCACACCTCGAGCGAGACCCCGTCGAGGACGGGCTCGTCCTCGTACGCGAAGTGGACCGCATCCAGGTCGATCACAGCCGGTGCACCTCCCGGGCGGTGAGGAGGTAGAGGAAGAACGGTGCCCCGACGGCGGCCGTGACGATCCCGACGGGGACCTCCGCGGGTCCGGCACGGGCGATCGTGTCCGCCGCGACGAGGAACGTCGCGCCGCCGATGGCGGCCGTGGGCAGGAGGATCCGGTGGTCGGGACCGACGACGAGTCGCAACATGTGCGGGACCACCAGGCCGACGAAGCCGATGACGCCCGCGACGGCGACCGCGGCGGCCGTGACGAGACTCGAGACGGCGAGGAGGACGCGCTTGGTGCGTTCGACGGCGACGCCGAGGTTGTGGGCCTCCTCCTCGCCGAGGAGCAGGACGTTCAGGTCGCGGGCGTACACGTACAGGACGGCGAAGAAGAGCGCGGACAGCGGCGCGATGAACGCGACGTCGCCCCACGAGTATCGGTGGAGGTGGCCCATCAGCCAGTAGACCGCCTCGTGCATGCTGTCGCCGCTGTGGAGCACGAGGTAGGAGATCACAGCGCCGAGGAAGGCCTGCACGGCGATCCCGGCCAGAAGGAGGGTGGCGACCGGGGTCCGTCCGTCCTCGGTCGCGATGAGGTACACCGCCCCCGCGGCGACGAGCCCGCCGACGAACGCCGCCGGTCGAAGCCCGAGGGGCAACAGGGCCGGAACGGTGATCGCCGCGACCGCCGCGGCCGCCGCGCCCGCGGAGACGCCGATGATCGCGGGGTCGGCGAGGGGATTCCTGAAAAAGCCCTGCATCACCGTCCCCGCCGTCGCCAGGGCGAATCCGACGGCCGCCGCGAGTGCGACGCGCGGCAGCCGGATGCCCACGACGATGCGCTCGTGGGTGGCGGGGACGTCGAACTGGAAGGGGCGGCGCCATCGGAACTCGATCGTCGGTATCACCTCGGCCCCGACGACGCCGTCGCCGCCGGCGGGCACGCGGATGCCGGTCGGGACGGCGACGGCGTTCAGCGCGCTCTTGAGGACCGTGAGGGGTTGGACCTCGACCGGTCCAACGGTGGCGCTGACGACGACCGTGACGAGGAGCACCGCGGTCAGACCGAGTGACCACCGGATGATGCGCGCGATACCCGCCATCGTGCTAGTTCAAGTTAACTTGATGTAGTTAAATATTTATTGGATTACCATCGAGGTACCATCCATGTCACGAGACCGCCCGGCGGGCGGGATCCTCGTCGTGGTCGCGGTCGTCCTCGTCGCGGCGATCGCCGTCGGCCCCGCACCGACGATGGTCGTGGCCCAGGACCAGCCCACGTGCGAGTACCCCCTGACCGTCACCGACGCCACCGGAACCGACGTGACCATCACCGAGGCCCCCGACGACATCGTCACCCTCGCGCCGAGCGCGGCACAGACGGTCTGGGCCATCGGCGCCCGGGAGCGCGTCGTCGGCCTCTCGATGCACTCCGGCTTCCTCGACGGGGCGGACGAGCGCACGAACGTCTCGGCGGACCCGCTCTCGATCGACCTCGAGACCGTCGTCGACCTCGACCCGGACCTCGTGCTCGCGCCGAACGTGACCCCCGGGAGCGAGGTCGAGGACCTCCGGGAGATCGGCCTGACGGTGTACCACTTCGATACCGCCACGTCGGTCGAGGACGTCCTCGACAAGACCGCCCTGACGGGCGAGCTCGTGGGGGCCTGTGAGGGTGCCACCGACACCGTCGCCTCGGCGCGCACCGACCTCGATCGCATCGAGGCAGCCCTCCCGCCCCGCGACGAACGGCCGGAGGCGTACTTCACCCTCGGCGACGGCTACACGCCCGGGTCGGGGACGTTCCAGCACGACGCCATCGAGCGTGCCGGGCTGCGCAACCTGGCAGCCGAGGCGGGCATCGACGGTTGGGAGTCCATCAACGAGGAGGTCGTCGTCGATCGAGACCCCGAGTGGATCCTCCACACGGATGCGTTCCCTGAGCCGCCCGTCGGATCGGTGGTCGAGGAGACGACGGCGATGCAGGCGGATCAGGTGGTCTCCCTCGATGCCAACCGCATCAGCCAGCCGGCGCCCCAGCTCGTCGACGCCATCGCGACCATCCACGAGGCGGTCTACGGCCCGCTCGAGACGCCCACACCCACGGCCACGCCGACGGCGACGACGACCGCGACGGCCACGGAGACACCCCCGCCGAGCCCCACGGACACGCCCGCCACCGACGGCGTCCCCGGATTCCACCTGCTCGCCGCGGTGCTCGCACTCGCTGCCGTGGCCCTCGCGGGGCGGGCCCGACACCGATAACCGACTCACTTTTGCCACTCGGCCCGCCAGCGGACGACAGCGAGCCACGCGACCATGCCGGATACGATCCTCTGGCCAGCCTACTTCGACGCCGACAAGAGCCGCGGCGAGGGTCGGCGGGTGCCCCTCGAGCTAGCCGTCCGGGGGCCGACGGTCGACGAGATCGCCGGGGCCGTCCAGCAGGTGGGATACGACGCGCGCATCGAACGGGACGTGGCCTACCCGCGCCAGCCGTGGGCGCCTACCGGGCGTGTCGTCGTCAAGGGCGCCGACGAGGATGCCAAGAACGACGTGGTCCAAGCCGTCGGCGCCTACATCGGCGTGCTCCGCGAGGAATGAGGCGTCTCGGCACCCTCTCGCGGATCGCCCAGGGTCGCGGGATCGTCGAGCTGGACGGGGCCGAGCCTCCGCCGACGGGCGCGACGGTCGTCGACGAGGCGCTCGAGGACGTCGGCGAGGTCATCGACGTCGTCGGACCGGTCTCGGCCCCGTGGGCCGTCGTCGACCCGGTGGCCACCGAGGTGCTCGTCGACCGCCTCGGCCAGCGCCTCTACCTCCGCACCGATTGAACTCGCGAGTCAGGCCAAATCAGTCATAAAGGTGGGCGTCGCACGCCGGGGCATGGACCGTCGACGGGTGGCACTCGGCGTGGCGATGGCGATCGGGTTCATGCTCGTCGTCCAGGTGGGTGGCCTGTTGTTGGTCACGCCGTTCGAGGCGGCCGGCTACGAGGCCGTCGAGGACGGGACCGACCCCGCCTACGGTGCCGCGCTGTTCGCCGTGGTGCTCGTCGCGACCGTGCTCCTACTGCTCGCGATGCGCTACGGCCTCCAGTCGCTCATCAGGGCCATGATCGTCGGTGTCTCCGGACTGCTCGGATGGTACGTCGCCTCCGTCGCGCCGTTCGACGTCGGGGTCGCCGGCGTCGACATCTTCCCGTTGGGTGTCGCAGCCGCGGTGATCCTCGCCCTCGCGGTGCACCCCGAGTGGTACGTCATCGACGCGACGGCCCTCCTCGTCGGGGCCGGTGCCGCGGGCATGTTCGGCCTCAGCTTCACCGTGTTGCCGATCGTCATCCTCCTCGTGGTCCTGGCCGTCTACGACGCGATCAGCGTCTACGGCACGCGCCACATGCTCACCCTCGCGGAGGGGGCGATGACGATGAACCTCCCGGTGCTCGTCGTGATCCCCCTCTCTCGGAAGTTCTCCGTGCGCCACCTCGCGGAGGCACCCCCAGAACAAGCCTCGGGCGAACCCGACGAGCCCGAGGAGCGCAACGCCATCTTCCTCGGCCTCGGTGACCTGGTGATCCCCTCCATCCTGGTCGTCTCCGCCGCGTTCCACGGGATCGGCGGCGGGGTCGTGACCGTCGCCGGCCTCGACCTCGGATGGGCCGTCCTCGGTGCCGTTGGGGGGTCGATCCTGGGTCTGGCCGGGTTGCTGGCGCTCGTCGAGCGGGGCGGACCACAGGCCGGCCTTCCGCTGTTGAACGGTGGGGTCCTCCTCGGCTACCTCCTGGGTGCCCTCCTCGACGGGGTCGACCTGCTCACCGCCGTTGGCCTCTGAGTCTGCGGGGGGAGGGTCACCAGCCCGTCATCACGTCGTCGCCACCGAACCACTGGAGCTCGACGCCGAGGCCGTCCTCGCGGGCCCGTTCGTAGAGCAAGTTGGCGCCCGCGGTCGTCTCGATCCCCGTCCCACCGCTGTCGAAGAGGGTGAGCTGGGCGTCGTCGGTGCGACCGGGGCGTGCGCCGGCGACGACCTCGCCGAGCTCGGCGTGGAGGTGATCGGGGCCGATGGCCCCCACCTCGAGGGCGTGACGGTAGGCGCCGGCATCGCGATCGAGGCGGTCGCGGAGGTCGATCACGTACCGGGAGCGCGCCACGGTCGTCACGTCCACCTCTCGGCGGTCGGGATGGTACTGGCCCATCGCGGTGACGTGGGTGCCCGGTTCCAAGTCGGCGCCGTCGAAGACGGGTTCGGGGCTGGTGGTCGCCGTCACCACGATGTCGGCACCGGAGACGGCCGAGGCCGCGTCCGGGACCGCCCGGACCGAGGCGTCGAGGCGTGCGTCGAACGACTCCGCGAACGCCTCGCGCGAGGAAGGCGTGGGGGAGTACACCCGGACCTCCTCGAGGTCCCTGACGGTCGCCGTCGCGCGCAGTTGGCCGACCGCCTGGGTGCCACTGCCGAGTAGTCCCAGCACCGACGCGTCCTCCCGGGCGAGGGCGTCGACCCCGATGGCCCCCGTCGCGCCGGTCTTGTACGGATTCATCCACGCCCCGTCGATGATGGCGAGGGGGCGACCCGTCTCGGCGTCGAACAGTGGCGTCGCGAACCAGACGTCCTCCTCGCCGAACCCGGCGGCGTACATGTAGCCGCCCATCACACCCGTCTCGGGGAGGATGGCGGCGTAACCGGTGAGCATCCCGGGCGGCTCGGCGCGGGTCAACCGGTACCGCGGGTTCGCCGGGGCCCCCCGACCGCGCTGGCGATACGCGGATCGGACCGCGTCGACGAAGTCCACCGGCGTGGCGAGATCACGGACGTCCTCGCTCGAGAGGTACAGCGGTCCCTCCATGGGGACAAAACGCGGCAGGAACGGAAATAGCGGTTCGGGTCGACGGGAGGTCAGTCAGCGGAGACGTCGGTGGCGACCGCTCCCGGCGGCGACTCGAAACGGTCGGTCGGAGCGCGGACGAACATCGCGTGGCCGATGAGCAGGGCCGCGACGGTCGAGGCCAGAGGAACGGCGTGGGTGAGGCTGAAACCGGCGACGAACAGAGCCCCGGTGAGTCCGGCGATGGCGAGCGGGATGAGGGCCAGAATCGCATCGTAGTAAGACGCCATAATCAGTTAGAGATTATGTTGGGCTATTACTTAAGTATTTCCCCGATAGCCCCCAGCTATGTCCCCGGTAACGTAATGTCGGGCGACGGAATACACATAGAAAACGTATACATAAGTTATTTACCCCGCCATATCTCCGAAATCTGGCAGCGTGCGGCGTCGCGCACACCGCGTCGCAAGCGTCAACTATCTACCCCGGGCGGGGGAAGCGCCCGACGGTGCACGCTAGCGACCGGCGGATCGTCTCGCTCGTCGGACTCGCCCACGCCCTCGTGCACACCTACGAACTCTCCCTCCCCATCCTGGTCGGCGCGTGGATCCTCGAGTTCGACGCCACGCCGGCGACCCTCGGCCTGGTACTGACGGCGGGATACGGCCTGTTCGGCTTCGGGGCGCTCCCGACGGGGGCGGCGGTCGACGCCGTCGGCTCCCGGCGCGTGCTCGTCGTTTGCCTCGCCGGCATGGGCCTCTCCTTCGCCCTCCTCGGCGTCGTCCCGGGATTGGTCGGCCTGACGGTGGCCCTGGTACTCTGGGGGTTGGCCGCCTCGATGTACCACCCGGCCGGGCTGACCCTCATCAGCACGTCCGCGAGAGAGCGCGGGACCGTGTTCGCGTACCACGGGATGGCGGGGAACCTCGGCATCGGCCTCGGCCCGCTGATGACCGCGATCTTGCTCGTGTTCCTCGAGTGGCGCGTCGTGGTCGTCGCCCTCGCCGTCCCGGCGCTGCTCGCCGCCGGGGTCGCCGCCATCGCCCGACTCCCGCAACCGGAGGACGCCGAGGACACCGGGTTGGCGCCGTCGTCGCGGTTACGGGGCGTCCTCGAGAACTCCCGCGTGCTGCTGACGGGAACCTTCCTGGGCGTGTTCGCGATCGTGATCCTCTCGGGGCTGTACTACCGAGGGGCACTCACCTTCCTCCCGGAGGTCCTCGAGGGCTTCGGCGAGTTCGAGGCGATCGCCATCGGAGAGTACACGCTCGAGCCCGGGCGGTACCTGTTCGTGGCCGTCCTCCTCGTCGGCGTCCTCGGCCAGTACGTCGGGGGTCGCCTCAGCGATGTGGTCGTCCCCGAGCGGGGCATCATGTGGGTGTTCGCCGCGCTCGCCGTCATCGCGATCGCGTTCATCCCCATCGGCAGCGCCTCGATCCTCGGCTTCGTCGCGCTGGGCGGGCTCCTCGGCGTCTTCCTGTTCATGCCCCAGCCGCTGTACCAGGCCGCCGTGGCCGACCACACGCCACGGGCCGCCCGGGGGCTGTCCTACGGCTACACCTACCTCGGGGTGTTCGGCATCGGCGCCGGCGGGAGCGCCGTCGCGGGGTTCGCGCTCACGCACGCCGACCCCGAGGCGCTGTTCGGTCTCCTCGCCGCCATCGCCGCGCTCGCGAGCCTCGTCGCCGCCGCCATCCTCCGCGTGCGACGCCGTCACAGAGGTATCAGGTCATCGAAAGAGGTTTAGAAGTTCGCCGACCCCTCACCGACTAGCGATGTCGACGAGCGCCGCGGGCGGAATCCTGCACGGCCCCCAGCCCGCCCGGGCCGTGTTGCTCCTCGGTATACTCAGCGGGCTCGCGGTGCCCCTGTACTTCCTCGGCCTCGCGCACGAGACCCCCCTGGCGTGGGACTTCATCGCGTACTACGCTGCCGGAGAGGCGGTGTTTCAGGGGGAGTCCTTCGTCGGACTCGTCCCGCCGTTCGGGGAGGGAACCTACGTCTACCCCCCCGTCGTGGTGCTCGGCTTTCTCCCCCTGGTCCTGCTCGGGGATTGGACCGCGGCGTACCTGCTGCACGCGCTGCTCAGCGTCATCCTCCTGGGCAGCCTCGGCGTGCTCTGCGTGCGCGAGCTCGACCACCTCGGCGTCGAGATCGCCGAGGTCGACAAGGCCCTCATCGTCGCGTTCACCACCCTCAGCCTCTACCCGATGGTGGCGCTCGGGCTCGGGCAGGTCGACCCGCTCGTGGCGGTCCTCCTGGCGGGGTCATTCCTGGCCCTCGAGCGGCGCCAGGCCTGGCGTGCCGGTAGCGGCCTCGCCCTGGCCGCCGTCATCAAGCTCTTCCCCGCCGCATTCGCGATCATCCTGCTTCGCCTCCGTCGCTGGCGGGCTGCGCTCGCGGCCCTCGTCGTTGGGACGGCGATCACTGGCACGAGTGTGCTCGTCTTCGGCGCGTCGGTCCACCGCGACTACATCACGCTGATCACCGAGAAGCGAAGCCGCCTGTCGGCTTTCGCCGAGGGGATGGACCCGAACTTCTTCGACGTCACCCTCGCCAGGCCGCTGGCGGCGTTGCTCCCCGACGTCTACCCGATCGCCTATCTGGTGGTCGCTGTGGCCCTCGTCGCCCCGGCCGTGTACGTCGTCTACGATCGCGTCGAGACCCGGCTCGACCGACACGTGGCGTACCTCGCCACGATGACGGCCGTGCTGATCGCGTCGCCCGCGACCAACCTGAACCACCTCCTGTACCTCTACTTCCCGCTCGTCGTCCTGATCTACGCCCTCGATCATCCGCGACAGCGGGCCATCCTCCTCGGCGGGCTGGTCGTCCTGCTGCTACCCGTCCAGCCGGAGCAACTGTCGACGGCCCTGTCGGCTGCCGGCGCCTCCCCGACGACGGTCGCCTCCGTCGACGCGGTTGCCCGCCAGCTGATGAGCACCGCGAGCGTCGCGCTCGTCGGGGCGGCCATCGTGCTCATCGGCTGCGTCGCCGCCGCGCTCGACCTCGAGTTCGAGTCACTCGGTCACGAGCGGCGCGACTAGGTCGCCCAGGGCCCGCGCCGGGTCGCCGGCGGTGGCGACGGCGCTGGCCAGCAGCACGCCGTCGGCGCCGAGGTCCGCGGCGGCGGCGATGTCATCGGCGGTCGAGATGCCGGCCCCGCAGTACACCTCGACGGCCGGATCGACCGTCCGGGCGGCGTCGACGGCGTCGAGGACGACGTCGGGGTCCGCCTGGCTCACCGGCGTGCCGGTCCCGATCAGCGCCGGCGGCTCGATCGCCACGGCGTCGGGGGCGAGCGCCGTCACCGCCGCCACTTGCGCGGGGGTGTTGGCACACACGCACGTCGCCAGCCCCGCCTCGTCGGCGACGGCGATCGCCTCGTCGATCGCGGCCACCGACAGGCGGCGCTCTGAGTGGTTGAGCAGCGTGCCCGTCGCCCCGGCCGCCGCGACCCGGTGGGCGGCGACCGACCCGGTGTGCGACCCCGCTCCGTGGGGGCTCACGTGCTGTGCCCACGGACGCGCCCCCGCCTCGGCGACCGTGGGGAGGTCGCTCGGCTGCGCGGCGACGGCGACTGAGAGGCCGACGTCGGCGTCGATCGCGGCCGCCGCCTCGGCGACCGCCGCGGGCTCGCAGCGGTACGCCTTGAGGTTGACGAGCACGAACATGTGCCGGAATCTCCGGCGGTTCGCTCAAAACCGTTGCGACACGTCGGCCTCAGTCCTTGCGCTCGGCGATCTCTCCCAGCGTGAACGACTGACCGGCCTCCTCGCTCGACCACTCGGCCGTGTCGACGCTCCCCCCGGAGAGGTCGATGTCGAGGTAGCGCTCGAGCTTGGCCTGGATCTCGTCGTTCGGGAGGGTCTCGCCTCGCTCGAGCCGGCGGATGACGCTCGCCTTCTCGTTGAGCTCGTCGGCGAGCTCCGCCTGGCTCAGGTTTCGCTCCTCCCGGGCGAGTCGGATGCGCTCGTCGTAGTCCTGGGCGAGGTCGCCGAGGGAGTCGAACACGTCGTCGTCGCGTCGAGACCGACCACCGCGCTGGCGCGATCGGGTGGTCCCGCCCGGCGACGACGGGGTCGACGAGCTGTCGGTCGAGTACTTCGTGGTCGTCGGCTCATCGCGGCCCTGGCGGACTTCGCTTCCGAGGCTGGCGCAGCTGTCGCAGACGTCCAGCTCGGCGCCTTCGATCTTGATCGACGTCGGACTGCCCGTCTCAGCCCCGCACAACTCGCACTGGACCATGCGGGAGACGTTGACGCCACGGGCGCATAAATGATGTGCAGGGCTCACTCGAGGGAGCGCCACAGCGCGACGAATCGCTGCACGGCCGTCAGGTGGCCGACGACCGCGAGCAGCACCAAGAGCCAGCCGACGGGCGACAAGCCGCCGACGGCCGCCGGCGCGACGGCCATGACCACCGCGCCGAGGACGATGAGCGCGATGCGGTCGGCCCGGCCGACGACGCCCGCGTACAACCGCCCCGCTTCGACCGCCTGAGCCTGCGTGCCGAGGTAGGAGGTCATCAGGACGCCGGTGACGGCCAGGAAGCCGATGAGCGCGCGGTCGACGCCGAGGGCGAGCCCCCCGACGAGGGCGATGTCGGCGTACCGGTCGAGCGTGTGGTCGAGCACGTCGCCCGTGGGGCTCGCCACCTCGAGCTCGCGCGCGAGGGAGCCGTCGACCAGGTCCAAGAGGCCGCTGGCCGCGACGAGGGCGGCACCGACGAGGTACGCCAGGGGGTCGTTGCGGGCGAAGGCAACGGCCGCGACAGCGGCGATCGCGAAGCTGAACACGCTCACGCCGTTCGGACCGACGCCCAACCGGAGGCACGCACGCACGACGGGGTCGACCACCGCGTCGCTCAGCGGGCGCAGGCGTTCGAGCGTCATAGGTAGTCGGTGAAGTCGACGGTCCCGACGGCGGGCGCGCGATCGCCTCGAATCGAGGCGGTCACCGCGGAGACGACGGCGTCGACGGCCAGCTCCGTCGTGTCTATCTCGTACACAGTTCCGGGGCCGTGGCGGCCGACGGCCTCCGCCAGCACGACGTCCAGCGCCTCGCTCTCGGCGTTCTCGCGGATGCTGCGCTCCGAGACGCCCCGCTCGCGGAGGCGCGCCTCGATGGTCGCGGGGTGGCACCGAAGCACCACGACCCGGTCC
>JBKGZP010000024.1:0-25622 GCA_046543335.1 Halobacteriales archaeon
CGACGACGGTCCCACCCCGACGGACGCCGACGATCCGACGCCGACGGACCAACCCGAGGACCCGACGCCGACGGCGGACGAACCCCCCGGAGACGACCCGGACGAGCAGCACTTCCTCGGCGAGTGGATGACGTGGTCGGAGTCATACGTCATGGAGATGGCGTTCGATGACCCGGAGACTGGCGACTCGGGCACGATGATCATGCGGATCGACGGCGACTCGTCGCACTGGCGGGTCGAGACCGAAGAAGAGGGCGTCTCGGAGATGTACGCCATCGAGGGCGACACGTACATCGTCTCCGACGGGGAGTGCCTCCTGACGTCCGGCGGGAACGAGCCATCAGAGGAGTTCGACTACGGTAGCGACCCCGATACGTACGAGGAGGAGGCAAGCAGCTATCCGGACCTTGAACCCGCGGGGGACGATACCATCGACGGCGAGGCGATGTACGTCTACGAGGTGACGGCGACGGAGACCGACGATTTCGAGAGCGCGACCTACTACGTCAGCCAGGACTCGGGCTATCTCCGACGGGTCGAGACCGAGACCGGGACGGTCGACCTCCACTCGTGGGGGTCGGTCGAGCCCATCGAGCCCCCCGACATGGAGTGCGAGAGCTTCGGTTCGGACGAGTGACCGCTTCGGAACGTGAGGCGGTGACGCCCGGTATTCGACGATACCCCGACGGGCGGTTGCACCGGGTCTCGTCGGCGACTCGCCCCGCCCACGACTCCCTCGGATACCGATGCGGTGGTGAACGACCGCGTCGAGTAGCGTGTGACGTCCCCGTCGCCGAGCCGTCGCCGGGGTACGAACCCCACGATCAGGCCACCTCGAACTCCTCCAGGTCGTCCCAGTGCTCGCGCCCCACCTCCACCGACGCACGAAGCGCCCCGATGAGGATCGGTCCGATGAACAGCCCCATCACGCCGAAGGCGTACGCACCCCCGAGGATCCCGACGAGGATTGCGGCTGGGTTGAGTTCGGCGTAACGATCGACCGCGAACGGGCGGAGGTAGTCGTCGGTCACGCCGACGACGACGACGGAGTAGACGAACAATCCGACCGCGAGTTCTGGCTCGCCCATCAGCGCCAGGTAGACGACGGCACCACCCCAGATGGGTATCGTTCCGATGAGCGGGATCATCGCCAGCACGACCATCACCGCGGTCCAGAACAGCGTGTTCGGGACGCCGACGACGGCGAACCCGATACCGGCGACGACGCCCTGGATGACCCCGACGAAGACGTGCCCGAAGAGCACACCCCACGTCACGGCCTTCACCTCGGCCGTGATCTCGCGTTGGAGCTCCCCGGGAAGCGGGACCGTCTCGTACAGCCACGCGAGGAGGTCGTCGCCGTCTTTGAGGAGGTAGTAGAGCAGGAACAGCGCCAGTGCGACGCCAAGGAGGTGGTAGGTGAACGTCCCGATGGCGTCGGTCGAGAGGTCGAGCGCGGTCGAGGCGATGTCGCGGGCCGATCTCGTCACCTCGTCGGTGATGTCGACCTCGTAGCCGGTGAGCTCCTCGAGTTCCCGTTCGACCTCGTCCAGCCCGAGCCCATCCTCTTCGATGGCCTCGAGGAGTCGCTGGGCGCTGTTGGCGACCGATCGGAGGAGCACGACCAGCGGCACGACGACCACCGCGATTGCCAGGCAGACAAGTGCGAACGCGCTCGCGCTGGCTGGCAGGTGGGCCTCCAGGCGACGCTGCAGGGGGAACAGCGTGAACGCGACGAGGAACGCCGCGATGATGTACTGGATGAACGGCAGGAGCATGAGGGCCGACAGGGCGATCAGGACGCCGACGAGCCAGAGGAGGACGCCCTTCGGGAGGTTCATCCTGCCGGGACGCGCGCGAGCCGGAGGCATAAGGCTTCAGGGTCGGGCATCACGCGATCGCCGAAACCGACGGCGAACCGGTCGGCCTCGGGGTACGTCGGGATCGGGACCTCGACCGTGGGACGGGTTCGATCGGTCACCTCCAATGACGTCGCGTGGACCCCGCGCTTTGATAACGAAAGTCACAGGTCCGGGTCCGTGGACCGATTCGACATGGTCCACGAGCCGTCGCATGATCTCAGATCACCGCCGACGGCCGCGGGGCTGGTGCTGCCGTTATTCGCGCTCCCGGCACTCGCCGCCTTGCCACTCTCGTTCGATGGGCTCGTCGGCGACGCGATCAAGTGGCTCATCCTCGGCGCAGTGCTCGGCACCGTGATCCGGGGGGAGGGCCGATCGCTCTCCTCCATCGGCGCCGACGGTCCCCGGGTGGTCGATCTCGGGTGGGCGGTTGCGATCGCGGTCCTGGGCGTCTGAATCTTCGTTGCGACCACTCCCGTGATCTCGGCACTTGGGCTGCCGACCCAGGAGGGCATCGAACCGTCGACGCTTCTCGTCGGGCTCATCGGTGCCGTGACGGCCGGCATCACCGAGGAGGTGCTCTTCCGCGGCTACCCCATCGAACGAATCATCGACGGAGGCTTCCCTCCCCTGGCCGCCGGCGCCGCGACCTGGGCGCTGTTCACGCTCGCGCACGCACCGACCTATCCTCTCGGCAACGTGGTCCAGCTCGCACTCGTGGCATTGGTGTTCACGGCCGCATACATCCGACTCCGATCGCTGTTTCCCGTGATGGTCGGCCATATCGTGATCGACATCGTCGGCGTCCTCGCCTACGTCTTCACGTGACGGCCCGGGCCCACGGTGCCACGGGCAACGGTCCGACCGACGCCTCCGCCGGTCGCCCACACAGACGTCCTCTTCGAATCGAGTCGGATTCCCCCCGCCGAGCTCGACTCCGGTGGAATCCGCTCACGAGGCGACGCCGTCCCCTGTCACGAACCCGACCACGACCATGAGCAACGGGGGTCCGTAGACCAACCGTCGATACGGACGTCGATAGCGATCGACCAACGACGCCGGCTCACAGGTGGTGATGAGGACGGGACCCTCCTCGGGCTGGCTGAGTCGCAGTGGTGCCTCAGGCCCCGCCGACGGTCGTGGCGTGTCCCAGACGGCAGATCGCTGCCCGGGCTCGACGGTGATTTCACGGCGTTCGTCGAGTCCACATCGGCGTCCAAAGCCAGGCGAGCAGCCGGGCGAGGATCGTCCCTCGAGTTTCGATGGGGGTGGTGGCGAATCGACGGTACCTGTCGCGGTGAAGCAATCCCCGACGCCCGAGAATCGCCCCCGGCACGCCGAGCACCACCAGGACTAGCCCCGCCGCGAGGATCCCACCGACGAGCGACATCCGTTGGGTGATGTCTGCACTCGTTCGGTGAATCGTTCGTCTCGCCGAAATATCACCGACGGATTCTGGCCTGGCGGCGACGCTGGCCACCCGGGGCTCGGTCACCCGCCGATACGCCCTTCGGTGCGCTCTAATAGGGGCCCGTTGAACTGCCAGCGTTGCCCACCATGGAATACGAGCTGACACACCGCCCGTCGTATACACATCTGATCATCTCACTCGACGCCGGAGAGACGATCATCGCCGAACCGGGGGCGATGGTCGGCCACTCTGCAACGGTCACGATGGAAACCGGCACGAGCCGCGATGGGTTGCTCAGTTCCGCCAAGTCCCTACTCGGCGGGGAATCTCTGCTCGCCAACGAGTTCGTCGCCGAGGGTGGTCCGGGAACCGTGACGCTTGCACCCCCGACGCCGGGTGACGTGATGCCGCACGAACTCGACGACGAGACGCTATATGCCACCGATGGCGCCTTCCTCGCGGCGACCGAGAACGTCGACATCGACTCCGAACTCGGTGGACTCAAATCGATGCTCGGGGAGGCCAGCCTGATGCCGCTGGCGCTGAAGGGGAGTGGGACCGCCTTCATCGATGCCTACGGCGGCCTCGAGAAACTGGAGCTAGACGCCGGGGAATCGTACATCCTCGACAACGAGCACCTCATCGCCTGGGATGACGAGATCGACTACTCCGTCCGTCGAGTCGGTGACCTGAAGTCAACGCTGTTGAGCGGTGAAGGGCTCGTGTTCGAGTTCACCGGGCCAGGAACCGCGTGGTACCAGACCCGGGACATGGCCTCCTTCGTATCGGTGTTGGCCCCACGATTGCCCGGACAGGAATAGGCTCCCATCGGCCCGCACCGCATACCGCCGGTACCGATGTGCGCCTCCCGCGTCGTTGGCACTCGCAAATCGGGGGTTCCACCCCCGCGGATCGGCGGTCGCGGGATGCGAGCCCGGGCGGTGCAACGAGATCCCGGCCCTCAACTGGGACGAGAGACCCGGCGTGTCATTCACCCCGGTGACGGAATGGGCGAAAAAGCGTAGCCCTCGGTCACGAACGACTTCGGGGTCTTTCTCCGCGGCAGACTCCTCGCCGAGGACCATCCGTCGTACCCACTCGCCTCGAATCCACCGTGCTTCGATGAGTGACCACGAAACTCGTCCACGTTCCCTCTTAAATGCTCCCGGTAGGGAATCGGCCTCGGTACTCATAGGGCTCGTCATCGCCCGAGGTGGGCTCGGCCCGGTGGGCTCGTCATCGGCCGGACGATGGCAGGGGCGCCCGGGCCAAGCGTGTTTTGCCTCGCCGGGTATTTTCCTGGAACCGGAACCGAATCGATGGGGGGCGGTGACCGGGAAGCGCGGACGCGGACGACCGAAGGTCTGCGTGATCGTCCCGGCAGGCAACGGGCTTCTGACGACCCCGACGAGATGCTCACCTCGACCGCGAGGACGGCCTCGTGGCGACCATCGCCCGGGGTCGAAATCGGACGTGGGAGCTGGCCCATGCAGGCGACGTCCGACCTGAGGTCCCGGGGCTGCAGCGGCTGATCATCCTGCGGTCCACCGTCCCCGTCTCGGTGTCGACCCACCGCCTTCCCGAGAGCGTTCGGCCGTGTTGAACGAGGACACCGACGCGCACCGACGGCCGGCACACTACGACGAGGTCGGCTGTCATCCCCCGACGCGGGACGAGACCACACCCGATGCGTCTCCCCGTGGGGTCTGGCGGGGATGCCGGACCAGCACCTCGGGCACGACGGCGGTCGGCTGTACGTCGACAACCGAGGTCCCCCGCGTCGATGTCGCACCTCACCGGGCTCCTCGAGGCATCCCGCTGCAAGCCGAGCGCCGGATCGGTGGTCACCATCACCCGCTCGCGCCGGATCGACCGCGTTGCACGAGGACGCAGCAGGCGAGGAGGCACCACATGGCCACGTCGGTCGGCAGCGCGACGGCGAAAACCGCCTCGGTGAGGCCGATGCCGATGTTGGCCAGCGGCTCGGGGGCGTGTCCGACGGCAGCCACCACGGGCTCGAGCGTGACCTTCACCAGCGTCAGCAGCGCTCCGACGGTCAGGAAGGTGGCGGCCCATCCTCGCCGCAGTCGGTACAGGAGCAGCACCATCGGGTAGTAGATCAGCGGGAAGTAAAGCGGCTGCATCGGCAGGACCATCAGTCCGAGCAGCACGGTCGCCAGCATCGCACCCAGGCG
Organism: Halobacteriales archaeon; assembly: GCA_046543335.1. Classification (GTDB taxonomy): domain Archaea; phylum Halobacteriota; class Halobacteria; order Halobacteriales; family SKSH01; genus CAZCYF01. The sequence goes on from JBKGZP010000024.1 coordinate 5,469, forward strand.
GCGGACGTCGGTGTCGATGTGGCGATAGCTCGCCGCGAGCAGTGGCGTTGCCACGGCGAGGGCCACCAAGGTCAGCCACGCCCCGGACAGGCCGAACAGGCCGTGCAGCTGGCGGCCGATGCCGCCGACGCTCGTGGTGGGGTCGGTCTGGCGCCGACCGGACTGGTCCTCCAAACGGCCGAGGAGGACCTCCCCGACGAACTGCTCGGTGAGGTCGACACCGAGGACGACCGCGCCGAGCACGAGGGCGCCCAGCCCGACGACCACGGCGACGACGACGCCCCGGTAGGCCCGTCGACGAATTAGCCAGAGGCCGACGACCGCCGGGAACACCTTGACGACGGCGGGCAGGGCGATGACGGCACCGCCGAGGAGGTCGCGGTCGCGCTCGATGAGCTCGAAGCCCGCCGCCAGCGCCAGCGCGAGCCAGAGCGTCGTCTGGCCCTGGATCACCTGGGCGATCCCCAGGGGCGAGGCGAGCACGAACCCGCCGATGACGAGCCAGTCGAGGCGATCGACTTCGACGCCCCGGCGCTCGAGTGCCCGGACGAGCACCCACGAGATGGCGGCACCGACGACGAGGTTCGCGACGATCTGCCCGGCGTACGCGAGCGTCTCGCCCCCGAGGACGGCGTACGGGGCGAACACGAGCAGCATCACCGGTGGGTAGATGTAGTGGTACCCGGGCAGCTCCGGGGGCGTGACGGCGTAGGGGTCGCCCCCGGACAGCCAGGCCTCGGCCGCGGTCACGTAGACGCTCGAGGCGAGGCCGAACTGCTCGGGGCTGTACAGCGCCTGGCTGATGGTGTACTGGATCCCGCTGAGGGCGCCGATGGCGAGGACGAGCCTGGCGCGCGATCGAGGGTCGCGACGGACCGCCGCGACGCGGTCACGCATCGCGATCCGGGCGGGCGTCGGTCGCTTGGTCGTCTTGCGAGGGGAGCCGACGTCGGCGGCCGAGGCGGTCGCCGGTGCGCCCCACGAGATCGGGCATGGGCGACGGTCGCGCGGCGGAGGGGTTAGGCGTGTTGGCTCGCGATCTCAGCGGACGACCGTCACGGGCACCGACGCCCGGCGCTGGACCGTCTCGGCGACCGACCCGAGCAGGATCTCCGACAGCCGCCGTCGGCCGTGGCTGCCGATGACGATGATGTCGGCGTCGTCGGCCTCGGCCTGTGCGAGGATCTCGTCGGTCGCCTTGCCCACGCGGCTCGTCGTGGTCACGCTGCGGTTGTGCTCGGCGGCGATCGCCTCCGCATCGTCGAGGAGCCCCTCGGAGCGTCGCCTCGCGCGCTCGCGCACCGTCTCGTCGCCGACCGGCGCCCGCGCGGTGTAGCTCTCCTCAACGTAGTCGATGACGTGCAGCACGATGACCTCGGCGTCCGGGTAGACCTCGAGGGCGTGTTCGAGGGCCTCCTCCGAGAGGGGCGTGCCGTCGAAGGCCACGAGCACGCGGTCGATGGCCGTCATGCGTGGTCCCACGCACGGGGGGCCCATAGCCGGCGGGGGCTCACATCGGCACCACGAGGAGGACGAGCGGGCCGATCACGAGGGAGCTGAGGAAGGCGAACAGCACCCGCCGGTCGGCGACGATGCGCGACTGGATCGCGTCGATCTCGCGGTAGTACGACGGGAATCGCACCAAGGCGGCGACCGTCACGAGCGTGCCCAGGGCGACCATCAGCGAGACGACGGCGGTCCCTCGGGCCGAACCGAGCAGGATGGCGATGAGCAGCGTGTCGCCGAACGTCCCGATGTTCGCCCCGAGCACGTAGGGGACGATCTCGTCGCGGGTGACGTACCGCCGGTTGTACAGCGGCACGATCACGCCCAGCGAGAACGCCACGCTCGTGGTGACGGCGGTGATGATGAGCCCCAGCGCGAAGGACGTCCAGGTCTGGCGGAATCGCTGGAAGAGATTGCGCCGCAACCAGGCGGTATCGACGCGCTTGAGCACCCGATCGAAGGCGCTGAGTCCGACGAAGAGGAGGGTGACGGCGAGCACGAACGCCGGGACGGCCCCGACCGCCCCGACGACGGCGTCGGTGACGGGGTCCAGGACCGAGAGCCCCCCGACCGGCAGGTGGACGCCACCGACAGCCTCGCCGAGGGTGCCCTCCAGGTGTGGCAACAGGAGGAGTCCCACCCCCGTCGCGGGGAGGTAGATGGAGTGCGACAGCAAGAACGTGAGCGTGCCGAGGCTCGTCGCCTCGGCGAAGTCGTACTCCGCCTTCTGGGCCCAGTCGATCGCCCCGATCAGCAGGACGATGGCGGCGCCACCCAGTCGAGACCCGGCCAGCATCAGGAACAGCTGCTCGGAGCTGAGGATGGCGGAGTCGAACAGCGAGACCGACAGCGCGGCGACCACGGACCCGTTCATGAGCGCGTACGTGGCGAGCCAGCTCGCACCCAGCGCGGGGGCGCCCCCCGCCACGTGTCGCCGAAAGAGCCGCTCGAGGGGGTCTGCCGCGGCGGCCGTCGCCGCTCCGAGGAGCTGGACCGCGAACAGGAACACGACGAGGGCGACGACGGCGCCGAAGACCGTGAGTCCAGAGGCTCGCACCCGGGTGCGGACGGTCTCGGTCATGCCGGCTATGCTCGCTCGTGTCGGGTGAGGGGGCCGTCCACCAAGAGTTGGTGGGGTGATCCGGTGGGTGGTGACTCACGCCGCGAGGCGGTCGTAGACGGCGGCGAGCACGAGGGGCAGGGCGACCATCGCGTCGCCGTGGACGGTCACGTTCTCGGCGTCGGGCTCGAGCTTGCCCCACGAGCGGGCCTCGTCGAGCGACGCGCCCGACAGCCCGCCGGTCACCTCGGGATCCATCGTGATCTGCACGGCGTAGTCGTACGCACCGGGGGTCACGAGCTGGGACTGCAGGGTGAAGTTCTTCGGCACGCCGCCACCGACGAGGAGCGCGCCGGCGCGGTCCCCGGCGGTGCCGACGTCGGTCAAGTCGGTCATGTCGCGAAGGGCGTCGATTGCGAAGTCGTGGGTGCGCGAGTAGAGCCACGCCTGCAGCCCGAGGATCGAGTCCTGGATCGCCGGGCAGAAGACCGGCACGGCCGCCGCGGCGGCGGCCGCGGCGATGCCGGGCTCGTCGCCCTCGTGGGCCTCCCGGTTGGCCTCGCCGAGTCGGCGGGTAACCTCGGCGATCGAGACCGGCTCGCCCTCGAGGTCGGGGAAGACCCGCTCCCAGCAGTGCGACTCCAGCGTGGCGAAGTGCTCCTGGGGAAGGTAGACGTTGTAGATGCGGTCGACGCCGGCGTCGCGAAGCGCTTCGTCGTGCTCGCGCTGACTGCCGTCCGTCGGGTGGGCCTCACCGTGGTGGTGGCGCCCGCCGACGGCCTCGATGGTGTCGTGCGTCAACGACGCCCCGGTCGTCACCAGCGCGTCGACGTGGCCGTGGCGGATGACGTCGGCGACCGCGGGGCGCAACCCGGCCGGGACGAGCGCGCCCGCGAGGCTGAGGACGACCGTACAGCCGTCGTCGGCGAACATCCGAGCCGTGATGTCGGCCGCCTCGGCGAGCGTCGCCGCCGAGAAGCCGCACTCGCCGAACGCGTCCACGAGCGACTCGACGGACATGCCGGCGCGCGGGCGAATGCCGCCGATGGGGTCGTCCGGGGGGTGATCGCGCATGACCGGCGGTCCGCGCGGTGCCGGTTTAACGCCCCGGGTTCGCTCAGAGACCGGTCGGCACGTCGACGAATCGCGTCTCGAGGCCCCACTCGGCGACCAACTCTGCCACGGCGCGAACGCCGAAGGTCTCTGTGGCGTAGTGGCCGGCGGTCAGGGTGCACACGCCGAGGTCCACCGCCCGGTGGTAGGCCGAGTGCTTCGGCTCACCCGTGAGGAGGGCGTCGGCCCCCACCGCCGCGGCCTCCTCGATGAGGTCGGTCCCCGAGCCGGTGACGATCGCCAGCCGATCGACCGAGGCGGGGGTCGGTCCGAGGCGACCGACGGCGTCCGACTCGCGGTCGACGGCCGCGGCGACGCGATCGACGAGGGCGTCGACAGCGGGTGCATCGGGCAGTCGACCGACGACGCCCGTGGGGACGCCGCCCAGGTGGCCGAAGGCCTCGGTGTCGGTCAGCCCGACCGCCGCGCCGAGGCGTGCGGCGTTGCCGAGGTCGGGGTGACCGTCCAATGGGAGGTGGGCGCAGTACAGCCCGAGGTCGTGGTCGAGCAGTCCGCGGACGCGCGCGAGGCGGTGGGCGGTGAGGTCGGGCAGACCATCGCCCCAGACGATGCCGTGGTGGACGACGAGCGCGTCGGCATCCGCGGCCCGCTCGATCGGCTCGACGGCGGCGTCGACCGCGACGGCCACGCGCTCGACCGGTCGGTCCCGACGACCCACCTGCAGTCCGTTCGCACTCGCGTCGACCCCCGCGTACGCCTCGACGTCGAGGCGGTCGTCGAGGCGGTCGGCCAGCGTCCCGAGGTCCATGTCGCGCCCCTCGCCGCCCGAGTGCAAGGGCGTTTCCCCCCTCACCCCTCGGCGTGGTCGTGGACGAAGCGGCGCACGAGCGCCGCGGCCACCGCGGGGGCCTGTCCCTCGTCGCGGTCGTTGACCTCGACGACGTCGAACCCCGACGCGTGCGGCGCGAGGTGGGTCACGAGGTCGCGCACCGTCGCCGGGGTGAGGCCGAACGGCGAGAGGGTCCCCGTCCCCGGCGCGAACGCCGGATCCAACACGTCCACGTCGACGCTGAGGTAGATCGGCGCCGCAGGCGTGGGCGTCCACGCGGCGACCGCCTCGGGCTCGACCACCTCGACGTCGGCGGCCGACGCGCGGTCCCACTCCGCCTCACTCCCGCTGCGAGCGCCCACCACGATCGCCCGGTCGACCACCTCCAGCGCACGGCGACAGACGGTCGCGTGCGAGCGCTCGCGCCCGCGGTACCGGTCCCGCAGGTCGAGGTGCGCATCGAGCGCCACGTAGGTCGCGGGCTCCGTCGCCCGGACGCCGGCGAGGCTGACGGTGTGCTCCCCACCCAGGACCACCGGGACGCGTCCCTCGAGGACGTGACCCCGCAGCGTGGTCTCGAGGAAGGGGAGGTAGCGTTCCGGGGCGTCGTCGCCGAGGACGTCCCCCGCGTCGTGGACCCGCCGCTCGGAGAAGCGGGTGTCACGACGGCGGTCGTAGTCCTCCTGGGCGTGGGCGGCGCGACGGATCAGGTCGGGACCGAAGCGAGCCCCGGGTCGGTGCGAGGTGGTCGCGTCCAGCGGCGCACCGAGGATGACGTACCGGCTTCCGTCTGGGTCGGCCGCGGCCCCCGGAAACATCGACCTAAACGATCTTCCGGCGGTCGTCCATCTCGAGGAACTCGATCTCCTCGTCGGGTTCGAGGCTCTCGCCCTCGGGGATGGCGATGGTGAAGGTGGAGTAGTTGTCCAGGTCCATGACCTGGGCGACGCCATCGTCGGCGTCGACGTTGATGACCTGCCCCTGCTTGCGCTCGATGATCGGCACCCAGATCTTCTGGTCGACGGGCTGGCTGAGCGTGCGCTTTCGCCCGTCGAACACGCCCACCGCCTCGACACTGGCCTTCGCGGAGCCGTGCTTGCCCGGCGAGGCGGTGCTGTAGGAGGTGATCCGACACGGCTCGTCGTCGATCATCACGTACCCCCCTTCCTGGAGTTCGCGGACCTCGGTCTGTTCCTTCGCCATGTGGGCGGATATCCGCAGGGACCGGTATAAGTGGATTGAATGCTGGCGAGCGGGCTACTCTTCGCCGCGACGGCGTCGCATCTCCTGGCGGGTGAACTGCGGCCGGGCGCGGATCCCCCGCCGCCGACGCCGCAGCGAGTGCCAGAGCACGAGGACGATGCCAAGGGCGCCGGCGATGGCGATGGCGCTGGCGACGGCCTCGTCCGCGGCGAGCAAGATCGCCCCGGAGACGACCGCGGCCGAGGCGAGCAGCCCCAGGACGACCCGCCGGGCGAGGCGGTCCAGGAGGCGGTTCTCGTCGACGAGGTTGGCCTCGACGCGGAAGTCCCCGTGTTCGACGCGGTCGAGCGCGTCCTCGAGCTTGGGCGGTATCGCGACCGAGGACCGGGCGGCCTGGGTGAGGTCGCCTCGGGCGTCCCCGAGGAACTGTCGCACGCTCTCCTCGATGTACCCCTGCTCGCGCAGGTAGTTGGAAGCGACGGCGATGAAGTCGTACTCGGGGTTGAGCGTGACGCAGACCCCCTCGACGACGGTCGCGACCCGCAGGATCAACGCGAGGTTCGCGGGCAGACGGAGGGGGAACTCGTAGATCGACTCCTCGATCTGGCGGACGATCTGTTGGATGCGGTACTGCTCGACCGTCCGCCCGCGGGCGTCCTCGATCGCGATCTCGAGGATCTCGCCCATCACCCGACGGTCGGCGTCGGGGCTGAGGGTGCCCACCTCGACGAGCGTGTCGAGGATCGCGTCGATGTCGTCGTTGACGATGCCGACGTAGAAGTCGACGATCTTGCCCTGGACGAACGGCGGGACGCGCCCCGTGATGCCGAAGTCGTAGAAGACGATGGTACCGTCGTCTTGCACCGCGATGTTGCCCGGGTGCGGGTCGGCGTGGAAGACCCCGTCCTCGACGATCATCCGGAAGTACGCGAGCTCGAGGCGCTCGGCCACGGCCGTCCGGTCGATGGCCCGCGCCCGAAGGCCCTCGACGTCCGTCACCTTCGTCCCCTCGACGTACTCCATCGTCAGCACCCGCTCGCCGGAGTGGGTGTCGACGACCCGTGGCATCCGGACCGACGGCCGATCGACGAAGTTGCCCCGGATCTCCTCCAGCATGGCCCGCTCGTGGTGGTAGTCCATCTCCTCGCGGATCGTGCGACCGAACTCGTCGGCGAGGTTCCGGATCGAGAAGGCCCGGGCGTCGTCGACGAACGGCAGCGCGATCCGGAGGATCCACCGGATGACGACGAGGTCGGCCTCGACCAGGGACTCGACACCGGGACGGCGCACCTTGACGGCCACCGGCTCGTCCTCGACGGTGGCGCGGTAGACCTGACCGAGGCTGGCGCCGGATATCGGGTCGGTGTCGAACGCCTCGAAGTGCTCGTCGACGGGCCCCAGCTCGTCCTCGATGACGGCCTCGGCCTCGGACCAGGGCGCTGGCGGCACGTCGTCCTGCAGGGTGCCCATCACCTCGAGGTACACCGGTGGGAGGACGTCCGGGCGGGTCGACAGGAGCTGGCCGAGCTTGATGAACGTCGGACCGAGGTCGATGAGCGTCTCGAGCAGGCGCGTCGCGCGACGCCGCTGGCGCTCGGCACTGACGCGTCGACCGGACCCGAAGAGAACGTATCGCCGACGGTCTCGCAGGTACGCGACGGTGAACGGGAGGAAGATCCAGAACACCTTGAGGGAGCGCCAGCTGGCCCTGGCCGAGGTCCGTCCCCTCATCGACCCGCCCGTGGCGGCACGAGCGGCACCGGTGACCGGACCCACCGGTCGGCGTCGCCCGGCGTTCGTAACGGTGCGATTCGAGGTCGGTCGGGCCGCACGTGGCCGTAGTTGCCCGTCGCGAGCGAAAAAGCCCCCGATGGCGGCCTACCGTAGCGCGTCGAGCGAGGGGACGACCCGAGCGGCGGTCGACGGCGGCACCCGTCCGTCGCGGGCGACGAGGATCCCGTCCAGTCCCGCGTTGGCAGCGGCCTCGACGTCGGCACGGCTATCGCCGACGAGGACGCCGCGGCCGCCGTCGACGCCGAGGGCGTCCATCGCGAGGCGAACGGGGGCGGGGTCCGGCTTCCACCCGAGCTCGTCCGAGCAGCAGACCACGGCGTCGAAGCACGCCCCGAGGCCGAGGCGGTCGAGGATGGGCTCCGTCAGGTACGGCTGACAGTGCGTCACCAGCCCGCGGGGGCCGGTGAGGTGGTTGACGACGTGGGCGTCGGGGTGGAGCGAGGTCGCCGCGGCCCGGTCGGCTGGCGACTCGACCCGGTGAAAGGTCGACCAGAAGCGCTCTGGATCGACACCCGCGGTTCGAAGCTCCGCGTCGCGCAACCCCGTCCGGCCGTACCAGATTCGCCGGGCCGTCTCCGGGTCGAAGCTCGTGCCGAGGCGGTCGCCAACCTTGGCCATGGTCCGCTGGACGTACGCGTCCTCGATCGTCACCAGCGTGCCGTCGAGGTCGAACAGCCAGAAGTCGTACCGGGATCGGTCCGTCGCGCGCCGGTCGTCGACCGCCATCAGTCGTCCGGCACGCCTTGGCGCTCGACGAGATCGGCCGGCAGGTCGACGGCGTCGAGCGAGGGATCGAAGATGTAAATCGCGGCGTTGATGGTCGCCCAGTCGTCCTCCTCCGCGGCGTCGCGAAGCGCCTCCGTCGGTGCGGCCATGATGGCGTTGACGAGGGCATCGGCCAGGTCCTCGACGATCTCCGCCGTGGGCGCGTCCCCGTGTTCGAGTCGGTGGACGGCGCGTTCGAGCTCGTGGCGCTTGATACCGTCGGCGCCGGCGCGCATGGCCGCGATGACCTCCTCCGCCCGGTCGCGCTTGAACTGCCGGTGCAACTCGTCGACCTCCCGTTCGATGAGTCGCTCGACCGCCGCGGCGGCGTCGGTGCGTTGCTCGTGGGTCCGGTCGGTGATGATCCGGAGGCGGTCGAGGTCGTAGTAGGCGACGTTTGCCCGGTTCCGAACGCTCGGACTGACGTCTTGGGGTTGGCCCAGGTCCACGACCAGGAGCGGGTGGTCCCGGGGCACGTGCTCGGGCCCGATCACCGGGCTGGAGCTGGCGGTGGCCGTGACGAGGAGGTCGGCCTCGGCGATGGCGTCGCCGAGGTCATCGAGGTCGACCGTCGCGTCGACGCCGATCGTCCGACCGACCGCCTCGGCGGCATCCTGGCTCCGGTTGGCGAGGACGAGGTGGTCGACGCCGGCGGCGGCGAGGGCCCTGGCCGTCCGTCTACCGGCGTCGCCTGCCCCGACGACGACCGCGGTGGCCCTGGGCAAGTGGAGGCGCCCGTCGGCCAGACGCACGGCCGCGCTCGCCAGCGAGACGACCCCCTCGTTGATCGCGGTCTCGGTCCTGGCTCGCTCGCCAACGTGCAACGCCTTCAGGAGGGCCGGCTCGAGCACCGGTCCCAGCGCACCGCGGTCGTTGGCCAGGTGAAAGGCGTCTCGGACCTGGCCAAGCACCTCGTCCTCCCCGAGGACCTGCGACTCGAGACCGGAGGCGACGCGGCAGAGGTGCTCGATCGCCTCGTCGTGGCGAAGCGCCCGCCGAGCACCCGCAGGTACCTGGTTTAGGTGGCGGTCGAGGCGACCCCGACCGATGCTGGCGGTGTCCGTCACCACGTAGAACTCGACCCGGTTGCACGTCGAGAGGACGAACGCCTCCTGGACGTCTGCCATCGCGAGGAGGTCGTCGAGCGCGACCCCGGGGTCGTCCGGTGCCGCGGCGGCGAGCGTCTCCACGTCGGCCTGGCGGTGGGTGATCGCGGTGGCACTGACGACGCCGGGTGCGGTCACCATGGCGGGACACCTCCCCGCATCGAACGGCGATGCATGGTGGTCGTTGACGCCGGGTTGGACGTGGGCTGTGGTAAAGCTGTCCACTCGATTGTCACGGCTCGACGACCGTGAACGCGTACCCGCGGTCGCGAAGCTCCTCGACGACCGCCCGGTGTTCGGGGGCCGATTCGTAGTAGAAGACGACGTCGAAGGTGCCGTCACGCAGGACGTGCTGGCACTCCCAGACGAACGCGTCGTCGGCAGCGGTCAGCCCCTGGTGCTGGTTGATGGCGAACCGCGGGTCGTCGTTGCCGGAGTAGACATAGGTCGGCTCGTCGACGAGGTGCGAGGCGATGCGCTCGCCGATCTCGACGGTCTCGTCGAGCAGCTCGGGCTCCTCGTCCGGGGTGAAGCCGGTGTGGACGACGAGGCCGACGAGCTCGATGTCGCCTGGCTCGAGGAGCTGGCGAGTCTGCTCGACGATGTCGGCGTGCCGGTCGACCATGACCGATCTCGGCGAGGTCGACCTATCCGTGTGCCGGTTCGCGTCCCGGACGCAAAAAGACCATTAGGGGGTCGACCGGAGTATCCACCGGGAAATGCTCGCGGGCGCCCTCCAGGCCGTCGTCGAACGTGGGTACGAGCGACTGCTCCAGGCGGAGATCGGCGAGACGCCGTCGCACGTCGCCGTCATCCAAGACGGCAACCGGCGGTACGCCCGGGCGACGGGCGATCGCCCGACCGCGGGCCACCATGCCGGCGCGCACACCACGGAGGCGCTCTTACGGTGGTGTCGGGACCTCGGGATCGATGAGCTGACCCTCTACGCCTTCTCGACGGAGAACTTCGATCGACCCCCCGCCGAGCGAGAGGCGCTGTTCGACCTGATCGCCGAGAAGCTCCGGGACTTCGCCCGGGCCGACGAGGTCCACGAAAACGGGGTCCGCATCTCCATCATCGGCGACGTCGAGCGGCTGCCACCGCACGTCCAGTCGGCGGTCGAGGAGGCAACGGAGGCCACGGTCGGCTACGACCGGTTCCGCCTGAACGTGGCCCTGGCGTACGGGGGACGCTGGGAGCTGTTGCAGGTGGCGAAGGCGGTCTGTCGCGACGTCGAGGGCGGGCGCTGTCGGCCAGAGGACGTCACCGTCGAGGCCCTCGAGTCACGACTCTCGGAGGCGCCCGAACGGGCCGTCGATCTCATCGTGCGAACCGGCGGTGACGAGCGCACGAGCAACTTCCTGCCGTGGCACGCCAACGGCAACGAGGCGGCCGTCTACTTCTGCACCCCCTACTGGCCGGAGTTCTCGAAGGCGGACTTCCTGCGGGGTCTTCGCACCTACGAGCACCGCCAGCGAACCTGGGAGCACTCGAACGCGCAGCGTGTGATGGCCCTGGTCAGGGCGCTACGCGGTGAGGAGCGCCCCGTCAAGCCCCGCAGCGGTCTGGCCAGGGTGCGCCGACTCCTGGCGAACCGACTGTAGCGGATCGACCCGCCCCGGTCACCGACCGAACCGCCGCTGGCGATCCTGGTAGTCGAGGACCGCTCGGAGGTAGTCTCGCTTGCGGAAGTCGCGCCAGTTGACGTCCGTGAAGTACAGCTCCGAGTACACGGACTGCCAGATGAGGAAGTCGGACAGTCGTTCGGCTCCGGTCTTGATGACGAGGTCGGGTTCGGCCGGGAAGACCAGCTCGTCCTCGAGGGTCTCGGCGTCGATTCGTGTCGGATCGAGGTCGCCCGTCGCGGTCCGCTCGGCGAGTGCCCGGACCGCCTGGGCGAACTCGTGCTTCCCGCCGAGACCGATGCTGGCCTGGATGCGGGCGTCGGCCTGCGTGGCGTCGGCCGGGCTGCGCAGGGCGACGGGCGCCGGGGCGTCGAGCGTCTCGAGTTCGCGCTCGAGCGTCGGGATAACGCGGTCGTCGAGGACGCTCACGTAGATCAACACGCGCGACGCACCGTACTCGAATGGCCAGCCGAGGAACCGCTCGAGGCGGTCGTAGGCGCCTTGCTCGAGCAGGTCGCGCTCGGTCAGCACGACCGCCACCGTGTCCGGTGTCGAGGCCGCTGCCCGGCGAATGCGGAGCGCGAGGTAGCGGTCGTAGAGACCCATCGGTCGAGGGCCCGGTCCGACGGACCTTGAGCCTCGCGCTCGCGTCCGCTTCGGGAAGGTTAAATGATGACCGCGGGGAATCCGTCGATGTCGTGAGAGCTAGCGTGACCCGGGCCGGCGCCTACGCGGGGATCAGCCTGCTCGCGCTCGCAGCGACGGTCTTCGACGGGTTCGCGCTCGCCGGCTTCGCGCTAGTGGCCATCGTCTCGTCGGTGCTCGACCGGGGGCAGATCTTCGAGCTGTTCGCGGACCCCGCGGAGCGTCGCACGGGTCGGTTGGTCGGACTGACGGAGTTCGCGGCGGTGGCGGCAGTGATCGCCGCGGCGACCGTCCTCGGGGTCGTATCCGTCGAGTTGTACGTCGGGGCCGTGTTGCTGGTGGGCTTCGGGTACCTTCTCGCCGAGATGGCCAAAACCGCCCGACCGGACCGCCTGACCGAGACGGTCGGGTTCATCACCGGTGGGTTCGTCGGGTTCGCCGGTGGCTCACTCGCGAGCGTGTCGGACCCCGCTTCGGCGGCGCCGCTCGTCGGGTTCCTCGCGATGGCGGGGGCGCTCGCTGCTGCGTTGATCCGGGCGGCGACGTGGGCCCGCCACGACGGGCTCATCATGCTGCTGGTCGTCGGCCTCGCGAGCGTCCTCGCGACGACACCGGCACCGTCGCCCGAGACGGTCGCCTTCGCGATCGGTATCTCGATCGTCCTCGCGTACCTCGCGTTGCTCATCGGAGCCGCGTCGGTACCGGGGGTGGTCACCGGCGTCCTCGCGGTCTTCCTGACCATCGTCCTCGGGGGCATCGTCTGGGTGAGCCTCCTCGTCGCCTTCTTCGGCATCGGTGGCCTCACGACGAAGTACCGGTACGAGGAGAAGCGACGTCGGGGCGTCGCGGAGCCCAACCGGGGGGCGCGTGGGACGGGCAACGTGCTGGGCAACACGGCGGTCGGTCTCGTCGCGGTCATCGCCGTCGCGAGCATCGATCCGGGCGCGTCGCTCGAACGCGCCTTGCTGTTCGCCTTCGCCGGGTCGATGGCCACCGCGTTGAGCGACACGCTCTCGAGCGAGATCGGTGGGCTTTACGATGACCCCTGGATGATCACCTCGTTCGACCGGGTCACGCCAGGGACCGACGGTGCGATCACGTTCCAGGGGACCGTTGCGGGGGCGGTGGGAGCCGGGATCATCGCGCTCATGTTGCTCGCACTGGCGGACGGCATCGGGCCCGCTGGCGGGCTGGTCGTCCTGGTGGCGGGGACCGTCGGGATGTTCGTCGACAGCATCCTCGGTGCACTGTTCGAGGGTCGCGTGGTCGGAAACCACTCCGTGAACGCCATGGCGACGCTTTCGGGGGCGATCATCGCCGCCTCAGTGCCGCTTCTGGGTCTGTGACGGCCCGTCTTGACTACCGGCGGACCGTCTCGAGGGCGTAGTTCACCACTAACACCGCACCGATCGCGGCGAGGCCGCCGACGAACGCGACCACGCCGGGTCGGAGCGTGCGGATCGACTCAGGTATCACCGAGCCAGACGAATCGGTACTTTGGGAGACCAGGCCGGGGTCGGCGTCGAACCCGGTGGCGTAGAGGACGTTCTCGGTAGTACTGACCGACTCCGCGAAGAACTCGAAGACGACCCAGTCGATCAGGAGGCTGGCGGCCGCGAGGAGCAACACGGCTCCGATGGTCCCCTCGAGGGCCGTTCGAAGCTCCGACGTTTGTTGTTCGTCACCCGCGACGATGAGCGCCTCGTCAGCCGCCGAGTAGACGGCCATCTCGTTGCCCCTCGAGGAGTACCAGGTGTCGACCTGCTGAATCAGCCCGGCGTCCGTGAGCTTGTCGAGGTGGTAACGGACGTTCTGGACGGAGGTATCGACTTGCTTCGCGAGATTGCTCGCCGTCGTCGGTTCTTCGTAGAGCTGTCGGTAGATGTTCCGCGAGGTCTCGGATGCCAGCGCGTCGAAGATGTCGTGGGTTTCCGATTCCGCGAGGCTCAACACGCGGGATGATCGTCGATCGACGTCGACTTCGGAGCGGAACGGAAACAGTTTCCCCATGTCGATTTCACCTAAAACCACAAGGTCAAAAATATCTTTTGCTTTGTTGAATAACGATTTCACCTCTTCAGGCACCGCGGAAACGGCCACCGGGAGGGCCTCCCATCGGCGAGGCGGTCCTCGCGGGGGACCGGCACGCATTAAACGACGTGGGGCGAACGACTGCCGTAATGGGATCCGATCTCGACCTCGAAGAACTGCACCGAGGGACCGACTTGATCAAGCGGGGATTCGCTCGGATGCAAAAAGGTGGTGTCATCATGGACGTCGTGGACGCCGAGCAGGCCCGCATCGCGGAGGAGGCCGGCGCCGTGGCCGTGATGGCACTCGAGGCGGTCCCGGCCGATATCCGAAAGCGGGGGGGCGTGGCCAGGATGGCCGATCCTGCTGAAGTTGCGGAGATCATCGAGGCGGTCTCCATCCCGGTCATGGGGAAGGCTCGTATCGGTCACGCCGCCGAGGCGCAGATTCTCGAGGCCATTGGCGTCGACATGATCGACGAGTCGGAGGTCCTCACCCCGGCGGACGATCGATACCACATCGACAAGCGCGAGTTCACCGCGCCGTTCGTCTGCGGTGCACGGAGCCTCCCCGAGGCCCTGCGACGCATCCGCGAAGGAGCGGCGATGATTCGGACCAAGGGCGAGGCCGGGACGGGTGACGTCAACCAGGCCGTTCATCACCAGCGCAACATCCGTGGCGCGATCCGTCAGCTCGAAGGAATGACCCACGAGGAACGGGAGGCGTGGGCCCGTGAGAACGAGGCCCCGGCCGACTTGGTCCACGAGACGGCCGCGCGTGGGCGTCTTCCGGTGGTAAACTTCGCTGCCGGCGGCATCGCGACGCCCGCCGACGCCGCGTTGATGATGCAACTCGGCTGCGACGGTATCTTCGTGGGCAGCGGTATCTTCGGGGCCGAGCGGCCGGCGGTCATGGGCGAGGCCATCGTCGCCGCCACGACGAACTTCGACGATCCCGAACGCCTCGCCGATATCGCAACCGGCATCGGCGGTGGGATGCGCGGCGAGGCCAACGTCGACCTCCCCGCGGACCAACAGCTCCAACACCGGGGCGTCTGAACGGGTCCCCCATGGACGCGGTCGTGGGCGGCGGCCTTGCCGGTCTCGCCGCTGCCTACCGGCTCAAGCGCGCCGGCCACGAGGTCACCCTGTACGAGGCCGCCGACCGCCTCGGGGGGCTCGCGTCGACGGTTGAGACGCGGGGTGATCCCATCGAGCGCTTCTACCACCACCTCTCCCGGTCCGAGCAGACCATCGTCGGGTACGCCGAGCACCTCGGTCTCGGCGACGAGCTCGAGTGGCGCGTCGGCCAAAACGCCTACTACGTCGACGGGGTCGTCCATCCACTCGACACGATCTGGCAGATCGCGGCCTACCCCCACCTCAGCCTGTACGACAAGTTCCGCCTCGGCCTGTTGACCCTCGGGATCGACGCCAGCGGCGGCTTGCCTCGCCCCGGGGCGTTCAACGACCTCGCGGCGTACGATGACGACCCGGTCGAGCCGTTCATCCTCGAGCACACCTCCGAGCGCGTCTACGAGTCCTTCTTCGAGCCGTTGCTTCGCGCGAAGTTCGGCGACCGGATGGACGAGGTGTCCACGGCCTGGCTGCTCGGGCGGATCAAGTTCCGTTCGGAGCGCGACCCCCTCCGAGGGGAGATCCTCGGTTATCTCGACGGCGGGTTCCAGCGCCTCACGGAGGCACTCGTCGAGGCGGTCGGGCGCGAGAACATCGAGACGGCCGCCCCGGTCGAGGCCATCGAGGTGACCGGGGGGGACGATCCTCGCGTCGACGCCATCGCCGTCGGGGGTCCGCATGGAACGCGGGAGGTTCCGGTCGACGCCGTCGTGGTCGCCACGATGCCGCACGTGCTCGAGGAGCTGGTGGGGTTTCGCTGCGCGATCGAGTTCCAGGGGACCGTCTGCTCCGTCATCGCGATGGACGAGCCCCTCACGGACACCTACTGGCTGAACATCGCCGACGAGGCCCCATTCGGGGCCCTCATCGAGCACACGAACTTCATCCCGCCGGAACGGTACGGCGGCGAGCACCTCCTGTACGCCGTCCGGTACGTCCAGGACCTCGATGGATCGTTCTGGCGGACGCCGACCGAGGCCATCGAGGCCCGCTGGCTCGACGGGGTCGAGTCGATGTTCCCCGGGTTCGACCGGGATGCCGTGCGGTGGATCGAAACCTCCCGGGCGGCTCGGACGGCCCCGATCTACGACCGCGGCTACCTCGATCGTGTCGTCCCCTACGACCTCGGGGCGGAGGTGGCTGCCGGACTGTACTATGCCGGCATGGCCACCCGCGCGCAGTACCCCGAGCGCAGCCTCGACGGGGCCCTCCGGGCGGGCGAGGCCGCGGCGGCGCATCGTCTCGGCCAGCCCGAGGCCGTCGATGTCCTCGAGTGACCCCCAACGGCCGACGTGGGCCTCGGGATAGCAACCGACTTTACGGACCCAACACAATCGCCGGCGTATGACCGGGTCGTTCGTGATTCTCGGCGACGGCATCGCCGGGAGCACCGCCGCGGAGACGCTGCGAGAACGCGACCCGGACGCCGACATCACGGTCATCACCGACGAGGGCGAACCGCTCTACAACCGCATTCTGATCAAGGAGTTCGCGAAGGGCAAGCTGCCCGAGGCTCCCATCGCCATCCACGAAGAGCAGTGGTACGAGGACCGGTCCATCGACCTGGCGCTGAACACCCACGTGACCCGGGTCGACACCGGAAATCGAACCGTCCACGCCGCCGACGGACGGACCTTCGGGTACGACCGACTCCTCGTGGCGACCGGGGGCACCCCCGCGCAGCTACCCGCCGGGAACAGCGACGCCGACGGCATCCACCACTTCTGGACCTTCCAGGACGCAAGGGCGATCCGCGAGCACGTCGAGGCCGCGGACAACGGCGTCGTCATCGGCGCGGGTCTGCTCGGCATCGACTTCGCGGCCATCTGCGGCGCCCAGGGCCTCGAGGGGCGGTACCTGATGCGTGGCAGCCGGTGGTGGCGAGATGCCCTCAGTCACGACGGGGCCGAGATCGTCCACGACGAGCTCCGCGGCATCGGCGTCGAGCCCGTCTTCGACACCAGCGTCGATCGGTTCGCGCTCGACGACGACGGCCACGTCGTCGCCGCGCTCGACGACGCGGGCGACCGACACCCGGCCGACTGGGTCGGCGTGGCGATCGGTCTCAACTTCAACACCGAGTTCCTCCAGGGGACGGACGTCGACCTCGAGTGGGGCGTCGTCGTCGACGAGTACATGCGGACGAACGACCCGCACGTCTACGCCGCCGGCGACATCACCCGGTTTCACGACTTCTACCTCGAGGAGCGGATCCAGAACGGCTCGTGGGGGTCGGCCAAGGAGCAAGGTCGGGTGGCCGGCACGAACATGTTCGCAAGTCTGGAGGATGACCTCGGTCCCCGCGGCTCGCCGGCGGACGGTCTGGAGCACTTCGAGTGGGTCCCCTCCTACTCGATCACCCACTTCGATCTGCCGTTTCTCAGCTTCGGCCACCCCACCGGTGGCGACGAGGCAATCGAGCGTCGATACGACGACCGCGAGTGGCGGCGGCTGACGTTCAAGGACGGTCGCCTGATCGGGGGCGTTCTCCTCGGCGATCTCGCCCCCCAACGCGCGTACAAGCAGCTCATCCGCGAGCGCCGCGTCGTCTCCCACGAACCCGAGGTGCTCCTGACGCGAGACTTCGACCCCGAGGCGCTCGAGGTCGTCGCCACCGACTGATCCCCCCCGAACCGACACGATTTTGCGCCTGACGCGGGCAGGGTCGACCATGAGCTCGGAGGGATCGATGACGCTGGCGTTCGACCTGGCCGCACTCGAACGGTTGGTCGACCCCGAGGCCGTCGTCCAGGACGCCCGGACCTGGAGCGAGTACATCGGGATCGTCTCCGAGCAGCCGACGTACGTGGTGACGAAGTTCGCCCGCGAGCACCGGATCCGCCAGGACTTCTTCTCCGGGCCACGGGGACGAGAGGAGAGCCTGGAGCAGATCCGCGAGCAGTTCCGGACCGACCGCCACGTCTTCGTCGGCGTCGGCGACGAGGATGCCACCCTCGCGGAGGCGGTCGGCTGGGAGTACCTCAGCGTCGAGGACGCGGCAGCGGCCGCGGAGTGGGACCTCGCCTGAGCCACCGTCGTCGAGCTTCGCAGGCTATTAGGCCCCTCGGGGCCGCGTGGCCGACATGGGGATTCGGACCCGAGCGATTCTCGGAGAGGGCCTGTACCGGACGTTCCGCCCGAACGGGTTGGTCCTCGTGGCGGCCCTCGTCGTCGCCGGCGTCGTCATGCAAGTCGGTCTGTCTTCCCTCTTGCTCGAGGCCGTCACCGACGTCTGGGACGACATCCTCCAGACCTACCCCGAGGTGTTCGAGGGGACGGAGACGCCGGATGACGCGCTGCCGCTGGCCGTCGAGATGCCCCGGCCCCTTGCCCTGTTCATCTTCGCCATCGGCCTCGTGGCCACCGTACTGGCCGTCGGTGTGGCCGTCCGGGTCTTCGCCTCCGATCGGACGGACGTTGTCCCTCGCGATCTCGTCGTCGACGACCTCGTCTGGATGGGGGTGAACCTCCTCGTCGGGACCATCATCTTCGCCATCCTCTGGATCGTGGGCCTGTCGCTGTTCGTCGTCCCCGGCGTGGTGGCGTTCGTGTTGCTGATCTACTTCGTGCCGGCGGTGGCGATCGAGGGTCGGTCGTTCGTCGACGCCATGGCCCGCTCCTGGCGGATCACCCGCGGGAACCGGCTCGCCGTGTTCGTCCTCTTCCTCGCCTACTTCGTGTTCTCCATCCTCGTCACCCTCGTTGCCCTCGTGGTTGGCTCGTTCGCCATCCTCCTCCATCCCATCGCCGCCGAACTCGTCACCCAGGTCGCCAACGGCTTTCTCCACGTCCTGTTCGCGGCGGTCGTGGCGCGTAGCTTCCAGGAGCTCGTCCCTCGACCGTCGGCCCAAGGCGACGATGGTGATGCCTTCGACGAGTTCATCCCCGCCGATCGGAACGTGCAGTGGTGAGTGCCACGGCGAGTGGTTTTTCCCCCGCCGCGGCCTCCCGACGGACATGGCCGCCCCGAGAGTCCCGGGCACGGATCCCGACGTCGTGGAGCTCCCCTGCGGCGAGTCCACCGACCCGGGCCGGTTCGACCTCGGGATGCGCGACCTCGCGTGCACCTGCGGTGCGCGCCACGCGGTGGTGATGGACGTCCACCCGCCCTCCCGATTCTTCCCGCCCGACGTGGTCGACGTCCTCCGCCAGACGATCGAGCCGGCCGAGGGTGGCGAGTTCGGGACCCGACACCTCATGGGCATGGCCCTCGAGGAGTTCCCGGAGGCCGTCGTGGGCACCGACGTGAGCCAGGACGGCCAGCTCGGCTGTCAGTACCTCTGGGTGTGGACGTTCGACAGCCGACGGCTGCACGAGATCCTGGTGGAGCTGGTCCTCGAGGTGATGGAGCACGCCATGACGCACACCGAGGACGACGACGCGAGATCGGCCTTCGCCGACCGTCTCGCCAGCTTCGACGTGGCGACGTTCGTCGAGCGCTATCGGTCGCAACGCGACCTGGACTGGCCGGCGTGATCCGTCGACGGGGATACGATTTTCGAAATTCTATTCGATTGTCGTAATATTTCGAGCCGTTTATTACGAACAGCGCTGTAGTGCCCTCGACCACGCATGGGAGGGACCGAACCGTCTCGCGACCGTTGGTCGGGGGAGTCCGTGTTGCTCATCGGGTCGGGCCCGATCCAGATCGGCCAGGCGGCGGAGTTCGACTACTCCGGCGCCCAGGCCTGTCGAGCCCTGCAGGAGGAGGGCGTCCGCGTCGTGCTGGTGAACTCCAATCCGGCGACCATCATGACCGACCCAGAGATGGCCGACGCCGTGTACCTCGAGCCCATCGATCCGGACGTCATCGAGGTGATCGTCGAACGCGAGCGCCCAGACGGCATCATCGCCGGCCTTGGCGGGCAGACCGGCCTCAACGTCACCGCGGAGCTCGCCGAGCGGGGCGTCCTCGAGGCGTACGACGTCGACGTCCTCGGGACGCCGCTCGAGACGATCTACGCCACCGAGGACCGCAAGCAGTTTCGCGATCGGATGCGCTCGATCGACCAGCCCGTCCCCCGGTCGGTCTCGATCACCGACCTCGACGAGCTCGCGGCGGCCGTCGAGGCCGTCGGCGGTCTCCCGGTCATCATGCGGACCACCTACACCCTCGGCGGTAGCGGTAGCGGCGTCATCGACGAGATGGACGCGCTGCGCGAGCGCGTGCGTCGGGGCCTCCGCCTGTCGCGCAACGACGAGGTCCTGATCACCGAGTCGATCGCGGGCTGGATCGAGCTCGAGTACGAGGTGGTGCGCGACGCCGACGACTCGTGCATCATCGTCTGCAACATGGAGAATCTCGACCCGATGGGCATCCACACCGGGGAGTCCATCGTGGTGACCCCGTCGCAGGTGATCCCCGACCGGGGCCACCAGG
>JBKGZP010000025.1:0-25474 GCA_046543335.1 Halobacteriales archaeon
CCGAAGACCAGTCCGGGGAGGACGACTCCGCCGACGAACTCCGAGCTGAGGTGGATCCCCAACACGTCGACGCTCATCCACGACGGGACGAGCTTGAGGAAACCGTATCCCCACATGAGGAACCAGTCGGGCATGATAAGAGCGGGCGTCTCTGCGGGGTCGCTCGGGCCGTACTCGGCGATGTTGTGTACCGGAAGCAACCCCGCCAGTAGCGACAGGGCCGCGAGCGTCACGAAGAAGACCACCGCCGAGACAGCCAGCTGGTTCGGCACGGCCGGGAGCCCAACGACGACCGAATCGTCATCGCGATCAATGGGCTCTCGCGCCTCGATGTCGGCGTCGCGGGGGGCCTCGGTGTGCTTCTGTCGGACGAGGATTGCCAGGTGGACCGCGAGCAGCACACCGATTGCCACCGGAAGGAGAAACACGTGCAGGAAGTACAGCCGCGGGACGGTCGCGCTCGTCGGATACTCGCCGGCGAAGACGATCTCGCCGAGGGTCTCGCCGATCAGGGGGACCGAAATCGCCACGTTGTACCCGATGCCGACGGCGGTACTCGCGAACTCGTCGAACGGGAGGGCGTATCCGGTGTACGCGGCGAACATCGCCAGCACGGCCAGGCCCGTGCCGATGACCCAGTTTAGCTCCCGGGGGTTGCGGTACGCCCCGGTGAAGAAGACGCGGAGCATGTGTAGCCCGATCGAGGCGACGAACAGGTGCGCCGCCCAGTGGTGCATCCGGCGCAACAGCATCCCGAAGGGGATCTCGTAGGTGATGTTCAGGACGCTCACGAAGGCTTCGGGCATCTCCTCGCCTTGGAACTCCGCGACGCTGCCGTCGTACTCGACGTCGGTCGTGCTCGGCTCGTAGAACATGCCGAGGAAGATGCCCGTGAGCACGAGCACCAGAAAGCACACCAGTGCCACCTCGCCCAGGAGGAACGAGTCCTCCGCCGGGAACGCCTTGCCGAGGAACCGCCGTCCCGAGGTCAGACCGAAGCGATCGTCGAACCAGCCGTATAGGTGGTCGAGGCGACCCATGTCAGCCACCCCCCGGACCGACCGGTCGCGCGAAGTCGCCCGTGGCGATCAGGTGTCCCTCGCTCGAGAGCGTGATGGGAAGCTGCGGCAGCTCGCGAGGCGGCGGGCCGCCCGTGACCCGGGCTCCCCGAAGGGGGTCGAACCGACCCGAGTGGCAGGGGCAGACCAGGATCGGTCCATCCCGCTCGGAAACCATGCACCCGGCGTGGGTGCACACCTTCGAGTACGCCGCGTAACCGTCGACGGTAAACCCTAGGTTGGTCCCCTCGGTGTAGTCCGCCTCGGCGAACCGAACCAGCAGCGTCGGCGCGTCGCTGATTCCCGGACGGGGTTCGGGGAACACCGTCATCGACTCGCCCACCGCGAGGCGATCCAGACCCACGCGCGCGCCGTCGGCGTCGATCAACGCGACGCCGTCTGAGTAGACGGGCCCCGTGTAGGTCCGCTCGAAGACCCGGGTGAGCCCGGCCAGCGGGGCGGCCAGGCTCGCGACGACCGTCAATCCGCCGACGGTCGCGAGGATCTTGGCGAAATCGCGCCTCGCCAGCTCGGCGCGCCTGTCCCGGCGGAGGGTGGTGGGGGTCTGATCGGCGCCGGCACGGCACCGGCACGCGTCTCGACCGTCTCTGCTGGGGGGCCGGTCGTTCATCGGTGGGACCTCCGCTCGGCGACCTCGACGTGGGGCATGAACCAGGCGTAGTAGGACACCGTCAGCCCGGTGAGCGACATGAACATCCCGAAGGCGTATATCCCGAAGTACTGCGTCCTGGCCAGCGTCAGGTACTCGCCCGTGAACAACGCGGCGAACGCGATCGTCAAGACGGTCAATCCGCCCATCGCGACCAGCCCTGCCAGCTCATCGCTCGGGGCCTCGTACGCGACCACCCACCGGTGGTCGGACTCGATCCACGGTAGTCGCACCGCCCCCCCGTCGGTGGCGGTCTCGTCGTGATCCTGGGCCGGACGGGCGGCCCGGACCATGAAGCGGTGAAAGAACGCGAGGGCGCCGAACATGCCGAGGAGGGCCACCCAGACGATGACCCCCACCTGGCTCGGCGAGAGCTGGTGCGGGACGTCCAGGAAGCCGTCAAGCGGTCGGATGTCGCTCACGGCGTGGTCCAGCTCGACCGGCTCTCCCGGTGGGGCACCAAGCAGCGCGACGTACCACATGGGCAATAGTACCGCGAGTACGATCCCGACGATGGCCATCGCGCGCCAGTCCATAGACATCAGCCACGCTCCCGGTGGGCGGTCGACGCGATGGCGAGCGGACCGATATCCCGACGATGCCGTGGACCTGAGCGAGGTCTCGAGGATCGAGCGGAGGTGCGCATGGTGGTACTCGCTGGCGCAACGCCGGTGGCCTCCGGCCCGAGGAGGGCCACGATGGTGGTCGCATCAGGCCACACCGGACGCCTCGACGGTGCCCCTGGTGGGACCCACCATCGCCCCGGTCGCTGTTAAATGTTACCGTGGGTCACCCGACGTATGTCGGGTTGTGGGAAACATCGCACGTTCGGACGGTCGACTTCTCGGGGGTACCACAGGGCACCGAAGAGGTTGATCCCCCGAGCGCTACACGTGCTCGTCGAGGAAGTCGGCGATGGCCGCGTACGCCTCGATGCGGTTCTCGAGCTTGGTGAAACCGTGGCCCTCGTCCTCGAAGATGCGCTTCCTCACGGGGACGCCCTGCGACCGCGCCGCCTCGACGATCTGCTCGGCCTCGTCGACGGGGACGCGGGGGTCGTTCGCGCCGTGGAGGACGAACAGCGGCGCCTCGATACGGTCGACGTTGTTGATGGGGCTGATCGCCTCGAGGAACTCGCGGTCGTCCGCGAGCGATCCGTACTCGGCCTCGCGGAGGTGTCGGCGCCAGTCGCCGGTGTTCTCGAGGAAGGTGACGAAGTTCGCGATGCCCACGATGTCGACACCGGCGGCCCACCGGTCTGGGTACTCCGTCAGCGCCGCGAGCACCATGTAGCCGCCGTAGGAGCCGCCCATGCAGGCCACCCGATCGGCGTCGATCGCTGGGTGGTCGGCGAGCCAGTCGACGGCCGCCTCGAGGTCCGCCACCGCGTCCAGCCGGTTCCGGACGTCGTCGAGGTGGGTGTACTCGCGGCCGTAGCCGGCCGATCCCCGAACGTTCGGCTCGAAGACCGCGTAGCCGCGGTGCAGGAGGTATTGCTGGACCGCCGCGAACGACGGCCGGCGCTGGCTCTCGGGACCCCCGTGGACGTCGACCACGACCGGGACGGCGTCCGAGTCGGACCGCTCGGGCGGGGTGAACAGCGCGGGGACCTCGAGGCCGTCGAAGCTCTCGTATCGAACGAGCTCTGGGGCCCGAAACGTCTCCCGGGGGATGCCGGCGGTCGGGGCAGCCGTCCAGCGCTCGGTCTCGCCGGAGGCGAACGCCACGAGGTAGACGTTCGGGTTCATGGTCCGCCCGGTGGCGGTCACCGCGTACCGCTCCCCCGCCGGTCCGAAGTCCACGCCACCGGCGACCCCGTCGGGGAGGTCGGGTGACGGCATCTTCGCGACCTCGGTCGGACCGACCAGCTCGCCCACGGTCAACTCGGTCCGGCCGTCGACGTTTCTCGAGTAGACCAACCGGGCGGTGTCGGCGTCGATGGTGACGCCGTCGACGTTCCACGCGCCGCCCTCGCTCACGACCGAGCGCGCGCCGTCGGCGAGTTCGATCCGGACCAGGTACAGCGTGTCCGATCCCACGTCGGTGCAGCAGTACACGCCGTCGCCGTCGGGCCCCCACTGGGGGCTGACGTACCGGACGTCGCCCTCGTCGTCGGTCACCCGGGTCAGCTCGCCCGACTGGAGGTCGAGCACGTGCAGGTCGTGGTCGAAGCTGGCGCGCGCCTCGTGGACGAGCAGCCGCCCGTCGTCCGGCGACCACCCGGCGACGGAGAGCCAGCCATCGCCCTCGTGGACCAGTTCGGCGTCGTCGCCGGTCGCCGTGCGCTCCTGGACGTAGACGTCGAAGACCGCCTCGTCCCGGCGGTTCGAGGCGAAGGCGACGCGCTCGCCGTCGCCCGACCAGCCGCCCCACCGGTGCTTCGCCTCGGGGGTACCGGTCAGCGGGTGGATCGACCCGTCCCGGAGGTCGAGGCGGAAGAACTGCACCCGCTCGTTGCCGCCGGCGTCCATCCCGAACGCCAGCTCGTCGCGTTCGGGCGACCAGTCGACGAACGTGACCCGTTCGTCGTAGAAGGTGCGCTGCTCGGGCCAGGCGCGCGGGGCGTCGAGCGTCCACACCTGGGGGACGCCCGTGGTGTCGAGTAAGAACGCCAGGCGCTCGCCGTCGGGGCCGAGGCTGGCGCCCCACGCCGAGCGGATGTTGAGGTATCGCTCGATGTCGTACGTCGCCATGCGCATCCGCTTCGACGGACCGTGGATATCGGTTTCGCCTCGATCGCTCTCGGTCACATCCCGACCTGGATGTCCGCATCGGAAACCCACTTCCCGCTCGAGCACCTCCTGCCGCCATGGTCGGCGAGGCGGGTATCGATCTCCTGAACCTCCTGCTCGTCCTGGTAGTCGCGTGGATCGGCGGGCTCGTCGTCGAACGGGTCGGCTACCCGGCGCTGTTGGGCGAGCTGCTGGCTGGCGTGATCTTCGGGCCGCCGTTGCTCGGGTTGTTGCACCCGAGCGAGGTCCTCGAGATACTCGCCGAGCTCGGCGTCTTCCTGCTCATGCTGTACGTCGGCATGGAGGTCGACCTCCACGACCTCTTCGAACTCGGCCCGAAGGCCGTGATGGTCGCCCTCGGCGGGTTCGTCGTACCATTCGGCCTGGGGTACCTCATCGGGGTGCTCCTCGAGTTCTCGATCGAGGCCGCCTTGTTCATGGGGATCGCGTTGGCGGCGACCTCGCTCGCGACCAAGTCTCGCATCCTCGTCGATCTGGATATCCTCGACACCCGTATCGCCGGCGTCTTGCTCGGGGGTGCCCTGCTCTCGGACGTCGGCGTGCTCGTCGTCTTCACCGGCGTGATGAGTTACATCGAGACCGGGACCGTGACGGTATCCGGGGTCGGGTGGGTCGCCACCAAGGCGATCGGGTTCTTCGCGATCGCACTCGTCGTCGGGGACCGGGTGTTGCCCCTGGTGTGGACGGTCCTCGAGGACTGGATGGATCGCCACCACTTCGTCGACAAGACCTCCGCGTTCACGGTCGCCCTCGTCGTGGCGCTGGTGTTCGCGTTCCTCGCCGCGCTGGTCGAGCTCCACATGATCATCGGCGGCTTCGTCGCGGGGTTGTTCTTGCGACAGGCCCAGCTCGATCCCGACATCTACGACCACATCTACAACGTCATCTACGACCTCGCGATGGGCTTTTTCGCGCCCATCTTCTTCGTGACCGTCGCGTTCGAGCTGACGCTTTCGGTCTTCGTCGACCGACTCGGCCTGTTGCTGATCGTCCTCGTCGCCGCCTTCGTCGGCAAGATCGCCGGCAGCTGGCTGTTCGCCCTCGTGACCGGCTTGACCTCCAAGGAGGGGTTGGTGATCGGCCTCGGGATGAACGGGCGCGGTACCGTCGAGATCGTCATCGTCTCCATCGCCCTCGGCGCCGACATCATCGACGTCGAGCTGTTCTCGGTGCTCGTGTTCATGGCGATCTTCACCACGGTGCTGGTGCCACCGACGGTCAAGTGGGGGGTCGGCTGGCTCGATCGAGCTGACGAGCTCGTGCTCATGGAGCAGCCCTCGACTGGCGAGTGAGAAGGTAGCCGCGCCTCGACCGCCTAGACCCACCACTGTGCGATCGATGAAATCGACGTGGACGTCGACACGACGATTCTGGATGGTATCAACCTCATCTCGATGCCGACGGCATGTGGGGCGTTTCTCCGTCCGGGCAGGAATAGCGTCCTGACGGAGATTTGAACTCCGGTCACGGGCTCCGCAAGCCCGTAGGATGG
Organism: Halobacteriales archaeon; assembly: GCA_046543335.1. Taxonomy (GTDB): domain Archaea; phylum Halobacteriota; class Halobacteria; order Halobacteriales; family SKSH01; genus CAZCYF01. The sequence goes on from JBKGZP010000025.1 coordinate 5,974, forward strand.
TCCACTACCCTATCAGGACTGTATCGTCCCGGTAGTCCGCTCTCGCGCTTAGGGATTACGATGCGCCGGGCTCACGCCGTGGCCGCCTCACCGGAGCCGCCGGACGTGCGAGCGCAGGTGCTCGGCCACGCCCGCCGCGAGGGCCGCCTCGTCCGTCTCGCCGTCGCGGTTCACGAGGTACGCCCGCCCGGGGACGTCCCCGTAGACTCCCTGGAAGTCGTACACGAAGCCGTAGACGTCGACGCCGTCGGGGACCTCGTCCGCCGCCCGCAGGAAGGCCACCTGGCGGTCGACGTTTCGCTCGACGAGCTGGTCGACGACGCCGACGTCTGCGTCGGGGGCGACCGCCCCCGAGTCGAGCGCCTCGGCAACCACGGGGCGCAACAGCTCGACCCGCTTCGCGATGCCCGGCGGATGGGCGACGTCCCCCGCGGTGACGAGGTGGTGCGCCGCCGCGACCGCCCCGCAGCCGGTGTGGCCGACCACGATGGCGACGCGCGTGCCGGTCTCGACGAGCGGATAGAGCACGCTCCCGTCGACCACCAGCTGCCCGTCGACGCAATCCCAGACCTGGTTGCCGATCGTGCTCGGGGTGAACAGCCACCCGGTCTCGTCGACCGCCCACATGGCCGCTTGGGGGACCCGCGAGTCCGAACAGCACATCGAGACGGCCGCCGGGGCCTGCCCGTCCCGGACGGCGTCGAAGTGGTCCGGCGCCAGCCCGGCGACGTGGGCGGCGTTTCGCTCGAGGAGTGCCGCGAGGGTCGCGCGCGTCATGCTGGGGCGACCCTCGAGGGAGGGGGCAATAAAGCGCGGGCACCCGTGGGGCGCGCCGCGCCCGACCACCTTCGCCGCGCCCCCTTCGGCAAGGTTTTTCCAGCGACCGACCCTCCTCCGGGCTAGACAATGGGGACGATCGAGGACCTGCACGCCGACCTCGAGGCGGAGGTGAGCCTCGACGCCTTCCGCGAGCGCGTCGCGGAGAAGGTCGAGGAGATGGGCGGGCTGACCGACGAGGAGACCGCCGCGATCCTCGTCGCGCACGAGATCGAGGGCGACCGCCCGATCGACGTCGAGCAGATCGACCCCGCGATGGACGTCGCGACCGTCCTCGGCGTGGTGCGCCACGTCGGCGAGGTGCGCACCTTCGAGCGCGACGACGGCGTCGAGGGCGCGGTCGTCAACGTCGAGGTGGCCGACGGGACGGGCACGATCCGCGCCGCCTTCTGGGACGAGATGGCCGCGGCCGCGACGGAGGAGCTCGACGCCGGCGACGTCTTGCGCCTCAAGGGCCGCCCGCGCGACGGCTTCGCCGGCCTCGAGCTGTCGGTGACCGACGTGCGCATCGAGGAGGACCTCGAGCTCGAGGTGGGCGAGCCCGAGGCGACGCCCGTCGCCGAGCTCGAGCCCGGCCAGTCGGGCGTGACCGTCGTCGGCGAGGTGCTTCGCGTCGAGACGCCGCGGACGTTCGACCGCGACGACGGCTCGACCGGCCGCGTCGCGACGGTCGTCCTCGGCGACGGGACGGGTGCCGTCGGCGTCTCGCTGTGGGACGACGCCACCGCGGCGACGGCGGCGGTGACTGTCGGCGAGGCCGCGCTCGCCGTCGGCGCCGAGGTGCGCGAGCGCGACGGCCGCCCCGAGGTGCACGTCGGCGGGCGCGCCCGGTTGGAGCCGGTCGACGAAGCCGTGCGCTACGAGCCCCAGCCGACGCCCATCGAGGCGCTGACCGAGGGCGACGTCGCCACCGTCTCGGGCGTCGTGCGCGCGACGGACCCCGTCAACACGTTCGACCGCCGCGACGGCACCGAGGGCCGCGTGCGAAACGTCCGCGTCCAGGACGCGACGGGCTCGATCCGCGTGGCGCTGTGGGGCGAGCGGGCCGACGTCGACCTCGGGCCGGGCGACGAGGTGACCGTCGTCGACGGGACCGTGCAGGATGGCTACCGCGACGACGTCGAGCTGTCGGCGAACTGGCGCTCGACGGTGCTTTCGCGCGCCGTCGAGGTCGAGGCGAGCGAGCCCGAGGCGGACGAGCCCGCGCCCACCGGTCCCGTCGAGTTCACCGGGACGGTCGTCCAGCCGGGCGACCCGATCATCCTCGACGACGGCGCCGAGACGGTCCACGTCGAGTACGGCGGCGACGTCGGCCTCGGCGAGCGCGTGACGGTCCGGGGCGAGCGCGACGGCGACCGGATCCGCGCGACCGACCTCGAGCCCGCCCGAAAGAAGGGTTAAAGGCCCGTTCTCCCCTCCGTCACCGGTATGCGCGTCGAGCTCCCCTTCGCCCCGGTCGACGGCCTCATCCGGCGCAACGCGGGCGACCTCCGGGTGAGCCAGACCGCGGCGGAGGCGCTCTCACGCCACATCCAGGACCGCGGCGCCGACCTCGCCGTCGAGGCGGCCGAGCGCGCCGCCCTCGACGGCCGCAAGACCCTCATGGCCGCCGACTTCGACGTCGAGGCCGTCCCAGACCGCGACGACCTCGTGCTGCCGATCGCCCCCGTCGACCGCATCGCCCGCCTCCGCATCGACGACCGCTTCCGGGTGGGCGAGGACGCCCGGCTGGCGCTGGCGGGCCGCCTCGAGGCGGACGCCGACCGCGTCGCCGCGGGGGCGGCGCTGCTGGCGCGCCACGCCGGCCGACGGACCGTCCAGGCCGAGGACGTCGAGACGTACGTCCGGCTCGAGCGCTGACCATGCGCGTCGGGATCAACGAGGCGTGCTTCCGACACGACCCCGGCCGCGCGCACCCCGACCGCCGGGGTCGCCTCGAGATCCTGCGCGACGCCCTCGCCGAGCACCCGAGCGTCGAGCTGGTCGAGCCGGCGGCGGCCGAGCGCGCCGAGGTCGAGCGCGTGCACGACCCCGACTACCTCGACCGCCTGCTGGCGTTCATCGACGGCGGCGGGGGCGCCTGGGATCCCGACACCGTCGCCTCCGCGGCGACGTGGGAGGCCGCGCTCGGGGCGGCGGGCCTGGCCACCTGGGCATCGCATCGCGCGCTCGAGACCGTCCCCGGCGCGGCCACGCCGTTCGCGCTGGCGCGCCCACCCGGGCACCACGCCATGTACGACGACGCGATGGGCTTTTGCTTCGTCAACAACGTCGCCGTCGGGGCGGCATCGCTGCTCGCGGAGACGAGCGCCGAGCGCGTCGGCATCCTCGACTGGGACGTCCACCACGCCAACGGGACCGAGCAGTTCGTCATCGAGACGCCGGGGACCGCCCTCGTGTCCGTGCACGAGCGCGGGCTCTACCCCGGGACGGGGACGTTTCGCGGCGAGACGCACGAGCGCGCGCTGAACGTGCCGCTGCCGACGGACCTCGGCGACGGCGCCTACCTCCACGTCTTCGAGGCGACCGCGGTGGCGGCGATGCGCCGGTTCGACCCCGACGTCGTCCTCGTCTCCTGCGGCTTCGACGCGGTGGCCAGCGACGTCCTCGCCAGCCAGCAGCTCACCCCCGACGGCTACGGGCTGCTCACGGACGCGGTCTGTCGCCTCGGGCGCGAGCTCGACTGCGGCGTGGGGTTCGTCCTCGAGGGTGGCTACGCCATCGACGCGCTGGCGCCGTGTGCGACGGCGCTGGCGGACGCCGTCGCCGGCGACGTGCCCGCGCGACCCGCGTACGAGCCCGAGGCCGAGCTCGAGGACGTCGTCGATCGCGCCCGGGCGCACCCCCTCATCGACGCCTAGGGCTGCGGGTCGAAGTAGGCGGCGAGGTCGGCGCCGAAGCGCGGGAGCAACGCCGCGAGCTCGTCGCCGACGAGGAGGTCGAAGCCGGCCGCGAGCGCCTCGCCGACGCGCTGGCCGTGGGCGGCCTCGCCGATCGTCTCCGGTGCGAGGAGCGCCTCGGGGCGGGTGAACTCGCGGTCGCGCTCGACGACGTAGCGCTCGCCGTCGACGAACGGCCCGTAGACGGTCTCGTCGTCGCGGTAGCGCTCGAGGAAGCGATCGGCGTGCGCGCCGATGTCCACGGGTGGGCCGGCGTGGCGCTCGACGGCGGCGCGCTCGGCCACCTCGGCCTCGAGGAGGACGACCGCGCGGTCGTCGTCGGCGAGGACGGCCGAGCGAAGCACGTCGAAGCCGGCGCGCTCGAGGGTGCCGACGAGGCCCTCGCGGGTCCGACGCAGCTGCGGGTAGAGCTGGTCGTCGAGCAGGTCGGGGCGGTCGAACGCCACGGCGAGGGGGCGCGTGTCCCGCCGCTCGAGGTGGGCGCGCAAAGCCTCGGGGTCGATGGGCTCGACGACGGGCACCTCGAAGGCCTCGACCGCGGGGTCGGCCAGGAACGCCCGGGCGTGGTGCTGCAGGCGCGAGACGTTCGTTCGCGAGACGACCGCCGCGACGTTGCGCTCGGGGTCGGTCGGGTCGACGACGACCAGCGGATCGTCGAACGCGCGGGTGCCGTGGTCCGCCGGGTCATACCGGACGGGCGGTCGCCACGCTGCCGCCGCCTCGAACAGCCCGCGGACGCCGCCGTGCTCGAGCACGAGTAGTTCGACGAGGTAGCCCCCGAATCCGCGCGTCTTCAGGTCGCTCCCGTACGCCCCGAAGCCGCGCAGGAAGCCCTTCGCGAGGCGCACGCCCCGGGCCAGGTCGTCGTCGAGGTGCTCGCGCACGTAGGCGTTGTGAAACGGTGTCCGGTCGACGGCCGTCTGCGCCGCGGTGGCGTCCTCGACGTGGACGCACGGGACGACGTCCACGTCGAACCCCTCGTACTCGCCGGTGACGTACGGGTGCTCCGCGTAGGCGGCCTCGCCGTCGGGGAGGACGGCGCGGCCCACCGCGAGGCCGCGGTCGGTCAGCTCGTCGCGGTCGACCGTGGGGGGGAACCGGACGAACACGTCGATGTCGCGCTCGTCGCTGAGCCAGGTGTCCCGCGCGGTCGAGCCGACGTGGAGGACGTCGGCCTCGAGGTCGCGCTCCTCGATGGCCGACTGGGTCCGCTCGAGGAGGGCCTCGACGGCCGACGCCATCGCCGCGCGCTCGTCGGCGTCCGGCTCGACCCGCGTGACGACCGCCTCGAGCACCGCGTCGACCGCGTCGGGCATGGTTGGGGGCCGTTCGCCGAGGGGCGTGTTAGTCGAATCGGTGCGCGTCGACGTGGCTGGGGGAAACGAAAGCCATTTTTCCGCGTCTCGGGTATGGTCGGTCCGCAGCCGGCATAGCTCAGATGGTAGAGCGCCACGCTGTTAACGTGGTTGTCCCAGGTTCGAGTCCTGGTGCCGGCGTCACAGCGGAGGTGGTCCGGACGAGCGTCGACCGTCGGCGGTTCCGACTATCGCGCGTACGGGCATCGACCGAACGATGGGTGCGACGTCTCGGATCAGGCGCTCGGTAGCTCGGCCGGACCGGGCCGCCAAAACGTTCCCACGTGCGCCAGGAGGTACAACACGACCGCCGATCCGACGATCCACGGGAGCCAGCCCACGGTGCCCGCCATGAGCTCGATCGTCGTCCAGACGAGGGAGAGGCCGTACAACCCGAGCGCGAGGACGTAGGCGATCGGGTCGAGCTCCCAGAGACCGGCGGCGACGGCGATGCACACCAACCCGATCACCGGGGCGGTGCCCACGAGGACCGTCCGGTTTCCCGAACTCATACCCAGGACCCAGAAAACCAACCAAAGCAGGCCGTAACCCCCGGTCAACAGGGCGATCAGGGTGACCCCCGTCGGTCGATCGGCCATGTAGGCGGCGGAACGGGTAGGGCCACAAAGACGGTTTCGTCACCGGGCGGAACGTGCCTCTGCCTCGCGGGTCGCGTCACCCCACCGGTGCTGCGTCCGCTCGGCGGTCATCGAGGAGCTGCTGGATGGCGGACCGGAGCCGGTCGACGGCCTCGACGCGGTCGGTCGTCGCTCGAACGTGCTGCAGGCTTCGAACGAGCGAAAAGAGGTGTTCGGCCGTCACGTCGACATCCATCGGCTGGTACTGGCCCCGCTCGACCCCGGCCTCGAGGGTCTCGGCGATCGCCCCGACGAGCCGCTCGTCGACCGCCGTCACGCGCTCACGGTAGTCGTCCTGCCAGATGGCCTGCGCCCAGAGCTCGACGTAGATCCGCGCCGAGGCAGTCGCCGAATCGACCGACAACGAGCCCGCGAGCTGGTCCTCATTCGAGACCCGGGGTTCGATCAGCCCCTCGATGAGGGCCCCGAGGTCGCGGTCGGGATCGTCGATCGGGCGGTCGATGATCGACTCGATGAATGTCTCGGTGAACACCTCGAGCGTGGACAAGAGCAGGTCGTCCTTGCTGTCGAAGTAATGGTAGATGAGCGAGGGGCTCCCTGCGAACTCGGCGCCGATGGCCGCGATCGAGCACTCGGCGTAGCCGTGGGTGACGAGGGCGCGAAACGCCGCCTCGCGGATCGCGTGCTCCGAATCACCGTCTCGGGAGCGCCCGGTCCGTCGCTCACCCATGGGCGGTCCCATCCCCCCGACCTGGTCGGGGTTTCCCGGACGATGCCAACCGGGGTCGATCGGACGACGGGCGACACATGGCGGGGACCACCTACCGCCCGATCGGTTCGCCGACGAGATCCTTCACGGCGACGAAGCCGAACGTCGAGGTCGGGCCGAGGGTCGAGCCGGGGCCCGGATAGGTATGGCCCATCACCGAGGCCGAGTTGTTGCCGGTGGCATACAGGCCGGGAATCACGTCGCCGTCCTCGTCGAGCACGCGAGCGCGCTCGTCGGTCACCAGCCCACCCTTGGTGCCGAGATCGCCCGGCCAGAACTCGACCGCGTAGAAGGGCGCTTCCTCGATCGTCCCCAGGCAGGGATTCGGGCCGTGAGACGGATCCCCGTAGTAGCGGTCGTAGGCGCTCTCGCCGCGGCCGAAGTCCTCGTCCTCGCCCTGGCGGGCGTACGTGTTGAACTGCTCGACCGTCTCCTTGAGGTTCTCCGGCGGGACGTCGAGCTTGCTGGCGAGCTCGGGGATCGCCTCGGCTTGTGTCACGTAGTTGCTCTCGATGTACTCCTCCGGGAAGGACTGGCGTGGCATGAGCGTCCCGAAGACGTACTTCTGGCGGAAGCGCTTGTCCATGATGAAGTACGACGGGATGTGCTGGTTGTCCTCGCTGTGGTGTTCGTACATGTCGTGTCCGACGTCGACGTAGGAGGCGGCCTCGTTCGTGTAGCGACGACCCTGGCCGTTGACCATTATCGCGCCGGGCTCGTTTCGCTCGGCCACGTGGAACATCGGGTCGCTGTCGGGCGGCAGACTCACCGGCCCCCACCAGGCGTCGTCCATGAGGTCGACGGCGGCGTTGAATTCGTCCATCCCGGCCTGTATCGTGTCGCCGGTGTTGCCCTCGTTGGCGACCGTCCACTCCGTCGTGATCGGCTCCTGCTGGTACTCCGTTCGCATCGCCTCGTTGTGGGCGAACCCGCCCGCGGCGAGGATGACGCCCGCCTCGGCACCGATGGTGACTCGCCCGTCGTGCTCGGTGCCGGCGACGAGGCCGACGACACGGCCGTCATCGACGACGAACTCCTCGAAGGGCGTGTTCAGCCACAGCGGGATGTCCCGCTCGAGCATCGAGTACCGGAGCCGGCCGATGAGCGACGCGCCGAGCGTGAGGCCCTCGCGTCGCAGGACGAGGTTTTTGATCGCGCGCAAGCCGACCTTGAACGCGGTGCGCTTTCCCTGCCAGGTCGTCATCACCAGCCCGATGTCGCGAAACTCGGAGGAGGTGAACGCGATCGGCCCCGGTGCCTCCATGTCGGCCTCGTTGAGGTTGGCGCGTTCGTCCCCGAGCTTGTCGCCGTTGAAGGGCTTGCCCTCGATGCCGCGGCCCTGGCTCATCCCACCCGGTCGCTCGGGGTAGTAATCGGAGTAACCGTCCATGCGGGTCCACTCCATCGCGGTGTGCTCCTCGAGCCACTTGGCCATCTCCGGGGCGTGTTCGAGGTAGGCGTCCTGTCGCTCCTGGGGGACGCGATCGCCCACGGTGTGTTGCATGTAGGTTCGGGCCTTCTCCCAGCTGTCGGGCACGCCCTCGCGGTCCATCAGATGGTTGCGGGGTACCCAGAGGCCGCCGCCGGAAAGTGCCGATGACCCGCCGTAGGTGTCCGTCTTCTCGATCACCACGGCGTCGAGGCCCTGGTGATCCGCGTACAGCGCGCTGACCATCCCGCCGGCGCCAGAGCCGACGATGACGACGTCGAACGTGTGATCCCAATCGACCATGTGATTGAACAATCAATCAACAGGGATAAAACCGCGGTCGATTCGCGAACCATGGGATCCGGCGACCCGGGGTAGATCGGCTCGAAGGCCGCCGAATCGGACGCCGTCGCAAAGACATTTGGGCCGGGTAATCGAAGAGGAACCGAGGGCCCGTATCTCAGTCTGGTTAGAGAGACCGGCTCATAACCGGTTCGTCCCTGGTTCAAATCCGGGCGGGCCCATCACCCCTCGGGATACGCCGTGGTGTCGTCGACGTCGTAATAGCCGTGCAGGGTGCGCTCCGCTCGACCGCCCGGTGGCGAGCCGACGAAGACCCCGAACACCCCCGACTCGGGGTAGACCGTCACCTCCGGCTCGCGCATCGTCGATAGCATCAGGTAGCGGAGCGGGTCGTCGCCGTCGTTGACGACCCGGTGGGCGCCGGCCTCGCCGGCGGGGAAGGTGACGTACGTTCCGGCAGCGACCCGGATCGTCCCATCGGGCGTCTCGACCGAGCCCGCCCCGTCGAGGACGTACATGGCCTCCTCGTTGGCGGTGTGGTAGTGGTAGGGCCAGGACCGCCCGCCGGGCGGCAGCTCGTAGAGGCTGCAGCCGATGTCGTCGGCGTCGGCGGCAGTCGCCAGCTCCTTGCGCCGGAAGGCGGTCGTGCCGCTGTCGCGGTCCTGCCACGCGAGCTCGGTCGCGTCGATGGCCGTCACCATGGTGCCGACGGTTCGACCGCGATGCCCAATTACGTTCGGTCGCTCGCCTCAGGCGGCGTCGATCTCGACGGCCTCGAGTACGACCGCCTCCACCGGTCGGTCCTGGGCGTCCGTCTCGACGGAGCCGATCGACTCGACGACGTCCATGCCCTCGACGACGCGTCCGAAGACGCTGTGGCGCTCGTCGAGGTGCGGCGTCGGCGCGAGCGTGATGAAGAACTGCGAGCCGTTCGTGTCCGGTCCCCGGTTGGCCATCGAGACGACGCCCGCGTCGTCGTGGCGAAGCTCCGGGTGGAACTCGTCGTCGAACGTGTACCCCGGTCCGCCGCGGCCGGTCCCCGTCGGGTCGCCGGTCTGGATCATGAAGCCGTCGATGACCCGGTGGAACGGCACGTCGTCGTACAGCGGGTCGCCCTCGACGGTCTCGCCGGTCTCGGGGTGCTCCCAGGTCCGCTCCCCGGTCGCCAGCCCGACGAAGTTCTCGACGGTGCGGGGCGCGCGCTCGTCGAAGAGCTCGATCCGGACGTCGCCGTGGGTCGTGTGCAACGTGGCCTCGACCATGGGCGCGACCAGCCGACGGAGGCGGATAGGCGTGCTGATTCGCGGTCGAAGGAGGCATAGCCTCGCGTCGCGTCGGGACGACCACGATGGTCAACCTCGTCGCCGCGATCGCCTCCGCCATCATCCCCGGCCTCGGGCAGGTCCTCAAGGGCGAGTTCTCGAAGTTCGTTGGGATCTGGATCCTCCTGGCGATCGCGGGGGTGCTCACGATCACGATCCTCGGCGCGGTGGTCGGCATCCCCATGGCGCTGGTGGTCTACCTGGTGCAGGTCGTCGACGCCCTCCTCGAGCGCTGACGCCGAGGCCTCAGCGCTCGCGGCCGCGACGCCGACCAGGACGGGGCGGGCCGACCCGAGCGTCGCCGCGGTGGTCCGGTCCGCGCCGAGGCTCGACTCGCGCCGGTCGCTCGAGAAGGCCCTGCGAAGGAACGACCGGGTGACGGCGCCGGGGACGGGCATCGGGCTCGTCAGGACGGTGACGGAGACGAGCGCCCGGACCGACTCGACGACCGGCAGCGCGAGCGATCCGACGATGGGACTGGACAGGGGCCGCCGGCGGCCGACCGCGTCGGACGCCACGCCGACGACGGGCTTGATCACCGCGTCGATGGCGAAGCGGAGGCCGAACAGCACCCCCGCGAGGATCGGCTCGAGGCCCGTGACCTCCTCGGGGCGGGTCGGGGAACGGCGATGACGGTCTGCCGGTTCGCGATGGCGCGGGTCAGCAGGAGCGTCATGAGCCCCGGCGAAGGGGTGGTGAAGCCGGCAATGGGCTGCCGTCGTCGCCCATCGGTCCACATCGCGGCTCAGTCGACCGCAACGCCGGTGATCTCGAACCGCGCGCCGGTCGGGTCCGCGTCGCGCACCGCCACGTCCCAGCCGTGTGCCTCGGCGAGGCGGCGCACGATGGCGAGACCGAACCCGACGCCATCCGTGGCCTCCGAGTAGCCGGGATCGAATACGCGATCGCGGCTGGACTCGGGGATGCCCGGGCCGTCGTCCGCGACGAAGAAGCCGTCGTCGAGCTCGCCCACCGTGACCGTGACGCCCGGACCGGCGTGGTCGAGTGCGTTGTCGAGGAGGTTCTCGAACAGCTGGCGGAGGCGATCCGGGTCGGCGCGCACGGTCCGATCGGTCTCCACCTGGAGGGTCGCCCCCGCGGGGCGGAGGTCCTCCCAGCAGTCGCGGACCAGCGGGGCCAGCTCAACCACCTCGGGCTCGATTGCGGCCTGGCCAACCCGGGCGAACTCGAGGAGGTCGTCGAGGAGGGCGTCGATGCGATCGTGCGCCGTGGCCACGTCCGCCAGGTGGGGGCTATCGCACTCGTCCATGGCGAGGTCGAGTCGGCCGCGAGCGATGCTCAGCGGGTTTCGCAGGTCGTGCGAGACGAGGCTCGCGAAGGCGTCGAGGTGGTCGACGCGCTCTTTGAGTTCGTGCTCGGCGGCCTTGCGGTCGGAGACGTCCTGGAGGAAGACCGCGTAGCCCCCGATGCCGTCGAGGTCGACCCGGTCGATCCCCCTCGCCTCCATCCAGGTCCATCCCTCGGTCGGGTCGCCGACGCGCACGTCGAGGCTGAACGACCCGGCGTCGCCGTCGACGAGGGCGAAGAACGCCTCGCGGAACGCGGCGACGTCCTCGGGGTGTACGAGGGTGAAGACGCTCGCATCGCGAAGCGCCCCGACGTCGGCGTCGATCGCCTCGTCGAGCGCGGGGCTCGTCCACGCGACGGTCCCGTCAGCCTCGAGAACGAGCGCCTCGACGTGAGCCGCCTCGAGCAGCGCCCGGTAGGTCCCGTCGACGGTCCGATCCCGTCGACCGGCGACGGCCGCGGCGATGCGCTCGGCCAGCGACTCGTACTGGTCGGTGTTGCGCTCCTTCGGGAGGTAGTCGGTCGCCCCGGTCGCGAGGGCCTCGCTGGCGACGTGCTCGTCGCCCTTCCCGGTCAGCATGATGAACGGGACATCCTCGTCGCGGTCCCGGACGGCCTCGAGCAGCTCGAGGCCGTTCATCCCGGGCATGACGTAGTCGCTGACGATGCAGTCGAACGCATCCGCCTCGATGCGCTCGAGGGCGTCCAACGGCCGGGTCTCCGTCTCGACCTCGAGGTCGTCGTGGATCCGTTCCAGGTAGGCCGCCGATACCTCCGACAGGAGTGGATCGTCCTCCACCAGGAGGACCCGGATCGGACTCGCCGTGGTGCCACCCTCCCCCGCCGAGTCGACCGCGCGCTGCATTCCCTTGGTGACGGTTCGGTCCCCACCCGTATAGGTATACGCCCCCATCGGGTCCAACTTTGAGCCGATTCGGCACGGTTCCGCGCTGAAACAACGGTACGCTAAGCGCCTGGAGCGGGGTCAAAGCCGCCGAATCCCATGCGGTGGGAACGGGACGATCGGTCCAGTAGCACCGACGTATCGATCCCGTGCGCTCACGCGCCGTAGGCGGCCTCGACTCGGGCGTCGGGGACGGTCCCGTCGGTCCCCCAGCCGCGGGCGTCGTAGTACGCATCGAGGGCCGCGTCGAAGCCCTCGAGCTGGTCCTCGTACGGGAGCGTGTCGGCCGACCGGTCCAGGCCGCGACGGTTGTTGAAGTGGCGCTCGAGGTCGACGACGCGCGATCCGACGGCCAACAGGGCATCCAGATCGGCGCCGAACAGCGCCTCGAGGCGCTCGGGATGCTGGGCGATCATCCCCCGGGAGAACCGGCACACGACGCCGCAGTCCTCGAGGGCGCGGAGGTTCTCCTGTTCGGCCACCGCCGGGGGCTTGCCCTCGAGGCCGGTGGGCTCGAAGGCCCCGTCGCGGCCCACGAGGGGGTACTCCCAGGCGTAGAAGGTCGAGTACATGTGGTCGGCCCCGCGATTGGCCACCGCGTACGCCAGCCCCTGGCCGTGCAGCGCCCGACCCTCGTGGGCGGCGAAGTCGAGGCCCTTGACGGTCCAGTTCTCGACGCCGAGGGCCTCGTGACACCGGGCGATCCCCTCCGCCAGTGTGTCGCCGATCCCCTCGCGATGGGCGATCGACTCGATCGTCTCGTGGATGCGCTCGACGTCGCCGAAGGCGTCCTCGCTCGCCAGGTACGCGGCGATGGTGTTGCCACACGAGATGGTGTCCATCCCGAGCTCGTCGCAGCGGTCGTTCGAGTGCATCACGTCGACGATGTCGTCGACCGCGCAGTTCGAGCCGAAGGCCATGACCGTCTCGAACTCCGGGCCCTCGGTCTCGAGGCCGGTCGCCTCGTCGCGCGTCGGGAGCTTGCACCCGAAGGCGCAGACCGAGCAGGTGCCGCGCTTGTGCTTCTTGGCCTCCACCGCGTCGCCGTTGATGCCGCGGACCCCCTCGAAGGAGCGCTCCGACCAGTACCGCGTGGGGAGACCGTCGACCTCGTTGGCGAGGTCGGTCACCGATACCGTCCCCTGGCGCTTCATGATGCTGTCGCTCTGGGCGGCCTCGCGGGTGATCTCGGCGGCGACCTCGGGGACCTCCACCTCGGGCGCCGAGTCGCCGTCGACCGTGATCGCCTTGACCCGCTTCGACCCCATGACCGCGCCGAGGCCGCCACGGCCGAACGCGCGGGTCTCGAACGTCATGATCGAGGCGAAGCGGACGAGGTTCTCGCCGGCGGGACCGATCGCGGCGATGTGCTCGGCGTCGAGGCCACGCGACGCGCGGACGTGGTCGGTGACGGCCGAGACCTCCGCGCCGGCGAGCTCGGGCACGGGTTCGACCTCCACGCCCTCGTCGGTCACGTGGACGATGCTGAGCTCGTCACACCGACCGACGAGCTCTAAGACACTGTGGCCGGTCGCCGCGAACGGTCGGGACATGAACCCCCCGGCGTTCGACGAGGCCAGCCCGTCCGACAGCGGCGACAGGGCCGTCGCGTTCATCCGACCGGTGAAGCTCATTCGCGATTGCTGCAGCGGTCCCGTGGAGAGGTACAGCCGGTTCTCGGGGCCGAGGGGGTCGGCGTCGAACGGAATCCGCTCGTGCGCCAGGCGGACCGCCGCACCGCGGCCCCCGATGAATCGAGCGAGGACGTCGTCGATGGACTCGCCCGTGGCCGTCCCCGTCCCGAGGTCGACGGACAGCAGCGAACCCTGGGCGGTGAGCATCGGGCGTACCCTCGGGGCGGGAGGTGTTGAATACTGTGGGCGTGCGCGCCGACCGTCGGCTGAACCGTTATCACCGACGCCCCCCCAGGGCTACCCCCTGTTCGAGGACCTGCTCGTGCCAGCCGACGGCAGCCCCGACGCCGAGGCGCTGGTCGACCGAGCGATCTCGTTCGCGGAGTCTGGACGCTCGCGGATTCACGGGCTGTACGTCGTCGACCACCGCGCCCTGATGCCGCTGCAGGAGGCGCAGCAGCGGTCGATCGCCGAGTCACGGCGCTCCACCTGCGAGTCGGCCGTCGAGGGCGTCTCCCGGGTGGCAGCCGATCGCGACCTCGACGTCGAGACCTTCGTCGCCCAGGGCGTCCCGGCCCACCAGATCCTGGCGTACGCCGAGCAGCACGACGTCGACGCCATCGTCATCGGCTCGCACGGCCAGAGCATGCGCAACCAGGCCATCGGTAGGACCGCCGAGCGGGTCGTGCAGGGGATCAACGACCCGCCCGAGACCACGGTGGTCGTCGTCTTGGTCGGCGACGAGGCCGAGCGCGAGCGGCGAGAGCGGGCGCTGAGCGAGGGCGTGCGGGGGATGTTCCAGTAGCTCCCCACGCGGCGGTGGCGAGCATCACCTCGTCCGCCTCGACCTCGCGGTCGGTCGGTTGGTGCGCCGGCGCGTGTGGTTCGCTCGGAGGGCCGTCCGCCACATCATCGAGAATCGGTAGCAATGCTTGGTGATATGGATCCGATCCATGGCCTCATGTCAGGTTTATGCGTGGGCGGACCGAACCCACGCTCGACATGACCGACGGCGACTCCCTGGTGAAGCTGGCGGTGATCGCCCTCGTCGTGGTGTTCGTCCTCCCCGCCCTGATGATGGCCTTCGCGATGCCAGCCATGGGCGTGTGGGTCGACGGCCACATGTGGAACGGCATGGGGCGCGTGGGCGCCTGGGTGCTCATCTGGATCGGCCTGCTCCTCGCGCTGGTCGTGATCGGGGTCGTCCTCGTCCGGGCGATGGGATCGGGGGAGGAGTCCGACGCGGCCCTCGAGGAGTTGCGCGTGGCCTACGCCAGGGGCGACCTCACGACGGAGGAGTTCGAGGAGCGCCGCCGCCAGCTCGAGGAGGCCTAGGCTCCGACCGGTCGCGGCTCGACGACCGCCGCCGAGGTGACGCGCGTGCGCAGCGGTTATGTGCGCGCCCGGGGTGGTGCCGGAACGCCATGCCCTCCCTGACGGTTCCGCCCCCGATCGGCCCCGACGACGCCGTGGCCGTCGCCGCCCCCGCCTCGACGGTCGACGTGGCGTTCCCCGAGAAGTTCGAGCACGCCCTGGCGTGCATGCGCGAGGACTTCGGCCTCGACGTCGTCGAGTATCCGACCGCGCGGCGCTCGGCGGCGCACCTGCTCGAGCACCCCGAGGCCCGTGCCGCGGACGTCCACCGGGCGTTCGCGGACGACGACGTCGCCGCGCTGGTCTCCGTGATCGGCGGCAACGACCAGGTCCGGATCCTCGATCACCTCGAGCGCGAGCGCCTCGGGGCCGATCCGACCCGGTTCGTCGGCTTCAGCGACAACACCGTGCTCTGCGCCGCCCTCTTCGACGCCGGGGTGGTGAGCTACTACGGTGGTGGCGTGCTGGTCGACTTCGGCGCGCCGGCGATGCACCCCTACACCGAGCGCTACCTCCGGCGGGCCCTGTTCGAGCGCCACCTCGGCGAGCTCGAGCCGGCCCCGGCGTTCAGCGACGATACCGAGGACTGGGCCGACCCGGGCCACCTGGACCGCGAGCGCGCCTTCGAGCCCCACCCCGGGCGCGAGTGGTGCGGTCCGGCGACACGCGTGGAGGGGACCGTCTGGGGCGGCTGCCTCGAGGTCGTCGAGACCCTCCTGGCCGCCGACCGGTGCGTGCCGTCGCTCGAGACGTTCGAGGAGCTCGTCCTCGCCCTCGAGACCTCGGAGGAGCTCCCCTCGCCCGACACCGTGCGCCGAGTCGTGCTGGCTCTCGGCGAGCGCGGCATCCTCGGGGCCGTGCGCGGCCTCATGGTCGGTGCCGTGACCGCTCGGAGCCACCGACTGCAGCGCGACCGAGACGCACGGGCCGCGTACCGTGCGTCGATCCGCGAGGCGATCGACGAGGCGCTCGCGTGGTACGCCCCCGAGCTGGTGCGCGTCTACGGCGTCGCGTTCGGTCACGCCGCGCCGCGAGCGCCGATCCCCATCGGTGGCCGCGTGGAGCTCGACGCGTCGGCGGGAACGATCGCGTTCCCCTGAGGCACTCAGGCGCCGTACTGCTCGCGCACGAGGTGGTCGATGCCCGCCGCCTCGAGGCGGTCCATCGGGGCGAGCATCGTCAGCTGGACGACGCCGGGCAGCCGGCCGACCTCGACGCCGCCGGTGAAGGTGCACCGCGCGCGGACCTCGCCCTGGCTCATGTCCAACAGGTCCCCCGCGCGCTCGTAGGCGTTCTCCGTCGCGGCGTTGATGGTCGCCCCCGAGCCGATGACCTGCACGGGGCCGTACGCCTCGACGAGGTCGACGCCGTAGTGGTCGGCCAAGCTGCGTGCGCGCTCGAGGTCCGCCTCGGTGAACGGCTTCGCGATGTGCGGGAGGTCCTCCTCGTTGGGCAGGAGGAGCGGCCCGTCGATATCGAGGTCCTCGATGACCTCGACCTCGAACTCCGTGATGCCACTCACGTCGGTCGTGTGCAGGGCGAGCTCGCCGTCGCCCTGGTTCGCGTGCATATCGCCGACGTAGATGCCGCCGCCGTCGACCTTCACCGGGGCGATGAGGATGGCCCCCTCGCGAACCGCGTTGACGTCCATGTGGCCATCGGTGCGGTGCTCGAGGTCGGCGACGTCGTCGAGGCCCCACTCGTGATCGGCGCCGACGAGGCTCTGACCGAAGTCGCCGGCGTTGTGCGAGTCCGGCAGCTCGATCGCCGGCGTCGTCCCGATGTTCCCGACGAACGGGCGAAGGTGCCCGGGCGTGCCGGGCATCTCGGCCGGACGGTACAGCAAGATGGGGTGCTGGCGCGAGTGCTCCGGCAGCGCGATGGCCTCCTCCGCGCGCTCGGCCAGGTCGGCGGCCGCGTCCGCGTCGACCGTCAGCCCCGTCTCGTAGTCCTCGTCGAAGACGGCCGTGAAGCCGTACTCGAAGGCGAACGCCGACGCGTTGGCGCCACAGTTCGCGCACCGGACGGCGTCCGCGCCGGTCCCCTCGACGACCGTCTCGGGCCACGGCTCGCCGCACTCGGGGCAGACGTGGTCCACGAAGGGGTCGTCGCCGAACGCACCGTCGCGCGTCACCATCGTGCCCGTGCTCGTGGCCGCGCTCGTCACCTGGACGTCGGTGATCCGGATGGCGATCGCGTCGCCCACCTCCGCGCCCTCGACCGCGATCGGCTTGGTCACCTCGTGCCCGCCGCGAAACCGCGGCGTGATCATCGGCCCCCAGCACGCCGGCGGGGTGTGCGTTCGAACGGTGCCCCCGTCGGCGACCGTCCCGGCCCACTCCTGCTCCGGGCCCACGAGGCCGAGGGTGTACTCGTCGACCTCGAGGTGCTGGCTGACATGCTCTTGTGCCATGGCGCGTGAGACTACGGCGCATGGATGGTTAAACCTCGGCCCCGTCCCCGGGGTGCGAGGGCGACCGCCCGGTCGGCCGCCGCCGGCCACGCCCGGCCGACGGTGAAACGGCCGTTTGACCGACTCGAGACGCGTCCCCGGACGGGGGCGGACGTCGCGAGCGCCGAACCCCGCGACGGAGCGTCGTTCTCACACGGTGATATTTGGCCCAATACCTTCTTACCTCCGTCTGGACAAGGTCGTCCAACCCGATGGCCACCTCCGAGGATCAGTGCGACGCGCAGGCCCGGGCGCTTCGGGATCGAGCCCGTGCGGACCCGACGCAGGTCGACCCGGTCGAGGCGCTGGCCGTGCTGGAGTCGGCCGACGAGGCCGACCGACGCGCGGCGGCCGTCGCGATCCGCGAGGTGTCCGCCGCCGATCCCGTCGCGACCGCCGAGGTCCTCCCGGACCTCCTGTCGTTCCTCGACGGGCAGACCATCAGCGCGCAGGCCGACCTGCTCGCGGCCGTGGCCGACGTGGCGTCGGTCCAACCGACCGCCGTCGCCGCGAACATGGCGCCCATCGTCGAGCGCCTCGACGACCGCCAGCCCGCCAACGTCCTCCGACCGGCCACCCGGGCGACCGCGGCGGTCGCGACGGACCACCCGCGCGTCGCCTTCGAGGCCGTCCCCCGGCTGACCGCCCTGCTCGGCGGTCGCCACGAGCGCTGCGAGCGCCACGCGCTTCGCGCCCTCGAGCGGGTGGCGTGGGCGTACCCCCTCGAGGTCCGCCCGGCCGCCGCGAACATCGGCGAGTGCCTCGACCGCCAGGATCCGCGCACCCTCGCGGTCACGCTCGAGGCGCTCGACCACGTCGCCCGGCTGTACCCCCTCGAGGACCGGGGCCTGTTGGGCCGGGCCGGCCGGTTGGTGACCCACCCCGAGACGGACGTCCGGGCCCCCGCGGCGGCGCTCGTCGGCGACCTCCTCCGGTTCGAGCCGGCGCCGTCCTCGCCCGTCGCCAGGCGGCTGGTGGGCGTGCTCGACGACGACGATGCCAAGGTCCGAAGCAACGCGATGGCCGCCGTGGGCCGCATCGGCATGGTCTCGCCGGGGCTGGTGCACGCCAACCTCGACGCCGTCATGCGCGCCCTCGAGGACGAGGCGGCGACCGTCCGCGAGGCGGCGTGCTTCGCCCTCGGCGCCGCCGAGGTCGACAGCGCGAAGGAGTCGCTGCTCGGGGTCATCGAGTCCGACCCCGACGAGGACGTCTGCGACCGGGCGATCTGGGCCATCGAGCGGCTCCGCTGAGCGACACCGCTTTAGCGCCGACGGGGGTACCGCGCTGGCACGGACATGTCGAGCGAGGCGCGCGCTGGCCCCCGGGTCGGACCGATCGTGCTGGTCGCCCTGTTCGTGACCGCGCTGGTGACCGCCCAGCTCACCGCCTCGAAGGTGCTCGCCGTCGACATCCCCGTGGCGCTGCCGGTGACCGGCGACGAGCTCGTCCTCCCGGGCGCCGCCTTGGCGTACAGCGTCACCTTCCTGGCGAGCGATTGCTACGCGGAGCTGTACGGCCGTCGGGCGACGACCGTCATGGTCAACGTCGCCTTCGGCATGAACTTCGTGCTCCTCGCGCTCGTCTGGTCGACGATCCTCGCGCCCGTCGGCCCCGGCAGCGTCGACCCCGGGGCCTTTCGCACCGTCCTCGGCTCGGGGACGAACATCGTCCTCGCGAGCCTCGTGGCGTACCTCGTCAGTCAGAACTGGGACGTGTTCGCCTTCCACTGGATCCGCCAGCGGACCGCGGGGGCGCACCTCTGGCTGCGCAACATCGGCTCGACGGCGACCAGCCAGGCGCTCGACACGGTCCTCTTCGTCGCGCTCGGGTTCAACCTGGTGCCGCGCCTGATCGGGATCGGCCCCGTGCTCGGCCTCGACGCCCTCGCCGCGTTGATCGTGGGGCAGTACCTCCTCAAGCTCGCGATCGCGCTGGCCGACACCCCGGTCGTCTACGCCGTCGTCCGCGGCATCCGACGGGTCGACCACCGGGGCGGACCCGCCACCGCCTGAGCCCGAGGGATTATGGCGGCGACCGCGGAAGTGAGCCAGCGTGACGCTTCCCCGGGCGCGCCCCCTGGACGCGATCGCCGCGGCGGTCCCCGACGTCGACCGGATCCTGGTCCCCGACGAGGCCACCGCCGAGGCGCTCGGTCGTCGCCTCGACGATCCGTCGCGGGTGACGACGCCCGAGCGCGCCGTCGGCGCGGTGCGACCGGAGCCGCTCGATCGCCTCGCCGACCTGGCGGGGGTCGTCGACGCCCCGCTCTCGACGCTCGACCGCCTGGTGCGGACACGGACGCGCGTCTGGCG
>JBKGZP010000060.1:0-5999 GCA_046543335.1 Halobacteriales archaeon
GCTGAGAACATACCGGTAACGGCGGGTGCTATCGAATACCTGCTCCATCTCTTGCCTCCTACAAGCGACCGGCCCGGAAGGGGACCTCACAAGACCAAAGGTGCTTGCACGAATAGGGCCCGCATGGTCTTCAAGAAGATCACCCTCATCGGCTCGAGCCAGAACGACTTCACCGAGGCCGTCGACGACGCGATCGACCGCGCGGAGGCGACCGTCGAGAACATCCACTGGGTCGAGGTCGAGAGCTACGGCGTCGAGGTCGCGAGCGTACCGGATCGGGAGTACCAGGCCGAGGTCACCGTCGCGTTCCGCGTCGAGGACTAGGTCCGAAAGCTCTCGCCGCAGCCGCACTCGCTGACGACGTTCGGGTTGTCGACGTAGAACCCCTCGCCCTGCAGGCCGCCCTCGAAGTCGAGGGTCGACTCGGTGACGTACTGGAGGCTGGCCTGGTCGACGAACACCCGGACGCCGTGTGCCTCGAAGACGCGGTCGTCCGTCTCGGCCTCGGTGTCGAAGCGAAGCCCGTACGACAGCCCGGCGCAGCCGCCTTGCTTGACGAACAGCCGGAGGCCGGCCTCATCGGGGGACAGCCCCTCCGCCTCGAGCAGGTCGAGGACCTCCTCGGCGGCGCGCTCCGTGATCGAGAGGCCGGCGTCGGCCACCTCCGTGCTCATGCGTCTCCCCTCGGGGTGGAGCACCAAAACGGTGGCGGCGCTCACGATCGGATGTAGAGGTGTCGCCCGACACGAACCGCCGGCGTCATCCCAGGGGCGAACGCCCGCGTCGGCCGGCTGTCCCTCGCGTGCCGGGCGGTGTCGCGTGCCCGGGTTACGCACCCGTCGTCGCGCCCGGTGCGGGCAGGCTCGAGGCGGTGAACTGAGGCACGCACCCCGAGGGTTGGTCCCGGAGGCGTTAATGGCTGTCGCGCCCCGCGAGCGGGCCGACGCCGATCGCACCGAGGCCCGCGAGGGCGGCGAGCGCGACGATCGCGACGAACCCGCCGAGGACGAACGGTGCGGCCACGAGGTCGGCCACCCCCACGTCGACGAAGACGCGCGTCAACCCGCGAAGCACGAAGCCGACGAGGACCGCGCCGATCGCCGCGAGGGCGACCGTCACGAACCGGTCCCGGTCCATCGCTAGCCGACGTACTCCGACTCGGTCAGCTGGACGTATCGACCGTCGCGGTAGCGGAGCTTGCCCCAGTTGTAGGCGAGCCACAGCGTCGTCGCGTGCCAGCCCGCGCGGTAGACCCGGGAGACGAGCTGTTCGGACGAGTCGCCCTTCATCCGGTTGGCCGTCGCGAACGCCCGGTCCCAGTCGGCCGGCTCGTAGTCGGCGACGAGGTCGCCGAAGACGACGTTGCGCAGGATCTCGTCGCCGATGGCGTCCTTCCAGGCGCGGTTGTACCGACCGAGCTCGCCCCGGGCGGCGAGGTCGCCCGCGATCGCCCCCGTGCGCGTCGCCACGTGGTAGCCGCCCTCGTGGAACGCCGAGGTCGTCCCCATGGCGCCGCCGGCGATGGCGACGCCCGCACCGACGGGCGAGTCGATCGGCCGCGTCGAGGAGATGGCGTACGTCTCCGTCCCGCCGCGCTTGCCGCGGTCCTCGACGAGGGGGAAGTCCGCCTCGACGTCGTACGCGTCGCCGTAGACGCGCTCGAGGAGGCGGTGGATGTACGTCGCGCCGTCCGGGAGGCGGTCATCATCGGGGTCGAGCAGCGGGTACGCCCCCGGATCGCGCACGTCCGCGAGGTCGAGGCCGATCGGCATCGTGAAGCCCACCCTGGCGACGGGATCGTCGTTCGGGAAGACCCACGGGTAGGCCGTCTCGCCGGGCATGTAGCCCCACCAGAACTTGAGGCGGTCGCGCTCGAACGCCTCGTCGGGGAAGCGGCGGTACTCCTGGTAGGCGATGTGGTTGGCGTTCGGGGGCGAGAGGCGATCGAGCGCCCCGTGTCCCGCCGGTAGCACCTGCTCGAGCACGGGCAGCGTGACCCGGCGCTGGGGACCGTCGGCGAGGACGAGCGCCTCGGCCTCGTACGCCTCGCCGTCGGCCGTCTCGACGACGTGGCTGCCGTCGGGGTCGAGGTCGACGGCCGTGACGCTGTGGCCCACGGCGTAGTGCGCGCCCGCCGCCTCGGCGCGCTCGCGCATCCAGTCGTCCATCCGGGCGCGGTGGAAGGTGAAGCCGAGGCCGTCGTAGGTGGCCTCCATGCCGGTCGTCTCGAGCGCGACGGCCTCGTGCGGCGAGATGAAGTCCACCCCCTCGAGGGGCTGGAGGACGACCTCGTCGGGGATCGCCGCGGGGTCGAGCTCCATGATGTCGACCCAGTAGTCGAGCATCCCCGCCGCGTCCGTCGAGTCCGGCCCGAGGCCCTCGCGGTCCTGGCGGGGGATGCCCTGCTCGAGCACGAGCGCGTCCGCCCCCGCCTCGGCCGCGGCCCGACCGGCGTTCGAGCCCGCCGGGCCGCCGCCGACGACGATCACGTCGTGGCGGTCCATGTCGAGGTCGGTCGCCCGGTCGACGTATAACTCTTGACGGAACGGCGTCGCGAGAAGGGACGGACGCTACTCGGCCTCGGGCGATTCGAGCTTGCGCGTGACGAAGCCGGCGATGCGGTTGCGGACGTTCTTCGACTGCACGTTCGTCAGGCGCGCGACCGCCTCCTTGTTGTGCTCGAAGTCGGTGGAGAACGCCTCGGGGTACGTCTCGAGCAGGCGCGCGCCCGTCTGCTTGACGTACTTGGGCTTGATCGGCATTGGCGGGGGATTGGGCCAGGCGGGTTATAAGCGAATGGCTTCCGCGTCCGCGGCGCTGGCGATGCGCGAGAGGGCCGCCGGGCGCGTGCTCGGGCGGCCGACGCTGACGCCGTCGGCACCGTGGCCGAGGTACTCCTCGACGTCCCACGGGCCCCGGACGCCGTTGTTCGCGATGACGGCGCACGACGTCGCGGCGGCGACGTCGGCGACGACCGACCGCGAGTCCATCGCGTCCACGTGGATGAGGTCTGCTCCCGCCGCCTCGAGCTCGACCGCGAGTGCGGGCAGGTCGACGCCGTCGACCTCGGTGCGCACCTTGACGCTGACGACCGCGTCGGCGCTGGCCGCGGCGCGGACCTGGTCGCACAGGCGCTCGGCGTCGGCCAGCAGCGCCTCGCCGCAGCCGACGGCCGTCGCCTCGGGCTGGCGACAGTGGGCGTTCACCTCGAGGATCGCCCCGTGGCGGGCGCACACCCTGGCGGCCGCCCGTACCGGCGCCGGCGACGTGGCACGGACGTTGACGCCGGGGACGACCGGTGCGTCCACGAGTCGATCGAGCTGGTCCGCGACGAAGCGAAGCGGGTCGTCGGTGAGGAACTCCTCGCGTCCCCTGGCGACGGCGCCCCGCGCGGCGGCCTGCGCCGCCTCGTCGAGGGCGACGCCGCCGAGGAACGCCGCGCCGACGTGCTCGGCACCGGCGCGGGCCCACCGCGCGTCGGATCGACCGCTGAGGCTCGCCATCGCCACCGGTGGGTCGATGGTGGTCACGCGACCGCCTCCAGGGCCGCCTCGACGAGTCCCCAGACGCGCGCGGCGTCGTCCGGGCCGTCGATGCGGATGTCGCCGCGGAGGGTCGGGACGTCGAGCTCGGTCGGGTCCGACGCGTCGAGGACGACCGCGTCGACGAAGGGGTACGCCGCCTCGAGCCCGGGCGTGCCGACCGGGAGGTCGAGGGCGGCCATGAGCTCGACGGCGGGGCCCGAGAAGGCCGCCTCGCCGAGGAAGGGCGAGACCGCCACCGTCGGAAGCTCGTGCAGCCGCTCGCGAACGCCGGGCAGGCCCAGGATCGGCCCGAGGCTCGTCACCGGGTTCGACGGCCCGACGACGGCGACGCCCCCGTCGAGCGCGTCGAGGACGGCCGGCGACGGGGCGGCCGACTCGAGGCCGCGAAAGTCGACGCCCTCGACCGCGGGGTCGCCGCCGCGTGCGACCCAGAACGCCTGGAAGTGCATCGGCCCCTCGTCGGTCGACACGATGGTCGCGACCGGGTCGTCGCTCATGGGGACGACGTCGGGGCCGACCCCGAGCGCCGCGGCGAGCCGGCGGGTCACCGCCGTGAGGTCGAGACCGCGGTCGAGGAGGTGCGCGCGCACCCGGTGGATGGCCCGGTCGCGATCGCCGAGGGTCATGAACTCCGGGAGGGGCTCGAACCGCCGCCATCGCGAGAGGCGTCGTCCCGCGGTCTGCGCCGGCGCCGGTCGGTACGCGGGGGTGCCGTCGAGGCCGAGGTCGGCCGCCAGGTCGGCCAGCTGGCGCGCGGTCGCCTCGGTGTCGTCGGCGATGCCCCACCAGCGCTCGTCGTCGAGCAGGCCCGCCGCGGCGAACAGGCAGGAGTCGACGTCGGGGCAGACGAACAGGTCGCCGAACTCGACGTCGTCGCCGGTGTTGGCCACGACGGTCAGGTCGGGTGGGGTCGCGTCGGCCTCGACGGCGGTCAGCAGCTTCGGTGTCCCCGTGCCGCCGCCGAGCACCGTCACGGGCCCGTCGATCATGCCTCGACCCGGTCGGCTGGGCTGGCCCAGTCGGCGGCGGTCGACCCGAGGGGCGACACCCGCTGCTGGGCGACGCACCGACGCTGCATCGCGGCGATCGCGGCCTCGAGGTCAACACCGTCGGCGACCGCCTCGAGAAGTTCCGCGCGCGTCCACGCCCCGGGGGTCACACTGGATCGCACCCCACGACGAGGCGGGGCGAGGCACTCGCCGATCCGAAGCACGCTCTGGCCGGCCGTCTCGAGGCCGTCGGCCGCCGCGAGGCGCGCGCGCACCTCCGCGAGCTGCGCGTGGAGCCCGGGCTCGGCGCGGGGCTGTGGGTTCGTGCTCATCCCGGCGTCGTGCAGGCCGAGCTCGGTCACGAAACCGATCAGCTCGAGCATCGGTCGCGGGACGCGACGGAGTCGACCCTTGTCGTCCGTGGCGCAGAACGCGCACTCGAGGCGGACGATGGGGCTTGGGCCGTCGAACGTCCCCGCCGCCAGCTCGCGCTTGCGGAACGTCGCGTCGGCGGCGAGGCGGGCGTCGCAGGCCTCGGGGTCGATACGCGTGGCCTCGCGCACCGCGGCGCCGAGGTCACCGGCGTTCATTCACCCGGTCGTCGACCCGGATGGCCTTGAACGTGATGACCCAGGGACGTCAGAGCACGCCCATCTCGGTCAGGCGCACGGGGAGGTACGTCTCGGTCACGAAGTCGAGGCCGCGCGCGGCCAGCGCCTGCTGCTCGGCCTTCTGGCCGAGCTCGAGCTGCTGCTCGATCTGCTCGGTCCAGAAGTCGCTCTGGAAGCGCGGGTCCTCGAGCTCGTTCTCGAGGGCGTTGACGTCGGCGTCGGACAGGGGGTCCGTCGGGAGGTCGTACTCGACGATGTCCGCGGGGCGGATGCCGATGAACCGCGCGTCGGGCGTGGCGAGGTACGCCGACAGGTGGGCGCTCTTGATCGACCCGTAGGCGACGCTCGCGAAGATGCGGTACGACCACGGGTCGCCGTCGGTGAAGACCGTCACGGGCAGCTCGAGGCTCGACGCGAGGCGGGTGACGATGCGCCGCGTCGCCCGGGCGGGCTGCCCCTTGAGGTGCACGATGATGGCGTTGTGCTCCTCGTCGAAGCCGTTCTCGACGAGGCGATCGCGCATGCCGCCCGTCTCGACGCACAGCACGAAGTCCGCGTCGTGCTCGAGGAACTCGACGCTCGTCGGGTTCGAGGGGATCTGGTACCCCCCCTCGCCCACGTCGCGCTGGCAGTGGATCTCCCGCTCGCCGCGGCGCGTCTGCTCGCGGATGCGAACGGGCCCGAGGATCGTCGCGCCCGACTCCTCCGGGCGCATGTGGAAGTCCTCACGGGTCGCGCCGCTGACGATCTCGAGGTCCTCGACGAGCTGGTTCGACTCGTCCTGGTCGGAGAACTGCGCCTCGTCGACGTCCCACGATTCGGAGAGGTAGTACAGTTCACGCAGCGTCGAGGAG
>JBKGZP010000007.1:0-61441 GCA_046543335.1 Halobacteriales archaeon
TGTTCACGCTGCTGATGCACCGCTACCGGGAGGACGAGGTCGACGGCGAAGCGCGGCGGTACCTGGCGCTCCCGCCCGAGGTCGCCCCGACGCTCGCCGGGGTCTTCCCGCTCCTCGGTGACGACGAGCTGGTCGACCGGGCGCGCGCGTTGCACCGGACCCTCGCCGACGCGGGGCTGGTGGTCGCCTACGACGACTCGGGCAACATCGGTCGACGGTACCGCCGGCAGGACGAGGTCGGCACGCCGTATTGCGTGACCGTCGACCACCGGACGCTCGAGGACGACACCGTGACGCTTCGAGACCGCGACTCGACGGCGCAGGTACGACTCACGGCCGAGGAGGTGGCCGGGACGCTTCGCGACCTGCGCGATCGCCGACTCTCCTTCGACGACCTCCGCGAGCGGGCGGAGCCGGTGGACCGCGGGGCGACCGGATAGATGCAGCCAGAGGTGGCGCGCCGACTCGTGCACGCCACGGGGTCGGTCGTGCCCCTGGCGTACCTCGTCGACCTGCTCACCTGGGGGCAGGTCCGGACCGTCTTGCTTGTGGCGATCGCCCTCGCGCTGGTGATCGAGGCGGTGCGCCTGCTCGTCGGGCTGGAGCTGCCACTCGTCGAGCGGATGATCCGCGGTTACGAGGAGGACTACCTCGCCGGCTACGCGCTGTACATCTTCGGTGGTGGCGTCACCGGCCTCGTGTTCGAGCCGTCGATCGCGGTCCCCGCCATCCTCATGCTGACGATCGCGGACCCGATCAGCGGTCTCCTCGGCGGCGACGAGCTGCGGACGGTCAAGCACCCGCACGTCCTCGCGGTGACCTTCATCGTCTGCCTCGGGCTGGCGTGGTGGAGTCTCAAGCCGACCGCGGCGGTCGCGGCGGCGCTGGTGGCCACCCTCGCCGACGGCGTCAAGCCCGTGATCCGCGGCTACGTCATCGACGACAACCTCACAATCCCCCTCGGGGCGGCCACGGCGGCGTTCGTCGTCATTGAGTACGGCCCCGGTCTCCTCTGAGCGGTCGGGCGCGCCCACACGAACCGTTAATCCCGGTCGGGAGCCTACGGCCGACCAGCATGGACTCCGGGGCGGCGTCGAGCGACACCTTCGACAACGAGCTCGTGGTCGACGGCGTGCTCGAGCGGCGCACCTACCAGCTCGACATCGCCCGCCGCGCGGCGGGCGAGGACACGCTCGTCTGCCTGCCCACCGGTCTCGGCAAGACGACCGTCAGCCTGCTCGTCACCGCCGACCGCCTCGGGACCTTCGGCGGCACGTCGCTCCTGCTCGCGCCCACGAAGCCGCTCGTGACCCAGCACGCCGCGTTCTACCGCGAGGCCCTGGCCGTCCCCGACGAGGCGGTGGTCACGTTCACCGGGGCGACGCCGCCCGACGACCGCGGCGAGCTCTGGGCGTCGGCGACCGTCGTCGTCGCCACCCCGCAGGTGGTCGAGAACGATCTCGTCGGGGGACGCATCGACCTCGCCGACGTGGTCCACCTCACGGTCGACGAGTGCCACCGCACCGGGGGCAACTACCCGTACGGCTTCATCGCCGACCGCTACCACGAGACCGCCGAGCACCCGCGCGTGACCGGCATGAGCGCCTCGCCGGGCGAGACCCGCGCGGAGATCGTCGAGGTCTGCGAGCGCCTCGGGCTCACGGCCGTGGAGGTGCGCACGGCTGACGACCCCGACGTCGAGCCGTATACCCACGAGACTGACGTCGAGTGGATCGAGGTCGAGCTCCCGGAGGGGATCCTCGAGATCCGCGACCGCCTCCGCGAGGTCACCGAGAGCCGACTCGAGGGGCTGGCCGACCTCGGCGTCACCGACACCACCAAGCCCGACTGCTCCCAGCGCGACCTCGACCGGATGCGGGCCAAGCTGCAGTCGCGCCTCGAGGCTGGCGACTCGGAGGCGTACACGGGCCTCTCGCTGCACGCCGAGGTGATGAAGCTGCGCCGGGCGCTCGAGCTCGTCGAGACCCAAAGCGTCCGGGCGCTCCGACAGTACTTCGAGCGCCGGGCGGAGGCGGCGCGCTCCTCGGGCGCCTCGAAGGCGGATCAGCGGTTCCTGAGCGATCCCCGGGTGCGCGAGGCGATGCGCCTGGCGCGCGAGTACGACGAGTTGCACCCGAAGTTCCGCCAGGCGCGCATCCTCATCGCGGAGACCCTCGGGATCAAAGACGGCGAGCGGGTGCTCGTCTTCACCGAGTCGCGCGACACGGCGGAGCAGCTCACGACCTTCCTCGGCGAGCACTTCGACACCCGCCGGTTCGTCGGCCAGGGCGACCGCGAGCACAGCGACGGGATGAGCCAGCGCGAGCAGCGCGAGGCCATCGAGGCGTTCCGACGGGGCGAGTTCGAGGTGCTCGTCTCGACGTCGGTCGCCGAGGAAGGCCTCGACGTCCCCGAGGTCGACCTCGTGCTCTTCTTCGAGCCGGTGTCGACGGCGATCCGGTCGATCCAGCGCAAGGGGCGCACCGGGCGACAGGCCCCCGGTCGCGTTGTCGTGCTGGTCGCGAAGGACACCCGCGACGAGGCATTCTTCTGGATCTCGCGTCGGCGCGAGCAGCAGATGGAACGCGAGCTGCGCGCGCTCGCCGACCAGGTCGAGGACATCGAGCAGGCGCTCGCGCCAGCGGCGGCGGCCGCGCGGCGCGACCCGGACCAACCCTCCCTCGAGGCGTTCTCCCCGGGCGACGAGGAGGAGGACGACGACGCCACGACGATCATCGTCGACCAGCGCGAGCTCGAGGCGACCATCGGCCGGGAGCTGTCGACCCGCGAGGGCGTCGAGGTGAACCTCGAGACCCTCGACGTCGGCGACTACGTGCTCAGCGACCGGGTCGCCGTCGAACGCAAGACGGTCGCGGACTTCCTCGACAGCCTGCTCGGGGGCGAGCGCGACCTCTTCGACCAGGTCGGCCGGCTCGCGCGCGCCTACGAGCGTCCGGTCGTGGTCGTCGAGGGCGACGGGCTGTACGAGCTGCGAAACGTCGATCCGGCGGCGGTGCGCGGGGCGCTCGCGAGCCTGGCGGTCGACTTCGGCGCGAGCGTGTTGCGCACGACCGACGCGAACGAGACGCGCGAACTGTTGCTCGCGATCGCCCGGCGCGAGCAGCGCGCCGACCAGCGGCCGGCGAGCGCCCACGGCGAGAAGGGCGGGCGGACGCGCACCGAGCAGCAGGAGTACGTCGTCTCCTCGATCGCCGAGGTCGGCCCGGTGACCGCCCGCGCGCTGCTCGAGGGACTCGGTTCCGTCGAGGCGGTGCTCACGGCCGACCGCGAGACCCTCATGGGCGTCGCGGGCGTCGGCGAGGTCACCGCCGATCGCATCCGCGAGGTCGTGTCGGCCCCTTACGACCCGGAGTGACCCTCGAGGGCGGACAGCGCCTCGACCGCCGCCTTCGCCGCCTCGAGGTGCTCGCGCGCCACCCGGGGGTCCTCCGCCCGGGCGGCCGCTGCGGCGGAACGCTCGAGTGCCGCCTCGAGGTGGGCGCGGGCGTCGCCATCGGTGGCGACCGGTGGTTCGCTCGCCTCGGGGGAGCGCTCCCCGGTGTCGATCGACGACGTCTCGTCCGCATCGGCCGCCATCGGCGGCACCTCGCCCTCCTCGACCACCTCGCGCTCGCACGTCGGACAGAAGACCGTGCCCTCCTCTTCGAACAGCGGCGAGCCGCACTCCGGGCAGTGTCGGTCCGTCATGCGCGCACCCCGCAGGAGGAGCTCGCCCATCTGGCGCGCGGAGGCCCGCTCGGCCTCCTCAGCCGCGAACTTCTCCCGGAGGCGCTCGCGCTCGGCCTCCTTGTCGAACTCGCCCATACGCCCGTCGAGGGCGTAGCCGGCCGTAAGTCCACCGGCGTGGGACCGTTCGAAGCGTTTAACCGACCATCGCGGGCGGTTCTAGCTAGATGACGAAAGTCAGCATCGTGGGAGCCGCGGGGACCGTCGGCGCCGCGACCGGCTTCGCGCTGGCGGTGCGCGACGTCGTCGACGAGATCGTCCTCGTGGACCTGCCCGAACAGGCGGACGTGACCCTCGGACAGGCGGCGGACACCAACCACGGCTCGGCGTACGCCTCCAACACGGCCATCCGGCAGGGTACCTACGCCGACACCGCGGGGTCGGACGTGGTCGTCGTCACGGCGGGCATCCCCCGCCAGCCCGGCCAGACCCGCCTCGACCTGGCGGAGGACAACGCCCCGATCATCGAGGACATCGGCGCCTCCCTCGCGGAGCACTCCGACGACTTCGTCTCGATCACCACGTCGAACCCGGTCGACCTGCTGAACCGCCACCTCTACGAGACCGGCGATCGCGACCGCCACCGCGTCATCGGCTTCGGCGGCCGCCTCGACTCCGCGCGCTTTCGGTACGTGCTGGCCGAGCGGTTCGACACCCCCGTCAAGAACGTCGAGGCGACGATCCTCGGCGAGCACGGCGACGCGCAGGTGCCGGTCTTCTCGAAGGTGCGCGTCGACGGGCGCGACCCGTCGTTCGACGAGGCCGAGCGCGAGGCCATCCTCGGCGAGCTCCAGGAGAGCGCGATGAACGTGATCGAGAAGAAGGGGGCCACCGAGTGGGGACCCGCCCAGGGGGTGGCGCACATGGTCGCGTCGATCGTGCGCGACACCGGCGCGGTCCTCCCCGGCTCGGTCCCCCTCGACGGCGAGTACGGCCACGAGGGCGTCAGCTTGGGCGTCCCGCTCAAGCTCGGGCGCGAAGGCGTCAGGGAGATCGTCGAGTGGGAGCTGAGCGAGTTCGAGCGCGAGCAGTTCGCCACGGCTGCGGACAAGCTCGCCGAACAGTACGAGCGGATCGCGTAGCCGGCTACGGGACGAGCCGATCGCCGTCGTCGTACAGCTCGATCGCGTCGACGGGACAGACCCGGGCGGCCATCTCGGCCTCGAACGCCGACTCCTCGGGGACCTCTCGGACGAAGCGGCCGGGCTCGACCTCCTCGCTTCCCTCGAGAACCGCCTTGCCGGCGTCGCGGTCCTGCGTGAACGCCTCCCACTCGTAGATGCACTGGAACATCCCCGTGCAGGTGTCCCGGTCGAACTCGATGCGCATGTCCGGGACGTTGACGGGCACCCCCTAAAGCCGTGGCGTCGGGCGGGCCCTTTATCGGAGCCGCGGCACCTACCCCGAGGGTGATGGACGTCGAGGACCTGCCGGACCTCCCCGCCGCGGTGGCCGAGGCGCTTCGGGCGGAGGGGATCGACGAGCTGTACCCACCCCAGGCCGAGGCCGTCCGCGCCGGCGTCACCGCCGGCGAGAGCCTCGTCGCGAGCGTGCCCACCGCCTCGGGGAAGACGCTGATCGGTGTCCTCGCGCTGTTGGCCGCCGTCGAGCGCGGCGGCCGGGGGCTGTACATCGTCCCCCTTCGCGCGCTGGCGACGGAAAAGCGCGAGCGCCTGCGGACCTTCGAGGAGGCCCTCGGCATCGACGTGGCCGTGACCACGGGCGACCTCGACCGAGAGGAGCCCTGGCTGGCCGGCGCGGACATCATCGTGGCGACCAGCGAGAAGGTCGACTCGATGATCCGCAACGACGCCGCCTGGGCCGACGACCTCGACTGCGTCGTCGCCGACGAGATCCACCTCATCGACGACGCCCACCGCGGCCCGACGCTCGAGGTCACCCTCGCGAAGCTCGCCGCGGTCAACCCGAACCTCCAGGTGGTGGCCCTCTCCGCGACCATCGCCAACCCCGAGGACGTCGCCGGCTGGCTCGAGGCGACGCTGCTCGAGAGCGACTGGCGGCCCGTCGAGCTGCGCCGGGGGGTGCACTTCCGCAACGCCGTCCACTTCGAGGACGGCGAGCAGGCCTCGATCCCGGTCGGGCCCGACGATCGACAGGAGACGGCCATCGTCCGGGACACCCTGGCGGATGACGGCTCGACGCTCGTGTTCGTCAGCTCGCGCCGGCGCGCGGAGGCCGGCGCGCGTCGCCTCGCGAGCGCCGTCGAACCGATGCTCGACAGCACCACCCGCCGGGCCCTCGCCGCGGTCGCCGACGACCTGCGCGAGACCAGCGACACCGAGACGGTGTCGGACCTGGCCGCCGCGGTCGAACGTGGCGCCGCTTTCCACCACGCCGGCCTGTCGGCCGAGCAGCGCGCGCTCGTGGAGGGGGCCTTCCGCGAGCGTCGCCTGGGAGCGGTCGTCGCCACGCCGACGCTGGCGGCGGGGGTCAACACGCCGAGTCGTCGGGTGGTCGTGCGCGACTGGCGGCGGTACGACGTCGACGCCGGCGGGATGCGGCCCCTCTCGACGCTCGAGGTCCACCAGATGATGGGCCGCGCGGGCCGTCCGGGGCTCGACCCCGTCGGCGAGGCGCTGCTCGTCGCGGGATCGTACGACGAGCTCGAGGAGCTCATCGACCGGTACATCCACGCGGCGCCGGAGCCGATCGACTCGAAGCTGGCCGCCGAGCCGGCGCTTCGGACGCACGTCAACGCCGCCATCGCGACCGGGTTCGCGAGGGATCGACCCGCCCTCGAGGCGTTCCTCGGGCGGACCTTCTACGCCGCGCGAGCGCCCTCGACCGAGCGCCTCGAGCGCGTGCTCGGCGAGGTGCTGGCGTTCCTCGAGCGTGAGGACTTCGTCGAGGTCGACGGCGACGACCTCCGGCCGACGGCGCTCGGCCACGTCGTGGCACGGGTCTACCTCGACCCGCTGAGCGCGGCGTTCATCGTCGACGGTCTGCGCCAGCGCGAGGGCGACCCCACCGCCCTCGGGCTGTTCCACCTCGTGGCTCGGACGCCCGACCTGTACGAGCTCTACCTCCGCAGAGGCGATCGATCGCGGTACGAGGAGCTCCTGGCCGCCCGCGAGGAGGAGCTGCTCGGACCCTCGCCCCACCCCGCCGACGAGGGGCCCTACGAGGACTGGCTCGCCGCGTTGAAGACCGCCTCGATGCTCGAGGACTGGGCGAGCGAGCTGTCGGAGGATCGCCTCGCCGAGCGCTACCGGATCGGCCCCGGCGACCTCCGCTCGAAGGTCGCGACGGCGGAGTGGCTGCTGTCGGCGGCGGAGCGCATCGCCGAGCTCGTCGACGGGGGGGCCGTCCCGGCCGTCCGCCGGGCGAGAAAGCGCGTCGAGCACGGCGTCGCCGAGGAGCTGATCCCGCTTTGTGACGTCCGCGGCGTCGGCCGGGTTCGAGCGCGTCGGCTGTACGACGCCGGCATCGAGACACCGGCGGACCTCCGGGTGGCAGACCCGGCGGTCGTCCTCGCCGCGGTTCGCGGCCGGCGGGGGACCGCCGAGTCGATCCTCGAGGCGGTCGGTCGCGAGGACGTCGACCTCGAGGGCGTCACCCCCGACCCAGAGGCGGGTCCGATTGAGCCGACCGACGAACCCCCGGAGGAGCAGGCCAACCTAGGTGACTTCTGATGCGCATCCTCCACGGCCGCCTCGGGGCCGACGACGTCGACGAGACGCTCGGGCACCTCGAGGCGGTGGCGATGGAGACGGGCGCGACCGTCCAGGCGTTCGACGCCCGGTACCTGGTCGGCCCCGAGCACCTCCACCGGGCGGTCGAGCTCGCGGACCGGGCGATCGACCGCGGCCAGGCCGTCGCCGACGACCGCGCCGTCGAGATCCTGCTGTACGCCGCCGGCCGGCGCCAGATCGACGAGGCCCTCGGCATGGGGCTGTCCGACCCGGCGGCGCCGGTGGCGGTCGTCGTCGACGGTGGCGACGAGGCGACGGCCGCAGAGCGCGTCCGCGCGCGCCTCGCCGAGGAGCACGACCCCGAGGGGATCGCCCCCGAGGCGGCCCGGGTGGTCGACTTCTTCGACGTGACCGAGGCCGAGCTCGCCACCGGCGCGGATCTGCGCGACCTCGTCCTCGAGCGGGTGGCCCTGCTCGCGGTCAACCGGTGAGGCGATAGGCCCTTGGCCGAACCGGCTGAAGCGACCGCCATGCGCATCGCGGTCATCGGGACCGAGGCGGCGAACGAACGGGAGCTCGAGACGGCCCGCGCGGTGGGCGAGGCGATCGGCCGGCGCGGACACGACCTCGTCTGCGGTGGCCGCGGAGGCGTCATGGCCGCCGCGGCGGCTGGCGCCCGCGCCGAGGGAGCCGCGACCGTCGGCATCCTCCCCGGACCGGACCGGTCGGAGGCGAACCCGCACCTGGACGTGGCCATCGCCACCAACCTCGGGAACATGCGCAACGAGCTGGTCGTGCGAAACGGCGACGGCGTCGTCGCCGTCGGCGGGCGGTACGGGACGCTCTCGGAGATCGCGTTCGCCCTCGACCTCGGCCGGCCCGTGGCCGGCATCGCCACGCACGACGTCGAGGGCGTCGAGCACGTCGAGGGGGCGACCGCGGCGCTCGACGCCGTCGAGGCCGCCGTCGATCAGTAGTCGCCGAGCGTGCGCTGGCCCCCCTCGCCGATCGGCGCCACCACGGAGGGATCGTCCACCGTCCCGTCGTTCATCTTCGGGTCGACCGGATAGCGGTGGAAGGCGTCGTCGTACGCCGGATCGAGCACGGCCGACCGCGACGGGTCCACCGGCGCCGAGTCGAGCCAGCCGGCCGCCGCCTCGCGCGAGAGGATCACCGGCATGCGGTCGTGGACGTCACGGACCGCGGGCGCAGCCTCGGCGGTCACCACGGCCACCGTCTCCCGGTCCGTCCCGTTCGACCAGCGGTCCCAGACGCCGGCGAGCGCGAAGGGTTCGCGGTCGCGTCGCTCGAAGCGGATCGGCTGGCGGCCACCGGGCGCGTCGACCCACTCGTAGTAGCCGTCCACGACGACCAGGCAGCGCCGATCGCGGTACGGCCCCCGGAAGGGTGCGGCCTCGGCGAGCGTCTCGCGACGGGCGTTGATGGGCCGCGGGCCCGCGTCGGGGTCCTCTGCCCACCGAGGCACGAGCCCCCACGAGAGGCGGGACAGGCGATGCGGTGCGGCGTCGGGCACCGTCGCGAGCCAGTCGCCTGGGCCGACGTTGTACCGCGGCGGGAGGTCGCCCTCGACGCTCACGTCGAAGCGGTCCTCGACCGCCGGCGGTGGGGCGAACAGTGACGTCCGACCGCACATGGGGACCGCTCCGCCGCCGGGGCGCTAAAGGGTGGCGGGGGAAACGCTCAACCTTGCGACGGACGGACGCTCGACGATGCGATTCGCCACCGCGACGGTCGTCGGGGCCGACCTCGAGGCCGTCTGGGCGCTGCACGACGACCTCGGGGGGATCGTCGAACTCGCACCGGACTGGCTCGACGCCGAGGTTCACGTCCTCGAGGGACGGGCCACCCCGCTTGCGGCCGGCACCCGCTTCGAGATCGCCCTCCGTCCGGCCGGGATCGCGCTCCCGGCGACCTGGCGCGGGCGAATCGCCGCCGTCCGGCGCGCGCCGAGGCGGCGGTCGTTCGTGGACGTCGGGGTGGCGACCCCGTTTCGGCGCTGGCGCCACCGTCACGTCGTCCGCGTCGTCGATGGCGGGACCCAGGTCGCCGACGTGATCGACCTGGAGACGCTGCGGGGAACGGGACCGCTCGTCCGAATCGGGCTCGCGCTCGCGTTTCGGGACCGCCACCGGCGCCTTCGCGACCGCTTCGGCCCGCCACGGTGAGCCGTCGGCGCGCCCCTTTACCTCGCTCGGGGCCGAATCGTGGCGGAGATGGGCCACCGCCTCGGCTTCACCGGCGACGTCATGCTCGGGCGGGGAGTGGACCGACGCCAGCGGCGTCGTCCCACCGACGCCGTCTGGGGCGACCTCCTGGAGGCGCTGCGGTCGCTCGACGGCCTGTTCGTCAATCTCGAGTGCGCCGTCGCCACGTCGGGCGATCCCTGGACGCGCACCGAGCGCGCGTTCCGGTTCCGGGCCGACCCCGACTGGGCCATCGGCGAGCTCGAGGCCGCCGGGGTCGACTGGGTCACCCTCGCCAACAACCACGCCCTCGACTTCGAGGAGGCGGCGCTGCTCGAGACGCTCGAGCACCTCGAGGCCGCCGGCATCGCGGTCTCCGGTGCCGGGCGCGACCGCGAGACCGCCTGCGCCCCGGCCGTCGTCGACCTCGGGGGCCTGCGCATCGGCCTCGTCGCCTACACGGACAACACGCCCGCGTACGGCGCGACCGAGGACCGACCCGGGACCTGCCAGGGGCCCCTCGGCGAGCGGGCCAGGTCGACCATCGACCCCGCCCTGGCACGCCTCGAGGCCGAGCGGGTCGACGCGACCGTGGCTTCGCTGCACTGGGGGCCGAACATGACGACCGCCCCCGACGACGTGCGGCGCGACCTCGCCCGCTGGCTCGTCGACCGCGGGATCGACGTCGTCCACGGCCACAGCGCACACGTGTTCCACGGCGTCGAGGTCCACGATGGGCGACCCATCCTGTACGACACCGGCGACTTCGTCGACGATTACGCCGTCGATCCCCGCCGTCGCAACGACCGGAGCTTCCTGTTCGTCGTCGAGGTCGACGACGGCGGGACGCCAACCGCGCTCACGCTCACGCCGACGGTCATCGAAGACGGCGCCGTCCACCGGGCGCGTGGCGAGGTGGCCGCGTGGTGTCGTCGGACGATGCGCGAGCGAAGCGAGGCGCTCGACACGGCCTTCGATCGGGACGGGACGGGTCTTCGGGTCGACCTCGGGCGCTGACGACCCGAAGGGTTTGGGGGCTCGGCCCCCGTTGGTCGGCCATGCAACGGCGGTGGCTGACCGTGGCGCTCGTCGCCGCCATCGCGCTCCTCGTCGTCGCGTGGTCGGTCGGGCCCGCGGTGCTCGTCGGCGTCGTCGGCCCGACCACCGTCGACGGCGACGACGGGACGGTGACCGTCGCCGACGGCCAGACGGGGACCGTCCACGGCCAGGTCGACGTCGACGTCGCCGAGACGCACGCCGAGCGCGTCGCCGGGCTCTCGAACGTCGATCACCTCCCGGCGGACCGGGGGATGCTGTTCGTCTTCGATGACGAGGCGACCCGGACGTTCGTCATGCGGGAGATGGCCGTCGACCTCGACATCGTCTTCGTCGCCGCGAACGGGACGATCACCGAGATCCACGAGGCCAGGGCACCGGGACCGGACGAGGACGGGGCGGACCTCGAGTACCGGGGTCGGGCGCAGCTGGTGCTCGAGGTCAATCGAGGCTGGAGCGCCGACCACGGGGTGACCGTCGGCGACCGCGCGACGGTCGAGCGGGCCGACTGACGGCGTCTCGCCTCGCGGGAAGCGACGGTCGACTATATACCCGCTCGGCGAGACGTTTGAGGTGCCATGTACAACGTGCTCGTCGCCGTCGACCGCAACGAGGAGTATGCCGAGAATCAGGCGGACTACGTCGTCAACCTCCCCGAGGCCCCGGAGACCGTCAGAGCCCGGGTGCTGTACGTCTACCCGCAACGCGACTACTCCGGCGCACCACCGCAGGACTTCGAGGAGATCGACGCCGCGGTCGCGGCCGCCGACCGGATCGAGGCCGCGGGCGTCGAGGTCGAGCGCCGGACCGACGGCGGCAACGTCACCAAGCGTATCACGCGCCACGCCGAGGAGATCGACGCCGACGACATCGTCATGGGGGGTCGAAAGCGCTCCGGCGTCTCGCGGGTGGTCCTCGGGAGCGTGACCCAGGACGTCATCTTCGCCGTCGACCGACCGGTCACGATCGCCCTGTGATCACCCGGTCGAGCTGGCCAGGGGTCTGAGGGTCACGACGATCGCGGCCCCGGCGACGATGAGACCACCGGCGACGGTGAAGGCCAGACCGTAGCTCTGGGCCCCGAGCGTCCCGCCGAGGAGACTCCCCACACCGCCGGCCGCGGCCCCGAGGGCCGCATACGTTCCGAGGGACTCTCCTCGGATGGCCGCCGGCGTGAGCGACGTCACCAGCGTACCCCCGGTCACGCTGATGACGGCCCACGTGATCCCGATGACGGCGAAGATCGCGGCGAGCACGACGATCCCCACGACGGTGACCCCGAGGAGCGCCACCGTGGCGGCGACGGCGGGGAACGAGAGCCCGCGGAAGAGCAGGCCGCCGACCTGGAGGTCGAGCGGGCCCCTGGCGGACGCGACGCGGCCGGCAACGCCGAAGGTCGCGGCGGAGGCGAGGCTGCTGAGGAGGTACAGGGCGAAAATCCCGTCGGTCGACTGCCCGGCCTCGGCGAGGAACGCGGGCAGGGGGGCGAAGAAGGTGGCGAAGCCGGTGAAGAAGAGGAACGCCGCCGCGAAGTACGCCGCCAGCGTCGGCGTGAACCGCCTGATGAACTGTCGAGGATCGAGGCCACGAAAGTCAGCCCGGTCGATGGTGATCGGGAACGTCACCGCGCGCACGGTGAACCGGTCCGCACGACGGATGGCCGACCGGAAGCGATTCGGGTCACCAACGCGAGTGCCGTCCCCCGGCACGAGCCAGCGCGTCGAGACCGCACCGAGTCCGGCGACGATACCGAGGGCCACGAGGAACGCCTGGAGGGTGAGCTGCGGGCTGACGAACCGGTCGCCGACACCACCCCAAACCAACCCGAGCCCCAAGCCGGCCGCCCAGCCGATCCCCTGGTACTTGTTCAACGTCCCGATCCGCTCGGCCCAGTCCCGCTGTGGGGCGTCCCGCACCGCGAGGAGGGTCATCACCGGCATGGCGGCGGCGAATGCGAGCCAGACGACCCCGTTGGCGACGACCACGAGGACCAGATTCCGAACGCCAGCGAGGGCGGCGAGCACGACTGCCGTCGCCACCAGCGTGACGACAACGTCCGAGCGTTTGGTACCCCGGCGGTCGACCAACCGACCGACGACGAGCGCCCCGGGGACGCCAGCGAGGGCGGCGACCGACGCGAGCACCCCGAGCTCGAAGGCGCCACCGCCGAGGGTGACCACGTACAGCGGCACCACGAGGGAGGCCCCCCCGAAGGCCACGGACCCGATCGACCAGGGGAGCAACCGAACGTGGCGCATACCGGCGTCTTCCCCCCACGGTGTAAAAACGGCCCTGCGGATTTATCGGAATCGTTAAGTGATTTCATCTTAGGAAACGAGCATGCATCGACGAACCTTCCTGGCGGTCGGTGGAGCGAGCCTGGCAGCCGCAATCGCCGGTTGCACCGGTGACGGTGACGACGGCGGGGGTGACGACGGGGACCCGACCCCCACCGAGACCGAGACGGAGACCCCCACAGACGAGACCCCCACCGAGACCGAGACGGAGACGCCGGAGCCGACGGAAACGGACGATCCGAACGGTGACGGTCCTGCCTTCGGGGAGGCCGTCGATACGACCACCTCGATGGCGTTCTCCGGGGAGTTCACCGACTCGGAGGAAGGTATCGAGGGGGAGCTCGAGGGCCGCTTCCACGATGGGAACAGCTACATGTCGTACACCTTCGACTCTGAGACCTTCGAGATGTACTTCATCGATGATACCTCGTACATGGTGGCCGACGGGGAATGCATCGAGAACCCCCTCCCGGACATGCAACCGGACGACCCCGGACAGGATCCGGACGATTGGGAAGGGGACGTCGAGGAGTACGGCGACCGTTCTCCCGATGGCACCACGACCGTCGAGGGTGAGGAGGCGTACTACTGGGATATCGACGAGGGCGACGACCAGGTCACCTACTACGTGAGCGTCTCAGAGGGGCGACTCCTGCGGATCGAGTTCCCCGAAGGCCACATCGACTACCACTCCTGGGGGGCAGTCGACCCCATCGAACCGCCCGACATGGAGTGCATGGCGCCCCCATAAGCGCCGGTTGGACTCAGTCGACCGCCCACTCGAGGCGCACCCGCTCGACGCGCGTCGCCGTCGCCTCGAGGACGGTGAGGGACACGTCCCCCTCCGTCACCGTTTCTCCGGCGTCCGGTACCCGACCGGGCCGGTGGTTCAACAGCCCACCGATCGTCACGGCGGGACCGTCCGTCGGAAGGGCCAGGTCCAGCGTGTCGTTGACGTACGCGACGGTCGCCCAGCCCCGGACGACCGCCGTGGACGCGTCGGATGGCTGGACCGGGTCGGCCGCGTCGAACCCGACGATTTCGCCGACGACTTCCTCCACGAGATCCTCGAGCGTCACGAGACCGACGACCGTGCCGAACTCGTCGACCACGACCGCCACCTCGAGACCGGCCTCGCGGAGCTCCGGGAGGATCTCGCCGACGGGTTTCGTCGCCGGAACCAGCGGCACCTCGGCCAGGACGTCCGCTAGTTCGAGGCCCTCGGCCCGGGCCCGGAGAACGTCGCGGAGGTCGAGCACCCCCGGATGTCGTCTCGGGTCGCACCGTCGACGGGCAGTCACGTGACCTGGGCCTGCCAGGCGGTCTCGACGACCCGGTCGATCGAGGCGCTCGCGGGGACAGTGATCATGTCCCGTCGGGGGACCATCACCCCTCGGAGGTTCGTCTCCCCGAGCTCGAGCACGCCACGGATCATCGCGCCCTCGGTGGCGTCGAGGACGCCCGCGCCCTCGCCACCGAGGACGATGGTCTCGATCTCCTCCCGGGTGAGGTACGTCTCGAAGTCCCCATGGCCCCCGGTCAGCCGGTTGAGCGCGCGCGTCGCCACCTCGAACATCACGAGCACCGGCCACAAGACCCGCTGCAGGATCCGCACCGGTCGGGCGACGCGAAGCGCATGACGCTCGGCGTGGGTCACGGCGTAGGACTTCGGCGCGATCTCCCCGAACAGGATGATGAACGCACTGGTGACCACGGTCCCGACGGTCGCCGCCTGGCCAGCGGGGAGGTGCAACACGAGCACGGCCATGGCGACGCTCCCGGCGGCGATGTTGGCGACGTTGTTGCAGACGAGCACGGTCACGAGGAAGCGATGCGGGTTCGCCCGCAACGCGGCGAGTTGGTGACTGCCGGGCGCGTCGCCCGCGACGAGTGCGTCGATACGGTGACGAGCGAGCGAGAACACCGAGAGCTCCGTGCTCGAGAAGAACGCGCTGATCGCCGTCAGGAGGACGATCGCGACGATCCCGAGGAGCGCGACGGTCGTCGGCATGCGCCCAGCCCCGGCCCGGGGGCCAATAGAGCTACGCCGCTGGAGCGACAGGCAGACAACCCCCCGGGACGTGTCAC
The DNA here is from genome assembly GCA_046543335.1 of Halobacteriales archaeon. GTDB lineage: Archaea > Halobacteriota > Halobacteria > Halobacteriales > SKSH01 > CAZCYF01. The sequence continues at coordinate 15,046 of JBKGZP010000007.1, forward strand.
CGACCACCATGGACCGTTCGCTCGCCGACGAACCCTGCGAAGCGTGCACCTCCGACGACGAGCCGCTCTCGACGGCCGAGTACGCGCCGTACCTCGCCGAGCTCGACGGGGACGTCTGGACGGTCGTCGACGAGCACCACCTCGAGGGGCGCTACGCCTTCGACGACTTCCGGGGCGCCCTCGAGTTCGCCTACGAGGTGGGCGAACTCGCCGAGGAGGAGTGGCACCACCCGGACATCCACCTCGCCTGGGGCGAGGTCGGCATCGAGATGTGGACCCACAAGATCGACGGCCTGCACAAGACCGACTTCGTCATGGCCGCCCGGATGGACCGGCTGTACGCGGCCCACGCCCCGGACGGGGCGTAGGGTACCTCACTCCGGACGGTCCTCGGGGTCGACCGGGGTGTCGATCACGTCGACGAGGTCCTCGTCGGCGATGATGACGTCGGCCAGCGCCTCGGCCGTCTCCTCGTCGAGTGCTCCGAAGTAGTCGGTCAGCTGGGCGCGCTCGAGCAGGCGCACGACGGCGTCGCTGTAGGTCTCGCCGTCGCGGCGGGCAGCGTCGAGGCGGGCGTACGCCTCGTCGTCGAGCAGGATTCGGTGCGTCCCCATCCGGTCGACGATCGCCCGGCGACCACAAAAGCGTTGGAGTCACCGCGCGACGCCACGTGGGAGCTTTAACGGGCGGCCTCCTCACCCCGAGCGATGGCGCACTCCGTCCGGTCGGCGCTCGAGGGGCCGGTCCGATCGTACCTCCGACGCCTCGGGCCGACCTGGATCGCCGGTGCGATCGCCGCCGGCCCCGCCACGATGGCCACGGTGCTCACCGCGGGGGCGAGCTTCCGGTACCGGCTGCTGTGGGTGGTCGTGCTGGCGGCGGTCTTCGGGGCGCTCGCGCAGTACCTCGCCATGCGCGTCGGGCTGCTCTCCGAACGTGGCCTCGTCAGCCTCGTCGAGGACCGCCTCGGGTCGGGGTGGGCCTGGCTGCTGGTCGTAGACGTCGTGCTGGCCGCCGGGCTCGCCCAGCTCGTGATCATGAAGACGGTGGCCGACGTCAGCGCGTTCCTCACCGGCGTCGACGCCCGCATGTGGGGTGTCGCCTGGGCGCTGGCGCTGGCGATCGGGCTCGGCTGGGGCGGCTACCGGTTCCTGGAGGTCGCCGCCAAGGCGCTCGTCGCGGGCGTCGTCGTGGCCTTCGTCGCCTCCCTCGGCGTCGTCCCGATCGACCTGCCCGCCGCGGCGGGCGGGCTCGTCCCCGCGGTCCCCGCGGGCGTCGACGGCGCCCTCGTCGCCGCGGCCGTCCTGGGCGGTGCGGTCCACGTGACCCTCGTGACGATGCAGTCGTACACGATGCGCGCTCGCGACTGGACGGCCGACGACTACGGCCTCGGCACGTTCGACGTGCTGACCTCGATGCTCCTCGCGTTCGGCGCGTACGGCGTCGCGATCTACCTCGTCGCCGCGGCGGTCCTGTACGACCCGAGCGCCACGGTCGTCGACGTCGACGCGCTCGGTGCGGCCGAGGCGCTCGAGCCCGCCCTCGGGACCTTCGCCCACTGGCTGTTCCTCCTCGGGCTGTGGGGCGCCGCCGTCTCGACCCTCGGCGGCAATACCGTCGTGCCACCCTTCGCGCTGGCCGACAAGCTCGGCATCGAGCGCACCATCGACGACCGCCGGTACCGGGCGCTGATCGTCGCGGTCGCCCTCGCCTCGGGCGCCGGTGCCTTCCTCGAGGGGACGTTCTTCCCGCTGCTCGTGCTCGTGCTGGCGTTCGGCCTCGTGGGGACGCCCTTCGCGCTGGCACTGGTGGTCTACCTCGCCAACGACCCCGGGGCGGTGGACGAGCGAGCCTCGTGGCTTTCGAACCTCGGCGGGGTGGTCCTGATCGGTGTCGCGAGCCTGCTGGCTGGCAACTTCGTGCTCGACCGCTGGCCCGTCGAGGGCGTCCTCGACGGGTTCGTGGTCGCCTTCGCGGCCGTCTTCGGCGTCGCCACCGTCGGGGTGGCCTGGCGTTTCTGGCGGGAGGGCCGTCGGTGAGGATCGCGCTGAGGGGGCGCAGCGCCGTCGTCGGCCCCAGCGGCGTGGGCAAGACCCGCCTCACCGCACGGGCGTTCGAGGCGTGGATCGACCGCTTCGGCGCCGAGGGGGCGGTCGTCCTCGACTTCGGGCCCGAGGTCGAGGTCGACGGTCGGCTCGTCGGTCGTCGCCTCGAGCGATTCACCTCAATCCCGGCCGACGCCTGGTGCGGCGTGCTCGACGCCCGTGGTCCGCGCAGCGAGGGGTCGACCCCCGCGGCGGTCGCCGCGTTGGCCCGGGCGAACGCCGCCGGCGTCGGGCGCCTGCTCGAGGCGGCCCCGACGTCGCCGGCGGCGGTCTTCGTCAACGACGCCACGATCGCGGCGCACCACGACCTGGACGTGTTCGAGCGCGTCCTCGACTACGCCGCGGGGGGCCGTTGCGCCGTGATCAACGGCTACGCGGGTGACGACCTCGGCGACGACGACCCGATCACCCGCCGCGAGCGAGCCGCCATCGAGCGCCTCCTCGAGTGGGCCGACCACGTCGTCCGCCTGTCCGCGGACGCGTGAGCTACCGATCCGCCTCGGCCCGGCGCACGAGCAGGTAGCCACCGGCGACGATGACCGCCCCGATGGCCACCACGGCGACCCCCTTGACGACCGCGTCGGCCGCCCAGGAGAACCAGAGGAGCAGCGCGACCCCGACGGCAACCATGACCAGCCCCACCCAGTCTTGCATGCGCACGCCTCCGATGCGGCGATCGCCCATGGACACCCCTCGGAGGGCGCCGACATGAAGGCATCCACCCGGCGAGGAACCCCTAAAGGGAACCGGGACCAACCCCCGGCCATGGACACCGACCGGACCGACGATCCCTGGGGGGTGCCGACGATGGAGCTGTACCGTCGACTTCGGGCGACGCTCGAGTCGGATCGACCCGCTGCGGTCGCCACCGTCGTCGACGTCGAGGGGTCGGCCTACCGCCGGCCCGGGGCCAAGATGGTGATCGACCCCGAGGGCGACAGCGTCGGGGGCATCACGGCGGGTTGCCTCGAGGGACCCCTCCGCGACCTCGCCGAATCGGCCATCGCCGCGGGGTCGCCCGCGCTTCGCACGTTCGACCTGACGGAGGGGGGCGAGTTCGACGTCGGCCTCGGGTGCAACGGGGTCGTGACGGTCCTCGTCGAGCCCCTCGACGCGTCCTGGGAGGCGATCGCCTCGACCTACCTCGACGGCCACCCCGCGACCGTCGTGACGGCGCTCGAGGGGCCGGGCGTCGCCCGGGGCGACCGAAGCCTCGTCGATCCGGACGGCGAGATGCGCCCGGTCGAGGGGCGCGAACGCCTGCCGTCCGCGGTCGAGGCCCGCCTCGCCGACGTGCCCGGCGACGCCGGGAGCCACCGGCGAGCGGTCGAGACCGACGACGGCAACGTCGAGGTCTTCATCGACCACATCGAGCCCCCGACGCGACTCGTGGTCTTCGGGGCCCAGCCCGACGTTCGCCCCGTGACCCGGTTGGCCCGCGACGTCGGCCTACACGTCACCGTCGCCACCGCCCGCGGCGGGCGGGCAGATCCCGAGGCGTTCCCCGCCGCCCACGCGGTCGTCACCACCCACCCGGACGATCTCGACGAGGTGGTCGGTCCCCGCGACCACGTCGTCGTCATGTCGCACAACTACGTGGACGACCTCCTCGCCCTCGAACGCCTGCTCGAGACCGACGTCCCCTACATCGGGCTGATGGGCCCCCGAAAGCGCTTCGAGGAGCTACGGGACGATCTCGCCGAGGCGGGCGTCTCGCTCGAGGGCGACCGCGAGCGCCTCTCGACGCCAGTCGGGCTCGACCTCGGCGGCGGCGAACCCGTTCAGGTGGCGTTGAGCATCGTCGCCGAGGTCGTGGCCGTGAACAACGGCCGAGACGGCGGTCGGCTCCGCGACCGCGCCGGCCCGATTCACGGGCGCGTCCCGGCGCAGCCCGACTGACGCAGCCGGAGCAGGTCCTCGCGGGTGTCCACGTCGACGTGGACGCCCGGGTCGTCGACCGCCACGCGCGTCGTGGGCACCGTCTCGAGGAGGGCCCGGCCACCCACGTCGCCATCGAGGCGCTGCAACCGCTCGAGCAGGCCGGCCGGGAACACGACGGGATTGCCCCGGCGACCGCCCTGCTCGGGTACGATCACGATCCCGGGTTCTGCGGCGTGTGCCTCGAGGAGGCGGTCGACCGTCGTCGGGGCAACGCACGGCATGTCGCCGGGGAGGAAGGCGGCCCCCGTGGCGCCCGCGTCGGCCGCGAACGCCGCCCCGATCGCGACCGACCGGCTCATGCCCGCCGCGGGGTCGGGGTTGGCCAGGCGCTCGACCGGCAGGTCGGCGAGGGCCTCGGCCACCGCGTCGTCGGCGACGACCGCGACCGTTTCCGCGATCGCGGCGGTGGTGAGGCGTCGGGCGGCGTGGTGCACCAGCGCCTCGCCCTCGAAGTGAGCGAGAAGCTTGTCCCCGCCGTCGAAGCGGGTGGCCCGTCCGGCGGCCAGCACCACCCCGACGACGTGGGTCATCCTACGCCGACTCGACGCCCTCGGGGCCGCGGGCGAGGTACTCGCGTCCGCCCGGCTCGGCGAGCAGCTCGCCCGCCTCGACGACCACCTCGCCGCCGACGATCGTGTGCGTCGGCAGGCCCGTCAGCTCCATGCCGTGCATCGTCGAGTACCGTGGCTCCATCGTGTGATAGAAGTCGTCGTCGACGACGGCGGACTTCTCGAGGTCGACGATCACCATGTCGGCGTCCGAGCCGACCTGGAGCGCCCCCTTGCGGGGGTACAGCCCCCAGCGCTTGGCGTTGTTCTCGGCGCAGACCTCGACGAGGCGCTCCATGCTGAGGCGGTTCTTGTTGACCCCCTCGCTGACCATCACCGGCAGCAGGTACTCGATGCCGTTGTTGTCGCCGGGGATCGCCTCCCAGATGTCGCCGAACTTGCCCTTGTCCTTCTCCTTGAACGCGATCTTGTGGGGGCAGTGGTCCGTGCCGACGTAGTCGACGGTCCCCTCGCGCAGGCCCTGCCACAGCCGACGGCGGCTCCACTCGCCGCGAAGCGGCGGCGAGATCTTGCCCCACACGCCGAGGTCCGCCTCGTCCTTCGTGTGGGTGAGAAACGCCGGCAGCGTCTCCGCGTGGAGCTTGACGCCGCGCTCCTGAAAGCGCTTGCAGATGTCGACCCCCTCGCCGGTGCTCATGTGGACGATGTACGCCCGGGAGTCGGTCATCTCGGTCATCCGCCCGATCTGCTCGATCTGCATCGCCTCGCAGATGTTCGGGGCGGCCTCGGTCCACGCGGGCAGGTCGTTGCGACCGGCGGCTTGCAGCTCCTGGCGGCGCTCGAAGGCCAGGTCCTCGTTCTCCGCGTGGAACATGACCACGCCGTTCGGCACCTCGCTCACCTCGTCGAGCACCCGGTAGACCCGACCGGCGTCGGAGTGGTCGATGCCGAGCTCCGGCGACGCGTGCTTGTACCAGTTGAAGAAGACCTTGAACGACCGGACGCCGTGGTCGACGAGGTCGTGAATCTCCTCGACGTGGTGGTCCTGGTGGACGATCGCGTGGTAGGCGAAGTCGATGTACGAGTGCTCCTCGCCCGCCTCGACGAAGAAGTCCATGTCGGGCACGTAGGGCTCGCGCTGGAGCAGGAAGTTGACCACGGTGGTCACGCCGCCGTGGACGGCCCCGCGCGTCTCCGTCTCGAAGTCGTGCACGAGGCCGTCGTGGTACTCGAACTCGTACCGCGACAGGCCCCAGTGGACGTGCGGGTCGATGAAGCCCGGCAGGAGGTAGTTGCCCCCGGCGTCGATGGTCCGGTCGGCCGCCGGGAGGGACCGGTCGGACCCGACGGCGACGATCTCGCCGTCGGCCGCGGCGACGCCACCGTCGATCGTCCCCACGGGGGTGACCACGCGCGCGTTCGTGACCCGGAGGTCGACAGGCTCGCTCGCCATGGTCCACGTGACGCACGTGCACACTTGAGTGTACCCGGTCCGGCGTCGGGAATCCCCTTACGGGGGCCGTCGCGTCCGGCGGTCCGGGGCCACGTTTTATATTGGTGTGTGGACCACTCTCGGACCTACTCCAAATGAGCACCGACACGACGGGTGGGATCGAGGACCACCCCACCGAGGAGATCACGGTCGTCGTCAACGGCGAACCGGTCACGCGGACGGTGGAGCCCCGGCTGAAGCTGTCGGACTTCCTCCGGTACGAGTGCGGGCTCCGGGGTGTGCGCGTCGGGTGCGAACACGGCGTCTGCGGAGCCTGCACGGTCGACCTCGACGGCGTCGCGGTCAAGAGCTGCCTGAGCTACGCGGTGCAGGCCGACGGCGCGGAGGTCGAGACGGTCGAGGCGCTGGCGGCGGAGGGCGACTTGCACCCCATCCAGGAGGCGTTTCACGAGGCACACGCCCTCCAGTGCGGCTTTTGCACCAGCGGGTTCGTCATGGCGACCCGCGAGCTCCTGCGCGAGCATCCGGATCCCACCCGCGAGCAGATCGAGCGCGGCCTCGCCGACAACATCTGTCGGTGCACGGGGTACCAGAACATCCACGAGGCCGTGACGCGCGCCGCCGAGAAGCTGGGGGAGTGAGCGATGTCCACCACGCCACACCCCGAGGTCGGGGCCGACGCCGAGCCCGAGGGGGAGGCATACACCGGCCGGTCGGTCGAACGCGTCGAGGACCGGCGCATCCTCACGGGGACCGCCGAGTACGTCCACGACATCGAGCCACCGGGGGCGTTGCACATGGCGCTCGTGCGCAGCATGCACGCCCACGCCGACATCGTCGCGATCGACACGAGCGAGGCCGAGGCGCACCCCGACTGCGAGCTCGTGCTGACCGCCGAGGATATCGTCGACCGGTACAACCCGATGCCGAGCGGCATCGACCGGGTGACCACGATCGAGACCGACGACCCGCCGACGTTCGAGGAGTGGTCGCTCGCGAGGGACGAGGTCAACTTCGTCGGCGAGCCCGTCGCGGCGGTCGTCGCCGACGACCGCTACGCCGCCGAGGACGTGGCCGACCTCGTCCACGTCGAGTACGACCGGAAACCGGCCGTCGCCGACGCGATGACCGCCCGCGAGGACGAGGTGCTCGTCCACGACCACCTCGGCACGAACGTCGCCGACGCCGAGGCGCTCAGCTTCGGCGATCCCGAGGGGGCGTTCGAGGACGCCGACCACGTCGTCGAGGGCGAGTACTTCTGGGGGCGGATCTCCGGCGTCCCCCTCGAGACCGCCGGCGTCGTCGCGCAGTACGACCCCGACCGCGACGCCTTCGACATCGACTGCAACATCCAGCTGCACACCCTGGTGGACGACACCATCTACGAGACCCTCGGGTACGACCCCGACAAGGTCCACGTCCGCGTCCCGGCCGACGTCGGCGGCAGCTTCGGGACGAAGATCGCGATCCACCGCTACTGCTGCCTGGCGGCGATGGCCAGCCAGCTGCTCGACGGCACCCCCGTCAAGTTCGAGGAGGACCGCGTCGAGAACCTCCAGGGGGGCGACTTCCACTCCTCCGAGCGGAACTACCGCGTCCGCCTGGCCCTCGACGACGACGGTTCGATGCGCGGCCTCGACGTCTGGTTCGCGGACGACTTCGGCGCCTGGCCGCGGTACCCGGTGAACCAGGTGCTCAAGCCGCTGGCGGTGTTGACCAACAGCTACGCCATCGACGACGTGGCCTACGAGTACGAGCTCGTCTTAACGAACAAGACCGCCCAGACCGCGTACCGCGGCTTCGGCGTCGACCCGCACATCTACGCGCTCGAGATGGTCATCGACGAGGCCGCCGCCGAGCTCGGCCTCGACCCGACCGAGCTGCGCCGGCGCAACCTCATCCCACCCGAGGCGATGCCGTATCGCCTCCCCTCGGGCAACATCTACGACTCGGGCGACTACGCGACCGCCCTCGACCGCGTCCTCGAGCTGGTCGAGGACGAGCGAGACGGGGGGCTCCTCGACCCCGAGGTCGTCGAGGCGCGCCGGCGGGAGGGGAAGTACCGCGGGGTGCAGGCCTCGGTCATCATCGAACCCGGCGTCAGCGGCTCGGACTGGACGGACCGCCAACGGAGCGACCGGGCCACCCTCCCCGACCGGAGCCGCGACGAGGTCGCCGAGCTCCCCGAGCACCTCCGGGTCGAGGTCGACGCCGAGGGACGCGTGCACGCCTCCCTGGCGACCGACTCCGCCGGCCAGGGCCACCAGACGCTGCTCACCCAGCTGCTCGCCGACGAGCTCGAGGTGCACCCGAGCGACGTCGAGGTCGGCTACCTCGATAGCGTCGAGGCCCCGACGGAGTACGGCTCGGCGGCCTCCCGGATGGCCGTCATGCTCTCCGGCGCGGCCGTCGGCGTCGCGGACCGCCTCGCGGCGAACCTGACCGAGCTGGCCGCCGAGCACTGGGGGGTCGAGGCAGAGGCGGTCGGCTACCGCGACGGCGCCGTGGTCCACCCCGACGGGACGTCGACCCTCGAGCTGGCCGACCTCGCGGCCCTCGACGCCCAGGGGGGGACCGATCTGACCCGCGCCAGCTACGACTACCCCCACCCGGCGACGTTCGAGCCGGCCTTCGACGACGCGCTTCGCCAGAAGCTCCCCGTGTACCCCACCGCCGCCTTCGGGGCGGACGCCCCCATCGTGGAGGTCGACGTGGAGACCGGCGAGGTCGACATCCTCCGCTTTTTCACCGTCCGCGACTGCGGGACGATGCTCAACCCGATGATCGTCGAGGGGCAGGCCCACGGCGGCATCGCCCAGGGCGTCGGCGCCGCACTGCTCGAGGAGTTCGGTTACGCGGCGGACGGCCAGCCCCAGTCGATCACCCTGTTCGACTACCTCCTCCCCTCCATCGACGTCATGCCCGAGGTCGTCATGGACCACACGGAGACGCCCTCGCCGTTCACGGTGACCGGTGCGAAGGGCGTGGGGGAGGGCGGCATGATCGACGCGCCAGCGGCCGTGGCCAGCTCGATCAACGCCGCCGTGCGCCCGCTCGACGTGGGCATCGTCGCGGACCGCATCCCGGTCGCCCCGGACCACCTCCGACGGCACCTTCGCGACCGGACAACGTGAGCTACGCCTCGGCGTCGTCGCCCCCGCCGAGGGTGGCCTCGGGCGGGGCGGTCTCGAGGCGCGAGACCGCCTCCACCTCGCCATCGGCCGCGACGGCCTCGAGGTCGTCGAAGAAGCGGTTGACGAGGCGCTTGGTCACGCTCTTGAGCGCGCGGCCGCCGAGGCTGGCGATCGTGCCGGAGACGTCGGCCGTGGCCGTCCAGGTCACGTTCGTGCCCCCGTCGTCGGTCGGCTCGAGCACCATGTCCGCGGTCATCTCGAACTCGTTGCGGGGGGCGTGGCCGATCGCTCGCATCGAGAGGACCGACGGGAACGTGGCCTCGGTGACGAGCACGTCCACCTCGAACTCGGGTTTGACGCTACCGACGCCGACGGCGAGCGTCACCGCGAGCTCGTGGGGCTCGACGAGCTCCATCGATCTGCAGCCCGGGGCGCACTCGGCGAGGACGTCCGGGTCCGTGAAGTACGGCCAGAGCTCCTCGGGTGGACGCTCGAGGCGCTGCTCGCCGGTGAACTCAAGCACGGCGGACCCCCCTCATCGGTCAATCCCTCCGGCGCGCTCGTGGGCGGCCTCGACCGCCCGGCGGGCGTAGGTGCCCGCCACGTCGCGCTTGAACTCGCGGTCCGCGTGGAGCTCGCCCTCGGGGTCGGCGGCGTCGCGGACGGCCTCGCTCGCCGCCTCGAGGGCCCCCATGGAGAGGGGCTCGCCCTCGAGCTCGGCCTCCGCCTCGGGGACGCGAAGGGGTACGTCGGCGACGTTCGCCAGCGCCAGGCGGACGTCCTCGACGATCGGGTCGTCCCGGTCGGGGTCGTCCACTCGGACGGCGGCCGCCGCGCTGACCGTTGGCCAGGTCTGCGCGGCCCGCTTGAGCTCGAGGAAGGCCATCCCGGTGCGCGACGGGGGGAATGGGTCGGTCTCGATCGTGATCCGCTCGATGAGCTCGTCCTCCCGGAGGTCGGTGAACATGTACGCGAGGAAGAACGCCCCGGCGCCGACCTCCCGCCGACCCTCGGCGGAGACGAGGTGGAGGGTGCCGTCGAGCGCCGAGACGGCCGTCGGGTAGTTGCCCGCGGGGTCGGCCTCCGCGAGGCTGCCCCCGAGGGTCCCACGGTTGCGCACCGTGGGGCCCGCGATCTGCTCGGCCGCCTCGGGGAGCATGGGCAGGTGCTCGGCCAGGACCGGCGATCGCTCGATCGTCCGGTGGCGCGTCATGGCGCCGATCGAGACCGACCCGTCGGCGACCTCGATGCCGGCGAGCTCGTCGATGCCGTTGAGGTCGACGAGGTGGTCCGGCGTCGCCAGGCGGTTCGCCATGACGATCCCCAGCGACTGGTTGCCGGCGAGCACCTCGGCGTCCTCGAGGTCGGCGAGCAGCTCGACGGCCTCCTGGACCGAGGTCGGCCGGTGGTGGGCGAACGGGGCCGGCTTCATGCGACCCCCCGCGTGCGGTCGTGTCCCATGGAACGAACGTCCGGGGGATGCGGCCACCGGGATAATAAAGTGTCGCGGCGAGGCCCGCGCCGTGTGCCGGTTGGTGTACCCTTAAGTGGCGACGCGCCGGTGAGGGGGACATGCTCGACGGGTACGACCTGTACGACCTGACCCAGCCGTGGTCGGTGGACACGCCGGCGTGGCCCACCTACGACAACCCGAAGGTGTGGTACGAGAAGAGCCTCGACACCGAGCGGGTCAACGGCCAGAAGATCGAGTTCATGAACCACACGGGGACGCACCTCGACGGCGAGAAGCACTTCATCGCCAGCGGTCGCGACATCGAGTCGATGCCGCTCGACGAGCTCGTCGGCCCCGGCGTCGTCGCCGACGTCTCCGACCTCGTGGGCGACTACGACGTCTACACCTCGGAGATGATCGAGTCGGTCTGCGACGTCCGCGAGGGCGACATCCTCGTCGTACACACGGGCTATCAAGACTACGCCTGGTACACCGACGACGCGGACCCGCACCGCTACTTCTGCAAGCACCCCGGGCCGAACGCGGAGTTCGCCGAGTGGTGCAAGGAGATGGACCTCAACTACCTGATCCTCGACTGCGGGAGCGCGGACCACCCCATGAACACGATCATCCGCGAGGTCCGCCCGGAGCTGGCCGCGGAGGCGGCCGAGCACCTCGGGGTCGACGACCTCGACGAGATCTTCCCGCCGTCGGGCTACCAACTCATGCACACGGAGCTCTTCCCGGAGGGCGTCGTCCACGTCGAGAACGCCGAGGTCCCCGAGGCGGTGCGAAACGAACGCGTCCAAATCGGCACGTTCCCGTGGCGCTTTCGCGGGGGCGAGTCGAGCGTCTGTCGCTGCGTCGCCTTCGTGGAGACCTGAGCCGCCTCAGCGGACCACGAGCACCGGGACCGGCGACCGTCGGACGACCTTCTCGGCGACGCTCCCCAAAAGCACCCGGGAGACGCCCTCGCGCCCGTGGCTGCCGAGGACGACCAGGTCGAAGTCGCCCTCCTCGAGCTCCTGGATGATGGCCCGGTCGGGTCGACCCTGGCGACGGTCGGTTCGGACGGTGGCCCCCGCGGCCTCGATGCGCTCCTTGGCGCCCTCGAGCAGCTCGTCGGCGTGCTCGGCGAGGGTCCCCTCGTCGGGGACGCGACCCGTCATACCCGCGAAGGCCGCGAGGTCGCCCGTCCCGAGTTCGACCACGTGCAATACCGTGTAGTCGCCGTCGGGGTACTCTTCGAGGGCGTAGTCCAACGCCGCTTCGGCCTGTTCCGAGCCGTCGATGGGAACGAGTATTCGGTGGGCCATGGTGGAATATACGCCAGGTTGACGTATCAAGATACCTACCGCGTCCCACCGACCGGGAACCAGGGGTGGTGGGGAGCCATTTATGGGGATGCTCGGCGCCCCGTGACCATGGAGGCGATCGTACTGGACGAGTGGGGCGGCGCCCTCAACGTGGAGGACCGACCAGCCCCTGAGCCCGGACCGACGGACGTGGCCGTCGACGTCGGGGCCTGTGGCGTCACGCGGACCGTCGAAAATGCAATCCAAGGCGGCCTCGCCGACGATCCGGACCTGACGCCGCGCATCCCCGGCCACGAGTTCGCCGGCGAGGTCGTCGACGTCGGTGCCGCCGTCGAGCACCTCGACGTCGGTGACCGCGTGGTGGCGTACTTCTACCTCACCTGCGGCCACTGCGACGCGTGTCGCGCGGGACGGGACAACCGGTGCACGAACTTCGGCGGGTGGTACGGCGTCCACCGCGACGGCGCGTACGCCGAGGTCGCGACCCTCCCCGCGGCGAACGCGCTCCCGCTGCCCGACGGGGCGACCTTCGTCGAGGGGGCGATCGCCGCCGACGGCCTCGCCACCCCGTTGCACGTCTGCGAGCGCACGGACCTCGGCGACGAGGACGTCCTGCTCGTCATCGGTGCGGCGGGGCGCATCGGGGTGCACCTGTGCCAGCTGGCCGCCCACCGGGGGGCGACCGTCCTGGCCGCGGACGTCCACCCCGAGCGCCTCGAACACGCCATCGAGGCGACGGGTGGGCGCGCGATCCCGGTCGACGCCCGAGCGGACGACCTCGACGAGGCCATCCGCGACGTCGCGCCGGGCGACGGCCCGACCGTCGCGGTGGACACCGTCGGCGACGTCCCGACGATTCGCGCGGCCTGGGACGCGCTCGGGATGGGGGGTCAGCTGGTCACGCTCACCACCCACCACGATCGGGTGTTCGCCCCGCTGTTGAAGGACTTCGTCGTCAAGGAGTCGGCCGTCGTCGGCTCGCGGTACGCGACGAGGGACGAGGTCGTCCGTGCGACACGCCTCCTGGCCGACGGTATCGTCGAGCCGGTCGTGACGGAGACGGTCGCCCTCGACGGGGTACGCGACGTGCACCGGCGCATCCGCGGAGGCGAGTCACACGGCTTCGTGGCCGTGACGCCCTGAAGCCTCAGGCCGGCTCCGCCGAACCACCGGTTCCGGGGATCATTGCATTCATCACGAGCGCGGCCACGCCCCCGACGAGCAGCCCTGAGCCGAGGAGCACCTGGGCGTCATCCGGGAGTTCCGCGAGGGCGTCCGGTCGCACCTCGACGCCAACGCCGAGGACGATCGAGACGGCAATGATCGTCAGGTTCCGCCGGTTCAGTGGCACCCGGTCGGCGACGATCCGCAGCCCGATGGCGAAGATCATCCCGAACAGGGCGATCGCGGCGCCGCCGAGGACGGGGTTCGGCATCGCCGCGGTGACGGCGGCGACCTTGGGGATGAGGCCGAGCACCACGAGGAAGACCCCGCAGATGCCCACCACGTACCGGCTGGCCACCCCCGTGAAGCCGATGAGGCCGACGTTCTGGGAGAAGGAGGTGTTCGGGAAGGCGTTGAAGACGCCCGCGAGGGCGCTCATCACCCCGTCGGCGATGAGACCACCGCGCATCTCCTCGGGGGTGGCTCGTCGGCCCACGCTGCCCGTCGTCCCCTCGACGTCGCCGATGGTCTCGATGGTCGTCACCACGTAGGCGAACGCCGCGATGAGGATGGCGCTCGGGTGGAACTCGAGGCCGAACTCGAGCGGCATCGGCACCTCGATCCACGCGGCGTCGGCGACGGTACCGAAGTCCAACAGGCCGAGGGGGTAGGCCACGACGTAGCCCACCACGACGGCGATGAGCACGCTGGCGATCGAGAGGAACCCTTCGAAGTACTGGTTGAACCCGACGGCGATCAGCAACACCAAGCCCGCCAGGCCGAGGTTCTCGAGCGCACCGTAGTCGGAAACGCCGGGGCCGCCCGCCGAGTAATCGATCGCCACGGGGATCAGCGTGAGGCCGACGAGCATCACCACGATGCCGGTCACCAGCGGCGGGAACAGCCGCTGGAGGTCCTCGTAGAAGTACCCGATCACGACCTCGACGGGAGCCGCGACGATGACCGCGCCGAAGACGGCCGCGATACCGAGGCCCGTGCCGATGTCGATCAGCGGTGCCACGAAGATCGCGCTGGTGCCCATGACGATCGGTAAGCGCGCACCGACGGGGCCGATCGGGTAGACCTGTACGAGCGTGGCCACGCCGGCGACCAACAACGCCATCTGGACGACGAAGGCGGTCTCGCCAGGCGACAGGCCGATCGCCCCGGCGATGACCAGCGGGAGGGCCACGGTCGAGAGGAACATGGCCAACAGGTGCTGGAGCCCCAGGGGGATGGCCTCCCCGAGTTCCGGGCGGTCTTCGATACCGTAGATCAGTTCGCGACGAGCCGGTTCGTCCGGTACCTCCCCCGACATGTGAACGCCTACCACGGACCGACTACATTACTCCTATAGATTCACCCCGCACGAATCGTCGGTAACCGCCAGGCGCAACGGGGTATCGACGAACCGGTTCGCGTATGGCGTCGCGGCACCGACCACCCGTCCGTGACCGCTCGGACGACGCCATCGGGGGCGGCGCTCCCGTGGTCGGCGATCGCCGCCATCGGGGGCGGGCTGTTCGGTCTCGGGATCGCGGTGGGTGGCTACGGTGCCTACGTCACCGCACTGGTCGAGGCGGGCGTCGAACCCGACGCCGCCGGGTTCGGCATGTCGCTGTTCCTCCTCGGACAGCTGCTCGTGGTCGTCCCCGCGGACCGCCTGAGTCGTCGGCTCCCCGTCGAGTGGGTGACCGCCCTGGGCCTCGGCCTCGGCGCCGTCGGCATCGCCATCGGTGGTACCCTCTCGCTCGAGCTGACCTATGCGGCGCGCCTGGCCCTCGGCCTCGGCCAGGGGGCCGCCTTCGTCGCCGGGATGAAGTACGTCGGTGTTCGAACCACCGGTGCGGACGTCGCCACGGCGCAGGGGCTGTTGGGCGCGCTGTTCACCCTCGGTCTGGCCGTTGGGGTCGCGGCGACGCCCGAGGTGCTGGCTGCCGTCGGTCCCGTCGGACCCGCGGTCGCCGGGGCGACCGTGACCGGCCTCGGTGCGGTGGCCACCCTCGGTCTGACGACCGTCGTCGGCGGCGACCCCGTCGCGGTCCGGCGCTACCTCGCCCCCTACGTCTCCGGACCCGGCCTCGCGCTCGGGCTGGCCAACATGGCCGCGTTCGGCTTCCTCGTGGTCGCCGCCACGTGGTACGCCGAGGTCATCGCCGGGACCGTACTGTCGGTGACGGCGGTCTTGGCCGGCTTCGCCCTGTCGACGTTCGCCGGGCGGGCGGTCGGCGGGTGGGTCTCCCGGGTCGTCGGGGAGGCGGCCACCGTCGCCGGAGCGTTGTTCGGGCTGGGAGCCGTGCTCGGCGGGTTGGCGCTGGCGCTCGCCGTCGACGCGACCCTCGCGATCGCTGCCGGTCTCGTGCTGTCCGGCCTCGGCTTCGGCATCCCCTTCGGACCGCTGTTCAGCCTGGCGTTCGCCGAGTTCACGGACGACCCCGGGGTGACCCTCTCGGGGATGCTCGTCGTCGGCAACGGTGGCGCGCTCGCGTTCCCCTGGTTGGTCGGCTGGCTGCTCGCGCGAACCGAGGGCTATGCGGCCGGGTTCGCGGCGATGGCGGCGTCGGTGCTGGTCATCTGGCTGGTGTGGCTGCGAGCCGTCGGTTTGCGGACGTGAGGGCTCAGCCGACGAGCTCGTCGAGGCCGAGGCGCGCGAGCGTCTCGGGCGTCGGGCGGCCCTCGTCGTCCCACCCGCGAAAGGCGTAGTACTCGTCGAGCATCGTGGCCAGCTCCTCGGGCGGACAGTGCATGCCCGCGGCGGGCCCCTCCGGGATCGGCTCGTGCATGACGCGATACGAGAGGGTGTCCGCCTCGCGGCTGGCGACACCGCGTTCGACGTTGATGGCCCGCTCGAGGTTGTAGATGCGCTCGCCGATCGCCTCGACCGCCTCGACGGTGAGGTCCCAGCCCGTCGCGAGGCTGATCGCGTCGCGGTAGCGCTCGTTGACGTGCGTGCCCCAGCCCGCCTCGCTGACGAACCGGCACTGGGTGAGCGAGTCACCGAGGGCGGTGAAGTGCTGCGACCGGGCGGCGAACGTGGCCGTCCCCTCGGTGGTCTCGTCGTGCTCGCCCCCGTACTGTCGGGTCGGTCGGGTGTCGTGGTGGGACCCGCCGCGCGTCGAGGTGGCGTAACCGATGCTCATGCCCTTCAGCCCGCGTGGCGAGTGGGCGGCGAACTCGAGGCCCTTCGAGCCGTGCAGGTACCGCTCGGCCGCATCGCCGAGGTCCTCGGCCAGTCGGAACGAGCCCTCGGCGAGGCGGTCGCCGAGGCCCTCGCGCGCCGCGGTCAGGTCGGCCAGCGCGACGAGCCCCTCGGCGTCGCCGAACGCGAGGCGGCCGTCGGGGTCCTCGATGAGCCCCGCCTCGGCGCACTCGCGGGCGAAGGCGACGGTCACCCCCCAGCTGATGGTGTCCATGCCGAGGCGGTCGCAGCGGTCGCAGGCGTCGACGACGAAATCGGCGTCGTACACACCCGGCATCGTCCCCGTGGCGAAGATGCTCTCGAACTCGGGGATCTTCGCCTGGTCGATGCCACGGGCGGGCGCGGCGACGTGCTTGCCACAGCGCACGGCGCAGTTGGCGCAGGTGGTGTCCTCGGTCACGTACTCGGCCTCGAGCGTCTCGCCGCTGATCGCCTCGGCCAGATCCTCGTCCACCTGCTCGGCTCGGTTGTTGCGCTGTCCGAGCTTGCCCAGCTCGTTGATCGGGTTGACCAGGCCGCTCGTGCCGTACGTCTGCAGCATCTCCGTCTCCTCCATGAGCGGCTCCATGCGGTCGATGGTGCGCGCCCTGAACGCCGCAGGATCGGCGGGTTCGGGCTCGAACGACCCGGGCTCGACGGCCACCGCCTTGACGTTCTTGGCACCGAGGACCGCCCCGCTGCCGCCGCGGCCGGCGACGCCCTCGCGGTCGCGCCCCTCGTGCAGCAGGCAGGCGTAGCGCACGCGGTGCTCGCCCGCCGGCCCGGTGGCGATGACGTGCGTGTCGTCGCCGGACTCGCGCTCGCGGACGGCGGCGCAGGCGTCGTACGTCTCGAGACCCGCGAGCTCGGGGGTGGGCTCGACCCGGGCTCCGTCCTCGGTGACGACGACGGTGGACAGCTCGTCGGCCGCCCCGTGCACCGCGATGGCCTCGAACCCGGTCGTCTTCTGCGCGCGGGGGAAGGAGCCACCGAAGGTGCTGTCGAAGAAGCCCCCGGTCATCGGGCTGACGAAGCCGACGACGCCCCGGCTCGTGCTCTGAAACGGCGTGGCGTTCATCGGCCCCACCGCGAAGACCACGACGTTCTCGGGATCGAACGCGTCGGCATCGGGCGGGACGTGCTCGGCGACGACCTTCGCGGCGAAGCCGTTGCCTCCGAGCAGGGCCCGCGCCACCTCGGGCTGGACGGCCTCGGTCCACGTCGATCCGTCCGAGACGTCGACGTGGAGGATCTCGCCGCCGTAGACGGGCGGCAGCGACGACATCTCAGGCCTCCATCGCCCCGTCGGACACCTCGAGCGCCCGGTCGATCGCGGCGACGCCCTCGTCGATCTCGTCCTCGGCGATCGCCAGTGGCGGCGCGATGATCAGCGTGTTGATCATGTTGGCGAGGTAGACGCCCTGCTCGCCGGCGGCCCGGGCGACCTCGTCGACGACGGTCGTCCCTCGACTGACCTTGTCGCGGCGGTGGCCGAACGGCTCGCGCCGGTCGGATCGTCGCGTCAGCTCGACGCCTCGGAAGAGGCCGACGCCGCGGACCTCGCCCACGCTCGGGTGCGCCTTTGCCACCTCCTCGAGGCGCTCGCCAAGGTACGCGCCGACCTCGCTGGCGCGCGCGATCATGTCCTCCTCCTCGTAGGTCTCGATCGTCGCCAGCCCGGCCGCGCAGGCCACCGGGTGCCCGGCGTAGGTGTGGCCGTGGCAGAAGAACTCGTCCTCGAAGTGGTCGGCGATCTCCGTCGTGACCGTGGTCGCCCCGAGCGGGAGGTACGCCCCGGTCAACCCCTTCGCCATCGTCATGATGTCCGGCTCGACGTCGAAGAGGTCCGTCGCGAACCACTCGCCGGTGCGACCGAACCCGGCCATCACCTCGTCGCAGATGAGCAACGCGCCGTGGTCGTGGGCGATCTCTCGAAGACGGGGGAGGTACGCATCCGGCGGGACGAGGATGCCGTTCGAGCCCACGATCGGTTCCACCAGGACCGCCGCGACCGAATCGCCCTCGAGCATGAGCATCTCGTCGATGTACTCGAGGCTCTCCATGGGATCGAGCGTCGACCCGTACGCGTACGGGTCGGGCGCCTTGACCATCCCGGAGATGCCCCCGCGGGCGCACAGCCGGCGGGGGTCGCCGGTGGCGCTGATCGAGCCGTACGTCGCCCCGTGGTACGAGCGGTACCGCGAGAGGATCTTCTCCTTGCCCGTGTACATCCGGGCGATCTTGATGGCCGCCTCGACCGCCTCGGTCCCGCTCGTGGAGAAGAACGTCTTCGAGAGGTCGCCCGGGGTGATCTCCGCGAGCTTCGCCCCGAGGTCGGCGCGCGCTCGCGTGGTGTACGCCGGCGCCACGTAGGCCGCCCGGTCGGCCTGCTCGGCGATGGCCTCGACCACCCGGTCGGCGGAGTGGCCGAGGTTGGTGCACATGAGCTGGCCGGAGAAGTCGAGGTATTCGGCCCCGTCGGCGGTCCGGACGCGCACCCCCTCGGTCTCGACCACCTCGCGGGGGAGAACGTCGCCCTGGTAGCTCCAGGTCCCGAAGACGTGTTCGCGGTCTCGCGCCTCGACCTCGTTGAGTTCGCGTGGAGTGCTATCGGCGCCCATGAGCCCGATGGCCCACACGTCGTTAAGAAGGTTGGCGACTCCCCGCTGGCCCGCAGCTTCATGGGGACGCCCGCCGTCGGATACGACGGCGATGTGGACCCGGTACGAGTGTCCGGTCGACGGTTGCGAGTACGAGACCCGGGACGTCTGGTCGCTCGCCAAGCACCTCGAGGACGAACACGACGTCGCGGAGGCGTAGCGGCGGCTAGGCCCGAAGCACCGGTAGCTCGACGTGGGTGGCGTGGTCGCCACCGAGGTGGACGGTGTTTCGCGCCACGCGCGCCTCTGGATCGCCGAAGAGCGGGCCGCCGGTGTTCGGGTTCGCGTCGAACCGAGGCCAGTTCGAGGAGGAGACGTCGAGACGGATGCGGTGGCCGGCGTTGAAGCGATTTGCCGTGTCGTACGGCTCCATGTAGAACTCGTACACTTCGCCCGGCTCGAGCAGCGCCGGCTCGTCCCGGTAGCCGCGGTAGCGGCCACGACAGATCGCGTCGGAGAGGTTCAGCGCGTACCCCTCGGGGTAGTCCTCGTTCGGCGGGTATTCGTCGATTAGCTTGGCCGTGAAGTCGGTGTCGGGGCCGTCGGTCGCACCGTAGACGCGCACCCGGATCGGTCCCGCGATCTCGACCGACTTCTCGAGCGGCGGCGTCCGGAAGACGAGGACGTCGTCGCGGTCGGCCAGTGGGCCGTACGGCGGCGACGCGCCGAAGGTCTCCGCGTCCGTTCGCTGGTCGAAGCCCCCGCGACCGGTGAAGTCGATGATGTTGCGATCGCCGAGGGGATGGGCGCCGACGGGCTCCTCGCGCGGTTCGTAGGTCAGGTACGACGAGGTGTTGCCACCGATGGTCGGCACCGGCGCATCGGGGTCGTAGTCGTACGACCGCGTCGCCGGGTCGGGGCGCTGAATGGCGAGGTGGCCGTCGGGATGGGCGAAGTAGGTCGTCGCCTCGACCGCCGCCGGTGGCCACCGGTCGGCCGATCGCCACTCGCCGCCGTGGTAGCGGTGGCCCGCCGGCGTCCGGTGGCCATCGCCGGTACCCATGAGGAAGTACTCGACCCGTGGCTGGTCGGCCCAGTCGTCCGTCCCCCGGAGGTAGTGCTCGAAGAACCGCAGGCGGGTCTCGCGGTACTTGCGCGTGGCGTGCTCGCCGAAGGCGAGATCGCCGGCGACGGGCTGCTCCCACGTCAGCGGCGGGAAGAGGAGGGCCTCGCTGTGGTCGTGGCCGCCGGGCAGGCGCGCCAGGTGGGTCCACGGACCGATCAGCAGGTAGTGGTCGCTGTCCTTGCGATCGGCGAGGCCACGGAAGTTGTCGCAGGTGGCGCCCGTGTAGGAGTCGTACCAACCGCCGGCGTAGACCGTCGGCACGTCGGCGCTGTCGTCGTAGTAGCGCTCGAAGTCGATGCCCGGGTTCCGCCAGAGGTCGTCCGTGGCGGCACCGGTCTCGGCGATGTCAAACGCCCACGCCTCGTAGTCCGGGAGTTCTGCCAGGGCCGTCTCGCCGCGCCGGGGACCGTCTCGAAACACCTCCCGGACGTCGACGTCGGCGAAGATCTGTTGCACGTCCGGATTCGCCAGCGCCTCGTGGCTGAAGCCCGCCCCCAGGGTGTACGCCCACGCCAGCCAGCGCTGCTCGAAGGCGCCGTTGTGTCGGAAGGTCTTCTTTCGACCGTTGGCCGCACCCATGTTGACGAACATCGCCGCCAGGCCGTCGGGATCCTGCGTGGCCAGGGCGTTTTGGACCCAGGCGCCGTAGGAGGTCCCAAGCGTCGCGACCTGCCCGTCGCAGTACGGCTGCTCCGCCAGCCATTCGACGGTGTCGGCACCGTCTTCGGCCTCGTTGACGTGGATGTAGAAGTCGCCATCGCTGCCGAACCGACCCCGGACGTCCTGGATGGCGATCACGTAGCCGCGACGGGCGTACCACTCGCCGTGGCGCAGGCGGCCGCCGGTCCGGTCGTAGGGGGTGCGGTCCAGAATCGCTGGTCGCGGCGCCTCGATCGGGTCGCGTGTGTGGGGATCGGCCGGGCGGTAGACGTCCGTCGCGAGCTCGACGCCGTCGCGCGTCTCGACGCGCACGTCGAGGTCGGCGTGGACGGCGTACCGGGGTTCGAGGGCCATGGCCGACGGTCCGCCGACCCCGGCAAATAGCTTGCCCAATCCTTGTGGTCTGCCGAAACGACCTGTCGGTTGCCGCAATCTTCCAATATGTTTATGGCCCCCGTATGTGATGGGCCGGCATGCCACGGTTGCATGGCAATTGGCGACTAACCGGGTATCGTGGGGTGATTTCGGATGTCTGAATCGGGGGGCGGGGGGACGGCCGTAACCGACGGGGGCGCGACGCAGTCGGACTTCGTCGAGTACGGCATCGAGGATCGTCCGCCCCTGCTGCAGTCCATCCTGCTGGGCTTCCAGCACTACCTGACGATGATCGGCGCCACGGTTGCCATCCCCCTGGTGCTAATCTCCTTCATGAACGAGGTGGGCGAGGCGATGCCCGAGGAGGAGCAAGCGCTGCTGATCGGGACGTTCTTCGTCGTCTCCGGGATCGCCACGCTGTTGCAGACCACCATCGGGAACCGCTATCCGCTCGTGCAAGGTGGCACGTTCTCGATGCTGGCACCCGCCATCGCCATCATCTTCGCGGTGGGCGGCCAGCAGACCGCCGCGCCCGCCTGGGAGGTCTCGCTGCTGGAGCTCCAAGGTGCGATCATCGTCGCCGGTGCGGTGGAGGTGTTCATCGGGTACGCCGGACTGATGGGCCGGCTGAAGGAGTACCTCTCACCGGTGGTCATCGCCCCGGTCATCGCGTTGATCGGACTGGCCCTGTTCGGCGCCCCACAGATCGTCACCGCCCAGCAGAACTGGTGGCTGATGGGGCTGACCGTGTTGCTCATCGTCCTGTTCTCCCAGTACCTCGACAAGTACAACCGGACGTTCAAGCTCTATCCGGTGCTGCTCGGGGTGGGGCTCACCTGGCTCATCGCGTTGATCCTCTCCATCGACGCGGTCGGCTTCTACGAGGCCGGACAGCCAGGGTACGTCGACCTCGATCAGGCCGCAGACGCCGACATCATCCAGGTGGTCACGCCGCTGCAGTGGGGCATGCCGCAGTTCACCGTCTCGTTCATCATCGGGATGTTCGCGGGCATGCTCGCCTCCGTCGTCGAGAGCTTCGGCGACTACCACGCCGTCGCCCGGCTGTCCGGCACGGCCGCGCCGAGTCGCAAGCGCATCAACCACGGCCTCGGGATGGAGGGGATCGGCAACGTCATCGCCGGCATCATGGGGACCGGCAACGGCTCCACCTCGTACTCCGAGAACATCGGCGCCATCGGGATAACCGGCGTCGCGTCGCGCTACGTCGTGCAAGTCGGTGCGATCGTGATGCTCATCGCTGGCTTCATCGGGCCGGTCGGGATGGTCTTCGCGACGTTGCCAGAGCCGATCGTCGGCGGGCTGTTCATCGCTATGTTCGGCCAAATCGCCGCGGTCGGGCTTGCGAACCTGAAGTACGTCGACCTCGACTCCTCGCGGAACGTGTTCATCATCGGGCTGGCGCTGTTCGCCGGCCTGGCCGTGCCCGCCTACATGGGCCTGTTCTCCGGCCCTGATGAGTTCAGGGCGGGGATGGAGGCGACCTGGCTCGTGGGCTCGGTCCTCGGCGAGCAGATCATCTCCGACACCATCTTCGTCATCGGGTCGACGGGCATGGCCGTCGGGGGGATCATCGCGTTCGTCCTCGACATCACCGTTAAGGGGTCGAGGGAGTCGCGCGGGCTCGCCGACTGGGACCGCATCGCCGAGACCGACGAGGACTTCGAGTCGTTCTTCGACCGACTCGGGTAGTGGCGGCGTAACCGCCACCGGCCGGGCACGCACTTCGACCAGCGGTAGACCACCATGACCGGTGACGATCCACTTCGAGACGCGCTCGCGAACGGCGAGGCCCTCCGGTACGAGGCGCCCCTCCGCCGGGGGACGACGATCGGGCTGACCGACGACCGGCTGTTGCTCGTCGAGGACCAGCGAACCAGCATCCCGTACGAGAACGTCAAGGAGGTTCGCATGGAGTCGTTCGACTGGTTCCTCGCGATCATGAGCCTCGCGCTCGTGGCCTTCGGCCTCGCCTCGACCCTCCGTCGACCGCTCGTCGGCCTCGGGTTCGCCGTCGTCGGCGTCGTGAGCCTCTGGTTCACCTATCGGCGACGGAATCGGGTGATCCTCGACCTACACACCCGCGCGCGGCCCGTCACGCTGTACCCCGACGATCCCGACGAGTTGCTGAAGGCGCTCGAGGTCCGCATCGAGGCCTTCGAGGCCCGCCGGGGTGTGGCCTGAGCCCGCGCGTCCGTCCCCGACGCGGGGCGTCGTGCGGGACCCGCCACCGCGTGGTCCACCGACGTGCTACGAAACCTATTTCTCGCCCATGGCGGAATCCCGAGGCGTTCATGCTAGACACCGTCATCCAGGGCGGGACCGTCGTCACACCGACGGATACGTTCGCGGCCGACGTCGGCATCGATGGCGAGACGATCGCCGTCGTCGGCGACGCCGACGCCATGCCCGAGGCGCACGAGGTCGTCGACGCCTCGGACAAGCTCGTCCTGCCGGGCGTGATCGACCCCCACGTCCACATCAACGACATGTTCTCCTTCGACACCCACGAGAGCGCCTCGCGGGCGGCCGCCCTCGGGGGGACGACCACGTTCATCGACTTCGCGTGGCAGACGTGGGCCGGCGACCTCAGCCCGTGGGACGAAGACGGCACGCTGCTCGAGGGCATCGAGCGCAAACGGGAGAAGGCGAAGTCGCCGCTGGTCGACTACGGCTTTCACGCCGCCATCACCCGCGAGGACGAGGCCGTATTCGACGAGTTCGAGGCCGCCATCGACGCCGGCGTGCCCACGTTCAAGCTGTTCACGGCATACGAGATCGGCCTCGGCAACGGCTTCATGGACCAGACGTTCCGCGAGCTGGCACTCCACGACGCGATCGCCGTCTTGCACACCGAGGACGGCGACGTGTGCGACTACCTCACCGAGAAGTTCCAGCGCGAGGGCAAGGGCGACCCCGAGTGGTACCCGAGGTCCCGGCCGGACTACGCCGAGGCGATGGCCGCGGAGGACGCCGTCCGCATGGCGATGGAGGCGGGGTGTCGCTACTACGGCATCCACACCTCGTGTCGCAAGTCCGCGGAGGTCCTCGCCGACTTCAAGTGGCGGTACGGCCCGGAGCTCGTCAGGGCCGAGACCTGCACGCACTACACCACCCTCGACGACTCGATCTTCGAGGAGATGGGCCTGTTGCCCATGCTGGCGCCGCCGATTCGCACGCCCGACGACAACGAGGCGATGTTCGAGTACCTCGCCACGGGCGACCTCGACGTGGTCTCGACGGACCACTGCGGCTACACCGTCGAGAGCAAGCAGGTCGACGAGTGGTGGAACTCGAAGTTCGGTGCGAACCAGCTCCAGACGAGCCTGCCGGTCTTCCACGACGAGGCCGTCGAGCGCCGCGGGTTCTCGTACCCGTTCCTCGTCCGCGTGATGTGTACGAACCCCGCTCGCATCTTCGGCCTGCCGAGCAAGGGGACGCTCGACCCCGGCACCGACGCCGACGTCGTCGTCTTCGATCCAAACGAGACGTACACCATCACCGCCGAGGACAACGCCGGCGTCGCCGACTTCACCCTCTACGAGGGCCGCGAGGTCACCGGGCGGGTCGAGAAGACCTTCGTCAGAGGGGAACTGATCGCCGACGAGGGCGAGATCGTCGGCGAGCCGGGCCACGGCCGCTTCGTCGAGCGGGAGCTCCCCGACTGGGACTTCTGAGCCAGCGGTGCCCGACCGGGTCGACCGTCAGTCATCCGCCCTCATCCGGTAGGCGTTGATCGTCGGCTCCCGGGGCTCGGTCGGTGTCCACAATCCGTTCGCCGAATGTCCCGGCACAGCCTGTGCAGTGCTGCCGGACGTGACCGGCTCGGTACTCGACGACCGTCGAGCGACCGCAGTAGATGCACGGGACGTCCACCTCGGTGAACGAGACGACCGGGGCCTCCGCGATCGCCCCCGAGACCACCGCCTGGACCACCCGATGGCCGGCCGAGCGCAGGCGGTACCCCTCCTCGAGCTGACGAACGAAGTGGCCCATCAGTTTGCCGAGGTGGTAGTTGGACCGCCTGGAGTCGTCGACGCCCACCCGCGATCGCAGCTCGCCGAAGCTGATCGGCTCGGCCGCCTCGGCAAGGGTCCGGAGGATGGCCATTCGTGTCCCATCCGCCAACGCGGTGAACGCCTCGTCGGGGGAGGGACTGGCCGCCGCAGAGCCCGCCATGGGTGTCGGCATGCCCCGTGCGAGTCCGACGATCGGGACAAAGGTGGCCGTCGTCGGTCGGGGACCGGTCAGGTCTCGTCGGCGGCCACCCGGTACACGGCGTTCGCGAGCGTGTTCGCGGCCACGTAGCAGTCGTCCCAGCTGGTGTACTCCGCCTCGGTGTGGCTCTTGCCGTCCTCGCTGACGGAGAAGACCATGCTCGTGTCGCAGACCTTCGCGACGTGGACCGCGTCGTGACCGGCGCCGCTGAAGATCTGCATGCTGTCGTACCCGAGCTCATCCGCCGATGCCTGGACGGCGTCGATGCACCGCGGGGCGAAGTCGACGCTCCCCGAGCGGTGGCGCGTCTCCCACTCCCAGTCGACGCCCTCGCGTTCGGCCGCCCATTCGGCCTCGGCGACCGCGCGGTCCTTGGCCTCGGCCACGATGTCGTCGTCGGGATCGCGAAAGCCGAACGTCATCGTGACCTCGTCGGGGATGATGTTGATGGAGTTGGGGTGGACGTCCATGTAGCCGACCGTCCCGACGGTCCGATCGCCGAGCGTGCTCGGGATCCGACGCACCTGGGTGATTACGTCGGCGGCCGCGACGAGGGCGTCGTTCCGGTAGTGCATGGGCGTCGGGCCGGAGTGGTCCGCCTCCCCGTAGAACGTGATCGCCCCCCAGTGGAAGCCGACGACGCCGGTCACGACGCCGACCTGCTTCCCCTCGAGTTCGAGGTAGGGACCCTGCTCGATGTGGAGCTCGAAGAACGCCTCGTAGTCGTCCTGGGGCTCGGCCGGGATGTCGCCCCGGTAGCCGATGCGCTCGAGCTCCTCGACGAGCACGTTGCCGTCCGCGTCCGTCTTGGCGTACTCCTCCTCGATGTCGTGCACACCGGCCCAGACGCCGCTGCCCATGATCGCCGGCTGGAAGCGCGAGCCCTCCTCGTTCGTCCAGTTGACGATCTCGATGGGATTGGCCGTGTCGATGTCCTCGTCGTCGAGGGTCCGCAACAGCTCCAGGGCGGAGATCACGCCCATCGCACCGTCGTAGATCCCGCCGTAGGGCTGGCTGTCGAGGTGCGAGCCGACCATGACGGGGTCTGCGTCGGAGTCGGTGCCGGGTCGACGCGCGAACATGTTGCCGAAGGCGTCGACGCGGACGTCCAGGCCGAGGTCCTCGAGCTGCTCGGTGAACCAGTCGCGGATCTCGCGGTCCTCGTCGGAGAGGGTCAGCCGATGCAACCCCCCACCCTCGGTGGCGCCGATCTCGGCCTGCTCCTCCATCGTCGACACGAACCGCTCGCGGTCGAGGTGTATGGCCATGCGGGCCCGTGCTTCGGGTCACCGCTTAAAGCTTGATTCTCGCCATCGAATCGCATGCACGGGGCTTAATGTGCCGGCCGGCGGCGCCACTCCCATGGACGTCGACCACACCGCCATCCAGGTGCGCGACCTCGACGCGACGACGGCCTTCTACGAGGACGTCCTCGGCCTCGAGTTTCAGTGGCAGTTCGAGCACGACGGCGTCACGAACTACTACGTCGGTAGCGACTCGGGCGCCAGCATCCAGTTCAAACACGATCCCGCCGCCGACGGTTTGGTCGAGCCAGCGGGCGTCGATCACCTCGCGATGACGGTCGACGACGTCGACGACACGTTCGAGCGCGTCGTCGAGGCCTCGGGGTGCGAGGTCCACCTCGAGCCGACGGACTTCGAGGCCGCCGGCCGGCGAGCCGCGTTCGTCTACGACCCCGACGGCTACGTCGTCGAGTTCGTCCAGCGGATCTGATCGCATGCCGGGAGCGCTATACGGCCGGCCCGCCGACGCGGGGCTGAGGCAATGAGCGCGAGCGAGTCGATCTTCGAGGACCTGACCGTCGTCGACCTCTCCACGTTCGTGACGGGGGGCTTCTGCTCGTTGATGCTCGCCAACCAGGGGGCGGACGTGATCAAGATCGAGCGCCCGGGCTACGGCGACGACATCCGCCATTCGGGACCCCCGTTCGTCGGCGGCGAGTCGCCGTACTTCTGGACGGTGAACTACGGCAAGCGAAGCGTGTCCCTCGATCTCAAGACCGAAGCCGGTCGCGAGGCGCTGTACGCCATCTGCGAGGAGACCGACGTCTTCCTCCAGAACTTCCGCCCCGGGACCGCCGAGCGCCTCGGGGTGGACGACGGGAGCATCCGCGAGCACGCCCCCGACGTCGTCTACTGCGCCATCTCCGCCTTCGGCCAGACCGGTCCGTGGCGGGACCGACCGGGGTACGACCTGATGATCCAGGGCATGAGCGGCCTCATGAGCGTCACCGGCGAGGCCGACGGCGATCCCGTCAAGGTGGGGCTCCCCGCGACCGACCTCATCACCGCGATGTGGGCCGCGTTCGGCATCTCGAGCGCGTTGTACCGACGCGAGCGAACCGGGGCGGGCGAGACGATCGACCTCGGCATGTTGGAGTCGGTGCTCCCCTGGCTCACCAAGCAGGCCGGCAAGGTCTTCGCCGGCGAGAGGCCCGCCCCGATGGGCACGAAGGACCCGGTGCTGGCGCCGTACCAGACGTTCGAGACGGCCGACGGCCACCTCAACGTCGCCGCCTTGAACCAGAAGCTCTGGCGTGCACTTTGTTCGGCCATCGATCGAAACGACCTGCTCGAGGACGCCCGATTCGAGACGAACGCCGACCGCGTCGACAACATGGACGCCCTCGAGGCCGAACTCGAGGGGACGTTCCGGCAGCGGACCACCGAGGAATGGGTCGAGGTCCTCCTCGAGGACGCCGGCGTCCCCGCCGGACCGGTCCTCGAGGTCGAGGACGCGCTGTTCAACCCCCAGACCGAGGCCCGGGGGACCATGACCACCCTCGAGCGCGACGATGGCGGGGCGATCCCGACCATCGAGCATCCGCTTCGCTTCGACCGCGTCGACGCCGGCTTCGAGACCCCGCCACCGCGCCTCGGCGAGCACACCCGCGAGGTCCTCCACGAGGTCGGCCTCTCGACGGCCGCGATCGACGATCTCGCGGCGCGCGGCGCCTTCGGCGACGAGGCCTGAGGGTACATCGACAGCTTATACTGGGGGGCGCGCCACCGATGGCGATAATATGCCCATCGAGGAGCGCGACAACGCCTACATCGTGGACCACAAGCTCGCGACGGACACGCTCACGCAGCTTCGAGACGTCAACACCTCGCAGATCGAGTTCCGACGGGGGCTGGTCAAGCTCGGTCGCATCTGCGGGTACGAGATCGTCGACGGCCGGATGGAGACGGAGTACGTCGAGATCGAGACCCCCCTGGAGCGCACCATCGGCGAGCGGGTCAAGGGGCTCGACGACATCGTCATCGTCAACGTCCTCCGGGCGGCGACGCCGTTCGTCGAGGGGCTGCTCAAGGCGTTCCCCGCCGCCCGACAGGGCGTCATCAGCGCGAGCCGGGACGAGGAGGCCGGACGCACCGAGGACGGCACCTTCCCGATCGGCATCGACTACGTCAAGCTGCCCGAGATCACCCCCGAGGACACGGTCATCGTCGCCGACCCGATGCTCGCGACGGGGTCGACCATGTGCGCCGTCCTCGAGCACGTCCTCCAAAACGGTGCCGACCCCAGTCGGCTGATCGTCCTGTCGGCCGTCTCCGCGCCGGAGGGCCTCTTGCGCGTCGAGGAGGACTACCCCGAGGCGGACCTGCTCACCGTCGCCATCGACGACCATCTCGACGAGCGTGGCTTCATCGTCCCGGGTCTCGGCGACGCCGGCGACCGGGCGTTCCGGACCAGCTGATAGCAACCTTTTTTCGACTCCCCCTACGAAGGTGCGGCCATGCCAGGTCCTCGACGCCTAGCGATTGCCCTCCTACTCGTGGTGACGCTCGTCGCCGCCGGATGCCTCGGCAGCCTCGGCGACGATGGGACCGCCGACGCCGCCGAGATCAAGGCCGCCTCGCTCGAGGCCATCGAGTCGGTCGACAGCCACGCCTTCGAGATGGAACTCGAGCAGGACCTCGGCGCCCTCGAGGCGACACTCACCATCGACGGCCAGTCGGATGTCCGGGCCAATCGCTCGTCGATGACGATGTCGGTGCCCGAGCTCGAGATGCCAGAGACCGAGGTCATCGTCGTCGAGAACCGGACGTACCAACAGATGCCCCAGACCGACGACTGGGTGGTCACCGAGACCGAGGAGTTCGAGTTCGACCGGCAGGAACTCGACGGCATGGCCGAGGTGATCGATGACGCCGAGGCGAGCCTCGACGGGACCGACGAGGTCGACGGTCACGAGGTGCACGTGCTGAACCTCGACCTCGACGAGGAGTCGTACAGCTCCATCCTCGAGGGCGGACTCGCCGACGACGACGTCGAGATGGAGCTAGACGAGATCGACGTCGTGCAGTACGTCGACGTCGACTCGGACCTCGTCCGGCGCATGGAGATGGACTACAGCGGGTCCATGACCGGTACCGGGGGGTCGACCCAGCCGTTCGAGGCGACGCTCACCACGACCTACGACGACTTCGGCGAGTCCTTCGACATCGAGGCGCCGGAGGACGCGATCCCCGCCGACGAGTACGACGGGCCGACGCAGCCCCTTTGAACGGCTTCGCGGGACGCACGGGGGCACCCATTCCGTCGCCGCTTCCCCGGGTCTAGGCTGCCACGACTCGACACCACGCCACCCGGCGCGTACTGCTCGTCGGCACCGGGGTTGCCGGGTCGCGGGCGTGGCTGGACCGTCCAGAACCGCCAGCGTGACCGAACGCCCGAGGTACGACGTCGAGACGACCTCGGGTGTCGGCGTGCTGGCGTCGGCGCCGACGGAGGACCCCTCGATTCGAGCTCGTCGGCCCGCAGCGGCTCGTGCGCCTCGGCCGAGCACAGCAACCGGTACCGCGGACGCGAGCCGGCGTCCGTCGCGGTCGACGTCGCGGACGCGAACGGCGACCGGACGTCGACGCCCCAACCGCGCTGATCACGAAGGCGCACTCCGGACGGCCGTCCATCGGCGGTACGCCCGGGATCAAGCCCCGGGGGCTCGCCGATCAGCCACCCGTCAGCTCGCCGACGAGTGGCGTCCCCCTCGCGACGATCGTTTCACCCACGAGGTACGACGACGCCTGACTCGCGAGGAACTGCGCGATGTCGGCGATCTCCTCGACCGTCCCGATGCGGCGGTCGACCTCCGATCGGTCGATCTCCTCGGCCGTGACGCCCATCTGCTGGGCCACCCCGGGCGTCGCCACGAACCCCGGGGCGATGCCGTTGACCCGGACGCCGTCTGCGGCCCACTCGTTCCCGAGCGAGGCGGTGACGTTGATGACACCCGCCTTGGCGGCGCCGTAGTGGCTCATGTACGGCGAGCCCTCGAGGCCGGCCGCGCTCGCGAGGTTGATCACGACCCCGCCACCGTCTTTCAACGCGTCGGCGGCGGCGTTGGTGCAGTGGTACGTCCCGGTGAGGTTGATGTCGACGATGGTCTGCCAGCCGTTGGGCGAGATGTCGTCGAAGCCGGCCATGAAGCTCGCGCCGGCGTTGTTCACGAGGATGTCGAGTCCGTCGAAGGCGTCCACGGTGCGCTCGACGAGGGCCTCGACCGCCGGCCGGTCGGTGACGTCGCACTCGACGGCGATGGCGTCCCCACCGTCGGCCGAGGTGATGGCATCGGCGACCGGCTGGACGTGGTCGTGCTCGCGCGAGCAGACGGCCACGTCGACCCCCTCGGTCGCGAACCGACGAGCGATGGCCTCGCCGATGCCCTGGGAGGCGCCCGTTACGATGGCCGCGTCGCCCGCGATCGCGAAGCGGTCAGTTGCCATGGGGGCCCTCGGGCGTGGTGTCCAATCGGTATCGCATCGGTGCGTCGGGGGTAAATCGCGTAGACCCAACGTAAACCTGCTGGGCACTCGATGCCGCCTCGGCTCGGTACCGCGTGCAATCCGACGGTACCCAGCCGCACTCGACGGCGTCGGGAACTCGGCGGGACCACTCGCGTCGACGGTCTCGGCCGTCGACGGGGGACCGCCCACCGTCCCGTCGCGATGACAGTCACTCGTGGTCACCGCGGTCGCGGCGGTAAGTGGCGGTGACGATCGCCGCCACGCCGGCCGATCGCCCGGACGTATCGACCGGGCACGGACACGACGTCGACGAGGCGATCCGTCCGCCGCACGCACGCCAGAGGGGGTCCCCGATTCCCACCAGACCGTCGAGTCCCATTTGAGGGCGCGATCGATCGCCTCGGATCGGCGATTCGCACCATCGTTCCGGGGCCCTCGCGGTTCACGGCAACCGCAGGTTGACCACCGTCCCCCGGGGCTCGTTGTCGACGATGCGGATCTCGCCGCCGACGGCGAGCACGATCGACCGGGCGATCCAGAGGCCGAGGCCCTGGGAGTGGAACATCGGCGTCTCGTGTCCCTGCTGGAGGACGTCGCGCTCCATGTCGGGCATCCCGGGCCCGTCGTCCTGGATGGTGATCTCGACGGCCGCGTCGGTCACCACGCGCGCGCCGACCCGGACGGACGGCTCGTCGCGGTCGTGGTGGGCCATCGCGTTGTCGAGCAGTTCGTGGAAGACCCGTCTCAGGCGTGGATCGCTTTCGTACCGGATCGTGGCCGGGAGGTCCGCCTCGATCGTCGCCTCGGGGTACTGCCGGCGCATGCGCTCGACGACGGAGCGCAGCTCGACCACCAGGTCGAGGCGCTGGGGCTCCTCGGAACCTTCGAGCATCAGGTCGCGAAGGTAGTGCGTCTTCTCGCTGAGCTCGATCAGGCGCTCCGCCTGCGACCGGATGATGCGAAGCCGATCGTCAATGTCCCGCTCGTCGGCGTTTAGCAGGAGTTCGACGTTGCCGTGGATGACGTTGCAGTTGTTCCGGAGGTTGTGACGGATGATGCGGTGCAGGATGCCCATCTGGCGGAGGGCCAGGTCAAGGCGTTCGTTCGTCCGCTGCAGCGTGTTCGTCCCGTACCACGTGAGACCGAAGATGAAGACCGTCGAGCCGAAGACGAAGACCCACCCCTTGGCGGTCTGGATGAACGTCACCGTCTGGTTGTCGTCGAACAGCGCCAACACGATCGTGTCGGTGGAGAGTATCCACGTGATGCCGAAGAGGAAGTAGGCCAGCGCCACGCCCGATGGCCGTCTGAGGGTGGCGTCGAGCAGTCCATCTGGGGTCATTCGCGTGCCAACGACACGGCTGATCTCGATCATCAATGCCCTCCGTTTGGAGGGACGACGCTTATAACCGATACAAGCAAGCGGCGAGTTTGGCCGAGTTGTGCCGAGTTGCGCGGGCCCCTCCGAGGCGAACGTGACGCATCGTCGACGCGCGGCCGGACGGATCGCGAGAGTAGTCCCACCAGGATTCGAACCTGGGTCGTCGGCCCCAGAAGCCGACAGGATTGGCCACTACCCCATGGGACTGTGCAGGTGAGAGCTGGGCCACGGTCCTACTTAAATCTCGTTCTCCCCGTCCGAGCGTTACCTACTTTCCCCGTCCCCGGGCAACGACGAGTATGTACCTCGGCCGGTTCGCCGTCGTCGCCCCCGGGTGGGGCGCGTATCGCGTCTCCTCGCGGTCGTTCCCCGAGCGCGAGATCGTATCGCGCAACGGGGCCCTGACCGTCGTCCAGTCCGCCGACGCCCCACCGACCGACAACCCATACATCTCGTACAACTGCGTTCGGGTCCTCGAGGACGCGGCCGTCATCGGCAACGGCAGCCACGTCGATCCGATCGCCGAGAAGCTCGGCCTCGGCTACCCCGCCCGGGACGCCCTCGCGCTGGGCCTCCTCGGCCTGGACTACGAGAAGGACGCGTACAACACGCCCCGACTCGCGGGTGTCGTCGGTGACGAGGCGACGATCGGGATCGTCCGAGACGACGCCATCGTCGTCCAAGCCATCGAGTCGCCGACGCTCGTCGCCACCTACGAGCGCGACCACCCCGAGGCGTTCGACCTCGAGGCCGAGGACGCCGCGGACCTGGCGAAGGCCGTCTACGACCTCGAGTTCGAGCACCCGGTCTGTGCGGCCGCGGTCGTCCGCGATGGCGCGGGCTTCGAGACGGCCGTCTACAACGGACCGGGGGGCTGAGCCGGCATGCGCGTCGGCCTCATCTCGGACGTCCACGGCAACCTCCCAGCCCTCGAGGCGGTCCTGGCGGACATGCCACCGGTCGACGCCGTGCTCTCCGCCGGCGACACGGTCGGCTACTACCCCTGGCCCGGCGCGTGCGTCGACGCGATGATCGAGCGAGCCGTCCCGAGCGTGATGGGCAACCACGACCGCGCCGTCGTCGGTGCCACCCCCTTCGCCTTCCGCGGTTCCGCCCAGGCGGGCATCGCCCACGCGAAGGAGCACCTCGAGGCGGAGCAGGTCGCCTGGCTCCGCGACCTGCCGGACGACCGGGTGGCCCTCGACGGTCGCGTCCGGGTCGTGCACGGCCACCCGCGCGACCCGGACCGGTACACCTACCCCGAGGAGGTCACCGGGGCGATCCTCATGGACGAACCGGTCCTCGTGCTGGGTCACACCCACGTCCAGTTCGAGAAGGCCGTGGAGGGGGGCCTCGTCGTCAACCCCGGCAGCGTCGGGCAGCCGCGCGACGGCGACCCACGGGCCGCGTACGCCGTGCTCGACCCCGAGGCGCGCGAGGTCGCGCTCCGTCGCGTCGCGTACGACGTCGAGCGCACCCAGGCGGCCGTCCACGAGGCTGGCCTGCCGGCATCGCTGGCCAGACGCCTCGACGAGGGGCGCTAATCCGACCGCGGGCGAAGCGTCGCGCTGAAGTGGCGAAGCTCCGGCGGACCGGGCTCGTCGACGATCTCGAGGCCCAACTCCGCGTCGGCCGCCGCCACCGCCGCCTCGGCCGCCGCGGCGACGTGCTCGAGGTGCTCCTCGTGGTACATCCGCCGGGGCACCGCCAGGCGGACGAACTCGGGGCGGTCGGTCCCGGGAAACGCGAACGAGCCGAGCTCGACCGCCCGGACCCCGCCCTCGCGGTACAGCGCGCAGACGAACGCCTGGCCGGGGAACGCCTCGGCCGAGAGGTGGTCGTAGACCGCACCCGCGTCGACGTAGGCCGCGTGGCCGGCCGCCGGCTCGACGACGGGCACGCCCCGGTCGGCGAGGCGCGCGACCAGGCGCTCGACCTGGCCCACGCGATGCTCGAGGTAGGCCCGGTCGACCGCCTCGCGCAGCCCGACCGCCATCGCCTCGAGGTCGCGCCCGGCGAGCCCGCCGTAGGTGGGAAAGCCCTCGTAGAGGATGGCCCGCGGCCGAAGCCGGTCGTAAAGCGTCGGGTCGCTCGTCGCGACGAAGCCGCCGATGTTCACGAGGGCGTCCTTCTTCCCGCTCATGACGACCGCGTCCGCCCGATGGAGCTGGCTGCGCGCGACGGCTGCGACCTCGTCGTCCCCGCCCCGGACGTTGAACAGGGCGTTCTCGGCGAAGCGGCAGGCGTCGACCACGAACGGGACGTCGAGCTCGTCGGCGAGGTCGGCCGCGGCCTCGAGGTTCTCGAGGGCGACCGGTTGGCCCGCCGCGGAGTTGTTGGTGATCGTGACGATGATGCAGCCGACGGCGTCGGCGCCGACCTCGGCGGCGCGCGCTCGGGCGGCCTCGACGTCGAGGTTCCCCTGGAACGTCCCGGCCGGGGAGATCGCCGAGAGCGGCGTCTCGGGGCAGTCGACCGCCGTCGCCCCCTGCTCGGCCACGTGGGCGCGCGTCGTGTCGAAGTGGGTGTTGTTGATCGCCACGTCCCCGGGCTCGAGGAGGGCCCCGTAGAGGACGTTCTCCGCCCCGCGACCCTGGTGCGTCGGGACCACGTGCTCGTGGCCCATGACCTCGCGAACCGCCGCCTCGAGGGCGTCGAAGCTGTCGCTGCCGGCGTAGGCCTCGTCGCCGTGCATGAGGGCCCCCCACTGCGCGGCGCTCATGGCGCCGGTCCCGCTGTCGGTCAGCAAGTCGACGTACACGTCCGACGCGGCCAGGTTGAAGACATTGTACCCCGCCGCCTCGAGGCGCTCGCGCCGGGCGTCCCGGTCGAGCAGCTCGATGGGATCGGCCACCTTCGTGCGATACGATCGCATCGGTCCGCGTGCGCGGTCGGCGGGTATAAAGGCGGTCGGCTCACGCGAAGCGCCGTGCGGTCATCTCGAGGCTATCGAGTGCCAGGATGACGGCCACGCCGACGTCCGGCTCGATGTTCACCCGGCGCTGGAAGGGCGTCTGGTACTGCCAGCAGCCGGTGTCGACCACGCGGACGTCCCGGTAGGTCCCCGCCCCGAAGGTGTGGGTGTGCCCGGCGTGAAAGACGTCCGGCACCTCGTCGATCACCAGGTGGTCGCGCTCCTCCGGGGCGATCCGGGTGCGCGAGCCGAACTCCGGCGCCAGGTGGCGCTTTTTCAAGAGCTCGCGCATCGCGAGCTGCGGCGTCGAGTAGTCCGCGACGTCGGTCGGCACCGCGGCGAGGAGGTCGTCGAGGGACGTCCCGTGGTACAGGAGCACCGAGACGCCCTCCAGCTCGACCACGGACGGGTTGCTGAGCACCGTCGCGTCGTTGACCGAGACGATGTCGCGAAGCTCGTCGTGGAAGCCGGGCTGTGGCTCCGCGAGCCGGACGGCGTCGTGGTTGCCCGGGATGAGGACCACCTCGAGGTCGCCGGGGACGTCCTTCAGCCGCTCCGCGAACGCCTCGTACTGCTCGTAGATGTCGACGATGTCGAGCTCCTCGGACTGCCCGGGATAGACGCCGACGCCCTCCACGAGGTCGCCTGCGACCACCAAGTACTCGACCCGCTGCGCCTCCGGGCCGGCCAGCCAGTCCGCGAAGCGCGACCACGCCTCCGCCGCGAAGGCGTCGCTGCCGACGTGGAGGTCGCTCACCAGCGCCGCCTCGACGGCCCGATCCGCGGTGGTGGCCCGGTTCGACCGCGGGATGTCCGGCTGGTAGAGCTTGTCGACGAAGACCAGCCCGCCGTCGTCCGAGAGGCTCCCCTCGACGCCGACGACCTCGTCGGGGACGAGCGACCGCACGGCCTCGTGCAGCGGATCGTCGGCGTGGACCAGCGCCCGGCACGCACCGGTGCGATCCTCGAGCTCGAGCAGCCAGTGGCCGCCGCTGGTCGAGCGAATGTCCGTCACCATGCCGATCACGCCGACGCCGTGGCGGCGGGTCGACTCCGATAGGGAAGCGGCCGACCGTGGCGAGACCCGGTCGGTCAGCAGCTCGCGCAGTCGGTCGTAGCGGTCCCGAAAAAGCGCGAGGAAGTCCTCGTACCGTCCCGTCCCCGTGCTTCGCCCGGTCATGTCGCGACGGACGACCAGGCGCCGGTCCGCGGCGGGCTCGCCGCCGCGGGGTGTCGGTCCGTCGAGCGCGCGCTCGACGTCGGCGGCGGTCAGCGTGATCGTCCCCTCCGGGAGAGCCCCCACGACCGCCTCCACCGCCGCGCGGGGATCGTCGCTGCGCTGGAGGCGACGCGCAGCCGCCTTCTCGGCGGCCAGCCCACGGTCAGCGAGCAGTCTGACGATCGTCCCCAACGAGGCCTCTGACACGCGCGTGGCGGACGCCCCCGGGAGGCTAAAAGCTGCCGACGGCACCACCACGTCGACGGGCGAACGGAAGGTTCTTGGCCGGCACTCTGTTCTCCACCGACGATGTCGGCCCCCGCTGACCGCCCTCCGCTCGGTGGGGGAGCGGAGCCCGACCGGTGGCACACGCTCCGACGGATCGTGGTCGACGTGGTCACCGGGGTCGGAATCGTCGCCGTGCTGGTGCTCGTCGCCTTCCTGATCAGTGGCGTCTGGCCACCGTTCGTCGCCGTCGAAAGCGGCAGCATGGCACCCCACATCAACGAGGGCGACCTGGTGTTCCTTGTCCAGGGCGACCGGTTCACCGGGACCGACGGGGTCGGCGAGACGCCCTACCTGACCCGGGAGGCGGGTCTCTCGTCCGACCACGTCGCCTTCGGCGAGCCCGGCCACGTCGTGGTCTTCAAGCCCGACGGTGGCGAGACCACCCCGATCATCCACCGGCTGCACTTCTGGGTCGACGCGGGGGAGAACTGGTACGACCGCGCGGAGCAATCCCAGCTGGGCGGGCACCGAAGCTGCGAGGAGTTGCCGAACTGCCCGGCGCCGCACGCGGGGTTCGTGACCAAAGGCGACAACAACGGGGCGTACGACCAGGTCGACGGGCAGTCGTCGATCGTCCGGCCGGAGTGGATCGAGGGTCGCGCGGTGTTTCGGGTGCCCTTCCTGGGGCGGTTACGCGTCGGCTTCTGAGGCGCCCTCAGTCGAAGCGGGACTGGATGTACGGCTGCATGTCGGAGACCTCCGCGAATCGCGAGTCGGAGGTGAGCACCGCCTCCGTCTCGTCGAGGTGCTTCGAGATGCTGATCTCCTTGGTGCGGCCGTACCGACCCTTGCTCACGACCACCGCGTTGATGATCCCGAGCATGTCGAGCTCGCTGATGAGCGACGTGACCCGGCGCTGGGTGAGCGCGTCGGTGTCCAGGCGGTCGCACAGCTGGACGTAGACGTCGTAGACCTCGCCGGTGGTGTGCTTCGAGCTACCGTGCTTCTCGAGCAGCACCGTCGCGAACAGCACGAGCTTGGACTGATGCGGCAGCGTCCGGACGACCTCCATCACCCGGTCGATCTCGAGCTTCTCCTGGGCGCGGCGGACGTGGGCGTCGAGCACCCGGTTCGCCTGATCGCGCTCGGCCAGCTCGCCTGCCGTGCGAAGCAGGTCGAGCGCCCGCCGGGCGTCGCCGTGCTCCTGGGCGGCGTACGCGGCGCACAGCGGGATGACGTCGGCAGAGAGGGACTCGCCCTTGAAGGCGACGTCCGCCCGGTGCTCGAGGATGTCGCGCAGCTGGTTGGCGTCGTACGGCGGGAAGACGATCTCCTCCTCGCCGAGGCTCGAGCGAACCCGCGGGTCGAGCGTGTCGGTGAACCGGAGGTCGTTCGAGATGCCCATGATCGAGACGCGCGAGTGCTCGAGGTCACCGTTGATCCGCGACAGGTTGTACAGGGTGTCGTCGCCGCTCTTCTCGACGAGCTTGTCGATCTCGTCGAGCATGATGATCACCACCCGCTCGCGATAGTCCACGGCGTCGAAGAACGCCTCGTAGACCCGATCGGTCGGCCAGCCCGTCATCGGCACGAGCTCGAACGCGTCCCGGTCGGCCTCGAGGCGGTCGATCCGCTCGAGGACCTCCCTGAGGTCGTCGTACGGGCTGTCGTCGCCCTCGCCCGTGCGCAGCTGCCGGGCCCAATCGGTCAGCCGCTCGAGGCGCTCTCCGATGGCCGCCCGGTTGGCCTCGATGAAGGTGTTCGCCAGCTTCGCGAAGACCCGGTACTGGGTGTCGATCACCTCGCAGTTGACGTACTCGACGTGACAGGGCGCCTCGTACCGCTGAGAGGTCCGCTCGAGCTCGCCGCTGACGTACTTCGCCGAGGCGGTCTTGCCCGTCCCCGTCTTCCCGTAGAGGAGGATGTTCGAGGGGGTCTCCCCGCGAAGTGCCGAGACGAGGATCGACGCCATCTCGTTGATCTTCTCTTCGCGGTGAGGCAGGTTCGACGGCGTGTACGCGGGGCGGAGGACGTCCTTGTTCTCGAAGATCGGCTGGCCCTCGAGGAGTTCGTCGAAGAGTCCCTCCTGGTCGGGGTCCCCGAAGAGCTCGTCGACGACGAGGTGCTCGTCGTCGGTGGAGGCATCATCTACCGTCGATGATACCCAGTCGCCCCGGTTGTCGTCCTCGTGCATGTGCTGGCGGAACACCCCTTGGTTTCAACTGGAACGAAACCCATCGCGGCCGCTATCAGACCGCGATGATCGTCGGGACCCCATCCCGAGGTGGCTCGCTCCCCGTGTGCCTCGCACCGATGACCACCAGCACCATAAACTCTTCTCTCTAGTAACGACAGGTCGATTCGTTCCCACTAGATGGGAGGTTCAGACATTTGATCGAACCTACCGACCGACATTTCTGATGGAGATTTTTTCGATCCAATCGCCGCAGTCCCCCGCCGACCCCCGAAAACCATCGGCGTACCCGGGTGTTAATAACGCGTGGGTCAGTCATGCTATCGCTTCAACAAGGCCGGCTCGAGGGATCTGTCCTCAACGACATCCCACCCCCACCCCATCGTTTCCGGTGGAACGTCGCACCCATCTCCGTTGTCATGACCCGCTATCATATGGGAAGATTGAAGGTGGGTCCAATATAATCCATCCGTAGAACAGAAAGACCATCTATTTTTTACATCGGAATATATCTTCATAGTAATGTTCGCGGCTCTACGGGTGGATGGCGAGTGATCGCCGATGTGGTCCACTTGAAACCAAGGGGTAGCGGGGAAACGACCCCGCGACGACGTCAAGGTCAGGCCCACACACGTCAGGATGAATACTAATGTCTGACGTAATCTTAAGGCCGTCCATCGCTCCGACCCTAGTACCGGCTATCAGGGGTCAACGATAGCGGGAGGATCCGATGGGACTGCTCACCGACATCCGCGACAGCATCTCCAGGGCCGTCGACAAGTTGTTCGCCGGCGAGGAGCCGAAGCGCATCGGGATATATGGTCCGCCAAATGCTGGCAAGACGACCTTGGCCAACCGCATCGCCCGGGACTGGACCGGCGACGCGGTCGGGCCGGAGAGTCCGATCCCCCACGAGACCCGGCGCGCTCGCCGCAAGGAAAACGTCGAGATAAAGCGCAACGGGAAGTCGGTGACGATCGACATCGTCGACACGCCAGGGGTCACCACGAAGGTCGACTACGAGGAGTTCATCGAGTACGACCTCGAGAAGGACGACGCGATCCGTCGGTCGCGCGAGGCGACGGAGGGCGTCGCCGAGGCGATGCACTGGCTGCGCGAGGACGTCGACGGGGTCATCTACGTGCTCGACAGCGCGAAGGATCCCATCACGCAGGTCAACACGATGCTTATCGGCATCATCGAGAGTCGCGATCTGCCGGTGCTGATCTTCGCGAACAAGATCGACCTCGAGGAATCGAGCGTTCAGCGCATCAAGAGCACCTTCCCCCAGCACGAGACGGTCCCGCTGTCGGCCCTCGAGGGTGACAACATGGACGAGGTCTACGACAAGATCGCGGAGTACTTCGGGTGACCGACATGGCCGAAGCAACCGAGACGACCAACGGCGACGGGGTTCGCATCGACCTGATCAGCGGCGACCGGATGGACGGCCTCGCGAGCATGGAGAAGATTCGGCTCATCCTCGACGGCGTCCACGACGGGAAGATCGTCATCCTCGAGCGGGGGCTCTCGCCGGACGAGGAGAGCAAGCTCATCGAGGTCACCATGAGCGAGATCACGCCCGACGGGTTCAACGGCATCGAGATCGAGTCCTACCCGCGCAGCCGGACGAGTGCGGGGAGCTTCCTCGACCGCCTCATAGGTCGCGCCGACGCCGGCAAGCTGACCGTGATCGGCCCCGCCGACCGCATCGAGACCCTGCACAAGGACGAGGAACTCATCTCCGCGCTCGTCACCGACCGCTGATGCCCCACCAGTGCACCGGCTGCGGACGGCGCTTCCCGGACGGCTCGACGGAGATGCTCGGCGGCTGTCCGGACTGTGGCGGCAAGAAGTTCCAGTTCCAGCCCAACGCCGAGGCGCCCCCGGAGGACGCGGCGCAGACCGCCGCTCGCTCGGAGGTCGTCCCGGAGGAGCATCTCCCGAGGGGCGAGGCAGTCGACGCCCCGGCACCCGAGCCCGAGGCGGAGCCGGCTCGGGAGGCGCCCGCCGAGCGTCCTACGCTCGCGGAGTTGCGCGAGGAGCTCGACGACCAGTTCGAGTCGATCAAGATCGTCGAGCCGGGCCAGTACGAGCTCAACCTCATGGAGC
The DNA here is from genome assembly GCA_046543335.1 of Halobacteriales archaeon. Classification (GTDB taxonomy): domain Archaea; phylum Halobacteriota; class Halobacteria; order Halobacteriales; family SKSH01; genus CAZCYF01. The sequence goes on from JBKGZP010000007.1 coordinate 56,115, forward strand.
TGTACGACCGCGAGACCTACATCATCTCGCTGCAGGAGGACGGTCGGTACGTCATCGAGGTCCCCGAGGCGTGGCGGGAGGGAACGGGGTCGACATAACTCCCCCACCCCCTTCGTTTCCGGTGCAACGCCCGCACCATTTTGACGACCGGCCCCGAACGATCCCCCCATGAGCGAGGCGACCGCGGTCGTGCTCGGGACGGCCCTGCTCACCCTGGTCGTCGGCGGCTGGCTCGCGATCGCCCTCCTCGTGGGGTGAGCGGCGCCTACGCCTCGATGTCGACGTCGCCGTCGGGATCGAGCTCGACGACCACGTCGAACAGCGACCGGTAATGCTCGACGACCTCGTCGTCATGGATGCCCGTCGACAGGTGGAACAGGCCCACGGCGTCGTTCGCCTCGAGCAGCTCGAGCAGCTGCTCGACCGCCCGCTGGGTGCGCGTCTCCCCCGCGTAGAAGCTGAGCTCGGTGATCGAGTCGAAGCTGATCCGCCGCCGGCCCTCGGTCCCCTCGAGGAACGTCCGCACGGAATCGAGCAGCTTGTCGACGTCGTCGGGCGTGCGCAGGTAGGTCACCCGGTCGCTCTGGCGTCGCGAGTAGCCGCGCTCGGCGCTGATGGCGTCGACGATCGTCGCCTTGTCGGGATCGACGTCGTAGAACTCGAGCTTCTGGTCCACCTCGTGGGCGGTCGTGCGCGTCGAGACGACGAGGAAGTGATCGGTGCCGGCTTTGAGGAAGTCCGTATCGATGCGGTCCGTCCCGGCGGTCGAGGGGTGCAAGAACAGGATTCCGGTCCCCCCGTCGATCGCCTCGGGGCCGCCGGCCACGCCGAGCCGGTAGTCCATACGGCCGGCGTCCCGCCGGGACACCTTAAGAATACCTCACCGCGCCGCCCCGGGGGTCGACAGCCCTAACAGGGGCCGGCGGACAACCTCGGGGTGCATGTCCGGATGGCGGGCCGTCTTCGGCCACGCGAAGCCCTACCCGAACCAGGCCGAGGGGATCGAGCTCGTCCTCGAGACGGTCCGCGACGGCGGCTTCGTCGCGCTCGAGGGCGCCTGCGGCACGGGCAAGACGATGCTGGCGCTCACCGCCGGCATCCACGCCATCCGCGACCCCGACCTCCCGTTCGACCGCCTGTTCGTCGTCACGAGCGTCAAGCAGCAGTTGCGCCAGTTCGAGGCCGACCTCGAGCGCATCGGTCGCTCGATTCCCGGTGCGGCGCCGACCTCGATGACGCTGGTCGGCAAGGCCGACGTCTGCCCGTACCACCTCACCGGCACCGGCGGGATGACGCCGGCGGGCCTGTACGAGCGCTGCGAGAACCTCCGCGACCGAACGCGGGAGCTCGTCGGCGGCGGGCGCGAGGCCAGCGCCCTCGCGTCGGCGGCCGTCGTCGACGACGGCCTCCGGGTGAACGACGAGGTGGCGCCGTACCCGGGCGCGATGCCCACGGTCGACGGTCCCTCGGGCGAGACGGAGTACTGCCCGTTCTACGCCCAGTTCCTCGCCGACGCCGAGGCGGAAGCGGTCGATCCCTCCGCGGGCGGCCACCTCCGCCCCGAGGAACTCGTCGAGCGCGGCGTGCGCGCCGGGAGCTGTCCCCACTCGCTCATGGGGGCGCTCCTCCAGGAGGCGACGGTCGTCGTCGGGAACTACTACCACGCGTTCGACCCCAGGACGGTGACGGCATTCACGGGCCCGCTCGTGGACGACCGGACCCTGATCGTCTGCGACGAGGCGCACATGCTCGAGGCGCGGGTTCGCGAGCTGGCGAGCGCGTCCGTGGCGGTGACGACCCTCGAGCGGGCCCGGGACGAGCTGGCGTCGGTGATCGAGGTGGCGAAGGGACGACGCGGGCGCGACGCCCGGTCGATCGCCACGGACGCGCTGGGCGAGGCCGACCTCGAGCGGACCGAGCTCTCGGTGGTCCACGGGTTCCTCGGCGCGGTCCTCGAGGCCCTCGAGGCCATCCTCGAGGCCCGCGGGGTCGCCTCTCCGGGGACGGTCCCCCTCCGCGACCCCGAGACCGTGGCGGTCGACGCCCTCACGGAGCGCGTCCTCGAGGCCGGGTACGGCCGAGACACCTGGTTCGAGGCCGAGCGCGTCGCCCCCGTCGTCGAGTACGTCCTCAACGCGGTCGATGGCGAGGAGCGCTGGCGCGCGACGCCGACGGTCGGGCGGTTCCTGGCCGACTGGATCGAGCGCGACCACGAGGCGTACTTCCGGTCGGTGGCCCTCGAGGAGCGAGAGCGGGCGGTCGAGGCCGAGGGCTGGCGGGCGACGCTTCGGGCGAGGTTGCACCTGCACAACTGCCTTCCCGCGGACCACGTCGCCTCGGTGCTCGAGCGCTTCGGCGGCGGCGTCCTGATGAGCGCGACGCTCGCGCCCATGGCCGACTTCGTCGCCGTCAGCGGTCTCGAGCGCCTCGACGCGGCGGGTCGGCCGGTGGTCACCCAGCGCTTCGGTCTGCCGTTTCCCGAGCGAAACCGCCTCAGCCTCGTCGTGGACGCCCCGAAGTTCACCTACCGCAACCGGGGCGCCCCGGGCGAGGAGACGCCCACGCGGGCGGTCTACGCCGAGGCGATCGCGGGCGTTGCCCGATCGCCGGGCAACGTCCTCGTCGGCATGCCCAGCTACGCCGAGGCGCGGTGGGCGGCAGCGACCCTCGAGGAGCGCCTCGATCGCGAGATCCTCCTCGACCGCCCGAGCGACCGGTCGGCCACGGACGCCCTCAAGGAGCGCTTCTTCGCCGGGGAGGCGAAGGTGCTCGTGACGAGCCTGCGGGGGACGCTGACGGAGGGCGTCGACTACGCCGGGGACCGCCTGGCGGCCGTCGCGATCGTCGGGGTCCCGATCGTCAACACCTCGGACCCGGTCACGCGGGCGACCCAGACGGCGTACGAGGCGCGCCTCGGCGACGGCTTCGAGCGCGCGCTGGTCGTGCCGGCGGTGCGAAAGGCCCGCCAGGCCCTCGGTCGGGTCATCCGAGGCCCCGAGGAGGTCGGCGTGCGCGCCCTGATCGACGAGCGCTACGCGCGGGCGGGCTGGGACGGCGTCCGGGACCACCTGCCCGAGGCGTCCGAGTTCGAGCGCGTCGAGCCGGGGGACGTCGCGTCGGTCGTCCGGTCGTTCTGGGCGGTCCACGGGGCGTAAGACACAGGGCCCTCCTTCGCGTAGCCCGTGGCGATGCGCCTGGTGCTTTGCGTCGACATGGACGACGACATCGGCCGCAAGACCGGCCTCGAGACGCCGCTCGTGGGCCGGCGCGCGGTCGAGTCGGGCGCCGTCGCGCTCGCGACGACCGACCCCGAGGACAGCGACGTCAACGTCCTCTTCAAGGGGCTACAGGTCGTCGACCAGCTCGGCGAGGACGTGGCCGTCGCCGCCGTCACCGGCCGCGAGGGTCGCGACGTGACGGCCGCGCGGGCGGTCGGGCGCGAGGTCGACCAGGTCCTCGAGGCGCTCTCGATCGATCCCGAGTCGGTCCGGGCCGTCGTCGTCACCGACGGTGCCCAGGACGAGAGCGTCCTGCCGGTCATCCGCTCTCGCCTGACCGTCGACGGCGTTCGCCGGGTCGTCGTCCGCCAGGCCGAGGGACTCGAGTCGACGTACTACACCATCAAGCAGGTGCTCGACGACCCGGAGACCCGGGGGACGATCCTGGTCCCGCTCGGCATCCTGTTGCTGATCTACCCGCTCGCGGTCGTGGCGAGCGAGTTCAACCTCCCCGGCGCGGTGTTGGGCACGACCTCGGCGCTGCTCGGCCTGTACCTCATCGCCCGAGGGTTCGATCTCCCCGCGCGCACCGTCGAGGCCCTCGGCCGGCTGCGACACGCGCTGTACGCCGGGCGGGTCACCCTCGTGACCTACAGCGTCGCCGTCGCGCTGCTCGTCGTCGCGGGGATCAGCGGCCTCGAGCGCCTCGACGTGGCCCGGGCGGGCGCCGTCGAGGAGCTGGCCGCCGTGGTCGTGCTGGCCGCCCTCGTCGACGGCGCCTTGCTGTGGGTCGCCGCCGCGGGCATCATGACCAGCCTGGGGCAGGTCACCGACGCCTACCTCCACGGTCGGTTCCGGGTGCGCTACCTCAACGCCCCGTTTTACGTCGTCGCCATCGCGGCCGTGTTGCACGGCCTGAGCGCGTACGTCCTCGGGCAGGGCGACCTCTCGTACCTCGCGGGGATGCTCGCCGCCGGGACGGTCCTCGGGCTGGCGAGCACGCTCACGTTCGCCGTCGCCGAGGCGCGCCTCGAGGAGCCCCACCCGGGCTGATCATCGCTCGCGCGTGACGACGAAGCGCGCGAGATCCGCGAGGTAGCGCGCCACCTCGTCGTCGACCACGTCGACGCCGTCGAGGGCCTCCAACGCGGCGCGGGATTGCTCCCAGGCGTACCGGTCGGCCTCGGTGGGCGAGAGGTCGGTGACCGCGAGTAGCGACGGCCGATCCATGGCGTCGTCGCGCCCCGCCGGCTTGCCGAGGACGGCCTCGTCGGCCGTCACGTCGAGGACGTCGTCGCGGATCTGGAAGGCGACGCCGACGCGCTCGGCGTAGCTACCGAGTGCGTCGACGGTCGTCTCGTCCGCTCCGCCGGCGATCGCGCCGAGCTCGGCGGCCGCGCGGAACAACACGCCCGTCTTGCGTCGGGCGAGTTCGAGGTACTCGGCGCGGGTCGTGGGCCGGTCGACCAGCTCCGTGGCCTCGCCCTCACCGAGCTCGACCAGCGCCTCGGCGACGAGCGCCATCGCCCGCTGATCGCCGGCGAAGCGGTCGAACGCCTCGGCGAGCAGCCCGTCGCTCCCCACGAGGGCGCCGTCGTGACCGAACGCCGACCAGGTGCTCGGCGCCGAGCGGCGGATCGTCGCCCGGTCGATGATGTCGTCGACGACCAGCGATGCCGTGTGGACGAGCTCGATGCCGACGGCGAACTCGAGCGCGTCCTCGAGCTCCCCGCCGACGGCTTCGCAGGTGAGCACGGTCAGCGTCGGCCGCACGCGCTTGCCCCCGGCGAGCAGCGAGTGGCGCATGGGCCGCTCGAGCGCCTCGGGCTCGACCCGGTCGATGGCGGCCTCGAGACGGGCGTCGATCGCGCCGCGGCGCGCCTCGACGTACTCCATCGCCGGTGGGTGGGGTCGGTGCGGGGATATACGTGACGTTAGCGCAGCGCCTCGACGAGCGCCGGGACGACGTCGAACAGGTCGCCGACGATCCCGTAGTCGGCGATGTCGAAAATCGGCGCGTCGGGGTCGTTGTTGATGGCGACGATCGTCTCCGCGCCCTTCATGCCGGCGACGTGCTGGACGGCGCCGGAGATGCCGATGGCGATGTAG
>JBKGZP010000026.1:0-24695 GCA_046543335.1 Halobacteriales archaeon
GGTTGCGTCAACGCCACCCGGCCGTCGCCGACGACGATGTAGCGAAGCCCCATGAGGCTCTCCCGCTTCGCGATGTCGAGTGCCGCGTACAACGGGAAGCCCGCGTTCAACAGTCTCGCGAGCGTTGCACCCATCTGGACCGCGCTCCGGTTGATGACCTCCGACAGCGTGACGATTCCACCGATGCCCCCGCGTTCGATTAGGTACCGACCCTGCCGGTAGGACTGGCAGGCGTTGAGAAGGAACGCCGAGGTACCGACCTCGTCCAGGTCGGCGATGTCGAGCTTGCCGTCGACACACTCCACGCCGTCGTCGTCGATGTGGCCGACGAAGTGCAGGAAGTCGAGTTCCGTCTCGAGGACGTCGCGGAGTTCGGTCGTGGTGAGGTGCTGGTGGATCGAGATATCGAACGAGAGGTCCTCGCGCGAGCCGTAGATGTCGTCGATGACCGTCGACTCGTCGTTCATCTGCCGGTCGTTGCACACCACGGCGATGTCGATGTCTGCGTCCGTCGGCTCGCGTTCGAGACGGTGCTCGAACGCCTCCGGAACGGCCTTGCTGGCTCCGATTGGCGTACCGTCGCCGACCCAGAGTTGGTCGACCGATGTCGTCTCGGGAGGTTTGACGAAGGTGCTGCTCGTCGCGGTCGTCGCCCCGGCGGATCGGGTGAACGACCCCGCCCTGACGAGTTGTCCCTCGTCGACGGGCGTGGGCCCCGTCGTCCGCTCCACGCTGCCGGGTTCGTGGACGTGGACGACCGCGAGGTCGTCGACGAGGTAGGGCAGGAGTTCGACGTGTGACGGATCCGCCACGACGTGAGCGGTGAGGCCCCAATTGGGAACGAGGTCGTGCACGTATCGATGGGGGACCTCAAGGTATCGCCGCAGTCGCTCGTCGCTGGGCGCGTCGTACAGGTCGGCGAAGTCAAGGTCGATGCGGCGCTCGAGGCGGCGGCGCTCGTCCAGGTCGACCCGATAGGCCCCCTCGGTTCGCGTGACGCAATCGAGCGTAAAGACGTGCTTGAGCACCTCCTCGACGGTGTCTCGGTAGGTCTCGCCCGACCCGAGGTCGCGAACCGCCTCGTCGTCGATCACGAGGGCGTTGCTATCGCTCGCCTCCATGCGCGCACCGAGGTAGTACGACAGCGTTGCCCCCGTGAAGATGGTCTCGACGGTGGGTTCCAGCTCGAGGGTGATGCCCGTCCGGGGCGGTGCGAGCGCCTCGGGGATGCGCAGGGTTTCGCCGACCTCGACGCGCGGCGGGTGCCCCCGCTGGGCGGGGAAGGACCGCTCCGGTGACGTGGTCTTCAACGCCGAGGCGAACGCAGACACGGTCGCCATCAGGTCGCCCGTGTCGGTCGTCGTCTCGAGCGTCGCCTCGGGGTGCTCGTGTGCGGAACGAGCGCCCACGTCGACGGTCGTCGCCGACTCGAACTCGAAGGTGAGGGTGTCGTCGGTCGGTCGAATCGTGAACGAGCCCTCGAACTCGAGGTAGACCTTGATCGGGGCGTTGACGTCGAGGATGTACCCCCCACCCGATTGGGTGGATTCCGACTCGTAGTCGACCTCGGTGAGCATCTCGCCATCGGCTCCGCGAACGTAACACGCCTCGATCGTCGGCAACGTGATCGCCGAGGTCCGCACGCGAACGGCTCGATCGACCGGGAACCGAAATCCATCGGGATCAATCTGGTTCGGGGACACGTCGTCGGCCGTCTCCAGCCGGTAGCGGCGCCGCTCGATCGGGTCGAGGATCTCGATCGCCGCCATACCCGGTAGGGAGAAGAACGAGATGCCGTACGCCGACTCATCGGTCATGGAGACCCCTCCGCTCGGGTGCAATGCCTCCTCGGCGGACGTCCCCGGACGGGGACCGGACCGAATCGCGGTCGGCATTGGCACCGCTGCATTGGATACAACGAGACTGCAACGGTTGATAAAACTGTATGAAACCTGTCGGTGGACTGACTCGGTTCGAATGATACCATTTATGATAATGTACGACGAATCAGGGTAGACGTACTCGGACACCACGCCAGCGCTGGAGCTGATCATCCATCTCGCCCACCCGCCCACACCACCTCGGCACCGACGACGTCTACCGGTCGATCCTGTCGACCAGGCCGGGGTCGCTCGACTGGTCCCGCCCGAGCGACGCCCTGGTGTTGCACGTGGACGACGACCCCGACTTCGTCGAGATGGCCCGGGTGTTCCTCGAGCGCGTCGACGACGACCTGACCGTCCGGACGGAGACGAGCGCGCTCGACGCGTTGGATCGCCTCGCGGACGAGTCGTTCGACGCCGTCATCAGCGACTACCAGATGCCGCGCATGAACGGCATCGAGTTCCTCCGGACGGTCCGCGAGGAGTACCCCGACCTCCCGTTCATCCTGTGCACCGCCCGAGGCTCCGAGGAGGTGGCGACCGAGGCGATCGCGGCCGACGTCACCGACTACATCCAGAAGGGCACCGACATGGACCAGTGGGAGGTCCTGGCGAACCGGCTGTCGAACGCGATCGACCGCCATCGCACGAGCCGCCAGCTCTGGGAGGCGCTGGGGCTCTCGCAGCACCTCATGCAACAAGACCTCGTCGGCGTGTACGTCGTCCAGGATGGGCAGTTCATCTACGTCAACGATTACGTCGCGGAGGCCCTCGGCTACGCGCCGGAGGCCCTCGTCGGCGAACCGGTCGCCTCGGTCTCGATCGAGGGCCCCGAGGGAGGTTCGAGCCTCGACGCGATCCCGGCGGACGCCGAGTCGGCGCGCTACCGCAGCCACGTCCACACGGCGAGCGGGCGCGTCCCCGTCGACCTCGAGGTCTCGACGATCGAGATCAACGAAGCGCCCGCGGTCGCCGGCGTGTTGCGCCGGCGCGACCAGCACCGAGCGGCCGATCGGGAGGGGGACACATGACCCGGGCGTCGGGATGCCCGGCCACGCCAGAGGTAGACGCACACCATGGGTGACCGACGCATCGACAACGACGACATCCTCGACCTCATCGAGGCCGAGACACCCGCGGCGATCCACCAGGCGACCGTCACGGTCGCGAAGGACATCCTCGAGGCCGACACGGTCCACCTGGTCCGAAACGGGGGCGGCGACCTCGAGGGTCTCGCCAGCGCGGTCGAACCCGGCGTGGACGACGACTTGGTGCCCCTCGCGGCGGACGTCGTCGACCGTCTCGACCTCATCGGCCGCTCGCACGTCTTCGAGGACATCCGAGACGTCCGCAGCGTGTCGACAACCGCGGCCGAATCCCGACCCTCGTACGCGCCCCGATCGTTGCTGCTGGTGCCGGTCGAGGGGGTCGGCCACCTCGTCGCCACATCGGGATCGACCGACGCGTTCGACGACGCCGACCGCCGGTGGGCCGAGCGCCTCGGCGACCTCGTATCGGGGATCCTCGCGGCTGACATCGACGGGAGGTCGGACCCCTCCACCGCGCGCATGGAGCGCATCGCGACGATCCTCTCGCACGACTTCGCGGACCCGCTGACGGTGGCTCGGGGTGCCATCGAGCTGGCGGAGGAGACGGGCGCCCCGGAGCACTTCGACCGGGTGCGTCGGGCGATCGACCGCATCGAGCACCTCGTCACCGGCGTCGAGCGCATGGCCCGCGCTGACGATCGAGTCGCCCGCCTCGAGGTCGTTGAGCTCGCGGCAATCCTCGAGGAGGTCTGGCCGACGATCGACCACGACGACGCGACGCTAGACGTCGTCGACACCCGCCAGGTCGTCGCGGACCGGTACGCGTTCGAGCAGTTGCTGGTCAATCTTCTCTCGAACGCGGTCGAACACGGTGGCGATCACGTCCGCGTTGGCGTCACCGACGACGGGTTCTACGTCGAGGACGATGGCCCCGGCATCCCCTCCGGCCTTCGCGAGGACATCTTCGCGTGGGGCTCGTCATCAACGCGTGGGCACAAGGGCATCGGGCTCAGTATCGTATCCCAGATCGTCGACGCCCACGACTGGTCGATCGAGGTCGGTGACGGCGAGCTGGGGGGTGCCCGCTTCGAGGTACACGTGGACTCAGACGGCGAGGCGTGAGCCGTTCTGTCGCTCGCATCGACTGGCCCTGCGGGTCGAATCGGGACGACGGTCGGATCGGAGCAGTCGGTCGTCGACGACGGTTCGAACGACTGCTCGCGGCTGATACGAGGACGCGAGATGGTGGCCCCCACCCGTCGACCCTACATGTACCCGAGGTCGCGAAGACGCTCCATGAGGTCCTCCTTGTCTTGGGCGCGTCCAGCGCGCTCCGTGGTCTCCTCGAGGTCCTGCAGCCACGCGGGTCGGTCGTCGGTGCGCGTCGTCGAGACGGCGGACCCGAGCGATCGAAAGCCGGCGAAGTACTTCGGCGAGATCGGTAGGTCCTCGACGGCGACGTCCTCCGGGAGGTCCCCCTCGCCCGCCGGTGGTGCTCGACCCTCCGGCCACGCCGACACGACCTCCGGGACGACGTACCGCCAGGTCGCGTCCCACACGTCGCGCTCGGTGAATGGCAGGATCGGATGGACCCGATCGTGGGGCGGGTAGACCTCAGGGTCGTGTCGGGGTGAGAAGAAGGTCTCGTCGGCGCGAGCGGCCTGCTCGTCCCAGCGGACGCCGGAGACGATCGCGTCGTACCCCTCGGCCTCGAGGGTGTCGTTCAGCGCGACCGTCTTCAGGAGGTGGTTGCCGACGTAGGTGTCGAGGAGGAACGGGAAGGTGTCACCCTCGTACTCGAGGATGTCCCGGACGTGGTGGCGGTTGTGCTCGCTCAAGGCCTCGATGGGAATCTCGTCGCCCGGTTCGAGGCCCTCGGCCTCGACGTAGGCGCCGACGTCCTCGTTGCGGGCGGTCACGAGGTCCAGGTCCCACCGGTCGACCCACCGCTCGACGAAGGCGTGCACGGTGTCGAAGTGCTGGTAGTGGTCGATGAACACCACCGGGGGGACCGCCACGCCGAGATCCCCGGCCACCTCTCGCACGACGTATAGCGCGAGGGTCGAGTCCTTCCCGCCGGTCCACATGACCGCCGGGGCGTCGTAGACCTCGAGGGCCGTGGCGCATACCGTGACTGCCTGCTCAAGCTTGTCCGGGATCGTCGGGTAGTCCTCGGGACCCTCGTCCCTGCCGAGGTCGTAGTCGACGGCACCGTCGGGCGGCGTCGCGGGCATCGTTGCGCCGGCAGTACGCCCCGCGAGGAAAGAAGCTTGGTGGTCCGGGCTGGCCTCAGGTTCTCCTGGCGTGAAAGAGCCCCGCGGTGATCGTGCCGGCGAACGTCGCCGCGACGACGGCTCCGAGCAGGCCCAGGAACTCCTCGCCGACGTCGAGGTCGATCGCTGCCGGTCCCGCGGAGACGGCGACGGCCAGCAGGAGCAACAGCGTCACGAACGCCCCGACGAGGGTGGCCACGCCGGCGAACGCCGCCGGATGCACCCCCGCGCTGTCGATCTCGGCCGCGTAGACTCCGAGACCGACGCCCACGGGGACGGCCAGGAGCGTGAGCTCGGAGTAGGCATACACCGCCGACAGGAAGAGCTCCTGGTCGCCGCCGCCTTGCAGCTGGCCGAAGCCGAAGGCGATGGTGGCGTTCTCGCCGATGGTGGCCATGAACGTGAGTGCCAGGAACGCCCCGACGCCCACGAGCAGGTAGACGATGGCCCCGACGACGGCCGCGTCGAGCAGCGCTGCCGCGTCGCGATCGCGTCGGGTCGCGTCGTCGAGCCCACCGGGCGGGACGTCCATCGGCTCGCGGATCGTCCGCTCGGGGTCCTCGTCCACGGCGTCACCGCCAGGTGTGTCTGACATGTGGTGTCGTACTCGCAAGCGCGGGATAAAGCTTCGAGGCGCGGGTCGTCCCTCAGGTGAAGAGGCTGCGCCCCTCGAGCTCGTCGGCGGTAAGCTCGATGTCCATCGCCTCGAGGACCGTCGGCGCCACGTCGAGGAGGTCCGCGCCTGCCGGGTCGATGGCTGGATCGTCGGCGATGAGCGTCGCGTTCGCGAAGGTGTGCATGCCGTTGCGTGGGCTCCCGGTGTACACGTCGTCGTCGCCGGTGAAGCCAGCCTTGAGGTCGAACCCGTTCGCGGGGATCGCCACGAGGTCCGGCGCGATGTCGACGTGGGGTCCCTCGAAGGCCTCCTCGCCGTCGACGACGCGGTCGATGACGGTCTCGCCGTCGGGCCCCTCGAGACCCTCCAGCATCGCCCGCAGCTCGTCGCGCGTCGCGTCGTAGTCGTCCTCAGCGACGGACCCGCGGGGTTCGCGGCCATCGAGGTTGAGGAAGAGGCGGCCCGGGATGAGGCTGTACGCCCGGGTGTCGTCGTCGATGTCTCCCAGCTCCTCGGGGTCGGCCGTCTCGAACGAGAGCCAGCCCTCGCGCTCGAGCCAGGCGTTGAGGTGCACCTCGTGCTCGAGGGTGGTGAAGCCGTGGTCGGAGGCGATGATCGTGGTGACGTCCTCGGGGAGGCGGTCGTAGAGGGTGCCCAGGTGGTCGTCCAGGCGTCGGTAGAAGGCGAGGAAGGCCTCGCGGTCGTCGGTTCCGCGCTCGTAGTCACCGAAGAGGAAGTGGTTGACGCGATCGGTCGTCATGAACACGCCGACGAAGAGGTCCCAGTCGTCGCGGTCGATGACGTCTTCGAAGGCCGCGGCGCGGGCGTCGAGCACCGCGTGGGCGTCCTCCAGGAACTCGCGCCTGTCGTCCGCGTGGCCGAGGCTGGCGTCGACGTCGATTCGATACCCGGCGTCGGCCAACTGGCGACCGAACGACTCGGGATGACTCGCCGCCTCCACCCCGGGCGAGAGGAACCCCGAAACCATCCGTTGCACCGCCTCGTCGGGGGGGAAGGTGACCGGGACATTGAGGACGCTCGCCTCGCGGCCGGCCTCACCGACGCGGTCCCAGAGGCGCGTCGCCCGCACGTGGCGTCCGAGGGGGATGTAGGTCTCGTAGGAGCCAACGGCCCGGTCCTGGAAGCCGTAGACGCCCGTGCGTCCCGGGTTGACGCCACAGGTCAGCGCCGGCCAGCAGGCACTCGACTCCGGCGGGACGATGCTGTCGATGGGGCCGCCGGTGCCGTCGGCCATGATCGCGTGCAGGTTCGTGAAGACGTCCGGATGCTCGTCGACGAGGGAGAACGGAACGCCGTCGATGCCGAAGAAGGCGACCCGGGGGCCGTCGTCGCCGCGCAGTCGGTCGAGCAGTCCCATGGCTGCGGACTCGGTACGGCCGACCGGGGCTAAAGGGTCGACGGTTCGTGCCCCCGGGTGTTATCTCGGAGGAGCGATAACGTCCACCCCGTGGTCCCGCTGCAACAGGACGTCCCGTACGAGGATTTCGTCCGGACGGCCATCGAGGTGTACGAGGCGCTTCCCCTGATCGCCTGGCTCATCCTGCTGTTCGGGGGTCTGAGTGCCGCCCAGTGGCTCCTTCGCCGGCTTCGAGCGGGCGCCGCCGACCGCTCCGACGATCTCAGCTGGGGCGAGCCGTCGCGCGCGTCGGGTTCGTCATCGACGAGCGGGTTCGACCCGGAGGACTACACGCCACCCAGCGAGCAGGACGAGATTCGCACGCCCAACGAGGTCGATCGCAGCATCATGGGGACGATTCGGCGGTTGATTCGCCTGGCCCTGTCGAACGGTCGCGAGCGAGAGTGATCTCGCCCCGTGGGGTGGGGTCTCGCCACCGGGACGGGATCGTGCGACCCGCCCGCGGGGTCCCATCGCCGCCGAGTCATGGGGGATCCGTCCGGCTGAGCCCAGGCCTCCCGTCGCGCCACCAGACGGCCACGGCGACCGCCAGGAGCCCCACCTGGGCGATCGCGTCGGGCTCGGTCGAGGCGTCGACGAGGTACGGGAGGATGCCCGGCGGATCCGGATAGTCCGCCATCGTCGTCAGCGGCCACCCCAGATACGCCAGCCCCGAGATGTCGCCCAGGAGCGCACGTGGGGGGACGTCGGCGACGAGGTGGCTGGCGTGTCCAACGGCGAGGGCCTCGGCGATGTGGCCGCGCCCGGATCGGGCGAGCCACCACGCGGCCACGAGGACGACCACCCCGAACGCCGCGGAGTGGGCGAGGGTTCGACCCCCGGGCAACACGTCGAGCGTCCACGCCAGCGGCTTGTCAACGAGGTCCGGGAGCTGGCTGGCGACGACCACGGTCCAGGTGGCCCCGTATGTCGGCGCCCGACCCCGTCGGAGGTGCGTCGTCCCCCCGACGGCGAGGTATCCGACGGCGAGGTGTCCCCAGGGCAGCATCTAGCCTGCCGGTGGGTCGGTTCGACACAAGTGTGCTGCGGGTCGACCGCGCCCCGACATCCACAGCTAAGGGTCCGGCTCCCGAGGGTCGTGACGTGCACTACACGCGGCCTCGCTTCTTCGAGATGATGCGCTACGCCGCTCGGGCCGAGGGGGACGTCATCGACATGGTCAGTGGCAACCCCGACTTCGAACCGCCACCGGCCCTCCGGTCGGCGCTGCACGAGTACGCCGACATGGACCAGGCGCACTTTCAGTACCCCCCGAGCGACGGGCTGGTCGACCTTCGCGTGGCGATCGCCGAGCGTCGCGGGGTCGATCGCGACCAGGTGGTCGTCACCCACGGCGCCGGCGGAGCGAACTACCTCGGGATGGCGATCGGCCTCGACCGCGACGCGGGCGACGAGGCCATCCTGACCGACCCGGTCTATCCGTACTATCCCGGCAAGGTGGAGATGCTCGGCGGGACGCCCCGGTTGGTCCCGACGCACCCCGACGGCTCGCTCGACGTCGCGGCGATGGTCGACGCGATGTCGGGTGACACGGCACTCGTCGTCCTCAACACCCCGAACAACCCGACCGGCGCGGTGTACGACGACGCGAGCGTCCGGGCGGTCATCGACCACGCCGAGGCCAACGACGCGATCGTCGTGGTCGACGAGGTCTACGACCGCTTCGACTTCTCCGGGCAGTTCAAATCGGCCCTCGAGGTCGACTCGACGCACCGCATCGTGACCGGCGGCTTCTCGAAGTCGATGGCGATCACGGGCTTTCGCGTCGGGTTCGCGATCCTCCCGGAACGATTCGTGGATCCGGCGGTGACGCGGAACATGCTGACGAACGTCGCGGGCTCGCGCCCGGCCCAGCATGCCGTCGTCCGGGCCCTTCGCGAGACGCCCGAGTCGTACTACGCCGACGCTCGCGACACGCTTCGCCGGCGCATCGAGGCGTTCACCGAGGCCCTCGACGCCGCCGGCGCGCGGTACACCACCCCGAACGGCGGCTTCTACGTGCTCGCCCGGTTCGAGGGCGTCCCCGGGACGACCGCCAACGCGAAGCGCCTCGTCGACGAGGCCGGCGTCGCCGGGATGCCCGGATCGACCTTCGGCGAGGCCTACGCCGACTGGCTGCGCTTCGCGGTCGTCACGCCGCGGGCGGTCGAGGCGGCGGAACGCCTCGGCGCCTACGTCGAGGCCTAACTGACGAGCTGGACTGCGATCACCCATCCAGGGGTCGGATTCCGGTCAGCGCTTGCGTGCGGGCAGGTCGCGCCACCGGGGTGGATATCCCCCTCGCATGTCACCGAACCAGTTCTGAATGGGCGTCGTCGAGTTCCGCCAGTGGCCGCTGGACTGTCTGGTCCGACTCGCCGTCGCGTCGCCGCCTCGGGGCGCGGCGGAGCATGCGATTCGGTACCAGACGCGTCACGTCAGCGTGGGGGCCTTTCAGCGTCCTCGACCCGTGCCTCCGCTCGGTTCAACCATCGTTTCACCTATCCATCACGGTATGACCAACGAGCGCGTACGCCCCTCCGTGAACCGACGATCGTTCCTCGCCACGGTCGGAGCCGTCGGCGGGACCGCGCTCGCTGGCTGCCTCCTGGACGACACGGTCGATTCGACCGACCAGACGTTCACCCTGGAAGACGACTTCGAAGACGGGATCGATGCCTGGGAGACGGCCGCACACGTCGGTCCCGATGCGGACGGCCCCTTCGAGTGGGACGTCGACGTGTCACAGACGCAGTCGCGATCCGGCGAGCAGTCCGTCGCGATGTTCACCGAGGGGACGTACGACGACGGCACCGCGTGGATCGTCCGTCCCATCGAGATCGAGTCCGGTCGACGGTACCACGCCGAGGCGGCGGTGTACGCGTACAGCGACGAGGAGAGCTTCAACGAGCTCCGAAAGCTCGTGGCCTACCTCGGGCCGGAGCGTCCCGAGTCGGAGTCCGACTTCCCGAAGTCGGGTGCGAACGACATCGAGGATCGGGTGGGTGCGGGCCTTCGCGAGCCGCTGAACCGTGTCGCGGGGTGGGACGAGTACACCTTCGAATGGGGCTCGCCCGAACTCGAGACGGAGCAGCTCTACTTCGCCGTCGGGGTGACCGTCGTCTGGGAGACCGACCTGACGTACTTCATCGACGACGTCGACGTGGAGCTCGAGACCCGCTAGCGGCGGGAAGGTACTATCGAATCGCTGCCGTAGCTGGCGCATGGTCTGTCCACCACCGTCGCCCGACGGCCTCGGCGAAACCCGCCGGATGGAGCGCCCGCAGTGGTGGCTCGAGCTTGGCGGCGTGGTCGTGTTGGTCGGCCTCGGGCTGGCGACGGGGCTGGACCGACGGATCCTGGCGGCTTCCGACGAGGCGACGCTCGCCCTCGTGCCGGCCATCCTCGTCGTCGCGGCCATCCACGAGGCCTGCCACTACCTCGCCTCGCGGGCGCTCGGGTTCGATCCGGTCGTCGATGTCGTCCCCCCACGGGTGTACGCTCCCGGTCAGTGGGGGACGCGACGCGAGGCGATGGTGGCGCTGCTCGCGCCGGTCGCGGTCGTGACGGTCATTGGCCTCGTTGCGTGGGCGGCCCCCCTCGGACCGACCGCCGCCCTCCTCGGCCACGCGGCCGTCGTCCTCAACCTGGCCATGGCCGGGGGCGACCTCTACGCCGCGGGGGTCGTCGCCCGCCTGCCGGCGGGGAGTCGGACGATCGTCATCGAGACCGACGATGGCCCCGTCGAGTTCGTCGCCGAACCGATGCGTCGGTGAGCGGTCCCGGTACATCGACCCCTCCGCGCCACACACCACGGGTCGAACCCGCCCGCGACGGTCGACCGGATCCGAGGCGTGCCGGGGCGGATCGACCCCGAGGGGGTTCGTCCTCGACACCGGTTCGGTCCATCGATCCACCCGATCTCAGTCTGGCCGATCCGACCCCCACGCATGTCGCTCGAGGCGCAGCGTATCGGGATCCAGGGTGTAGTACGCCCTCCAGACCGGGTCGAGCGTGACCACCCGGGTCGCGCCGAAGCGGCTCTCGCCGTGTTGGTGGTAATGGCCGACCAGACACAGCTCGGGCTCGACCGCCTCGAGGATGTCATCGACGTGCGTGCATCCGACGTCGTACGCCTCGGTGACGTCCACCCCGTGGGGAGCCTCGTGACAGAGGAAGACGTCCACCCCCTCGAGCGCCGTCGCCCGCTCGACGTCCTCCCGGACGAAGTGACGACGACGGCCATGCACGAGGGCCGACCGGGACTTCTCGAACTGCGTTGGTGCAAAGTTGCCGGACAGCCCGGCGACGCGAAGCCCACCGACGGTCCCGATGGTACTCGCCAGCAGGTGCACGTTGGCCGTGCCGACCGGCGCGCGACCCGCACGGAGCGCATCGATCACGTCGAGGTCCTCGTTGTTGCCGGCGACGAAGTGCGTGGGTGCGGGCAGGTCGTAGTGGCCGAGGTCGCCCACCTGGAGCGCCTGCTCGGCGTTGGTCACTCCGTACGCGCGAAGGAGCGCCTCCCGGTTGTCGGGATCGCCAGCGTGGGCGTCGCCGAGGACGAGCATCATCGGGGCGGTCGGCTCATCGGTCTCCGTCGGAGAGCAGCCGACCGTGGACGTCGATCTCGCCGTTTCGGATGCGGGTGCTGCTGATCCGGTGCCCGTCCTCCGCGATGACGAACGGCGGGGTGTGGATCTCGAGCGGTCGAAGCCCCGCTGCCCGACGGTGGTCGTTCAGCTCGTACGCGCGTCGCTGGGCCGTTGCCTCCGGGGAGACGATGAGCGCGTCGATGTCCTCTCGAGTGGCGGCCGGTCCGTGCGGGTCGTGGAGCTCGACGACCTCGAAGTCCGCCGAATACGCCTCGGCGGTCCGCTCGAGTTCGCTCGTGAGGGCCGATCGACGCTCCTCGTATGGACCGAGGAGGTCGGCGTGGGCGGGATCGCTCCGCGTCCGTTTGGCGAGGTCCGTCCCGGTCAGGCCGACGATGACGTGCCCGTCACCGGGCCCGACGTGGCTGGCGGTCTGGAAGGCCGTGTGGAAGAGGGCGCGGTGGCCGTTGTGGATCGGCGTGAAGGTGCCACCGAGGATGGAGGTTCGCTCGGAGTCCGTCATGGCGCGGACCTCGGCCGTGGGGCCCGTATACCTGCCGGGACGCGCCACCCCGGACGACGTTCACGCCACCCCCGGCGGGGGGTTTTACCCGCCTCGCCCCCGTCTCTGGGTGCGATGCCCGAATCCGGCCCCCGGGGAGCCGTCGACGAACACCTCAAGGAACGTGCCATGGACGAGGCGCCCGTTGGGATCGTCATCTCGGACCCCGAACGCGAGGACAACCCGCTCGTCTACGTGAACGATACCTTCGAGCGCATCACCGGCTACGACGAGGCGGCCATCCTCGGGAGGAACTGTCGGTTCCTGCAGGGACCCGACTCCGACCCCGAGGCGGTTGGCAAGATGCGCGAGGCGATCGACGCCGCGGAGCCCGTGACCGTGGAGGTGGTGAACTACCGCCCCGATGGCACCTCCTTCTGGAACGAGGTGACGATCGCACCGGTACGTGACGAGACCGGGTCGGTGACGCACTTCGTCGGGTTCCAGGACGACGTCACCGACCGGAAGGAGGCCGAGATCGCACTCGAGCGTCGCACGGAGGCGCTCGAGCACCTGATCGCGCGAATCGACGGGCTCGTCTACGACGTCACCGAGGAGCTCATGCGGGCGGTCACGCGCGCGGAGACGGAACAGCGCATCTGCGACCGGCTCGCCGAGGCGACCCCGTACGACGGCACCTGGATCGGCGAGCTGGACCCCGTGACCGAGTCGGTCGAGCCGACATCGTGGGCCGGCGATGTCGAGGTCCCCGACGCCATCGACCTCGACGCGGACGGTGGGGGCGCCCTCGCGAGCGCGCTCTCGTCGGGGTCCGTCCGGTTCGTGGACGCCGTCGACGCACTCGGTGCGAGCGACGCCCAGGCCGTCGCCAGCGTCGTCCCCCTGGTGTACGGGGATCGGCGCTACGGTGTGTTGGTCGTGCTGGCACGCGACCGCGGCGCCTTCGACGAGCCCGAGCCCGCCGTGCTCCGCACGCTCGGGCGGACGATCTCGACGGCGATCAACGCCGCAGAGACCCGCCGGACGATCGCGGCCGAGAACGTCGTCACCGTCGAGGTCGCCATCCGGGATCCGACGCTCCTCGCGCTCGACCTGGCGGCCACCGTCGCGGGTCGGGTCCGCTACTGCGGCACCGTCGAGCTCGACGACGGCGATCGCTCGCTGTTCTTCGACGTCACCGGGGACATCGACGCCATCGACGATTGGGCCAACGACCGCACCGACGTTCAGCGAGCGACGATCGTTAGCAGCGCCGGGAGCGGGGCTATCCTCGAGGTTCGCCCCCGACCGGAGGCGATCGTCGCCGAGCTGGCCGACCGGGGCGCCCGGCTGGTGCGCCTTGACGCCACGGCGGCCGAGGCCGACCTCGCGTTCGAGATGTCGCCCGAGCTCGACGTGCGCTCCGTCGTCGAGTGGCTTCGCGGGCAGTACGACGTCGTCGATCTGGTCGGCCTGACCGAGCGGCGCCGACCGCCACGGACCCGTCGGGGGTTCCTCGCGGAGCTGGAGGATCGACTCACCGATCGCCAGCACCTCGCGCTCCGGTCGGCGTACGTCAGCGGCTACTACGACGCCGAGCGGGCGACCACGGGCGACGAGTTGGCCGCGGCGATGGACGTCACGCGGTCGACGTTCCACCAGCACCTCCGGGCGGCCGAGCGCAAGGTCTTCGAGGCGGTGCTCGGACCCGACGCGACGACGTCGGTTGGCTCTGCGTGATAGCACCTAGCATACCCAATCAGTAAGGCATCTCCCTGAACATCCTGTCCGCGCAACCCCCCGTCCAGGTGCGCAGCCCACCTTGTCACCCCGACGCCGTGTCGTCCGATGGGATGCGCACCTCCCATCCAATGGTCACCCCCGACCAACGCGCACGCGCGAAGGCCATCCAACGCCGGACGGGTCTCCCGTTCCACGTCGCCACCAGGTGCCTCCCCGAGCGCGTACGCCATCCCACCTACGTCCTCTACGGGTTCTTCCGGCTCGCCGACCAGGTGGTCGACGACGTCGACTCGGCACCCCCCGACACGCAACGCGCGACCCTCCACCGGTATCGCGACGGTGCCCTCGGACGGTGCGACCCCGAGCATCCCATCGTCGCCTCGATGGCCGACGTGGTCCGCACCCACGACATCCCCGCGACCGAGGTGGAGGCGTTCATCGACGCCATGCTCGCCGACGTCGATCCCGAGGGCTACGGCTCGCTTTCGGACCTCGACGGCTACATGCGCGGCTCGGCCGTTGCCGTCGCGCGGATGATGCTCGCCGTGATGGACCCCCCCGATGCGCGCGCCGCCCGCCCCCACGCCGACGCACTGGGCCAGGCGTTCCAGCTCACGAACTTCCTGCGCGACGTCCGCGAGGACCGAGCGGACCTCGGGCGCGTGTACCTCCCCGAAGCCGTCCTCGATCGCCACGGCGCGTCCATCGAGGACCTCGACGCCGAGCGGGCGAACACCGCGGTCGCGGCGGCCGTCCGCGAGCTCCTCGGCGAGACCGAACGCCGGTACCGCAGGGGGGTCGCCGGCATCGGTTCGCTCCCATCGGATTGCCAGTTCGGCGTCCTCCTCGCGGCGGTCTACTACGCCCAGTACCATCGCCCGATCCGCCGCGGGGGGTACGACGTCCTCGGCGACCCACCGTCGCTCTCGCGGAGGCACCTGGCGATGCTCGTCGGTCGCACGGCCGCATCGTGGTTGCGCCACCGCGATCCCGAGCGCGTCTTCTACGCCATCAGCCCCCTCGAACCCGACGTGGACCCCCGCAGACGGAATCGACGTACCGTGAGCGCCCCCGGCGGAGTGTCGCTCGAGTCCGACTGAGCCCATGGCCGCGCAGGCGATCGTCGTCGGCGGGGGCGTGGGGGGTCTCGCCGTCGCCGCGTATCTCGCGTCCGCCGACGTCGACGTGACCGTCCTCGAGCGCAACGACCGACTCGGCGGTCGCGCGAGCGTCCTCGAGCGAGGCGGCTACCGCTTCGACATGGGGCCGTCGTGGTACCTGATGCCGGACGTCTTCGAACGGTTCTTCGGCCACTTCGACACCCATCCCGCGGCGTGGTACGAGCTCGCGCACCTCGTGCCGCACTACCGGGCGTTCTTCAAAGACGGCGACGTGGTGGACATGAGCGGCGACCGCGATCGCTTGCGCGCGGTCTTCGAGGGATACGAGACCGGCGCCGGCGCGGCCCTCGATCGCTATCTGGCCGGCGCCGAGGAGGCCTACGAGGTCGGCATGCGCCAGTTCGTCTACACCGACCGCGGCCGGTTGCGCGACTACCTCGACCTCGACGTGGCCCGCCAGTCGCGCGGGATCAGCCTGACGGGCTCGATGCAGGACCACGTCGCTACGTACTTCGACCACCCCAAGCTGCAACAGCTCGTGCAGTACTCGCTGGTGTTCCTGGGCGGGTCGCCGACGAACACGCCGGCCCTGTACAAGTTGATGAGCCACGTGGACGTCAACCTCGGCGTGTTCTACCCCGAGGGGGGTATCTGGAGTGTCGTCGAGGCGATCGCCGAGCTCGCTCGCCAGCACGGTGCCACGTTCAGAACCGGCGTCGAGGTCGAGTGCATCCGCCGGCGTCGAGGCGGCCTCGTCGCCGAGGCGGCCGACGGTCACGCGTACGCCGCGGACGTCGTCGTCGCCAACGCCGACGTGGCCCACGTCGAGCGCGACCTGCTCGAGGCCCACAACCGTGAGTACACCGACCGGTACTGGCGCCGACGGACGCTCGCACCGTCGGCCTTCCTGATCTACCTCGGCATCGAGGGCGAGGTCTCGAACCTCGCGCACCACTCGCTGGTGCTGCCCACGAACTGGGACGACCACTTCGCCGCGATCTTCGACGATCCGGCGTGGCCCGCGGATCCGGCCTACTACGTCTGCGCGCCGAGCCGGACCGACCCGAGCGTCGCGCCGACGGGCGACGAGAGCCTGTTCGTGCTCGTGCCCATCGCACCCGGCCTCGAGGACGGTCCCGACGCTCGCGCGCGGTACCGCGACCGCGTGATCGCGGACCTCGAGTCGCACGCGGGGGTGGACC
The DNA here is from genome assembly GCA_046543335.1 of Halobacteriales archaeon. Lineage (GTDB taxonomy): Archaea > Halobacteriota > Halobacteria > Halobacteriales > SKSH01 > CAZCYF01. The sequence continues at coordinate 16,402 of JBKGZP010000026.1, forward strand.
TTCGCGGCCGGATCGCCGTCGAGGAGACCTTCGCCGTGCGCGACTTCGCCCGCCGGTACAACGCCCAGCGGGGGACGGCCCTCGGCCTGGCGCACACGCTGTGGCAGACCGGACCCGGTCGGCCAGACCACCGCTCGGGGCGCCTGCCCGGTCTCTACCGGGTCGGCGCGGACACGCGACCGGGCATCGGCGTCCCCATGGGGCTCATCAGCGCCGAGCACGCCGCGACGGCCGTCCTCGACGACCTCGGGAGGGACCCGCCGTGGCGGGCGTGAGGTCGGTGCTACACCGGTCGCGTCCGCGGTTCTGGCTCTACCTCGCGGGACCGACGCTCCTCGGGCTCGTCTACGGTGCGAGCGAGCCGGCGGACCTGGCCCGACCGATCGCGGTCGTCCTGCTGGTCTACTTCCTGGTGCCGGCGAACGTGCTCCTGTACGGCGTCAACGACTGGTTCGACGCCGACATCGACCGGTTGAACCCGAAGAAGGGCACCCGGGAGGCCGCCGCCGGCGTCGGTCGGACCACGGCGGTCGCCGTGGTCCTCAGCGGCCTCCTCCTGGCGGTCCCGTTGGTCGCGGTCGACCACGGTGCGAGACCCTGGTTGGTGGGGTTCCTCGTGCTCGCCGTGGCGTACAGCGTTCCGCCCGTCCGCCTCAAGCGTCGACCGTTCCTGGACTCGGCCTCCAACGGCCTGTACGTGCTGCCCGGGGTGGCGGCGTTCGTCGCGGTGTCGGGCGAGGCGGTCCCCCTCGCCGTGCTCGCCGGCGGTTGGCTCTGGACGATGGCGATGCACACCTACTCGGCCATCCCCGACATCCCCCACGACCGCGCGGGTGGCGTGCGCACGACGGCGACGGTCCTCGGCCGTCGCGGTGCGCTGGCGTACTGCGGATCGCTGTGGCTCCTCGCGGCCCTCATCGTTGGCGCGCACGCCCTGCCGGCGGGAGTCGTCCTCGCGGTGTACCCCGCGCTGGTCGGCGCGATCGCCCTGACGGCGGTCGACGTCGGCCGTGCCTACTGGTGGTTTCCCTGGATCAACGCCGGCCTCGGGATGGCGCTGACGCTGGGTGGCCTGTGGGGGCTGATCCATGCCTGACGGCGCGACGACCGCAGTCGCCGGCGGCGAGGCCGAGCCGGTTGCCCTACAGAGTCGTCTGGACGCGTTCGTCCTCGCCAACCGGCCCACGCTCGCGGTGGTGGTCCCCCTCGTCGGCTCAGCGGTCCTGATCGCGAGCGCCGCGGACTGGCTTCCCGGGTGGCTCGCGTTCAACGCGGCGCTCGTGCTGGTGGGGACGGCGGCGATGCGCACGCCCGTGCTGGTCGGTCTCGCCCCGACCGTCGGTCGCCGCGGCCTCGTGATCGTCGCCGCCCTCGTCGCGTACACCCACGCCATCGAGTTCGTCGGCGTCCGGACGGGCTGGCCCTACGGCGAGTTCGCGTACGGGGTGTCGCTCGGCCCGATGCCCGCCGGCGTCCCCGTGGCGCTCCCCCTCCTGTTCCTACCGATCGCGGCCAACGCCTACCTCCTCGCCGCGCTCGGCCTCGGCACCCACCCCGGTCGCGCCCCGGCGAGGGTCGCGCTGGCCGTGGGGCTGCTCGTCGGGTTCGACCTCGTGCTCGACCCGGGGGCGGTCGCGCTCGGGTTCTGGTCCTACGCGACGGAGGGCGCGTACTACGGCGTCCCGCTCTCGAACTACCTCGGCTGGCTGTTGAGCGCCGCCGTCGTGGTGATCGGTCTCGAGGTCGCGATCGACGCCGTGCGTCTCGAGCACCGACTGCGGTCGTGTCCGTTCATCTTCGACGACCTCGTGAGCTTCGCCCTGCTCTGGGGGACGATCAACGCCGCTGCCGTGCACGTCGTCCCCGTCGCGCTGGCCGCGGGCATCCTGGCGGTACTCTGGGTCGTCGCCCCCCACGGTCTACCGGGCCTCGGGCAGCACCGGACTCACACGACGTTCGACGACAGGTCGCGGGGATAGTACGTCAGCACCTCGGTCCCCTCCTCGGTGATCGCGACGGTATCCGAGTGACGGTACCCCGCGTCGTCGGTGTACAGCCCGGGTTCGATCGTGTAGACCTGCCCCGGCTGCATCACGGCGTCCTGGGGGTCGTCGCAGTGGTCGCCCCACCCGCGGTCGATGTACGGGGGTTCGTGGCCGTCCATGCCGATGTTGTGCCCGACGTGGTGGCGCGCGAGGTCCTCGACGCCCTGCTCGACGAAGTAGTCCCAGACGGCCTGGTCGACCTCGGCGATGGGCACGCCGGGGCCGAGGGCCTCGATCGCGATCGTCTGCGCCTCGAGCATCACCTCGAAGTAGTGCTCGTGCTCGGCGGCGACCTCGCCGACGAACATCGTGCGCTCGAGCTCGGCGAAGTAGCCGTCGACGTTGGCCGAGGCACCGGTGACGATGACGTCCCCCCGTTCGAGGCGGTCGTTCGGCGTGTGCCCGTGGGGGAGCGCCGTCTCCGCTCCGGAGATGTACCCCGCGTGGACGGGGCCGCGACCCCGAACCCGGACCGCGTAGCGATCGCCGAGGGTGTCGAGCATGGCTCGAGACGCCTCGGTGGAGGCTCGCTGACCGACCGTCGTCGGATGGGCGCCGACCGCGGTGTACTCCGCGAGGTAGCGGTGGCCGAGGTTGGCCCACCTGGCTGATTCACGGATGAGCGCCACCTCGGCCTCGCTCTTCTCCCAGCGCATCCGGGGCACCCACCCCTGGGTGTCGACCTCGACGGTCTCCGATAGCGCCGGCCCCTCGTAGCCCATCACGCCGGGGGCGCCGTCGGCGTCGGCGGCGACCGACTCGACGCCGAGGTCCGCGAGCATCTCGGCGACGACCGACATCGGCTCGCCTCCGGGATAGTCGAAGTAGTGGTAGACGGCGCCGATGCGCGGGTGGTCACCGACGCGTTCGACCTCGAGGCGGGGGACCGTGATGGCGACGTCGTCCGGCGTCACCGCGAGGGCGACCGGCCGTTCGGTCTGGACGTGGTGGAAGCCGGTCAGGTAGTCGATGCTCGTGGCGTCGAACCAGACGCCCGCCTCGGCACCCGCGTCAGCCAGGTGGTCGCGCACGGATGCGAGTCGCGCGTCGTACTCCCCGTCGGGAAGACTGCTGGCCATGGGTCGTCCGAGGCGTCGATCCGCTATAATCGCGTGGAATCGCCTGCGACGTGGTCAGTCGCGGGGATTATTGAAATTGATATTATCGGTATTGGTATTTGTACCCTGCGCGCGGAGTTTCAGGTACCCAGTATGGTATGGAAATCGATCACAGGGACGTTGGCTGATTCCCTAGAAATCACGCGATATACCGGCCCGATTGCGGATATCGTGTTCGTCCTCGCCACCACGGCGTCCGTCGCCGTTCTCGGCGTGACGGTCGTCGGGTCGTGACGCGACGGGACCGGTCTCCGGTTAGTCTCAATTACTGATATCGACAACCACCGCCCTCGGTGGATCAGAACCGGCTGCGCGCCAGCACCGCGACGGCCGCGATGGTGCCACCGGCCACCCCGAGGCCGATCGTGGCGAGGGCGCCCCAGCCGAGGGCGACGCCGAGGCCGGTCGTGACGAGGAAGCCGACGCCGAAGCCACCGCCACTGGACGCGACGGTGCGGGCACCCCCCTCGCCCCGGCGAAGGCCGAGGTAGACCACCGTCGACGCGGCGACCCCCGCGAGCAGTCCCACCGGCAGGCCGATGAACAGCGAGAACTCGATCGTCTCGCTCGTCGCCTCGGTGACGCCGACGGTCGCGACGAGGAACGTCGCGAGCCCCGCCGCGACGGCCAGGGCGACGGCCATGCGGTCCATGCCGGGTTCGTCGGTGTCGCCGACCATAGCGGTGACGTCCGAACGGTCTTGGCCGACGGCCCCGAAGCGACGGGCGATGGACGAGCACACCCGGGACGACACGGTCGGGCCCCCGACGCAGCCGACGACCGGGTGGGACCCGGTCGCGCGGCGGTGGGAGCACGCCACCCTGCGCCGGGCGGTCGACCACGGGGTGCGCCTGTTCAACGCCGGCGCGTACCACGAGAGCCACGACTGCTTCGAGGCCGAGTGGTTTCGCTACGGGGCGGGCTCGACGGAGAGCGCCTTCCTCCACGGCATGACGCAGGTCGCCGCGGGCGCGTACAAGCGCGTGGATCGCGACGATGTCGGGGGGACGCGCTCGCTGTACCGCACTGCGCGGCAGTACCTGGCCGGCGTGCCCGACGACTTCTATGGCATCGACGTGGTGGCCGTTCGGGCGGGTGTTCGGGCTGCCCTCGACGACCCCGACGCCATCGAGGGGTGGCACCTGACCCTCGACGGTCGCGTCGTCGAGGCTCGACCGGAGGACCACGAACACGCCGCCGCCCTCGAGTGACCTCCCGGTGAGCGGGATGTTACCGCGGATTTTTCACGTGGGATCGGTTAGCCCCGACCGTGACGCTGCGACTGTACCAGCTCGACGGCTGTCCGTACTGTGAGCGCGTCGTCGAGGTCCTCGAGGACCTCGACCTCGCGTACGAGTCCGTCTGGGTGGAGGCACCCCACTCGAGGCGTGACGAGGTCAAGCGCGTCTCCGGCCAGCGGACCGTCCCCGTCCTCGTCGACGAGGACCGCGACGTCGTCATGTCGGAGTCCGAGCGCATCGTCGACTACCTCGCGACCAACTACGGAGCGACGGCCGAGGTCACCTCCCAGTAGCCATGCCCGCGACGCTCGAGGCGGCCTGCACGGACCCCGACTGCCCGCTCGACATGGTCACGCTGCATTACACCTACGACATGCCGGAGGACACCACCGTCGATGACTTCCGGTGTCCCTACTGCGGTGGCGAGGGCCTCGAGGAGCTGGCCGTCTGACGCTCGTGGCGGGGGCTGGTGGGGGCCTTCGGCGTCCAGGCGGCCGAGATGGGATTCGCGCGCATCCGGTCGGCCGTGACCCGACCGCGGAAGCCATTTAGTGCCCCTGCGGCAAGCCCCCCACAGTGATGGTACCTCTCGGTCGGCGAACGGTGTTGCGCGCGGGTGCTGCCGGGATCGGTCTCGGCCTGGCCGGCTGTCTCGGCCTCGGCGAGTCGCCCCGATGGCCATCCTTTCGCAACGGCGGATCCAACGCCGGTGGGACGCGTGCCGCACCCGGTGGCGACCTCGCGGTCGGTTGGGAGCGCGACCTCGCGTCGACGTTCGAGGTGCCCGCGCAGGCCGTCACCGCCTCGTCGTCGGTCGCCGACGAGGCGCGGGCGTACGTGGCCGCCCGCCTCGAGGCCGAAGGGGCGACCGGCACGGGCGTGTTGGCGTTCGATCCGGCGGACGGTTCGGTCGACTGGCGTCGCCAGCTCGAGCACGACCTGCCGGAGGCGCGCCCCCTCGTCCATCCCCCGATCGTCGCCGAGGAGTTCGTCTTCGTCGTCGCTGGCGACCGGGGCGTCGCGTTCGACCGCGAGACCGGCCGGACCCATCTCGAGTTCGACCTGCCATGGGTCCCGACGACGGCGCCCGGTGGCGATCGGTACCTGATCGCGCTCGGCGGCGACCTGGTCTCGCTCGTCGACCTCGAGGAGACGGAGGGCGTCAGGTGGGACCGCGCCGGCGATGGCTCGCGTATCGACCCGATCAGCCCCATCACCGTCATCGAGGACCGGATGTACGTCCCCGTCGGCGGGCGACTCATGACGCTGCGCCGCGGCGACGGCATCACCCTCCGCGAGGACGCGCTGCCGCGCGACGGAACTGCGGCCGCCCCACCGCAGGTCGACGGCCTCTTCTTGCACCTCCGGGTGACCCGTGCCGACGGCACCGACGAGCTCGTCGCCTGGCGCCGGGACAACCGGGCGGTCGAGTGGCACGAGCCGTTGTCCGCCGCGAGCGATGGTGCCGTCACCACCGACGTGTTGCACGGGGGCAAGCGGTACGTCCCCGACGGCTCCGACCTCGTGGCCCTCTTCGTGGGCAGCGGCGAGCGCGACTGGCGGCGCGACGTCGGCGTGCACGCGCGGTACCCGACCGTCGGCGGCGAATCGGTCTACCTCCTCGGTGACGACCAGCTCGTCGTCGTCGACCGTCAGGACGGTGCCGTCAGAGGCGAGGTCGACCTGCCGGGCTCGCCGGCGCCGACGCCCGTCGAGGCCGTCCCCAGGGCGCAGGCGCTGCTGGTCACCCGTGACGATCGCCTCCTCGGGCTGGCCGAGTGAGCCCCTAATCGTGACAGCACGAGCCTGCCACGTCGGCGAAGTCGACGGCCAGCCCTCGGGAGACGGCGTCGTTCACCGCGACGAGGCGCCCCTCGAGCTCGCGCTGGGCCTCGAGGAACTCCTGCATCACGGGCAGGGCGTGCAGCTCGTCCTGCAGCTCGCGGACCTCCTGGGCGTCCGCCTCCGTCACCTGACCGGACTGTCGCGCCACGAGGTAGGCGTGGCGGCGCTGCTCGAAGCGCTCGATCAGCTCCTGGGCCTGGTCGGAGGCCTTGACCGCCTCCTGGGCCGTCTCGTAGCGCTCGTAGGCGTCCAGCTCGGCGATGGCCTCGCCGAGTCGCTCGCCGATCGTCTCGACGTCCGTCCCCAGGTCGACGCTCATGCTGCGCCCTTCCGGGTCGAGGGCTTTCAACCTGCCGGCCGCCGAACGTCGGGGTTTTACGCCCCGGGGCGGTACGCCCCCCAATGAGTGACGCCGACCGGTCGCCGGGCGACCTCCGCAACACGGGGATGGCCCTGACGCACGATCGGGAGTGGGACTACGAGCTCGACCGCATCCGCGAGGCCGCCGTCGAGCGGTCGGCCGACATCGTCGGCCTGCAGTTCCCCGAGGGCCTCAAGCGCCGTGCCAGACGGGTCGTCGACGACCTCGAGGCGCACCTGCCGGAGGGGACCGTCGTCGCCGTCTCGGGCGAGCCGTGCTACGGCGCCTGCGACCTCGACCTCGATCTCATGCGACGGTCGGACCTGTTCGTGCACTTCGGGCACAGCCCGATGAAGGAGTCGGACAAGATCGTCTACGTCCCCCTCTTCTCCAACGTCGAGGTCACCCCGATCATGGAGGCCGCCCTCGACGAGCTCGAGGGGCCGACCGTCGGCCTCGTCACGACCGCCCAGCACATGAATCGATTGGAGGATATGACCGCCTTCCTCGAGGACCGCGGCTTCGAGGTGCGCACCCGTCGGGGTGACGAGCGCCTCACGCACGAGGGACAGGTCCTCGGGTGCAACTACGCGAGCGCGGACGTCGACGCCGACGAGGTGGTCTACGTCGGCGGGGGGACGTTCCACCCCCTCGGCCTCGCCATGGAGCACCCCGACACCAAGGTCGTCATCGCCGACCCCGTGAACAACCTCGTCGACGTGGCCGACCCCGAGCCGTTCATCAAGCAGCGATACGCCGCCGTTCACGCCGCCATGGACGCCGAGACGTGGGGGGTCATCCTGTGCACCAAGATCGGCCAGCGACGGGAGGCCGTCGCCCGACGGATCGTCGAGGGGTACGACCGTGCCCACCTGCTGACGCTCAACGAGATCACGCCCGACCGGCTGTTGTCATTCGACTACGACGCGTACGTCAACACCGGCTGCCCCCGGGTGACCACCGACGACGGACCCCGCTTTCCCGCGCCGCTGCTGACCCCGGGGGAGTTCGAGATCGCCGTGGGAGAGAAACCGCTCGACGCGCTGTCGTTCGACACCTTCCACGGCACCTGGTGAGCCCCGGGAAGGCTCAAGGCGGCCCGTCTCCTACGCCGACCGTCGAACCGATGTCATCGCGCCGCCAGCTGGCCAGGGCGCTCGAGGCGGTCGCCGGCTTCGAGGTGCCGGATCCCGACCTCGAGCAGTACGCGACCTCCGCGGAGGTGGCCGCGTCGCTGGTGCACGAGGCGGCCGTCCGTGGCGACCTGGACCGCCCCGTCGTCGACCTCGGCGCCGGGACCGGCATGCTCGCCGTCGCCGCCGCGCTCCGGGGCGCCCCGGTCGTGGTCGGCCTCGAGCGGGACCCGGACGCGGTCGGTGTCGCCGCCGCGAACGCCGATCGCCTCGGGGTGGCCGTCGACTGGACGATCGGCGCCGTGGAGGCGCTCCCGCTTCGACCGGCCGAGCCAGTGACGGTCCTCACGAACCCCCCCTTCGGGGCCAAGCTCGATCGGCGCGGGGCCGACCGACCCTTCCTCGCGGCCGCCGCCGACATCGCCGCCGTCTCGTACTCGATCCACAACGCGGGCAGCCTCGAGTTCCTCCTGGCGTACATCGCCGACCTCGGCGGCGAGGTCACCCACGAGTACCGGGCGACGCTCGAGCTTCCTCGCCAGTTCGAGCAC
>JBKGZP010000027.1:0-24106 GCA_046543335.1 Halobacteriales archaeon
CGCGACGGCGAGGACGCTGCCGAGTGCCGACAGCCGCATCGCCTCCCGGCCGCGTCCCTCGAGCACCAGGCGGTGGCCGGGGAGGGCGGTCACGGCCGCGTCGGCGTCCGGCACGCCGATGGCCAGCGCCGGCACGACGTCGACGAAGGTGTGGACGACGCCCGCCGCGAGCATCGCCGCCCCGACCACGAGTGGATCCGCCGGGACGGATGGGGCCAGCCCCGCGAGCAAAAGGGCGAAGTTGTTGGCGTGCAGGCCGGGGATCAGCCCGCTGACGATACCGAGCCCGGCGCCGGCGACGGTGGCGAGCAACAGGGTTGCCGACGTCGGGAGGTCGAGGGCGGCCTCGATGACCGGGAGCTCCATCGCCCGCCCACTCGTCCCGGCCTCGGCCTTAGGCCCCCCGTCGCGGGTCGCTTAAGGCGCCAGCGCCCCGAGGGTTCGGCGATGACCGAGACCGAGACGGCCACCCTCGGGGGTGGCTGCTTCTGGTGCGTCGAGGCCGCGTTCAAGGCGCTCGACGGGGTGCTCGAGGTCACCTCGGGCTACGCCGCCGGCCACGTGGAGGACCCCACCTACGAGGCGGTCTGCACCGGCGAGACCGGCCACGCCGAGGTGGTGCAAGTCGAGTACGACCCCGAGGTGCTCGGCTACGCGGACGTCCTCGAGGTGTTCTTCACCATCCACGACCCAACCCAGCTGAACCGCCAGGGCCCGGACGTCGGCTCGCAGTACCGCTCGATCGTCCTCTACCACGACGAGGACCAACGCCGCGTCGCCCAGCGCTACCTGGCGGCCCTCGAAGAGGCCGGCGGCTACGACGACCCCATCGTCACCGAAATCGAGCCGCTCGAGGCGTTCTACCCCGCGGAGTCGTACCACCAGGACTACTTCGAGAAGAACCCGACCGACGCGTACTGCCAGGTCCACGCGCAGCCGAAGGTCGAGACGGTCCGCGAACGCTTCGCCGCGAGCGGTCGACCGACCTGAGCCGGCGCTCGGGGCGGTCGAGGACGGCTGCGGAACGGCGTCGATTCAGCCGAACAGCTGGCCGAGGCCCTCGCCCGAGGCCTCGTCCTCGTCTTCGTCCTCGTCCGCTTCCTCCTCCGCGGCCTCATCGGGCTCCGCCTCGGCCTCGGCCTCCGCCTCGCCGGCGGGGGCGGCGCCCGCGCCGGCGGCCGGGACGGCCGCGGCCTGCTCGATGGCCTCGTCGATGTCGACGTCCTCGAGCGCGGCGACCAGCGCCTTGACGCGGGACTCCTCCACGTCGGTGCCGGCGGCCTCGAGGACCTCCGTCAGGTTCGATTCGTTGATCTCTTCACCGGTTTCGTTCAGGATGAGTGCTGCGTATACGTATTCCATTGGTGATCACCCGAAGAGGTCGCCGAGACCCGCCGCGTCTGCCGCGTCGTCCTCGTCCGACTCCGCCTCGTCGTCGGCGGTCTCGGTCTCGTCGGATTCGTCGTCCGCGTCGCTCGCCGCTTCGTCCGCAGTCGTCGTCGCCGGCGTCTCCGGCGTCGGCGCGACGTCGGGCTCGCCGATGGCGACGGCCAGTGCGCGGCCGCCCGCGGTGGCCGCGCCGAGGACGTCCCCGGCGGTGTCGACCTCGAGGAAGCCGGCCTCGACGGCAAGCCGGCGCCCCTGGGCGTTTGCTCTCGCGAGCAGCGCATCGACCACGCCCGACGCCGGGAAGGCGGCGCCGATCGCGAGGCCGCGGGCCCGACCGACGGCGGTGGCGACGTCGTCGCGGTAGGCGTCGACGTCGATCGCGAGGTCCGCCGCGTCGAAGACGATCCCGTCCGCGAACACCGCCCGAAGGTCGAGACCGACCTCCTTCGGCTCGAGGTCGAGCTCGTTGAGCACGGAGGCGAGGCCGAGGGAGACCTCCTCGCCGGCCTCGAGGACGGTCGTCGTCTCCATGACCTTGATCGAGCCCTCGTCGATGCGCGCCGGCACGCCCACGTTCTGCAGGTCGCCGACGAACGGCCCCGGGTCGATGCCGGTGTCGCCGGCCTCGATGACGATGTCGTTGGGGGCGACCTCGCCGGCCCCGATCGGCGCCGGCGTCTTCGTCAGCTCGAGGCGGCGGTACAGCGAGAACGGGTTCGCCTCGGTGACGACCAGCCCGACTGGCCCCTCGACGTGCTCGGCGAGCCCCTCGAGGCCCTCGTCGACCGCCTCGAGCGCCCGCCGGATGAGGGTGTTCCGGCTGATGCGCAGGTCGGTGTGCCCGTGGAGCTCGCGGCGCATGTCCTGCAGCTGCCGGCTCGGAATGCCCGTCACGCTGACGATCCCGACGGTCGATGCGTCGTCGAGGAGCGCCCGCAGCGCCTCGACCTCCTCGCGCTTCCACTCGGGGATCGTCTCGGTCGTCGTCGGCATCTCAGGCCACCTCCACCGCCGGTCCCATCGTGGTCTTGACGTAGACCGAGTCGATGTTTCGCGGGCCCTTCTCGAGCGCGGCGTGCAGCCGACGCAACACGACGTCGACGTTCGACGCGATGGCGTCGGGGTTCATGTCCCGCGCGCCGACGCGCGTGTGGAACGTCCGTCGATCCCGGCTTCGCAGCTGGACCGTGTCCTTCATGCGCTGGACGACCTCGACGACGTCGTCGTCGGGCGCCAGCGGCGTCGGCATCTTCCCCCGGGGGCCGAGGACGCGGCCGAGGTGGCGACCGATGTCCTGCATCAGGCCCTCCTCCGCCACGAAGAAGTCCGTCTCCCCGGCGAGGTCCTTCGCCGCCGACTGGTCGTCGCCGAACTCCTCGAGGTCCTCGCCGTCGAGGACACCGTCGGCGACGGCCGCCGCTTGGGCGGCCGTCTCCCCCTCGGCGAAGACGACGACCCGCGTCTCGCGACCGGTCCCCTCCGGGAGCACGATGCTCTCCTCGACCCGGTTGTTCGGGTCCGCCAGGTCCAGGTCGCGGAGGTTGATGGCCAGGTCGACCGACTCGACGAAGTTCCGCTCGGGGGCCTGCTCGAGCGCGCGTGATACCGCCTCTTCGATCTCTGTGTCCGCCATGGTAGTCCTCCGTAGTCCGCGGCCATGCCGCTCCTACGGCTGAAACAGGCGAGCGCCTGCCTCGCCCGGAACGTGGCCCAAGACCGACTTAAACCCGTCGAACCCGCGACTCAGCCCGCGAGCGGGTCGCTGGGGGCGAGGGCGTGGGTCTCGAAGGCGGTTCGCAAGGCGGGGATGCGCCGGTCGAGATCGGCCGGTCGGTGGGAGTCGGACCCGACCGTGATGTCGATACCGCGGTCGAGGAGGACCTCGAGGAAGGATTCGCGCGGGTGGAAGCGGCCGTACGACGCATCGATCCGACCGGCGTTCAGCTCGGGGATCGTCCGAGAGTCGGCGAACGCCTCGGCCACCCGCCGATACTGCGAGACGTCGGCGAGCCCTCGAAGCGCCTCGTTTCGCTCGATGATGTCCACGTGGGCGGCGACCTCGAACAGCTCCGACTCGATCAGTCGGACGAGCCGATCGAAGTAGTCCTCGACGAGGGCGCGACGCTCGGCCCGCGAGCGATCCCTGAACGGGGCCGCGTGGTGGACGTTCTCGTCGCCCACGACGTGGATGCTGCCGATGGCGTACTCGAAGTCGGCCGACTCGAGGAAGGACGCGATTCGGTCCTCCGCCCCGGGGAAGTAGTCCACCTCAACGGCGTCGTGGATGGTCAGGTCGTACTGCTGGCGAACGATCTCGATGGCCCGTCGCCGGCGTTCGTAGGTCACGTCGAGGTTGTACCCGGCGACGTCGCGATGGGATTCGGCCCGCCCGTCGACGGGGAGGATGCAGTGGTCCGCCAGGCCGACCGCCTCGAGTCCGGCCGCCTCGGCCGCGCGGACCATGAACTCGAGGAAGTCGCCGTCGGAGTAGTTCGTGTGGACGTGGTAGTCGGTGTGGAGGGCGGACGGCACGGGCGCCTACGCCTCGGCGGCCTCGACGAGGACGTCGTCGTAGGTGCCCTCGTCGATCGTTCGCAGCGCGCGCCGCGGGTCCTCGCCCTCCACCGTCACGCCGAGGCTCACGCAGGTGCCGACGACCTCCTTTGCGGCGGCCTTGAGGTCGTACGAGAGCAGGTCGGGCAGCTTCTGCTCGGCGATCTGGCGGACCTCCTCGATCGACAGATCCGCGACGAACTCGTCGGCTGGCTCGCCCGAGCCAGTCTCGAAGCCGGCCTTGTCCTTGATCAGCGCCGCCGTCGGTGGGACGCCGACCTCGATCTCGAAGCTACCGTCCTCCTCGTACTCGACGGTGACCGGGACCTCCGTCCCGTCGAACGCGGCCGTCCGGTCGTTGATCTCCTGCACGACGGCCTGGACGTCGACGGGTGTCGGCCCGAGCTCCGGACCGAGCGGGGGTCCCGGCGTGGCCTGGCCCCCCGGCACGAGGAGCTCGATCGTTTCTCCCATGTGGCCTAGGGGACGCCGAAGTGGTGTTAAGAATTGTCTTTTGCCCCCTCCGCGCGGGTCGTGCCCTCTGCCACCCACCGGGCGTACGCCTCGTCGACGTCGACCTCGTCGAAGCGCTCGATGGCGGGGACGTCGTACGGGTGGCGTTCCACGATGCGCGCTCGCAGCTCCGGATACCGTGCGTCCGTGGTCTTGCAGACGAGGGCCACCTCGTCGTCCTCGACGACGTCGCCCTCCCACCGGTACCACGAGCGACAGGGGATGGCGTTGACGCAGGCGGCGAGACGCTCCTCGACGAGCCCTCGGGCGAGGTCCTCGGCGGCCTCTTCGGGGGCGGTGACGTAGACCGTCGGCATGGTCGTCAACCTAGCGCCGCCCGGACAAAAATGACGCCACACCGGTACACCAAAGGGTCGCGCCGGCGAGGGCTCGCCATGCTCGCACGGACGGCGGCGTGGGGTGGTCGCTCGTGACGACACTGGCGGCGGCGATCGTCGATCGCCTCGAGGCGATGGGCGTCGAGCGGGTCTTCGGCTACCCCGGCGGCCGGGTCATCGAGGTCTTCGAGGCGCTCGCGGACGCCCCCATCGAGGTCGTCCGCCCCCGGGACGAGCGCCAGGCGGCCGTCATGGCGGAGTGCCACGGCCGGCTCACCGGTCGCCCAGGGGTGCTCATGGGTCAGGGCCCCTGGGTGGCGAGCCTCGGGGCGATGGGGCTCATGGAGGCAACCCTCGGCTCGACCCCGCTCGTCGCCATCACGGAGGCCAGCGAGCGCGGCGAGTTCGCACCCCTGGCCCCGTATCAACAGGCCCGCGGCGACTACGGCGGGGTGGACGTCCCGACGATGCTCGGGGCCGTGACCAAGGAGACGTGGACGCCCCGGCGCCCGACGGAGACGCTCATCGCCCTCGAGCTGGCGTTCAAGCACGCCCAGTCGGGTCGACCGGGGCCGACGGCGGTGGTCCTCGACGGCGCCGCGGTTCGCGAGCCGGTCCCGGAGGACACCCGACCCCCCACCTTCGCGGCGGGCGACCGGGCGTCGACCGGGACGCCACGGCCGAGTCGCGGGGCCGTCGATCGCGCGGCCGCGGTGCTACGGGACGCCGAGCGACCCGTCGTCGTCGCCGGCAACGGCGTCCACGCCGCCCGGGCCTACGACGAGCTGGCCGACGTGGCCGAGGCGATCGCCGCCCCCGTCGTCACCTCCTACCTCGGCAAGTCGGCGATCCCCGAGACCCACCCGCTGGCCGGCGGGGTGATCGGATCCTACGGCCACGACGCGGCGAACCACATCGTCAGCGAGGCCGACGCCCTGCTGGTCGTCGGATCGCGGCTCAACCCGATGGACGTCAACTGGCTCGCGGACGGGTTCGTCCGTCCCGACGAGCAGACCATCTGTCAGGTCGACGTCGAGGCGCGAAACGCCGGCTGGGTCTACCCCGCCGACGTCCACCTCGTGGGCGACGCGGCCCTCGCCCTCACCGACCTCCGCGAGCGGCTTCCAGACGGCGAGCTCGAGGGGTCCCGGGGGGTCGATGTCGCGGGTGCGGCGCGGGCCGAGGCGTTCGATCGCGAGGCTCGCGACAGCGATGCCAGCCCGATCCGCCCGGAGCGGGCGATCGCCGAGCTCGACGCCGCCGTCGATTCGGAGGCGGTCGTCCTCGCGGACTCCGGCAACAACCGCTTCTGGCTGTTGCACCACCTCCAGACGGCGCGGTCGGGGACGTTCCGCGGCAGCGGTGGCGTCGCCGGGATGGGCTGGGCCGCACCCGCCGCGGTCGCGGCCGAGCTCGCCGGTCACGATGCGGTGGCCGTCGCGGGCGACGGCGGCTTCGCGATGACGGCGACGGCGGTCGAGACCGCCCGGGAGTACGGCGTCGCGCCGACGTGGATCGTCCTCGACGACGACGCCCTCGGGATGGTCCGGGAGATCGACCCGGCCATCCCCGGGGTCGAGTTCCCCGGGACGGACCTGGCGGCGGTGGCGGCGGCACTCGGGGCCGACTCGCGCCGCGTGACCGACCCCGGTGACCTCGCCGACGCGTACGAGGCGGCCCTCGGATCGGATGCGCCCGCGGTCGTCGTCGTGACGATCGACCCCGCGGTGAACGCCGGCGACGCGTTGCAGTCGTCGTTCTACCGCGAGGCGGGGGGCCTCCACGAGTAGGTACGCGGGGGACGGTTCGGTTCGGGGGTGCCGACCGCTCGAGCACCGCGATGCCGGCGATACGACGTCGGTGCCACCGTGGGTCGCGTATCCAGATGCTGCCCGGTACTCACTGACCGAGGTGCGACTCGGGGGGCGCACTATCAGTAGCCGGCAAACCCCGCGCGATACCGAACTACCACTTTGACGGAAACTCTTCGAAACAATTGTCGATCAAATACATATCACCCGATTTCTCGAGCACGACGTGAACGGCGTTACCCATGTACTCGTCACAACCAATCGTGAGGGAGCCGTGTTTCTCCAAGTTGGGGTCGATCGAAGCCGTCACATCCAGTCGGGTCCCGTCGGCCATCTCACCGAGTGAGATCAGCGTCTCTACCGTCGTCTCGTCCAGCCGTGCGGCACCGACATCCAACTGCTGGCGGACCACCGCCGTATCGTCCTTTTCGATGAGGAGGTCGCAATATTGCGGAGAATCGGTGTGGTTGTGAACCGCGACAAGGAGGGACTGCCGAGGAGTGGAGAGGACCGTGCACCCGGATAGGGCGGGGATTGCGCCCATCCCGGCGAGGAGGACTTGCCGACGGGTCGGGGACATACATCAGCCTCCAATTTGGGGGATATATTCGTTACGAACGAACCAGTCCGGGTTGACACCGCCACTGGATGCAGCAATGCGCGGCATGATTAATCCGGTTGCGAGGACACGCCGTCCCGCTCGTTGCGACCGGCATCCTCGCGGTCATGCTGTGAATGCGTGACCGGAACCGGTCACCGACGCCATGACACAGCACTGCGATTCGCATCGACCCCGATGCTGTGGACCATGAGGTGTCGAGCGCTCGATCGTGGGCCGTCCGACGGTACGCCTCGACGATGACCTCACCCGGTGTATCGGCACCCTGCGAGGCAGTCGGCCGCCGGGACCGGCCCGTCACCCGCCCTCGCGGCCTTCGATCCCGCGGTGGTCATCAGCCTCCGCGGAGCCACCCAGCTTGAATTGTCGGGCAACGCCGCGCCGCCGAGGCACCGACCCGTCACCCGCATCGATTACGACCGATATTTGGGCGCCCCCCGCGAGCCACCGGACATGGCAACCGAGACGGTCCTGGTCACCGGCGGCACCGGCTTCATCGGCTCGTACACGGCGGCCGAGCTCGTCGAGGCGGACTACGACGTCGTTGCGTTCGACTACGACACCGACGAGACCATCCTCGAGAAGCTCGGCGTGGCGGACGACGTCGAGGTCGTCCGGGGCGACGTCACCGACGCCACGGCCATCGTCCGCGCGCTCCGGGCGACCGACGCGCACTACGTCGTCCACCTGGCGGCGCTGTTGACGACGACCGCCCGGGCCGACCCCAGGGCGGCCGCGGAGGTGAACGTCCTCGGGACGACCAACGTCTTCGAGGCGGCTCGGGCACTCACCGACCAGGTCGAGCGCGTCGCGTGGGCGTCGAGCGCGGCGGTGTACGCCCCGCCGAGGCACTACGGCGACGACTGGGTCGACGAGGACGACCTCGTCTACCCCGACACGCTGTACGGCGCGACGAAGGTATACAACGAGGTCCAAGCGGCCGTCTACGCCGAGGACCACGACCTCGACCTCGTGGGGCTTCGGCCGACGGTCGCGTACGGCCCCTATCGCGAGACGGGTGGGTCGGCGTTCCTCGCCAACATCGTCGAGAAGCCCGCGCTCGGCCAGCCCTTCAGCGTCGACTACGGTGACCAGGTCATCGACTGGCAGTACGTCGAGGACATCGCGCTGGCGTTCCGCCTGGCCATGGAGACGCCCGCCGACGAGCGACGCCGCGACGTCTACAACGTCCGCGGCGAGCTGGCCACCATCCGGGAGGCGGTCGAAACGGTACGATCGCTCGTCCCGGATGCCGATCTAACCGTGACCGACGAGGGGGAGTTGCCCTGGACGCAACGCCTCGACATGGGGGCCGCCCGTCGGGATCTGGGATACGAACCCGCGTACGACCTTGAGACCGGCTTCCGCGAGTACATCAAGGTCCTCAGGCGCGAGGCCGGGCTCGATCCGTTGTTCGAGTGATTCCGCCGGCCCGAGAGATTAAAGACGAGCTCGACCCTGGGGACGGGCGATGGAACGGTGCGATTACTGCGGTCGGTCGTTCGAGGCCGAGGGCGCGTACCTGGATCACCTCGAGTCCAACCACGGCGACGACCTCGGCCCGATCGACCGTCGTCGAATCGAGGCCCGACGGGGCGGTAGCGGTGGCCGATCCCTGGTGGTCCCCCTGGCCATCGCGGCGATCGCTATCGCCTGTCTCGGCCTGTTGGCCGGGGTGTACGTGGTCTTCGGCGGCTCGTCCGACCCGACCCCGTCGGTCGACGCCGAGCGGGAGCCAACGAACCTCGGCGATGTGCACATTCACGGCACCTTCGAGGGGGAGATCGCGGGCGACCCCCTCGACGTGGCGAATGACCAGCGCCTGATCGACCAGGATCAGTACTTCCACTTCCACGGCGGGAGCGACCTCTGGCACGTCCACGGTGAGGACGTAACCCTCGAGTACGCACTGGCGACCCTCGGGATCGAGCTCGAGGACGGCGGAGACCGCCTCACCTTCGACGGTGAGACGTACGACGACACCGACGCCGAGACGAACGTCTCGGTGACGGTCGACGGCGAGGCGGTCGATCCAGCGACCTACGTGCTCCAAGGCGTCGGCCCGGAGGACCAAGCCGCCGACGGTGCCGGTGACGACATCCAAGTCGTCGTCGAGCGGGCCACCTGACCGGCGCTACCGAATGGCCGTCGAGTATTCCGCGATCCACTCCTCGAGCGTCAGCCCCATCGTCGCCTGTGTGATCGCGTTCGAGGAGATCGCGTTGGCACTCTTGACGAGCTCGGCCTCGACGGTCCGCTCGGGGACCTCCCCGATGACGTGCGGGACCGCCCGCTGGACGGCGACCGGGCAGCCGACCTCGTGGGCGAGGGCGTAGCCCGACAGCGCGTGGGGGATGGCCGGATCGGCGTAGGTCGGGTCCGGGTCGACCAGGTCGTCATCGACGTAGTCGACGTACTCGTAGCACTTGCCGACGTCGTGGAGCAACGCGGCGGCGACGGTCACGTCCAGGTCGACGTCGGCACCGTGGCGGTCGCGCTGGATGGCCGCGCCGGCGAGCGCGATCTCGGTCACGCCCCGGACGTGTTCGACGGTCGAGACCTCGTCGATGTTCCACGCGTAGGGGATGTCCTCGACGTCGCGCCAGCCGCCGCGCTCGAGGCCGAGGGTCCAGGCCTCGACCACCTGCGCCAGCAGGGTCTCGTCGTCGATCGCCGCCAGCTCCGGGAACGCCTCGCGCACCTGGGCCTCGGGGTCGGCCATCAGTAGCCCTCGACGTTGGCGACGGCGTTCTTCTGGACGACCTCCCGGCCGATGAACCGCGGGCGCTTCTCGATGGCGAGGAAGTTGTCGACGTCCTCGCGGGCCCTGGCGGCGACCTCGCGGGTGGGGTCGTAGTCGCGGCTGCCGGGCGAGCCGAGCGCGGCGTGGAGGTCATCGAGGTCCTCGAAGTAGAGCTCGGCGACGCCGTCGAACTCCGACCGGCTCGGTGCGACCGGGTAGACCGTTTGGTACCTGACGACCCCCTCGATGTCGCGCGCCAGCGGCGAGTGGTGCTCCTCCCAGTACTCGCGGAAGGCCTCGTGGCTCAGGTCGTCGCGGCGCACGAGGAAGGCGGCGTGCTTGTACAGCCCGTCCGTGTCGCCCCCGACCTCGTCCTTCCAGACGCGCTCCTCGCCGATGAAGCGGGGTCGCTCCTCGACGGCGAGGAAGTTGTCGACGTCCTCGCGGGCCCTGGCGGCGACCTCGCGGGTGGGGTCGTAGTCGCGGCTGCCGGGCGAGCCGAGCGCGGCGTGGAGGTCATCGAGGTCCTCGAAGTAGAGCTCGGCGACGCCGTCGAACTCCGACCGGCTCGGTGCGACCGGGTAGACCGTTTGGTACCTGACGACCCCCTCGATGTCGCGCGCCAGCGGCGAGTGGTGCTCCTCCCAGTACTCGCGGAAGGCCTCGTGGCTCATGCCGGGCTTACGCACGAGCAAGGCGGTGTGCTTGTACAGCCCCATGCGGGAGCATCGATGCCGACGGGGCTTAAACCTCGGCGGCCCGCTCATAGCGACCGGCGCCGGTGCTCGACGACGACCGACACCCCGGCGAGCACCTCGTCGTACCGATCAAGGACCTCGAAGCCGTGCGATCGGTAGAACGATCGCCCGACGTCGTTCTCGGCGAGCACCTCCAGCCAGAGGTCATGGTGGCCGTCCTCTCGGAGCCGTCCGGTCAGCGCCTCGAGGAGACGCGATCCCACGCCCTCACCCCACCGCTCGGGCTCGACGTAGAGGGCGACCAGCTGGGCGTCCGCCGGCCCGTCGGGCGAGGGGGCGCCGTGGGCGAAGCCGACGACGCGCGCACCGGCCTCGGCCACGAGCAGGTGGTGGTCCGTCGCCGCCAGGCGCCGTTCGACCGCCTCGGGGGCGTACCATCGGGCGAGCTGGCGGTCGACCGCCTCGGACCCGAGGGCGTCGTCGTAGGCGGCGTGCCAGCTCGCGGCGGCGACGTCCCCGATCGCCTCGACGTCGGCGGGTCCGGCCTCGCGGATCGACACGCCCGCCACTTCACCCCGCCGTCACCTTGACGACATCGCACCCTCGACGATTCAGCCAGCTTCAATAGCGCGCTCCGGCTGGTTCGGACCATGTACGAGCGCGACTTCATGGAGGGCACCCGGGGGACGATGGCGGTCGACTGGGAGGAGCGCATCGACGTGCGACGCCTTCGGGAGCAGCGCGTCGAGCGCGCCCTCGAGCACATGCGCGAGGCGGGCCTCGAGGCGATGCTGCTCATCTCGGACCCCAACGTCCGGTACGTGACCGGCCTGGCGATGACCGGCGGCAGCGGCGCCGACCACTACACCCTGGTGTTCGCCGACGGCGAGCGCGTCCACTGGGACACGGCCGACCACGCCAGCAACCAGCGGTTCAACTGCCCTTGGCTCGAGGACGTCCGGTACGCGTGCCCGGGCCTCGGGAACGTGCCCCGCGCCTCGGGGAGTCCGTCGGCCCGTCGCTTCCTCGTGGAGACGATGGTGGACACGGTCGAGGCGGCCCTCGAGGACTACGGCTTCGAGGGGGGGCGTCTCGGCCTCGACGTCGGCGCCGACCCCCTCGTGTCGGCCCTCGAGGCCCGCGGGTACGACGTCGACGTCGGCGCGTGCACCGCGGCGATGGCGGCCGCCCGCCGGGTCAAGACGCGCGACGAGGTCGAGTGCCTCCGCCAGGTCGCCGCCATCTGCGAGGCCGGCTTCCAACGCATCGTCGAGGAGGCCGCGCCGGGGCGGACCGAGGCCGAGGTGTGGGGTGCCGCCGTCGACGAACTCTGGCGCCGGGGTGCGATGGTCCAGGGCGGGTACCTCACGTCGGGACCGAACACCTGGCCGAAGCACCAGGCGAACACGACCGACCGCCTGCTGCGACCGGGCGATCTGCTGTACGCCGACTTCTACAACGTCGGTTTCCTCGGCTACCGGTCGTGCTACTACCGGACGTTCGCCCTCCAGGCGCCGACCGAGGCCCAGCGCGAGGCCCACCGCCTCGCGGTCGACGACCTCTACGCCGTCCTCGACCGCATCGAACCGGGCGTGACCACCGACGAGGTCGCCGAGGCGTTCCCCGACGCCGAGGGCGAGCACATGGACTGGTACGGCGCCGAGCACCACTGGCAGATGACGACGAACCACTGGGCGCACGGCCTCGGCCTCCAGCTGTACGAGGTGCCCCTCGTCTGGCGTGGCGTCTCCTTGGACCACCCGATCGAGCTCGAAGCGGGTATGACCATGGCCGTCGAGACCCAGCGCCCCGCCGAGCGTCAGGGGGTGCGCGTCGAGGAGATGGTCGTCGTCCGCGACGACGGCGTCGAGGTGCTCAGCCAGTGGCCGATCGACGAGATCACCGTCGTCGACCGCTGATCGCCCCGCTCAGTGGCCCGTCGCCGGAAGCCCGACGATCGCCGTGACGCCCGCGTCGCGCAGTTCCTCCAGGCGCGTGGCGACCCGCTCGGCCGACCCGACGATGCCGTAGTCCGCCACGGCCTCGAGGAGCACCGCCCGGGCGTGGCCGACCGCCGTGGCGTCGGTGGCCGCCCCGTCGGGGAGGCGCTCGGCCACGGGTCGGCGCCGGGCGACGTACTCGCCGAGGGCGTCGAGCGCCACGTCCGCATCGTCCGAGACGACGGTGGGGGCGTACACCACGACGTCGCCCTCGAAGCCGACCGTCCGCATCGCGCGGACCTCCCGGGCGGTGGTGCGCCCGAGGAGTTCGTACTGCGTCGCGCCCGTCGCGAGGGCGACGCGCTCGATCCCCTCGGTGCCCACCCAGGCGTCGGAGTGGCGATCGAGCGCGGCCGAGAGGCGGGTGGCGATGCCGCGTCGACACTCGTGGGCCTGGAGGTAGGCGCCGTTGCCGGCCACCACCGCGAGGTCGGCCACCTCGCCGTAGCGCTCGAGGAGCTCGTCGTCGCCGAGGGGGTCGAACCCGTCGGCGCGCACCGGTGCGGTGACGACCACCGGTCGGTCCCGGGCGACGTCGGCCACCACCTCGGGCGACGGGAGGTGCGCCCGCCCCTCGAAGTCGAGGACGACGGTGCCGGCGAAGCGACGGGCGACGGACTGGAGGTCGTCGGTGGCCGGCTTGACGGCCAGGGCGTCGAAGCCAGCCGCGGCTAGCGCGGTCGTCGCTCGGGTCATCGTTCGTCACCCCGGAGAAGTCGCTGGCGGTTACCGTCGACGCGGAACGCACTCACTCGTCATCGCGACCATACCCGGCGTGACGACGGGTTCGCTGATAAGCCTGACGCCGTGGCCTACGTGACGAAGATGAGGTGACCGACCGCGGCCGTGACCCCGAGGAGGCCGAGGAGGGTGACGCTCTCGAAGAAGCTCATCGCGCTCGAGTGCCCCCGGTTTCGCGCCAGGAGGTAGCTGCCGACGGCGAGGTAGCCGACGAGACCGACCGCCAACACCCCCGCGACCAGCGAGACCGCCGCGCCGTCGAGGACCATCGCGACCGTCCCGACGCCCGCGAGCACGAGCGCGAGAAAGACGAGGACCCACGCCACCGGGCTCCCGATCAGGCGCTCGACGCTGAGGTCCGATCCCTCGCCGGCGTCGACGCCCATGACGTCGCCGAGGAGGTCTCGCGCGGCGTGGCGCCGGCGCCGGTTGAGCCCGACGGCGAGGGCGACCACCAGGGCGAGCATGAGACCCGACCAGAGGAGGTAGGATTCCAGGGCCATCTCGTGACGGGCTATCCCGTGCGGCGTCAAAAAGGTGCCCGTTGTGGACCGTCGCTCGGCGGGCTCGCGATCAGCCGTGCGAGTTCTCGATGGCCCCCGGTTTCCCAGCCCGTGTGGGTGCCGGGGTCCGCCCGTGAACGTCCCCGGCAGGATGGGCACGTCGGTAGGTGTACCACCCCCGGATCGACGTACGTCGCGACGACACCTCCCGCCCGCCGGAGGTCGCCCCCCGCCTTTTTCCCCGCTTCCGTCGATGGTCGAGGCGATGGAGGGACTCGACGCGCTCGTGCGGCCCCGCCGCGTCGCCGTCGTCGGGGCGACCGACCGCGAGGGTGCCGTCGGCCGCGCGATCCTCGAGAACCTGCGTGCCAGCTACGAGGGCGAGGTCGTCCCGGTCAACCCGAACCACGAGACGGTGCTCGGCCAGGACTGCGTGGCGAACCTCGCCGCCGCCGGCGACGTCGACTTGGCCGTCGTGGTCGTGCCCCCCGAGGTGGCGATCCGGGTGGCGGAGGAGGCGGGCGAGGCGGGGGTGCGCGCCCTCGTCGTCATCACCGCGGGCTTCGAGGAGGCGGGCGAGGCGGGCGCCGAGCGGGCGGCGCGCCTCGCGGCGATCGCCGAGCGGTACGACCTGCGCGTGGTCGGCCCGAACTCCCTCGGCGTCATGAGCACCGCCTCCGGCCTGAACGCCACGTTCGCCCAGCGGATGCCCGCCGCGGGGTCCGTCTCGTTCATGAGCCAGTCGGGGGCGTTCGTCACCGCGGTGCTGGACTGGGCGGGCGACCAGGGCATCGGCTTTCGACACGTGGTTTCGCTCGGGAACAAGCTGGACGTCGACGAGGCGACCCTGCTCGAGCGGTGGAACGACGACCCCGGCACGGAGGCCATCATCGGCTACGTCGAGAGCATCGAGCGCGGCCGTCGCTTCATGGACGCCGCGCGCCGGGTCACGCCCGAGACCCCGGTCGTCCTCGTCAAGGCCGGTCGAACCGAAGCGGGGGCCAAGGCGGCGGCCTCCCACACCGGCGCGATGGCGGGCAGCGAGCGAGTGATCGACGCCGCCTTGGCCCAGACGGGCGTGGTGCGGTCCCCGACGGCCTCGGGGCTGTTCGACGCGGCGCAGGCGCTGGCCGGCCAGCCCGTCCCCGATGGGCCGGGGGTGGCGATCGTCTCGAACGCCGGCGGTCCGGCGGTCCTCGCGACCGACGCCACCGCCGAGACCGACCTCGTGCTCGCGGAGTTCGCGGACGAGACCCTCGAGCGCCTCGGCGAGGTGCTCCCGCCGGCGGCCGACCCCTACAACCCGGTCGACATCATCGGCGATGCCGACGTCGAGCGGTTCCGCCGAACGCTCGAGGTCGTCGCCGACGACCCCGGCGTCGACATGCTGCTGACGCTGTCGGCGCCGCTGGCGCTGCTCGACTACGCCGACCTGGCGGCGATGATCTCGTCGGTCAACGAGTCGATCGACCTGCCGATCGTCGCGTGTCTGATGGGCGGTCGCGAGCAGACCGACGCCGCGCGCGAGCGCCTGGCCGCCCGAGACATCCCCAACTTCGTCGATCCCGCCCGGGCGGTCGGTGCGCTGGACGCGCTCGAGACGTACCGGCGCCACTGCGAGCGTCCGGTGCCGTCGCCGCCACCGCGCGAGGTCGACCGCGAGCGAGCGGCCGCGGTCCTCGAGGCCGCCCGCACCCGCGACCGACCGACGCTCGGCCTCGAGGCCCTCGGACTCCTCGAGGCGTACGGCATCGCCACCCCGGCGGGCGGCCTCGCGACCTCGCCGGCGGAGGCGGCGAGACTCGCCGCCGACGTCCCCGGCGACGCGGTCGTGCTGAAGGTCGTCAGCCCGGAGGTCTCGCACAAGTCCGACATCGGCGGGGTCCGCGTCGGCGTGCCCGTCGAGGAGGTCCCCGAGGCGTACGAGGACCTCGCCACGCGGGTGCACAGCTACCGCGAGGACGCCCGGCTGCTCGGGGTGTACGTCCAGGAGCTCGTCGACCTCGACGATGCGGTGGAGGTCATCGTGGGGGCGAACCGCGACCCGCAGTTCGGCCCCGCCGTGCTGTTCGGCCTCGGCGGCATCTTCGTCGAGCTCCTCGAGGACGTGACCCTCCGGGTGACGCCGGTCGACGAGCCGACCGCGCGGTCGATGCTGGACGAGGTGGCCGCCGCACCCGTTCTGCGCGGTGCCCGGGGGCGTCCCCAGGTCGACCGCGACGGCATCGTCGACGCCATCCTCGGTGTGGCGGCGCTCGTCGAGGACCACCCCGAGGTCCTCGAGCTCGACATCAACCCCCTCGTCGCCACGCCCGAGGGCGTCCTCGCGGCGGACCTCCGGCTGACCATCGACCTCCCATGACCATGACCCCACTACTCCTGACCACCACGGAAGACGGCACCGGCAAGACGGCCATCGCGCTGGCACTCGCCCAGCTGGCGCGCGAGCGCGACCGAACCGTCGGCTACATGAAGCCGAAGGGGACCAGGCTGCAAAGCACCCTGGGCAAGACGTTCGACCGCGATCCGGTCTTCGCCGCCGAGTTGCTCGACCTCGACGTCGACATCGAGGTGCTGGAGCCGATCGTGTACTCCTCGACGTTCATCCAGGGGATCCTCCGCGGCCACGACGACCCAGCCGCCTTGCGCGAGACGGTGCGCGAGCGCTACGAGCACCTCGCGGCCGAGGCCGACTTCCTCGCCGTCGAGGGCGGCGGCCACCTCGAGACGGGGGCCGTGATCGACCTGACCGACCCGCAGCTGGCGGAGCTCCTCGACGCGCGGGTCGTGCTGGTGACGCGACACCGCCGCCTGGAGGAGGTCGACGCCACCCTCGCCACCGCGATGCGCTTCGGCGACCGCCTCGAGGGGGTGTTGTTCAACGCGGTCGAGGACGGCGCCCTGGACGACCTCGAGGCCGACGTGGTCCCGTTCCTGCGCCAGCGGGGCGTCCCGACGGTGGGCACGCTCCCGCGCCGACGCGAGCTCGCCGGCGTCCCCGCCGGTCAGCTCGCGGAGGAGCTCGGCGCCGAGGTGCTCGTCGAGGCCGGCCTCGACGGCCTCGTCGAGCGCTTCCTCATCGGTGCCATGGGGCGTGACGTCGCCGTGGGGCACTTCCGTCGCACGCGCGCGGCGGCGGTCATCACGGGGGGCGACCGGGCCGACATCCAGACCGCGGCGATCGAGGCCCCCGGGGTCCGCTGTCTGGTGCTCACGGGCGGTCACCGCCCCTCGCAGGCGGTGCTCGGCCGGGCGGCGGCCGCCGGGGTCCCCGTCATCCTCGTCGGGGCGGACACGCGAAGCGCGGTCGAGCGCGCCGAGGGCGTCGTTCGAAGCGGGCGAACGCGCGACGCCGAGGCGGTCGCGGTCATGCGCGAGCTGCTCACCAACCACGCCGACGTCGACCGGTTGCTGGGCGACGGCTGAGCGTCAGCCGTCGAGGCGCGCTCGGCGGTGGCCACGTCGACGATGTCGACGCCCACGCGTCGCCCGCCACGGCGATGCTCGGGGACTCGAACGCCACCGACGGCCCAGCCCAGGTCTCGACGGCGTCGACGACCCGCTCGACGAGGGTGGACTTGCCGACGCCCGGCGGCCCCGAGCGGAACAGGTTGGCCATCGCCCGGGAGCGCGGCCGCGCTCAGAAGAAGAGGCGATGGATCGCGTCCTGAAAGGTCCACAGTAACACCGCGGTGCCGACGAAGATCACCAGCCAGACGAGCGTGATCGCCGCGGTCCGCCAGAGGAACGATCGGTCGATGTCCTGCGGTCTCTCGGAGAGGCTCATGCTGCCTTGGTGTCGACGGCGCGGTCCCTTAAACTCGCAGGTTCCTCCCGGCTAGGGCGAGGTCGCCCAGAAGGCCACGAACAGGAGCACGACCAGCGCGACGACCATCGAGACCTCGACCCAGGTGTTGTACTCGGGGTCGGCGAACAGGCGGAGCCAGTCGTCCGCGATGTCGCCGAGCAGCGTCACCGTGAACAGGACGAACGTGGTGACGGCGAGGGCGAGGATGATCTCGATCGAGCCCGCGTCGGTCGACGCCGCGAGGATGGTCAACAGCAGGCCGAGCAGGACCACCTCCGCGGTGCCGAGCGCCGACAGTGCGAGGAACTTCCGGTAGCTCCGCGTCATCTCGTCCACCCGGGGCACCAGGTCGGCCAGGAAGTACGCGAGGGCGGCCACCGCGAGTAGCGTCAGCGCGAAGTCGACCGCGACCATGGGGGCCATCGCGCCGCTGCCCGGAATACCGTTTCGGTACCCCCAACACGGACTTACCGCTCGAGCGAGTACCCCGGGTATGCCGTCGAGGGAGGTCAGACTCAACGAGCTGCGGTCGGTCCTCGCGGAGGTCTCGTATCCCATCAGCCGGGCGTCGGCCATCGACCAGTTCGGGGACGTCGTCCTCGACTACGCGGACGGTGCCGAGGCGCTGGCGGACGTCCTCGAGCGGTGCCCGAGCGAGCGGTTCGAGGCGCTCGATGACCTCGAGGCGGACGTCTTCGCCAATCTCCCGACGGAGGCCGTCGGCGAGCCCGGCCAGTCAGAAGGCGACGCCTAGCCTGCCGGCTTGGGAAGCTTCTTCCGCCATCGGGCCGACGGAGCTACCATGCCAACGGTCATCGTCGTCGGCGGTGGGGCCGCGGGCCTCAGCGCCGCGTTGTTCACCGCGAAGAACGGCCTCGAAACGACCGTCTTCGACACCGACAAGACGTGGCTGCACAAGGCGCACCTCTTCAACTACCTCGGCATCGAGTCGATGGACGGGTCGGCGTTCGTGGAGCAGGGCCGCGAGCAGGTGGCGGGCTTCGGCGCCGAACTCAACCTCGACGACGAGGTGACCGACGTCGAGGTCACCGACGACGGCTTCGCCGTGACCGCCGAGTCCGGGACGTACCGGGCCGACTACCTCGTGCTGGCGACGGGGGCGAAGCGGGACCTGGCAGCGGCGATCGGCTGCGCGTTCACCGACGATGACGTCGTCGAGGTGGACGTGACGATGGAGACCTCCGTCGAGGACGCCTACGCCACGGGGGCGATGGTGCGCGTCGAGGAGTGGCAGGCGATCATCTCCGCGGGCGACGGCGCGGCGGCCGCGTTGAACATCCTCTCGAAGGAGAAGGGCGAGCACTTCCACGACTTCGACACGCCGGCCGACGCCGAGTAGTCGGTCCGGCCCGGCTCAGCGGTAGGGCTCGCAGACCCGACGGAGGCCCTCCTCGAAGTCGATCGCCGGCGCCCAGCCAGTCGCCTCGCGAAACCGAGCGGGGTCGGCGCAGGTGTCGTGGACGTAGACGGATGCGGGGATGGGGTTGGCGACGTACCGGGGCTCGACGTCGGTCCCGAGGACGTCGTTGAGCCGCTCGACCACGGCGTTGAAGTCGTACCGCTCGCCCGTCCCGAGGTTGTAAATCCCGTCGAGCTCGGCCTCGGCGGCCAGCTCGAGGCCGCGGACGACGTCGTCGACGTGGGTGAAATCCCTCGTCTGGCTCCCATCGCCGTAGAGTTCGGGCCGGCGGCCGTTGGCGATGTCGTCGGCGAACTGCGCGATGACGTTGGCGAACTGGCCCTTGTGCGCCTCGGCACCGCCGTAGCCCTGGTAGATCGAGAACAGGCGCATCCCGGCGAGGTCCATGCCGTAGTGGTTGTGGAAGTACTCCGCGTAGCGCTCCCTCGCGAGCTTCGACGCCTCGTAGCCCGTGTTCGCCTCGACGGGGAGGGTCTCCGGGGACGGCTCGGTGCGGCTGCCGTAGATGGACGAGGTCGAGGCGTACACGACCGTCCCGCAGCCGTCGCGACGGGCCTGGTCGACGGTGTTGACGAACCCCTCGACGTTCACCCGGGCGCCCCTGGTGGGGTCGTCCTCGTGCATGGCGTAGGAGGAGAGCGCGGCGATGTGGAAGACGACGTCCACGTCCGTCGGCAGGTCGTCCTCGAGGACCGACCGCCTCCGGTAGTCGACGGCGTCGTCGAGGTTCTCGGGCGTGCCGAGGAACTCGTCGTCGATGGCGACCACGTCGTTTCGCCCGGCGAGGTGGTTCGCGAGGTTCGAGCCGACGAAGCCAGCACCGCCGGTCACCAGGATTCGATGGCCTTCCATGGGCGACCGTGGCCACCGACCGGGCAAGGGGCTTGCGACTTCCCGCGTCAGTCCTCGAGGCGGGCGTCCACGGGGTAGAACCCGCTGACGGCCGGTCCATCTGCTGGTTCGGCGTCCTCGTCGAGGCGGACGGAGAACAGCCCCCGCCGGGGCAACACCGTCACGTCGGGTCGGTCGGTCGTCGAGACGACCAGGTATCGCACGGGCTCGTCGCCCTCGTTGCGGATGGCGTGGACGCCCTCGGGTCCGGCCGGGAAGGCGAGGTAGCCCCCGGGGTCGACCTCGACGTCGCCGCCGGGCGTCTCGACCGTGGCGACGCCCGACAGGACGTACAGCGCCTCGGCGTTGGCGACGTGGTAGTGGTACGACCAGGGCCGGCCCCCGGGTGGCACCTCGTAGTAGCTGCAGCCGAGGTGGTCCCCCTCGCCGCGCGCGAGGCGAGACCGGCGGAAGGTACCCTCGACGCCCTCGTGGTCCTCGAGCGACATGGTGCGAGCGTGGGCCCGCGACTGCTACAAGCCTTCGACTCGGGCGCCTCGTGGGGCGTCCAGCCGGTCGAGGTGGGTGTCCCGGAACCCCGTCTCGTACTTCAGCCCGAGGCCCAGGGCGCGGTCGGCGCCGATGTGGGCCGCCCACACCAGGGCGACCGGCAGCGCCAGCTCGACGCCCAGGGCCACCCCGGTGCCGATCAGCGCGACGGGGAGGACGTACGTGTGCGCGAGGTTGTACGTCCAGCTCCCGAGGCGCGCCCCGCCGAGGTAGCCGACCATGGAGACGTCCGGCGCCAGGGCGAGCACGAGCAGGAGCCAGAGGGGGGCGTCGGTGACGAGGTAGCCGACGAGCCCACCCAGGAGGACGGCGACGCCCTCCAGGCGCAGGAGGTGGATCGGTTGCACGGTCGAACGAGGGTCGCCACGCGGTTAACGACGACGGCCGCTACTCCGCGTCGAAGGACTGGTCGCGCGCGACGACGGTGGCGGGCTCGAGCCGGATGAACCGCCAGCGGTCGTCCCACGGACCGGTGAAGCGCGGGTCCCACGTCGACCGGTCGTCCCCGAGGTAGCGCGCGAGCAGGCGGTTCGCCCGCGACACATCGAAGGGGGCGAGCGTGGCGCGCCCCCGGACGCCGACGTGCTGGACGAGCCCCGTCGGCGCGTCGAAGTCGACGATGGCCGCGGCCACCCGGGGGTCGCGCCGGATCCGCTCGGGGTGGGTCTTCGTCTCGGTGTCGGCGATGATCCAGAGGGCGTCGTCCTCGTGGAGGTACCAAAGCGGCGACACACGCGGGCCGGCCTCGGCCAGCGTCGAGAGGTGACAAACGAGGGGGCGCTCGAGGAACGTCTCGAGGTCGACCGGGAGGGCGTCTTCGACGACCTCCATGGGTCGCCCTCGAGCGGTCGCCCTTTGAGGGTGCCGACCGGCTCAGCCCCCGAGCGCCTGCCAGACGGTCTCGTCGGTCACGGGCATGTCGAGGTGGCGAACGCCGCGCGGTGCCAGTGCGTCCACGACCGCGTTGACGACCGCCGGCGGCGCCGCGATCGTCCCGGCCTCGCCGATGCCCTTCACGCCGAGGTCGTTGAGCGGGCTCGGGGTGACGGTGGCCCCGGTCTCGATGGGCGGCAGCTGGGTGGCCCTCGGCACCCCGTACGCGGGCATGGCGTCGGTGACGAGGCGACCCTCGTCGTCGTAGACCACCCGCTCGAGGCGCGCCTGGCCGATGCCCTGGGCGACCCCACCGTGGACCTGTCCCTCGACGATCGTCGGCTCGAGGCGCTCGCCGCAGTCGTCGACGGCGACGTACCGACGCAGGTCGACGGCGCCCGTCTCGTGGTCGACGGCGACGACCGCGACGTGCGTGCCGAACGTGTACGCCGTCCCGGGCGACTCGTAGAAGGTCGTCCGCTCGAGGCCGGGTTCGAGCCCCTCGGGACGGTCGGCGCCGTAGGCGGCGCGGGCGACCGCCTCGAAGCCGACGACCTCGTCGCCGGCGGCGAAGCCGGCGTCCGTCTCGCGGACCGCGCCGACGTCGACGCCGAGCCGGTGGGCGGCGAGCCGACGGGCGCGCTCGCGGACCGCCGCGGCGGCCTCGGCGACGGCGTTGCCCCCGGTGACCGCGGAGCGGCTGCCGAAGGTACCGGTCCCTCGGGGGATGCGCTCCGTGTCGCCCTCGACGACGGCCACCGCCTCGGCATCGACGGGCAACGCGTCGGCGACGAGGTTCGCGTAGGTCGTCCCGTGGCCCTGGCCGTGGTCGTGCGTCCCCACGTACGCCGTCACGGTCCCGTCCGGGTGGACGCGAACGGTCGCGCTCTCGATACCCGCACCGGTCGACTCGACGTAGTTCGCGAGCCCGACGCCGATGGTGCGCCCCGTGTCGGCCGCCTGGCGCTCGCGCAGGCGGTCGTAACCGACGAGCTCGAGCGCCCTCGTCATCGCGGCCTCGTACCGGCCGCTGTCGTACGTTGCCCCCACCGGCGTCTCGTGGGGGAAGGCGGCGTCCGGCACCAGGTTGCGCCGACGGAGCGCCGCCGGGTCGATGCCGAGCTCGCTCGCGGCGACGTCGACGAGGCGCTCGACGACGTAGATCGCCTCGGGGCGGCCGGCGCCGCGGTAGGAGTGGACCGGGGCGGTGGTGGTGAGCACCGCCCGGGTCGTGCAGCCGATGGCGTCGATGGCGTACTGCCCGGCGAGCAACCGGCCGTACCACCCGGGCATGAGCGGTGACACCCCCAGACCGTAGGCGCCGACGGCCGCGTCGGTCTCGACCGCGAGCCCCCGGATCGTCCCGTCGGCGTCGACGCCGAGGGTGGCCGCGGTCCGGTGGTCCCGTCCGTGCGCGCCCGCCAGGTAGTTGCCCCGGCGGGTCGCGCGCCACGCGACGGGGCGATCGAGCTCGAGGGCGGCCCAGGCGGCCATCGCCTCGCCCGGGTGGTGGTGACCCTTGTGGCCGAAGCCACCCCCGACGGCGGGTGCGACCACCCGGACGTCCTTCTGGGCCAGCCCGAGCGTCCCCGCCAGCTTGCGGCGGTGGCTGTGCGGCGCCTGCGACGTCATCGTGACGACGAGCTGGTCGCCGTCGAGCTCGGCCAGCGCCGCCCGCGGCTCGAGGGCGGTCGGGGCGAGGCGGTTGTTCTCGAGCTCGAGGTCCACGGCGTGGTCCGCCGCGTCGATGGCCGCGCGCGCCTTGTCCGGATCGCCGAGGGAGCTGGTCAGTACGACGTTGCCGGGGACGGCCTCGAACAACCTGGGCGCGCCGGCCTCCCGGGCGCGTCGGGGATCCGTCACGGGTCGTCGGTCCTCGACGGTGACCTCGACCGCCTCGGCCGCGTCGCGGGCCCGATACGGCGTCTCCGCGACCACCGCCGCCACGGGCTGGCCGTGGTAGCGCACGCGATCGTCGGCGAGGATCGGATGGCCAGGCGGCGCCGCGTCGAGGCGCTCGCTCGCGACCGGGATGCGCCCGGGTGCCGCAGAGCGCTCGACGGCCGCCCACGCGTACGCCGCGACGACGCCGTCGAGCGCCTCCGCCCGGTCGGTCCGGACCTCGACGACGTCGCCGTGGGCGACCGGCGACCGGACGAGGGCGAGGTGGACCGCCTCGTCGGGGAATCGGTCCGCGGTGAAGCGGGCGCGTCCGGCGAGGAGCGCGGCGTCCTCGCGCCGTCGGCCTCGCGTCTCCTCGCTCGTCTCGGTCGCGCGGTCCTGGACCGCTTCGGATCGCGAGCTCATGGCCCGCCCACCTCGGCGAGGGCGCGACGACACGCCGCCCGGATCCGACCGGGGACGAGCGCTCCACGGTAGCGCGCCCCGGCGTGGTGGTCGCCGACCGGCGACGACAACCGGACGTCGCGGGCGGCGGTCGCGGCGGTCGTGGGCACGTCCTCGAGCGGCGTCCCGACGAGGGCGTCCTCGACCGCCGGGAGGCGCTGGGGGCGCTCGACCGCTCCCACGAGGCCCACCCGCGCCGACGACACGGCCCCGTCGGCCGTGCGGAGGGCGACGGCGACGCCGACCATCGCCCACCCGCTGGCGGGATGGGTGCGCCGGACGTACGCGCCGGCGTCGACCGCGGCGTCGAGGCCGACGTGGCTCACCAC
>JBKGZP010000061.1:0-5180 GCA_046543335.1 Halobacteriales archaeon
AGATCGGCGGCGGCGAGGCGCCCATCATCAACATCTCCGGCGGCACGGAGATCTGCGGCTGTTTCCTGATGCCGATGCCGATCCAGCCGCTCAAGCCCTGCACCCTCGGCGGCCCCGGCCTCGGGATGGACATCGACATCGTCGACCACGCGGGCGAGTCGGTCAAAGACGACCACGAACGCGGCTTCCTCGTCGCCAGGGACTCCTGTCCGTCGATGACCAAGAGCCTCTGGAGCGGCGACGAGCGCTACCTCGAGGAGTACTGGTCGACGTGGGAGGACCTCTGGGACCACGGCGACTGGGCGCAGATGGACGAGGACGGCCTGTGGTTCCTGCACGGGCGGGCGGACGACGCGCTCAACGTCGCCGGCCGCAAGGTCGGCCCCGCCGAGGTCGAGGGGGCCCTCATCGATCACGAGGCGGTGACGGCCGCGGCGGCGATCGGCGTGCCCGACGAGACGACGGGCGAGGCGGTCGTCGCGTACGTCATCACCGAGCCCGGCGTCGAGGGGGACGACGCCCTCCGGACGGCGCTGCTCGACCACGTCGCCGACGAACTCGGCAAGCCGTTCCGACCCAGGGACCTGCGCTTCGTCGACGCCTTCCCGATGACCCAAAGCGGGAAGATCGTCCGCCGGGCCATCCAGGCGGCGCACCTCGGCGAGGCGCCCGGCGACCTGAGCAGCATCGAGAACCCCGAGGCGATCGAGCGGATCGAGGCCGCGCGGTAGTCGAGCGCGTCTCGATAGATTTATTACGAACCGCTACCATACCTGTAGACTGACTTATGCAGGCCATCATCCTTGCCACCGATGGGTTCGAGGACAGCGAACTGATCTACCCGTACTACCGCCTCCAGGAGGACGGCGCCGACGTACACCTCGTCGCGCCCGAGGCGGGCGAGATCGAGGGCACGCACGGCTACACCTTCGAGGTCGACTGGACGGTCGACGAGCGCCGTCCGTCTGAGTGGGCCGAGTCCTTCGACCTGCTCGTCATCCCCGGCGGGACCTCGCCCGAGGCGCTTCGCACGGAGGCGCCCCTCGCGGCCGACATCGTCGCCGCGTTCGACGCGGTCGAGAAGCCCATCGCGGCGATCTGCCACGGCGCGCAGCTCCTGATAAGCGCCGACGTGCTCGAGGGCCGCGAGGTCACCGGCTACTGGTCGCTCGCGGTCGACATCGAGAACGCGGGGGCCACCTACGTCGACGAGTCCGTCGTCGTCGACGACCACCTCGTCACCAGCCGGGTGCCGAGCGACCTGCCCGCGTTCATGACCGCGACGTTCGAGCAGCTCGAGACGACGACCGTCCCGGCCTAGAACGGGCGGGCGTCCGAGACGTCGGTCGACGACGACCCGATTGTTAGCGGGTTCGACCCTCAGAAGGAGCCCCGAATCCGGTCGAACAGCGACGCGTCCACGTCCAGCTCCTCGTCCATCGCCCCGGCGAGCGCCTGGAGCGCCTCGCGCTGCTCCTCCGTGAGCTCGGTCGGGACGCGCACGTCGACCTCGACGATGAGGTCGCCCCGACCGCGACCCTCGAGGCGCGGCATGCCCCTGTCGTCCAGGCGGAAGCGGTCGCCGGGCTGGGTCCCCGCCGGGACGCGCAGCTCGACCTCGCCGTCGAGCGTCGGCACGACGACCCGATCGCCGAGTGCCGCCTGGGGGATCGACAGCTCGAGGTCGTAGCGCAAGTCGTCGCCGTCGCGGTCGAAGTCGGGGTGGTCGGTCACGCGGACCTCGATGAGGAGGTCGCCGGGTGGACCGCCGCCCTCGCCGGGGGCGCCCTCGCCGCGCATGCGAAGCGTCTGGCCGTCGCGGATGCCCGCGGGCACCTCGACCTCGAGGGTCGCCTCGCGCTCGACGATACCGTCGCCCGCGCACGTGGGGCAGGCCTCCGAGACGATCCGGCCCTCGCCATCGCAGCGCGGGCAGGGACGGGACTGCTGCACCTGCCCGAACGCCGAGCGGCGCACCTCGGTGATGCGCCCCTGGCCGTTGCACTGCGCACAGGTGCGGACGTCGGCACCCGGGGCGTGTCCGCTGCCACCGCAGGTGTCGCACGCCTCGGGCCGGCGCACGGTGATGCGCTTCGTCGTCCCCTCGAAGGCCGCCTCGAGGTCGATCGTCAGCTCCGTGCGGAGGGTGGTCCCCTGCCGCCGCCGCGAGCGCTCCCGACCCGCGCGACCGCCGCCGAAGAACTGCTCGAAGATGTCGCCGAAGGGGCCGCCCCCGAAGGGGTCGCCCCCGCCGAAGGGGCCGCCGGCGTGTGCCCCACCCTGGTCGGCGGCCCCGGTCTTCTCGTACTCGAGGTATCGCTCGTGCCCGAGTTGATCGTACAGCTGGCGCTTCTCCTCGTCGGTGAGGACCTCCTTCGCCTTCTTGACCCGCTTGAACGTCTCCTCGGCATCGGGCTCGTCGCTCACGTCGGGGTGGTACTTGGCCGCCTTCTTGCGGAACGCTCGGGTGATCTCCTCCTCCGTCGCGTCCCGGTCGACGCCCAGCACGGCGTAGAAGTCCTCGCTCATCGCTCGACCGAGCCTACTGTCGCGAGTTACTTGAAAAACGCGCCTCGCTCAGCCGCGGGTGCGGTGGGTGCCGACGCCGATCGACCGGCGGGCCCGGGCGTCGGACCGGAGGCCACGGCCGAGGCGGAGGCCGACGAGCAGCACCAGCGTCCAGCTGGCGAGGGCGGCCGCCGCGACCGGGTGGGCCAGGGCGACCAGGCCGACGAACAAGAGGAACGCGGTGAGCGCCGCGCCCGCGATCGAGGGGTGGTCGACGGTGCCGATGGGTGATGTGGTTGTCATCGTCGGACAGGTAGGTGTAGCACCCCCACCCCCAAAAATATAATCTGAATGATATTTCTGTAGCGTCGCTTACCGAAGGAGATTCCTGTAACGAAGCGGAGGCGACGGCGCTACGCGCCGCCGGGGAGGCGCTCCGTCCCGACCACGTCGAGGTCGCCGTCGACGGCGATGCGAAGGAGGTCGCCGGCGCAGGCGATGTCGACGGTCACGCGCCACGGGTCGGTCGACTCGATCGACACCGGCTGGTCGTCGACGCACCACGGCAGCGTCCAGTACGGCGTCTCCGAGAGGGCCACGCCCCGGTCGCCGTGAAAGGTCACGACCGCCGAGTGGTCGAGCAGCCCGAGACCGATGGCGGCGCACAGCTCGTGGCCGCACTGGCGGCAGGTGTGCGTCGCGCGGACGGCGGTGCCGAGACAGCACTGGCCGCCGCGGTCGATCGTCGTCGACATCCGGCCGTTGCAGGCGGGACAGACGCCGTCCTTCGCGAGGCAGTGCAGGTGGCGCACCCGCTGGTCGAACGCGTAGAGGATCTCGGCGTCCGTCCGGTCGTGCAGCCCCCCCGGCGGGAACGGGTACGAGCCGTGGCCGTGGTTGCAGGCGGGGCACTCGATGGTCAGCACCTCGTCCTCGTAGTGCGCCTGCAGGGTCGCGCCGCAGTTGACGCAGGGGTCGTCGATCTCGAGCTCGCGACGGGGGTGCTCCGTGAACGAGCCGGCGAAGATGGCCTGCATGACCCGCTCGCCCGCGGTCATGAGCTCGTACCCCTCGTCGGTCTTGCGCACGAACCGGCCGGTGAGCCGGCCGAGGTGGTAGTTGAACTGGGCGCTGTCGTCGACGCCGACCTCGGCGCGCAGGTCGGAGAAGCGGACGGGGCCGTCGAGGCGCCACAGCCCCTCGAGGATGGCGAGGCGGTTCGACTCGCCGACCAGGGCGAAGGCGTCCTCGGGGGCGACGCCCTCGTCGTCGCGCATGGCGTCGGCTGAACTCATGGGTCTCGCATCGAGCGGCCGGGAGAAAAGCGTTCGCGAAAGCGAGTTATTGTAGCGGAGCCGACTGGTTCGGCCCTACTCCTCCTCGACGTCCTCGAAGTCGGCGTCGACGAACTCCTCGCCCTCGTCGGCCTCGCCGGTGAAGTCGGCGCCGCCGGCGCCGCCCGCCTCGGCCTGGGCCGCCTGCTGGTACATCCGCTTGCCGATCTCCTGCAGGGACGCGGTCAGCGCCTCCATGCCCGCCTCGAGCTCGTCGACCCCGGCGTCCTCCTCGAGCGACTCCTCGAGGTCGGCCACGGCCGCTTCGATCTCCTCGGCCAGCTCGTCGTCGACCTCGTCCTCGTTCTCCTCGAGCAGCGTCTCCGCCCGGCGGATCGTCGCCTCGGCCTCGTTGCGCGTCTCGATGCGCTCGCGGCGGCGCTGGTCCTCCTCGGCGTGCTCCTCGGCCTCCTGCTTCATCTGCTCGATCTCCTCGTCGGAGAGGCCGACGCCACCCTCGATGGTGATCTCCTCCGACTCGCCCGTGCCGCGGTCCTCCGCGGCGACGTTGACGATGCCGTTCTCGTCGATGGAGAACGACACCTCGATCTGCGGCGTGCCCGCCGGTGCCGGTGGGATGCCCGCCAGCATGAACGCGCCGAGCAGCTCGTTCTCCTCGGCGATCTCCCGCTCGCCCTGGAAGACGCGGACCTGGACGGAGGTCTGGCTGTCCGCCGCGGTCGTGAAGATCTTCGACTCCTCCGTGGGGATGGTCGTGTTGCGCTCGATGAGGCGCTCGAAGAGGCCGCCTTTCACCTCGATGCCGAGGCTGAGGGGCGTGACGTCGAGGAGGACGATGTCGTCGACGTCGCCCGCGAGGACACCGCCCTGGATGGCCGCCCCGAGGGCGACCGCCTCGTCCGGGTTGACGTTCTTCTTCGGCGCCTGACCGGTCAGCGCCTCGACCTGCGCCTGGACCTGCGGCATCCGCGTCGAGCCGCCGACGAGGATGACCTCGTCGATGTCGTCCTTGCCGTAGCCGGCGTCCGCCAGCGCCTGCTCCGTGGGGCCGACCGTGCGCTCGAGGAGGTCCTCCGTGAGCGACTCGAACCGCGCCCGCGTGAGACTGTCCTCGAGGTGGACGGGCCCCTCGTCCGTCGCCGCGATGTACGGCAGGTTGATATCCGCCTCCTTCCGGCTGGAGAGCTCGATCTTTGCCTCCTCCGCGGCGTCCTTGAGGCGCTGCAGCGCCTGGCGGTCCTCGCGGAGGTCGATCCCGTGGGCCTCCTCGAACCGGTCGGCCAGCCAGTCGATGATCGCCTCGTCCCAGTCGTCGCCCCCGAGGTCGTTGTCGCCGTTGGTGGCGACGACCTCGTAGACGCCGCCGCCGAGGTCGAG
>JBKGZP010000062.1:0-4976 GCA_046543335.1 Halobacteriales archaeon
GGAAGCCGCGCTCGTGGTCGTCAGCGACCGACTCGCCCGAGGAGTCCACGATGTCGACCGACATACCGAGACCGGGGCCGCCGAGCGTGCAGGGCTTGAGCGGCTGGATCGGCATCGGCATCAGGAAGCACCCGCAGATCTCCGTCCCGCCGGAGATGTTGATGATCGGGATCTCGCCACCCCCCACGGTCTCGAAGAACCACGTCCACGACTCGGGGTCCCACGGCTCGCCCGTCGAGCCGAGCAGGCGAAGCGTCGACAGGTCGTGGCGCTCGACCCACGCGTCGCCGTGCTCGCGAAGCGCCCGGATCGCCGTCGGCGAGATGCCGAAGACGGTCAGGCCGTGGCGCTCGATCATCTCCCAGTAGCGGTCCGGCGCCGGGTGGTCGGGCGCGCCCTCGTACATGAAGATCGTCCCGCCGAAGGCGTGGTTGCCGATGAGCATCCACGGCCCCATCATCCAGCCGATATCGGAGACCCAGAAGAAGCGGTCGCCGGGCTTGTGGTCGAAGCCGAAGTAGATCTCCTTCGCGCACTGCGCGAGGACACCGGCGTGCGTGTGGACGATGCCCTTGGGCTTGCCGGTCGTCCCGGAGGAGTACAGCAGCATGGACGCCGCGTCCGAGGGCAGCTCCCTCGTCTCGTACGACGGGTCGGCCTCGTCGATCGCATCCGCCCACCAAACGTCACGGCCGTCCGTCCAGGGCGGGTCCTCCCCGAGGCGGTCGAAGACGACGACCGTCTCGACGCCGCCGACGTCGTCGATCGCCTCGTCGGCGGTCGCCTTCAGGCGTACGGGCTCGCCCCGGCGGTAGAAGCCGTCGCCGGTGAACAGGACCGACGGTTCGGCGTCGGCCAGGCGGGTCGCGACGGCGTCGGCCCCGAAGCCGGAGAAGATCGGCACGGCGATCGCGCCGACCTTGAAGCAGCCGTAGAGGATGGAGACGACCTCGGGGACCATCGGCATGTACAGGCCGACGGTGTCGCCGACGCCGACGCCCTCGCGCTCCAGTAAGTTCGCCACGCGGTTCGCCTCGCGGTGCAGCTCGTGGTAGGTGACCTCTCGGATCTCGCCGGGTTCGCCCTCCCAGATGACGGCCACGTGGTTTCGCGCGCCGTTTCCCGGCGCGGCGTGGCGATCGAGCACGTTGTGGGCGACGTTGATCGTCCCGCCGGGGTACCAGTCGGTAAACTGCGGGCCGTCGGTGTCGTCGCGCACGGCCTCGTAATCCTCGTAGAACTCGATGCCGAGGTGGTCGACGACCTCGTCCCAGAACCAGTCGACATCGCCGGTCGTGCGCGCGATGAGTTCGTCGTAGTCGTCGATGTCGTGCGCCCGCATGAACTGCCAGACGTTCGTCGACTCGATCGTCGCCCGGGCCGGCTCGTAGACGATTTCGTCGACGTCGGCGAGGGACTCCATGGCTACCCGTTCGGTACCCTTCACGTGCACCTAAACGTTGAGGAACCGCGGGCCGTCACTCGGGGAACTCGGCGTCGACCGGTGGCTGGAAGGTGAACACGCGGTCGTCGTCGAGCACGACGAGGTACGTCCGCGAGTCGCGATCCTCGATGACGCGCGCCTCGGAGTCGATCGCCACGTCGACGAGCCCCTCGAGGTCGTCGACGCGCACCGCGGTCGATGGCCGCGCCGCCTCGGGAACCGATCCGGTCGTGATCCACTCGTCGAACTCCTTGCGTTGCGCGTGGTAGCGCAACACCTCGCGCTCGTGCTCGGTGACCTCGAGCATGTCGCGGTACCGCGCGACGGCGAGGCCGATGGCGACGGTGAGGCCGAGGAGGATCAAAAGCGGCCCGCCGACGGTGCGAAGCGGTCCGTAGGTGCGCTCCTCGACGACCGTCTCCGACTCGGAGAAGGATTCGCTCTCGGCGTCCGTCTCGATTGAGTAGGTGTTTTCCCCGGGATCGACGGTCATGGTGTAGGTCTCGTCGTGGCTGAAGGAGGTGTCCGCGACGGTCCCGGTGGTGGAGGCGGTGTTCTGGACGAACACCTCCGTCGAGCCGACGGAGGAGCCGAGGTCGCTCTGGATGGACTCGATTTGCACCAGGATGTCCGAGATGTTCAGCTGGTACGACGTTGAGAGGGTGTCCCCCGTTTCGACCGCGGCGTCCTCCGACGAGAGGGGTTCCTCGACCCGCCAGTACTCGCCACCCTCGTCGCTGACGCTTCGGATGATCAGGGTCGATTCGATGCTCGTGTCCACCTCGCCGGGCTCGCCGGAGACGCCGTGGGAGAAGGTCGCGTCCAGGACCGGCGAGATCTGGGTGAAGTACAGCGATCGGTCCCGGAGGACGGCGTCGGAGGGGAAGACCAGGTTCGACCGTTGCACCTCCGCCTGATGGGAGAAGCTCGGGGTCGTCTGCCAGCTCGCGACGGTCACCTCCTCGGTGTCGGTCCCCGGATCGACGTACGTGAAGTAGACCACGCCGACCCCGATGGCCGCGACCAGGAGGGCGACGACGATCAGCGGGACGAGGTAATCGTCGAGCCGGGCTCGCCAACGCAGTCGACCGACACCTTCCATCGGGAATTGCCGACCCCCGGCCGGCCAATAAACGTACTGGTTGCACTATCGGTGCTCGAGAAATCCCATCGGTGCCGCCGGTCAGCGTCGGGAACGCGACCGCCGGCGGATTCGGCCCGTCCCGACGAAGGCGACGCCGATCAGGGTCAAGATGGCCGGCAGGAGCGCGCTTGTCGCGAAGATGGCGAGCCAGGGGTGGACCGCGTGCAACCCCGCCACTACCCCGTACGGCAACGTGGCGACGTACCGGTGCTCGGCGACGTACTGGGGGTAGTAGCCCGTGTCCGAGGGGGCGGTGAGGGTCACGGTGACGTTTCGTTCCTCGTCGGGGTCCAGCCGGAAGGTCGTGGGGTCGACGTCGACGTAGGTGCTGGCTGGCTCGAAGAACGTATAGGTCGGCATCCGACCGCCGTTGGCCGCGGTGTGGGGGAGTTCCTTCGAGGTGCCGATCTGGACCGTCGTCGGTCGATCGGATTCGAACTCGGCGCTGACCATGTCGTAGCCGTGCGTCCCGGACATCGCGACGGTCGTGATCGCCGTCACGGCGAGGAGCATCACGGCCATCGCGATGACGATGCTATAGGGATGAATCCCCTGGTCTCGCTTTCGCACCCGGTCGCGCAGGCGCCGGTCGTCCCCACCGAGCAGCCCCCATGCCAGTACGAGCAACCCGCCGCCACCGATGAGGATTGCGAGTCCCTGGGTCCCCAAGAGGGCATCGGCCCCGGTCCACGAGGCCAACGTCCCTTGGCCCGTTTCGACCCAATCCTGCAGGGTCCACACCACGCGGCCGAGCCCCGGGATCGCCACGACGTGACCGTCGACCTGCAGCGCCACCGCTTTGATCTGCCCGTCCGTGACCGGTGGTTCGTCGCTGTCTTGGTCGTCGAACGGGTTCGCGTCACCCTTCGTGATGTAGCCGGTCTCGCTCTCGCCGACGACGCGGTGCGTCGTCAG
The DNA here is from genome assembly GCA_046543335.1 of Halobacteriales archaeon. Lineage (GTDB taxonomy): Archaea > Halobacteriota > Halobacteria > Halobacteriales > SKSH01 > CAZCYF01. The sequence continues at coordinate 3,504 of JBKGZP010000062.1, forward strand.
GCCGCCCCCCTCGATCTGCTGGGCATCGAATATGACGACGTCGCCGATTTCGACGTCGCCGGCGACCGCCGTCGGGATGGCGATGAAGCCGTCGCCCGTCTCGAGCGTCGGCGACATCGACCCGGACTCGACGAACGACAGCAGGATCGGCTGGCCGAGGATGCCGCCGAGGAGGATCGACCCGACGGCGAGGATGAACACCACGGTGAGGGCCAAGCCGAGGTACCGACGCAGCGACACGGTACCCACCAAGGCGTCGGCGATGAAATACCTACGGGTCGCGTCTCAGAGGCGGACGCCGACGGTCCGGAGGAGGCCCCCCGTCACGAACGGGACGAGGAAGCCGAGGGCGAACCCCACGAGGTGGCCCCATCGGTTGACGGTCGCCCCCTCGGGGGCGGTGACGGTCGCGAAGGAGAACACCGGGATGGCGACCATGACCGCGACCGCGAACATGGTCAGCTCGAGCGTCCCGGGGATCGTCCGGAGGCGCGACAGTGCCGGTCGGACGTGGGCCGTCCACCCGCCCCTCGCGACGACGTAGCTGAGCCCGAGCCCGATCGAGACCGTCGCGATCAGGTAGGTCACCGTCGTCTGCGCCATGAGCACGGCCACCCACGCCAGGCCGAAGAGGAAGGCAACCGTGCTCAGGGCCCGCTCGCTCGCGGGTCCATCGGTCGGGTCGACGTACGTCCCGACGGCGATCGCCAGGTAGCCGAGGAAGGCGAGGTTGAGGACGGAGAAGCCGAGGGTCGCCCCCGGCCGGGCGATGGCCAGGTTGAGGTAGGAAATCACCGGGGCGAGGCCGACCGCGAAGGCGACGAAGATGACGGCGAAGCGACGGCGTCGATCGGAGAGGACCTCGAGGAGGTACGCCGTCGGGAGTATCACGACGTAGACGACGAGGTTGTTGATGAGGTGGGTGGTGTCGAGGTGGACGTACGTGGCCGTGAGGGCCGTCTCGAGACCCGGGTCGGCATAGGCGAAGGCGAACGACTCGCGGACGCCGGCCGGGAGGAGGTGCACGATGAGCAACGCGACCGGGACGGTGACGATCAGCAGGAGGTCGACCGGATGGACGTGACTGACGAGGGTCGGTGATTGCGACGGGGGCGTTCGAGAGGCGTTGGCCTCCGGCATCGGTGACTGGACGGTGGCCGGAGCGGGGGGTAAAACCTACCGTTGAGTTATCATCTGTGCGAACCCATCGACCGTTTCACGGTCACTCCGGTCCGGGTTCCTCACCGCGCCGACGCCGCATGGCCAGAAGGAACAGGAGCAGGGCCAGTAGGCCGAGCACCGGCAACCACCACGGGATTTCGAAGCCGCCGATCTCGAAGAATCCGCCGGGGTCCTCGTCGTCAGGCGTGTCCGTTGGGGTCGCCGTGTCCGTCGGTGACCCGGCGGGGGTGTCCGTCGGCGTCGGTGTGTCCTCCGGCGTTGGCGTCGGCGTCGCCTCCGGCGTCGATGTGG
>JBKGZP010000028.1:0-21976 GCA_046543335.1 Halobacteriales archaeon
CTCCTCGGGAGTGTCGATCGTTGACTCGATCGACTCGTCCGAGTGACCCGACCGGGACGGAGACGAGCGACCCGGCGAACGCGTTGCTGCACGTGATCCACTCGGTTACCCACTGGAAGACGAACGGGGTGACGAGCACCCACAACCCGAGCAGTGCCGTCACCGCTGGAACGGCGACGTGGACCCACTCCTCGACCCAGGCCTGCCAGGCGAGGAACCCGGTGGGGTCGCCACGGCCGCGCCGACGGCCACGGTGCGCCACACGAGTGAGTCAGGAGCCGACCAGATGAACGGCGTCGCGATGATCCACAGCCCGAGGAGCGCGGCGAGGGCGCCGAACCACTTGACGACGTGGTGACTCACCATCTGGTACATCCCTGTAATCGACACACGAACGGTTCGGAACAACGGTGGCCCCGGCGTCGACTGGCCGCTCAGTACCCGGGACCAGAGGGCGTGTCGGTCTCCTCGGGTCGCTGCGGTTCCCCCGCTGGGTCGAGCACCCACCAGACGTCGTTCACGCCCTGGCCACTCGCGTCGCCGGGTTCCTCGTCCGCCGCCCAGTAGTACAGCGGCCAGCCGTTCGCCGTCACCTGCATCGCACCGTCCTCGCGCGCGAACGTGTTCAACGAGGTTGTGACCGAGGCGCCAGCGACGGGATCGTCGTCGACCGTGAGCGGTGGCCAGTTCGCGGCGCAGTCGTCGTAGCAGGTGCTCTCCCCGGCGCCGCGGTCGTCGCTGTCGAACATGTACAGCGTCATCCCCTCGCCGTCGACCAGGACGTCGCCGAGGTCGGGGTGTTCGCGCACGTCGACGTCGGCCGGCCGCACGGGCGTCCCATCGGGACGAAGCACCCACCAGACGTCGTTCACGCCCTGGCCACTCGCGTCGCCGGGTTCCTCGTCCGCCGCCCAGTAGTACAGCGGCCAGCCGTTCGCCGTCACCTGCATCGCACCGTCCTCGCGCGCGAACGTGTTCAACGAGGTTGTGACCGAGGCGCCAGCGACGGGATCGTCGTCGACCGTGAGCGGTGGCCAGTTCGCGGCGCAGTCGTCGTAGCAGGTGCTCTCCCCGGCGCCGCGGTCGTCGCTGTCGAACATGTACAGCGTCATGCCGTCCGCGTCGGCGAGGATGGCGCCGAGGTCGGGGTGATCGACGACCGTCACCGTCGCATCGGGGACGGGAGTCGGCGTGGGGGTCGGTGTGTCCGTCGGCGTCGCCGTGGGTGACTCCGTCGGGGTCTCGTCCGGACCGCCGTCGTCGTCATCGTCGCCCAGGCAGCCAGCGAACGCCACCGCGGTCGCGGCCGATGCCAGCAGTGCTCGCCTCGAGTACACCATGGTCGTGGGACGCCAGGCCCGCAAAAGGCGATTTTCCGAAGTTCGTCCAAACTTCGTCCGAGATGTGGCCGGCTACACCAGGGTGATTCGCGCGAGCGCGACTAGTGCCGCGAGCTCGAGGCCGCAAAGGAGGGTGACGCCGATCTGGACGTCGATGGAGGCGTGGACGAACCAGCCGATGAAGTCCTCGTGGAGCACGTAGAAGAACAGCCAGAGGGCGTTTTGGAGCAGCAACACGCCGGCGAAGATGAGCAAGCCGAGGGTGTGACGCGCCCCGTGGTCGAGGTAGTTGCGGACCCAGACCCAGCCGAGCGCCAGGAGGAGGAGCACGTTCACGGCGGCCGCGAACCGTGCCGCGTTCAGCCAGAGCTCCATCGCTCCTCCGTAGCGGCGAGTTCGTTAAAGGTGCTGTCCAAAGTTCGTCCCATATTAGCCTCCTGGGTCGACCGTCTCGAGGATCTCTTCGACGACGTCCCAGTTCGAGCGTGCCTGGTCGGTGATGAGGTAGATGGCGCCATAGTCGTTGTCGGTCCGTCGGACGACGTGGTTGTCCATGAGCACATCCAGGTGGTGTCGGATCGTCGTGTAGTCGTACCCCAGGACCTCGGCCAGCTCGTTGGCGTTCCGGGGGCGGTCGTCCAAGGCCCGGACGATCTCCACCCGCGTGGCGGCCCCTCTGGAGCTGGCGAAGAGGTACCACAACACGTCGTCCATTCGACGTGCCCTACTCCCGGGGGTAACGTAAATGGACAGCTAGCCCGGGGGATCATCCGGCGCAGCGGCGTGCCTCGACCACGGCGGCGGCCACCGAGACCGCGTTCTCGATGGCGACGGCCGCGCCGGCTCCGACCTGAGCCTCGAGCGACGCGTCGGGCGCTCCCGGCACGGGGCGGTCGAAGTTGGCGACTCCCCGGATCGAGCGGTAGTCCTCAAGGCGACCGAACCGCTCGAGGGCGCGGGCGGTCCCCACGTCCTCCATCTCGGTGACCAGGTACGGCCCGAGGCCGTGGCGCTCGACGAGCCAGTCCGCCTCGGCGCCGATCCGAGGCCCGTGCCAGAGCTCGTCGCCGCAGAGGTTCGTCCCGCGACGGACTCGCGGTCGCTCGTCGGTCCCGAGGTCCGGGCCGTCGCGCGCGCCGTCGACGTCGGCCGGAGCGGACAGCTCGATCCCCTCGACGCGCGCCATGGTCCGGTCGACGCCGGAGGCGTCCAGGGTCACCGTCGCGGCATCGGGGACGTACGGGTTGGGTGCGATGGCGCGACCCGCCCGAGCAGGGGCCGCCCGCAGCTTGAGGTCCCAGTCGACGACCGCGTCGGCCACGACGACCGACCCCAGGCGCACGCGCGACGGCGGCCCGCCAGCGATGCCGACGGAGCAGACCACGGCGTCGTCGAGATCGACCGCGTCGGCGGCCAGGAGCGATGCGGTGGTGGTCGCCGCGGCCACCTTGCCGACCCCGGTGGGCACGACCCCCACGCCGCCCCCGTGTGCCAGCGCGGTGGCGACCCCGGGCACCCGCACGCGTCCCTCGAGGTCGTATCGATCGCGCCACGGCGCCACCTCCGACGGCAGGTCCTCGAGGGTGTCGAACGCCGGCAGGACCAGGGCGTCAAGCGAGACGGTCATGCCCGGGCCGTGGTGGCCCGCGACCATAACGCCACCACCGCGTCAGGCCGTGTCACGGGCCTGCCGGGTTCAATCCGTTCATAAGACCGGACCGTCTTCGCACCGGTGTGTCACGTCGGGAGCTGTTCGCCTCGCTGTGCGGGATGGTGTTCCTGGTCAACCTCTCGCGCATCGTGTTCGCACCGATGGTCCAGCCCGTCGCGGCCGACTTCGGCGTCACGGCCGCCTCGCTGGGGGTCGTCACCAGTGCAGCCTGGCTCGGTAGCGCCTCGCCTCGGATCCCGACGGGCTACCTCCTGACGCGGTTTCCCCGTCATCGCGTCGTCGCCGGGACGGGGAGCCTCCTGGTCATGACCGCCGTCTTCACCGCGACCGCTGGTTCCGTCGCCCACCTGGCGGTCGGGGCGTACCTGATGGGCCTGTCGAGTGGGATCTACTTCATCGCGGCGAACCCCCTCGTGAGCGAGTTGTTCCCCACGGGGATCGGCCGAGCCCTCGGCCTCCACGGCATGTCGAGCCAGCTCGCGGCCGTCCTCGCGCCGCTGGCGCTCAGCGGCATCTTGCTCGTCGGCCCCTGGCGACTCACCTTCATCGCGATCGCCGGGGCGGCGGCCCTCATCACCATCTCGTTCTGGTGGGCAGCCCGTCGCACGCCGCTGCCCACGGCCGGCGAGGCCGACCGGAGCCTCCTCGAGGCGGGGCGGGCCCAGTGGCCGCTGATCCTCACGGGCATCGTGATCATGGGATCGGCGGGATTCCTCTGGAACGGCCTGTTCAACCTCTACGGCGACTACCTCGACGTCGCGAAGGGGATCGAGCCGGGCACCGGCCGGGTGCTCCTCTCGATCATGTTCGCCGCCGGGGTGCCGGGCTTCTTCCTCTCGGGACGCCTGGCGGATCGGCTGCCGAGGGTCCCCTACCTGCTCAGTCTCGTCGCGACCTTCAGCATCGCCGTCGTCGCGCTCACGGTCGTCGAGGGGCTGGTGGCCATCACGGTGGTGAGCCTGGTCATCGGGTACACGCTCCACTCGACCATCCCGGCGATGGACACCTACCTCCTCGCCACGCTACCGAACCGTCACCGGGGAAGCGCCTACGCCTTGTACTCGGCGACGATGATGGTCACCCTCGCGATGGGATCGGGGGTCGTCGGAACGGCGGTCACGTACGGGATCACCTACACGGCGGCGTACCGGTTCATCGCCGTCGTCCTCGGTGGTGTGATCGTCGTCCTCGGGGTCCTGTTCCGACTCGGTCGGTTGCCTGCCGGGCGTCGCCCGGGGCGACCGGCCATCGCAGAAGAACCACCGAGCGTCTAACCGAGGCGACTAGTAGACGCCGCGACCCACGCCCGAGCGGTCGATCCGTCGGTCGAGCTCCTCGTCGAGCACCGCGTCAGCCTCCTCGAAGGTACCGGACAACCCGTCGAGCGCCGTCGACCGCCGATCGGGTCCCAGCGCCAGCGGCCCGTGCGCGGGGCTCTCGATCGCCTCCATCAGGTCCACGAACAGGTCCGTCGGGTCGGTCGGGGCGGAGTGGTGCGCCTCGATGACGGCCTCGACGGACCGCGCCCGGTCCGTCGCCTCAGCCGGCGTCGACGGCGCCCGGTTGATGGCGAAGCGCGCCGGATGATCGCGGTCGGGGAAGTGCTCGGCCAGCTCCTCGTCGACCGATCGCGCCACTCGGGTCCCGACGCCTCGAACCTCGAAGGGGTTCTTCGCGAACGTCTTGAGGGCGTAGACCCCGAGGCGTGGGTGGGCCAGGTAGACGTCCTCGCCGAGGCCGCGTCGGCGAGTGCCGACCACGGCCCGCCAGTCGTCCGTGGTCGCCGGTCGCTCGGCGATGTCGGCGAGAACGTCGTCCCAGTCGCGCACCCGCATGGCCGTGCCACCTCGCCGGAGCCGGATGAACCTTCCGAGTGCGCCCGCATCGCACCTGCCTGCCGAATGAGAAGGATGAACCCCTCGGGGGCCGTACCCACCAGCGAAGAAACGCCATGGACATCCGTGACATCTACTCCACCGAGTTCGAGACGGCCGACGGCGACACCCGGGTGGCCGAGGTCGAGGCCACGATGCGCCGCAGCGATGTCAGGGCGGTCGTCGTCCTCGATGGGGACGGCGCGTACGACGGGCTGGTCACCCACCGCCAGTTCGCCGCCGCACACCGCGACCCCGACACCCGGGTGGGCCGGATCGTCTACAATCCGGCCCGCGTCGACGCCACCGCCGACATCCGGACCGTCGCCCGCCACCTGATCGGGAGCTCGTCCCCGGCGCTGCCGGTGTTCGAGGGAGAGAACCTCGTCGGGCTGATCAGCGCCCACGACATCCTGTCGGCCGTCACCGAGTACCTCGGGGTGCTGGACGTCGGCGACGTCTACACGGCGGACCTCGTCACCATCGGGCCGGAGGCGACCCTCGGCGAGGCCATGCACGAACTCCGCACGGGGGGCTTCACCCACCTCCCCGTGATCGAGGACGACGACCCGGTCGGCATCCTCTCGCTGTTCGACCTGCTCGCATTCACCGCTCGCGAGATGCACAAGGCCCAGGGCGGCTCGGCCGGGGCGTCCGTCAGCGAGTTCGGGGGCAGTCCCCGCGGCGGGTTCGGCGAGCGAAGCGGCGGCATCGACCGCATGCTCGACCTCCCCGTCACCAACCTCGCGCAGGACCCGGTCCACACCACGACCCGGTCGACGTCGCTGGACGAGGCCGTCGAGGCGATGCTCGAGTACGACGTGTCGTCGTTGCTCGTCGTCGAGGGAACCGACCCGGTCGGGATCGTCACGACGACCGACGTCCTGCGCGTGTTGAGCATCACCGACGAGCACCGGATGCCGATCCAGATCACCAATATCGACCTGCTCGACGATATCACCCGACGGGAGGTGGCCGACCTCATCGAAGGGATCACCCGCAAGTACGGCGACCTCAGCGTCCTCGAGGCGAACGTCCATCTCCACCAGCACGACGAAACCCTTCGAGGGACGCCCCTGCTCATGGCCCGCATCCGGCTGTTCACGGACAAGGGTCATTTCGTCGGGACCGGCGAGGGCTACGGTGCTGCCCACGCCATTCGCCTCGCCGCGAACATCGTCGAGCGCGAGATTCTCGAGGGTAAGGAGTACGGCCTGACCAAGAAGCATCCCGAGGAAGAGGAGTGGGCGAAGTTCTTCGGCTGGTACCTCGAGGGGGGCGAGCGACGCCTCGGGTGAGGTCGCGGTGCCCGTGGGACGGAGCCCCGGAAACCGCGAACCGGTGGGGGGCGACCGACCGAACGGTATTTATTTTAGGTCCCCCTAAATTGGCGCGATGCCGGCCCAGCCCCGTCCCGACGACGCGGACGTCGGGGCCACCATGGAGCCGCCCGCCGTGACGGCCTGTCGAGCCTCGCCAGGACGGTTCGTCTTCATCGAGGAGCGAAACGCCGACGGGTGGATCGCGACCGACGACGCCGTCGCCGTGCGGCGGTGAGGACGACGATCAGGTACCGAACTCGAGATCGGTCGTGTCCTCGACCGTGTACGTGTCCCCGGTCATGCCAGGTTCGGCGAGGACCGACTCGTGGGAGATCTCCAGCGGACCGTTCAGATCGTCGTACGAGGCCGTCAAACCAACGTCGACCACCTTCGCGATCCCCCGGTCGTCCTCATCGTCCGATAGGCTGAGGTCGAACGAATCCCCGTCGCGCACCGCATCGATCGACTTGAAGGCCGACTCCGAGGGCACCTTCAGGAGGTACTCGAGGTGAGTGGTTGGCTCGAGGGTGGGCAGCAGCCGGATGCGGACGTCCTCGAGATACGTGTCGGCGTGTTGCTCGATGAGTAGGCGGACCGTGGTCAGGTCGCCACCGATGGGGGGTCGATCACGAACGGAGATGACGAGCATTCGCTCGTCTTGGTGGGTGTAAACGAGGTCCGTTCGCCCCGGATCATTCGACATTGAGTGCCGCCTGAGGTCGGCGTCGTCACCGAGAACCGTGCAGCCGGCCAGACCGGCAGTGATCGCGCCGGCGCCCGCTGCGAGGAAGCCCCGTCGTCTCATACTCGACCCAAGAGTCCGGTCGGCAAAAACCGCGTTCTAGCTGCAATCGAGAGTTGGTCTGGTCGGTGAGGGCCGGTGCTGATCGACGCGGCTCAACGCGTCGCCGACTCGAGCACGAGGGTGTCGTCCTCGAGGTAGTGGTCGATGACGTGCGCGTGCTCCTCCAGCCCGACGAGCTGGTCCCGGAGGATCTCGGCCGTGGTGGGGTCGCCGAGGCCCTCGGCGAGGTCGATGTGCTCGCGGTACCGCTCGATGATGTCGCCGTACATCTCGAGGTCGTTCGAGAGCGAGGTGCGGATGTCGTAGACGTCCTCCGGCTCGACCTGGACCGAGGCCGCCTCGCTCAACGCCGCCATGCTCGCGTGGGGCACGCCACCGAGGGCCTGAATCCGCTCGGCGACCTCGTCGGCGGCCGCCTCGACCGCCTCGTACGCCTCCTGGAGGAAGACGTGGATGTCGAGGTGCTCGGGACCCGCGACGTGCCAGTGGTGCTTGTGCAGCTGGTGGTACAGCACGTACGCGTCCGCCAGGTCGGCGTTCAGCGCGTCGACGATCTGCTCGACCTTCTCGCGCTCCAGGCGGACGGGGTTGTCCTGAACGGAGCCGGCTTCCTTCCGGACGGTCTCTTGGAGGCTCATTGCGCGATGGAGTACGCGCCGATTCCCCTTAAAAATTCCCAATTGGGAAATATTTTTTCGCTATCCCTAAAAACTTGTTTCCGTATCGCGGTTCCATCTTACCGGCGATGGACCACTGGGTCGAAGCACGGAGTATTTCAGGTGCGTGGATCGGACCAATCGCCATGGCCGCCATCGAGACCCGCGCCCTGACCAAGCGCTTCGGCGAGGTCGTCGCGGTCGACGGCCTCGATCTCACTGTGGACCGCGGTGAGGTCTTCGGCTTCCTCGGCCCGAACGGTGCAGGGAAGTCGACGACAATCAACGTGCTCCTCGACCTGACGAGACCAACGGCCGGCACCGCCAGCGTGCTGGGGCTCGACTGCCAGACGGAGTCGCAGGCGATCCGCGAGCGCGTCGGCGTCCTCCCGGAGGGGTTCGACCTCTACGGTCGCCTCACGGGCCGACAGCACGTCAAGTTCGCCGCGCGCGCGAAGGCCGTCACCGTCGATCCCGAGGCGGTGCTCGCGCGGGTCGGCCTCGACGGTGATGCCGCGGACCGGACCGTCGATGGCTACTCCAAGGGCATGCGCCAGCGCCTCGCCCTCGCGATGGCCATGGTCGGCGACCCGGAGGTGTTGATCCTCGACGAGCCCTCCTCCGGGCTGGACCCGACGGGCATCGAGGAGGTCCGCCAGCTCGTTCGCGCGGAGGCCGACCGCGGCACGACCGTGTTCTTCTCCAGCCACATCCTCTCCGAGGTCGAGGCCGCCTGCGACCGCGTGGGCGTGTTGCACGAGGGCACCCTGGTCGCGACCGGGTCCCTCGACGACCTCCGGTCGACTTTCGCCGGCGACGACCGACTCGAGGCGACCGTCGGGCGCGTCCCGGACGACGCCGAGGCCCGCCTCGGCGCCATCGACGGGGTGAGTGACGTCGACGTCGATGGGCAAACGGTCGTCGTCCACTGCGAGAAGCCCGAGGCGAAGGCCCGGGCGGTCGTCGCCCTCGATGTGGGTGGCGCGGACGTCCGCGACCTCCACACGCACGAGGGTTCGCTCGACGAGGTCTTCGCCGCGGTGACCGGTCGGTCGGCGGGAGGTGAACCGACGCGATGAGCCGACTCGTGACCGTCGCCTGGAAGGACTTCCAAGACGCTGGCCGGTCGCGAATGCTCTGGGGCCTCGTCGGCCTCCTGGTGCTCCTGGTGACGCTCATCTACGGGGCGATCTGGTGGACCGTCGACGACCCGGCTCCCGTCGACATCGTGGGTCCCGCCTCGGCCGTCATGCAGCTGATCGTCCCGATCGTCGCCGCCATCGCGGGCTACCGCGCGATCGTCGGCGAGCGCCAGTCGGGCAGCGTGAAGGTGCTCCTGGCGCTGCCGCCGACGCGTCGCGACGTGGTCTTTGGCAAGCTCCTGGGTCGCTCGGCGACCGTGGCGGCGGCGATCCTGGCGGCATTTCTCACTCTGATCCTCCTGAGCCTGGTGCTGTTTCGGAGCGTCCCGCTCGTCGAGTTCGCCGCCATCGCGGGGGCATCGGTGCTCGTCGGCCTGGCGTTCGTCGGCATCGCCGTCGGCATCTCCGCGGGCGTCACCAGCCGCGGGCAGGCCATGGCCGGCGTCATCGGCCTCTACCTGGTCTTCCTCCTCTTCTGGGACCTTGGCACCGCCGGTCTCTACCGCCTGCTCGAGGGCGAGCTGCCGGGCAACCCCGGCGACCAGTTCGAGGCCTGGTACGTCTTCCTCCAGTGGCTCAACCCCGTCGAGGCCTACGGCATCCTCACCGACGCCGTCTTCGAGGAGAGCTTCGGGGCGTTCACGATCCCGATCTTCGCCCCCCAACAACCCAGCGCCGTCGACCGCGTCGTCGCGGGCGAGGTGCCGTGGTACCTCGACGAGTGGGTGCTGGTACCGGTGCTCGCCGCGTGGTACCTGGGACCCGTCTTCCTCGGCTACCTCCGGTTCCGTCGGGCGGACCTCGGCTGAGGAGGACCCGCAGGCCCTCGACGAGTCACAACCGCTTTTCCACCGGTCCACGTACGAACGCCATGTCCGGCCCGTCCTCACCCCCCGAACCGGACGGTGTCCCGTTGCTCGGACACAGCCTGCCCTTCTCCCGCGACCCGTTCGTCGCCATCGAGCGCTGGACCGATCTCGCCGGCGTCGTGCGCGTTCGCTTCCCCGGCCAGCACCTGTACCCCCTCGGCGACCCGGCGCTGGTTCGCGAGATGCTCGTCGATCGCCACGACGCGTTCACCCTGGCGGAGAGTCAACGCGAGACCTTCGCCGACGTCGAGGACGACGCGGTCACGGGCAGCGCCGGGAATCAGTGGCGCCGCCTGCGCCGCGCGCTGCAGCCGGCGTTCACCGCCGAGCACATCGCCGGCTTCGGCCGGACGATGGCCGAGCGGGCCGTCGAGGACGTCGCCGAGTGGCCTGCGGGGCCTTCGACGCCCATCGACGGTTCCGGGAGCTGACCGTCCACATCCTGGGCGACACCCTCCTCGGGGTGGACACGGCGGGCGACGAGTCGGTGGTCATGGCCGCCGCCGACGCCGTCGTCGACCGAAGCGACCCACGGCGCCTCGGCCAGCTCCTGCCGGACGTCATTCCCACGCCCACGGACCGACGCCTCGCGCGCCGCCTTCGAGAGCTCGACGCGTACGTGGACGCGCTGCTCGAGGACGCCTCGGCCGACGGCAACGACGTCCGGTCCGTGCTCGTCGGCGCCCACGAGGAGGCCGGGCTGACGCGCGCCGAGGTGCGCGACAACCTCGTCGCCGTGTTGCTGGCCGGGCACGACTCCTCCGCGGCGGCGTTGACCTACCTCTGGTACGAGCTCACCCGCCACCCATCGGTGCTCGGTCGCATCCGCGAGGAGGTGACCGAGGTCGTTGGCGACCGCCTCCCCGCCGGCGGGGACGTGGCGGACCTCCAGGTCACGCACGCGGTGGTGAAGGAGACCCTCCGGCTGTACCCATCGGCGTGGGCGACTCCCCGGACGGCCACGGAACCGGTCGTGCTCGGCGGCTACCACATCCCGGAAGGCGCGCAGGTGCTGGCGCCCCAGTGGGCGTTGCACCGCGACGAGCGATTCTGGGACGACCCCGAGGCGTTCGACCCCGACCGGTGGGTCGTGGACGCCGAGCGACCGGAGTACGCGTACTTCCCCTTCAGCGGCGGCCCGCGCCACTGCCTCGGAATGCGCTTCGCCACCCACGAGCTGGTCCTCGTGACGGCGGCCCTGGCCGACCGGTTCGACCTCGCCGTCGAGGCCGACGGACCCCTGTCGTACCGCCTGGCGGTCACGTTGCGGCCGACCGTCGACATGGTGGGCACGGTTCGCCCCCGGTGACCGGTGGTTGACGTTAACTGTGCCGAGCGCGAGTTCCGACCCATGCGAACCCCCGGTCGACGGCTCCCGACGGCCCAGCTGCTCTTCGGGTTCCTGGTCGTCATCCTGGGCGTCCTGTTACTCCTCGAGACCACCGGTGTGGCACCGGCGGGCGAGGTGCTGCGGTTCGTCCCGTCCCTGTTCATCCTCGTCGGCCTCTGGTCGCTCGTCCAGAGCCGCTTTCGCAACCTGGTCGGTCCCGTGGTGCTCGTCGGGGTCGGGACCGCCTGGCAGCTCGTGGCGCTCGAGCTGGCCACGGTCGACGAGGTGATCGACTTCTGGCCGGTCCTGGTCATCGCCCTCGGCCTGTCGATCATCCTCGGACAGTACCGATCTCGGGCCCAGGAGGTCGACGATGCCTTCACCTCCGCCTTCGCGGCATTCGGTGGCGTCGAGAAGCGAAACACCTCGGAGGCATTCTCGGGAGGCGACTTGACCGCGATGTTCGGAGGCGTCGAGCTCGACCTCCGGGATGCCACGGTCCGGGAGCCACCGGCGCACGTCAACGCGGTCGCGATGTTCGGCGGCGTCGAGGTAGTGGTCCCACGGGAGTGGAACGTCAGACTGGACATCCTCCCCGTCTTGGGCGGAGCCACGGACGAACGGACCAGGGAACGCGAACGGCACGACGAGGTGGACCTGGTGGTCTCAGGGTTCGCGATGTTCGGCGGCGTCACGGTGACCAACTAGCCGTCGCGGCCGTCGGTGGGCGTCGGACCCGGTGTTCGCACCGGGTGGTCAGGAATCAGCTGGAGATCTCAATCTCCTCGCCGCGCTCGTAGAGGAGCTTCTCGATCGGGCAGCTGACGACCAGCATGCCGTTCTTGTACTCGGCGTCGATGTCGGTTGCCTCGAGCTCGTCGTGCAGCGCGACGGTCTGGCGGTAGCGGCTCACGTACCCGTCATCCTCGGCGTGCTCGGCGAAGACGCGGAGGAGACCGTCGTCGAACCGGAGCTCGATCTCCTCGGGGTCGAACCCGGGCAGCTCGAAGTTCAGGACGTACTCGCCGTCGCGCTCGACGATGCTCACCCGGTCGTCGCGAAACCACGGCGTGAGGGTGCTCGCGATGTCGGTACCGCTTCGTCGGGTGGGCATGGTCATCTGCATTGCTGATCACCGAATGCCAGTTACAAGGTTGTATGCGGTTCGTAATAAAAGTTTCTGAGGGCGTCGACGACCGAGGCGGGAGGCACCCGACCAACCGAATCGCAATGCCACCAAGCGCGGTGGTCGAGCGCTCGAGAGGGCTCCCAGCGACCTCGACTTCCGACGCGAACGTCGACGCCATCGCCGCGGCGGCGCTCACCCTCAGACGCCGCGCTCGGGCGGGACGAGCAGGACGTTGGCGTTGGCGCGGGCGACGATGTCCTCGGAGACGCTACCGAGCAGCAGCCGACGCAGACGGCTGCGACCGCGCGAGCCGACCAGCGTCACGGTCGGCTCATGCGCCGCCTCGGCCGCGAGCAGCTCCGCCGTGGGATCGCCCTCGCGGACGTCGATCGTCGCATCGACGTCCCACCCCGCGAGGCGCTCGCGGTGGTCCTCGAGACGCGACCGGGGCGTATCGCCCTCGGGCAGCCCCGGGTCCTTCGGCGTGCGCACGTGGACGAGGATGGCCTCCTGGGTCGCGTGGCGGAGGTACGAGAACGCCTCGAAGGCGCGCTCGGCGTTCTCCGAGAAGTCGGTCGCGTACATGACCCGTCGGAACAGGTGCTTGCGGACCACCGCTGGCTCCTCCGTCTCGCGCTCGATCCGACTGACGAGAAGCGGTGCCACCGTCGTCCGCGCGAGGTTGCGGGCCGTCGAGCCGATGACGCGGTTCTCGAGGGGGCTTGACCCCCGCGAACCGACGACGGTCATGTCGGCGCGCACCGCCTCGGCGATGCCGTTGATGCGCCGGTGTGGCGTCCCGCGGACGACGTGCGCCTCCACCGCGAACCCCCAGTCCTCGAGGACGCGCCGGTAGCGCTCGAGGGCCCGTTCGCGACGGCCCTCGAAGTCCATGCCGGGCATGCCGGCGTGGACGTTCGCCGGCACCACCGTGACGAGGTGGATTCGCTCGACGCCGATGCGGCCGAGGCACTCGAGGCACGTGTCCGTCTCGATCGCGGCCTCGCTCGCCGCGGAGAGGTCCGTCGCGTAGACGATCTGCATGCTCGTCCTCGGGGGGCAAGCGTTAATATTGTTTTGTTTCAGCAATACAACTGGGCGGTGACCGGCTGCTCGTCGGACGCATTCAGCGCGTGCTGCCGGGGTCGTCACGCCGAACCGACGGTCGGTCGGCGGGCGCCACACGCGGTCGATATTGTGTTGTTCATTCATAACCAACCCCCGCCGGACCCGCCGCGAGGCGCAGACGGTGGACACGACGTCGTCGGCCCCGGTAGCGGGTCCACGGGTCGCCTGGCCAGACCACCGACGCCACCTCGCGCCCGACGACGGGCGCACGGGACGGCACCCGGTGCGGTCTTGTGTGATTCACCCAAGCCTTATTGCCGCACCGCGCGAACCGTCGGGCGATATGACCGATTCGGTGTCGGGGTACCTCCAGCAGGACATGGAGTGTGAGGGGCTTCTCGAGTGCATCTACGGGCTGAAGCAGCTCGACCGGGATTGCTACAGGGCCATCGTCGAACACGAGGAGCCACTCACCGTCGACGCCGTCGCCGAGGCGGTCGACCGGGAGCGGTCGACGGCCTACCGCTCGATCCAGCGCCTGCTGCAGGCCGGGTTCATCCAGAAGGAGCAGGTCAACTACCAGTCCGGCGGGTACTTCCACGTCTACCGGCCCACCGATCCGGACGTGGTGGCCGACGAGATGCAGCGCAAGCTGAACGACTGGTACGCCAAGATGGGTCAGCTCATCCAGGAGTTCCGCGACAAGTACGAGCCGATTCGCGAGCGAGCGACGACGACGGGCTGATCGGCCCTCAGTAGGGCCACTCGCCGGTGAGGCGCATGCCCGCCGCCAGGTCCTCCGCCTCGAGCTGAGCCGCGATCGCCTCGGGCTCGCGTCGTGGGAGCGCCCGGTCGCGATCGCTCAGGTCGACGACGAGCTCCGTGAGGAGGTAGGCCTGCGCCCGGAGGTCGCGAACGTCGAGCTTGTCGAGGGTGTCGGCGGCGGTGTGCCCCCACCCGCGCCCCGCCTCGCCCGTGTCGCTCATGACGTGGACGCCGGGGACGCCCCACTGGACGTACGGCCAGTGGTCGCTGTGGGGGTTGAGCTCCGGCGAGACCTCGATGGGGTGACCCGTCCGGTCGGCGACCGCCTCGATGGCCGACGCCAGCTCGTCGAACCCGTGGGTGTAACACTCGAGCGTCCGGCCGCGCACCACCCCGTCGTTGTTGACGACGGCCGCGACCGCCTCGAGATCGTGCGTGCGACTGGCGTGGACCGACCCTCGAAGGCCGACCTCCTCGGCGCCGAAGACCGTGACGTGGACCCGCCGATCGAGCTCGTCCTCCCGCGCGAGGAGCGCGTTCGCCATCTCGAGCACGAGCGCGGTCCCGGCCCCGTTGTCCCCCGCCCCCTCCGCGATGTCGTGGGCGTCGACGTGGCTCGTCAGGAGGATCGCCTCCTCGGTGTCGGGGCCGAGGTCGGCGTGAACGTTCTGGCTGGTCGCGTCGTGGACGTCCGCCTCGACCTCGACGGTGACCGACTCGCCCGCCCACCGCCGGCGGAGGCGGTGGCCGACCTCGCTCGAGACCCCGACGGCGGGGATCGCCCCGACGGGCGACGCCTCGCTGCCGATGCTCCCCGTCGGCGGGAGGCAGCCCTCGACGTGGTTTCGAAAGACGAAGCCCGCCGCGCCGGCATCGACCGCCCGGTCGTACTTCTCCTTGCGGTGGATGAACCGGTCGTACCACGACGGGACGTTCGACGCGACCATGACGATGGCCCCCTCCAGGTCCCGCTCGAAGTCCTCCGGCAGGCCGTAGCCGAGGTCGACGAGCTCGCCCGTCGGCGCCCCCGGTGGGCTGCGGGGCAGGGCGATCGCCGACTGTACCGTGTCGCCCGCCAGCACGTCGGCGCGCCCGCGGGTCCAGCCCTGGATGTCGAAGGGGTCGAGGTGGACGTCCCGGGCGCCGACGTCCTCGAGGGCGTCGCGGGTCGCCTCCGCGCCCGCTCGCTCGCCAGGCGTGCCGGCCATGCGGTTGCCGATGTCGACCAGCGTCTCGAGGTGGTTCCAGCCGAGGTCGCTCGTGAAGATGTCGCCGACCCAATCGGACATGCCCCAACACGGGGAAACCGGCGCCATAAACCTACCTGGGCGGTCGACGGTCCGTCGCCGGAGCGGTCCGGTTAAACGCCTCGGCTTGGGAGGTCCGACCACCGTGGTCGTCGGCGCGTTTCGGGTGGCGCTTCGCGGGGGGTCGAGCCGTGTCGCTCGACACGACCTCTTCCTCGGGGTCGCCGCGCTGTGGTTCCTCGGGAAGTTCGTCCGCTACGCCTTCCCGCCGCTGTTCGACACCTTCCAGGTGCAGTACGGGGTCTCGACGGGCGCGACGGGGCTCGCCTTCTCTGCGTTCATGGTCGTCTACGCGCTCATGCAGTTCCCGTCCGGGGCGATCGCCGACCGGATCGGCTCCGTCCGGGTGATCGCCGCCGGGGCGGCGCTGGCGGGGCTGGGGTGCCTGTGGGTCCTCCTCGAGCCACCGTTTCTCCTCCTCGCCGGTGCCATGGCCGTCATCGGCGCCGGGACGGGCGTGCACAAGACGGTCGCCGTCCGGCTCCTCTCGAACGCGTACCACGCCCACCTCGGACGGACCCTCGGGGTGTTCGACACGATCGGCGCGGGTGGTGGCGTCGTCGCCCCCGTCGCCGTCGCGGCGGTGTTGACCGCGACGGTCGTCGCGTGGCCAGCCCTGTTCGGCGTGACGGCGGCGGCCTTCGGGCTGGCCGGCGCCGGCGTCCTCCTCGCGGCCCGGCGACGGCCGGCGGCCTCGGCCCCCGGGCACGACGGTGGCGTGTTGGCCCTCTCGAGCTACCGACGGACGTTCGCTCGACCGCGCGTCCTCGGGTTCGTCGCCGTGACCGTCCTCATGGCCTTCGCCTACAACGGCGTCGTCGCCTTCCTCCCCCTGTACCTCGTCGACGAGGCGGGGCTCTCCGGTCCGATGGCGAGCCTGCTGTACAGCCTCGTGTTCGTCGCCAGCGTCAGCCAACTGGTCACCGGGGAGGCGACGGATCGGATCGGCCCCCTGCGGGTGGTCTCGGCGACGCTCGCGGTCACGGCGCTCGGCCTGGTGGGCCTCCTGGCCATCGGCAGTGGTCCCGCGTGGCTGACCGACACCGCCACCCCGCCCGTCCTCGGGGTGGCCATCTTCGCGCTCGGGATCGGGGCGCACGGCTACCGCCCGGGCCGGGACGTCTACATCGTCTCCATCGTCCCCGCCGCGACGACGGGTGGCGCGCTCGGGCTCGTCCGGACCGTCCTGATGGTCGCGGGTGCCGTCTCGCCGGGGATCGTGGGGCTCGCCGTCGACCTGGTCGGCTTCCGGACCAGCTTCGGCGCACTGGCGGTCGTCCTCGCCGCGGCGGCGACCCTCGCGTTCGTGCTCGCGGGGGTCGACCGCCGACACGGGTAGGTCGGGGGCCGATCGCCTGACCCGGACAGTGGGCACTCGGGCGGGCCGTTGCCATCTCGTCACGATCGAGGCACACGCGTCGGTCCCCACACGGCTCGCCTGGGTCGGCGACGCCAACAACGTCGCCCGGTCGTTCGTGACGGCCGCGACGACGGTCGGCCACGACGTCGTGGTGGCGACGCCGGCGGCGCAACGCGTTCGAGCCGGCGTTCGTTGCGCGCATCGACGCGAACGACGGCCCCCTCGAGGTGACGCACGATCCGACGGCGGCCGTCGACGGCGCGGCCATCGTGTACACCGACGTCTGGTTGTCCATGAGCGAGGAGGCGGACCGCGAGGCGGAATCGCCGCGTTCGAGGGCTTTCAGGTGAACGAGGCGCTTCTCGCCGGGACGGAGGCGGCGGTCAGGCACTGTCAGCCGCGAACCGCGGCGAGGAGGGCACCGACGCCGTACTCACGGGCGAGCACTCCTCGTCTGGGACAGGCGGACAACCGCCTGCACGCGCAAGTGGCGCTTCTCGTCGGCGACTGATGCCTCAGACCAGGTCGTGCAGCCGGTGCAGTGCCGCCTGTCGCGTCTCTCGCGCCAACTCGGCGCCCTCGACCGCCGCCTCGAGGAACGCGATCGAGCGGTCGTACTGGTCGGGGTCGATCGGCCGGGGCGTGCCGTCCTTCCCGCCGTGGGCGTGGGCGTACTTCGCGGGGTCCTCGCGCGAGCTCTCGGCGTCGTGGACGAGCTCGGCGATGAGCGCCAGCGCGCGCACCGTGGCCGGCCCCACGCCCTCGATCTCGACGAGCTCCTCGTACTCGCGTGGCTGGAGCTCGTGCGCCACCTCGAGCTGGGCCAGGGCGCGCTCGGAGAGGTCGGCCTCCCGCAGTCGGTGGTGCGTCGGCATGGCGAGCTCGGGGACGTCCCGATCCCCCCGACGTGTGTCGCCGACGCCGTAGTCGGCCAGCGTGCGCTGCGACGGTCGCAGGTACCGCCCGAGTCGGGCCGGATCCTCGCAGGCGAGGTCGACCGAGACCGACCGGGCCTCATCCGAGGCCTCGGCGGTCAGATCGAGGACGCGGTCGGCACGCGTCTGGGTGGCGATCGCGCTGTGCGGCGTCTCGACGAACGTGTCGAGGTCGTCGTCGAGCCAGTGGTACCGCCGCGCGCTGCGGTCGTTCATCCCCTGCTGGACGACGCACCACCCCCCAGTCTCGGAGACCACCATCGCGTGGTGGTACAGGCCGAACGAGTCCTGGAGGCACGCGTTGTCGACCTTCGCGCTCAATCGGCTGGTGCGCACGAGCTCGGTCGCTCGCCCGCCGCCGAGGCCGAGGGGATCCGCTCGCAGCTCCCCCGGCGTGCGCCGACCGGCGGCGCCCTTTCCACCGACGACGGCGAGGCCGTGGCGATCGGGGTGGAGGGCCGCCTTGAGGGCGCCCATGGTGGTCGTGGTCAGCCCGGAGGAGTGCCAGTCGAAGCCGAGGGTGCACCCGAGCGCCTGGAACCAGTAGGGGTCGGCCAGGCGGTGGACGAGCTCGTCCGGACCGTACTCGTCGACCACGACGCCAGTGATGGCCCCGCCGAGGTCGACCATGCGCTCGAACAGCCACCGGGGTGCCGAGCCGTCGTGCAGTGGGAGCGTGGCGGTGCCCCGGCGTGCCATGGGGTCGGGGTTGCCCGCTTTGGGGCGTAACCCCTCGGCGTGGGGGGTGAAAGTGGTCCGTGGGCGGACCAGGTCGACGCGGGTCCATCGATCGATCGCGTCGAGACGTCCAACGGGGGAGCTTTGCCCACCGACTACGAGGCGTCAGGGGACGGACCACGACGATGACGGGTATCCCGACGGACCGGCTGGCCACGCTCGATGACGCGATCAGGGGAGGGGTGTTCGCGCCCGAGACCGACGGGTTCGACGAGGCGCGTCGCCTATGGAACGCTCGAGCGAGCGGACGACCCGCCGCGGTCGTCCGACCGTCGGGCACCGCGGACGTGCTCGAGGCGGTGCGCTTCGCCGACGCGGTCGACCGCCCGGTGACGGCCAAGGGTGGCGGCCACCACGTCGCCGGCATCGCCATCGGGGACGGCGCCATCGCGCTGGATTTCGGCGACATGGACGGCGTCCGGGTCGACCCGTCCCTCGAGCGGGTACACGTCGGCCCGGGCGCGACGTGGGGGCAGGTCGACCACGAGACGCAGGCGTTCGGGATGGCCGTCCCCGGGGGACAGGACCCGAACATCGGCGTCGCGGGCTTGACCCTCGGCGGCGGCGTCGGCTGGTTGAGCCGGCGGTACGGCCTCACCTGCGACGCCCTCGTCGGCGCCGATGTCGTCACCGCAGCCGGTCGGCTTCGACGCGCGAGCGATGCCGACAATCCCGACCTGTTCTGGGGTCTGCGCGGCGGTGGTGGGGCACTCGGTGTCGTCACCTCGTTCAGCTTCGACCTCCACGACCTGGGCACCAGCGTCATCGCGGGGTCGCTCATGTTCCCGCACGAGGAGCTGGCGCGCGTGCTCGAGCACTACCGGTGGGCGATGGCCGAGGCACCTCGGGCCCTGCGGCTCATGGCGGGGAGCATGGTGCTGCCCGACAGCGACTACTACCCACCGCCGATTCGCGGGCGACGGGCGGCGATGCTCATCGGCTGCTACGCCGGCGATCCCGACGACGGTCGGCGGGCACTCCGGCCACTTCGCGAGCGGGCGACGCCCGCGCTCGACAGCTTCCGGGAGCGCTCCTACCTCGGCTGGCAACGCGCCGGCACGAGCGTCGGTCGGCGACGCACGCACGTGCGAAGCCAGTACGTGGCGTCGATCACCGCCCCGGTCGTCGACGCGCTCGTCGAGGCCGCCGCGCACGCCCCCACGGACGGCGCCACGGTGTTCGTCTCGCCGCGTGGGGGGGCCGAGGCGGACCCGGCGCCGACGGCGACGGCGTTCCCCCACCGGACGGAGGCCCACCACGTGCTGGCCGAGGCCCGTTGGGACGGACCGGCGCTCGACGCCGAGCACGTCGCGTGGACCGAGGCGGTCGCCGAGCGCCTGGCGCCCCACACCACCGGCGAGGTGGCGTTCAACTTCCTCACCGCCGACGAACCACCCGAACGGGTCCGTGCGGCCTTCGGCCCCAACTACGGGCGACTCGTCGACCTCAAGACGACCTGGGACCCAGCGAACCGCCTTCGCATGAATCCCTTCATCGAAGCCCGTCGGTGAGGTCGGCCAAAGCAGCGGGTGGTCGGCGGTCCAGCGCCCGTGCCGTCGGGAGTGGTACGCCAGGACGACGGCGAGGTGCATGTCGGAGACGATGGCGAACGTCATGGGCCCGCCGAGGGAATGTGGAGGGTTTGTCCCCTCGGTCGAGGGCCGACGGTCGGGGGGAGGCGGCTGCTCCCGGCCGAGCGAGGTGACGTCCGATCTCGCGGGGCGGATCGGACGGTGCGATGACAGTGCGGCCCGGTCGGGGCCGGGTGCCGCCCGCGGGGACCACGGCAGGGGCGGGCGGCGTCCGAGAGGTCGCCCACGGGCGGTCAAGTAGGTTTTCCGAAATTCGTCCGGATTTGGTCCGGAGTACGGGGCGGTCGTGCCGGCTTCTCAACCCTTTTGGCCGCGTCGACCGAAGCGCCAGGTACCGATGGCATCCATCGACGAGATCGACCTGGACTTCGTCAGCCTGGGCGCGACCGGCCTGCAGACCAGCGAGTTGCAGTTCGGCACCTGGCGCTTCGGGAAGCAGACCGAGGAGGGCAACGTCGAGATCGACGAGGACCGCGCGTACGAGCTCCTCGACGCCTACGAGGCCGCCGGCGGACGGTTCATCGACACCGCCGACGTGTACGGGGGTGGGCAGGCCGAGGAGTGGATCGGGGACTGGCTGGCCGAGCGCGACCGCGAGCGCTACACGGTCGCCTCGAAGATCTACTGGCAGATCCGCGAGGGCGACCCGAACAGTCGCGGCACGAACCGGAAGAACGTCCGCCACCGCCTCGGGGAGATCCTCGAGCGCCTCGACACCGACTACGTCGACGTCCTGTACATCCACCGATGGGACGACGAAACCCCCGCCCGCGAGATGATGCGCACGCTCAACGGGCTCGTCGAGGCGGGGTGGGTGCACTACCTCGGCGCCTCGACGCTGCGACCCAACGCCTGGAAGGTCGCCCGGGCGAACGAGATCGCGCTGGCGGAGGGCTGGGAGCCGTTCACGGTGTTGCAACCGCGGTACAACCTCGTCGACCGGGAGATCGAGGGCGACTACCTCGAGATGGCCAGGCACTACGGGATGGCGGTCTGTCCGTGGAGCCCGCTCGGGCAGGGCTTCCTCACGGGGAAGTACGACCGCGAGGCGGGCCTCACCGGCGAGTCGCGCGCCGCGGAGTCCAGTCGGTTCGAGGAGGCCTACCTGACGGCGGACAACTTCGACGCCCACGACGTGCTCGACGCGGTCGCCGCGGAGGTCGGGGCGACGCCCGCCCAAACCGCTTTGGCGTGGTTGCTGCACCGCGACGGCGTGACCGCCCCGATCGTCGGAGCGCGGACCGTCGCACAGCTCGAGGAGAACCTGCAGGCGGCGACGATCGACCTCGCGGACGATCAGGTCGAGCGCCTGAACGAGGCGAAGGCGGGTCCGTACGACGACCTCTGAGCGGGGACTCGCGGGCGTTTTATGGCCCCGAAGGGACGATCTCCGCGCCCGATGCCGACCGATCGGTCCCTCGAGATTCGACCGGCGAGGATCGAGGACGTGCCGGCCATCCGGTCGGTCCACCGTCGGTCCATCCGGGAACTCGGCCGTCGGGCATACGACGAGCACCAGATCGACGCCTGGGCGGCGGGCTGCGACGACGCCGACTACACCGCCAGCATCGAGGCGACGGGTGGATGCGTCCTCGTCGCCGAGCGCGGCGGCGAGGTGGTCGGGTTCGCCTCGGGCACCACCGACCCCGACGAGGACGACGTCGACGCCGAGGTGACGGGACTGTACGTGGCACCGAGCGTCGCCCGGCGCGGCATCGGGTCTGCCCTGCTGGCGGCCCTCGAGGGGCAACTGGCACCACGGGGGTCGGCGCGCATCGGGCTCACGGCCTCGCGAAACGCCGTCGGCTTCTACGAACGCCACGGATACGCGGTGCGGGAACCCCGCACGCACGAGTTCTCCCCCCACCTCGAGACGGGCGTCACCGGGACGGTCGTGCGGATGCGACGCGACCTCGGGTGAGTACCGACTCAATCCTCCAGCCGCCCGGCGTCGAGCCGTGTCTGCGCCGTCGCCTCGGGCTCGACGAAGACTCGCCGATGCAACCGCCGACAGACCGCCTCGGTCACCGCCCGGAGGTTGACGGTGTCATCGCGGTTGTACCGAATGAGAG
>JBKGZP010000029.1:0-21417 GCA_046543335.1 Halobacteriales archaeon
GGTCGTCGTTGCCGTCTACGACGATGACGAGTTCGAGCGGTTCGTATGTCTGCCCGAGGACGCTCTCGACGCACGCTGAGAACACGTCGTAGCGAGTCTCGTCGTAGGTGCACACGACGACCGAGACCAACATCGTCCGACCCAACCGAATCCACGACCAAAAGCGAACCTATCCGACGTTGGCTACGGGGATCGTTCGTGGTTTCAGAAGGCTTATCCACGTGTTCCGAGTTCCACCGCCAATGAGCGGCGGTTCATCCTCCGAAGGTTCCCTCACCGCGGAGGACGTCACTGAAGTGTTCGAACGGTGGTACCACGTCCTCGGCCTCGCGGTCGTGATGGGGTTCATGATCGGGACGCGGATCGTGAACCTCGACCGATTTAGCTCCTCCGAAGAGGTCGTCTTCGAGGGGGTCGACCCGTTCTACCACTTCCGGACGACGGAATGGACGGTCGAGAATTTCCCATTCACGATGCCGTACGAGATTTTCACGGGCTTTCCCTCTGGCCGATATGTCGGACAGTTCGGAACGTTGTTCGACCAGTTGATCGCCATCTTCGCCTTCGTAATCGGCCTCGGCTCGCCCGGGACGGACGACATCCGGCTCGCGGCTTATCTGGGTGTCCCCATCATGGCCGCCCTCGTCGCGATACCGGTGTACCTGATCGGCAAACGGCTGAGCGGTCGGTTGCCGGCCCTCGTGGGAGCCGCGGTGGTCGCCCTCTCGCCGAGCGAGTTCCTCCGTCGTTCGACGGTAGGCTTCTTCGACCACCACGTTGCCGAGGTGTTGTTCATGGGCATCGCCGTCCTGGCGCTGATGGCGGCACTTCGCGTCGGCGAGCAGGAAAAACCCGTCTGGGAGCTGATCGTCGATCGCGACTGGGAAGCGCTTCGCCGACCGACCGTCTACGCCGTCCTCGCCGGGCTCTCCTTCACGCTCTCCATGTGGGCGTGGCCATCGAGTGTTTTCCTGGTCGGGATCGTCGGGATCTTCTTCATCATTGCCCTCTCCATCGAACACGTCCGTGGGACACCGACCGAGTACGCCGCGTTTGTGGGGGCCGTCGCCATGGGCACGACGGCGATCACCCTGCTCCCCCTCCTGGATCAATACACGGTCTCGGGGAGCTCGACTAGCTTCACCTTCATGCAAGTGCTGATGGCCCTCGCGGTGGCCGTCGGCTGTGTCTTCATGGCCGGTCTGAGCCGCGTCTGGGGGCAGTACGAACTCGGACGGCTGTCGTACCCCGCCGGCGTCACGGTGCTCGTCGCCGTCGGTCTTGGCGTGATGTGGCTGGTATTCCCCGAGGTCGTCAATTCCGGGGTCGACAACCTGACGCGACGGATGATCCCCATCGACCCGGCCGTCACCGACCGGACGATCCAGGAGGCCCGCCCGCCTGACGACCCGGCGGACTTCATGTTCGACCAGTTCGGCTTCGCCTTCTACACGATGCTGCTCGGCCTCTCGGTCCTCATCGCCCGCCCGTTCGCCGGCGGGAGGTACCGCGTCGAGCACCTCCTCGTCATCGTCTGGACGCTCTTCCTCGTCTCGATGGCGCTGACGCAGGTCCGCTTCAGCTACTACCTCGTGCTACCCGTCGGTGCGCTGAACGCCGTCCTCGTCGGCGCCGCCTTGCGATGGATCGAGCTCCCCAAGCTCGACCGGGTTCGCGACATCCGGGCCTTCCAGCTCCTCTCGGTGTTCGTCATCGTCATGGTGCTGTTCGTGCCGCTGTTGCCGCCCGTCGCGTCGGTCACCGCGCTCGACTACGGCGAGGCCGCCAACCCCTCCGGCGACGGCGTCATCTGGGGCGAGGCGAACGCCTACCTCGCGGACAACACGCCGCTGCCCGGCGACTGGGGCGAGCACGACAACAGCGACCAGGTTGACTACCACGGCACCTACGAGGACCCGGGCTCCGCCGGGTACGACTACCCGGACGGCTCCTACGGCGTGATGTCGTGGTGGGACTACGGCCACCTGATCACCACCCAGGCGCAACGGATGCCCCACGCGAACCCGTTCCAGCAGAACGCCCGCTCGGCGGCGACGTACCTCACCGCCGGGAGCGAGGAGCGCGCCGAGCTCGTCCTCGACGCGATCGCCGCGCGCGGCGACGGCGTGTCGAACGTCGACAACGAGACCCTGCAGCAGATCATCGACGACAACGGCGGCGTCGACCCCGCCGAGGAGCAGCGCTACGTGATGATCGACGACCAGATGGCCGGCGGCAAGTTCGCCGCCAAGACGCAGTGGACCGGCGAGGGCTTCGGGGCGTACACGACGCAGGAGCGGTACGCCTTCGAGGGGCAGAACCAGACCGTCACGACGGTCAACGACGCGTACCGCGATTCGATGGTCAACCGGCTGTACCGCGAGGACGCCAACGGGCTCGATCACTACCGCCTGGTCCACGAGACCGAGCAGTTCTCCATCGTCGGCGGGATGTCCCGCGGCGAGGAGCTGCGCGTGCTCGACTCGCTGCGCCTGCAACCCGGCTGGGAGCAGCTCGCCGGCGTCGACCAGCTGCTGCGCCAGGAGGCCGGCGCCGGTAACATCTCCGAGATCCAGGGGCTCGAGGGGTACGCGTTCTACGACGCGGGGGTGTTCGCCTCGGTGAAGACCTTCGAGCGCGTCGAGGGCGCGACGCTCTCGGGCACCGTCGAGGACGTCAACAACACCGTCGTCGCGCGCGCCACGCTCGAGACGAACGCGAACCGCACGTTCACCTACCAGCGCCTCGTCGAGCCCGACGATGACGGCGACTGGTCGGTGACGGTCCCGTACGCGACGACGAACGACCTCGGCCCGGAGGACGGCTACACCGACACCGACGTCGTCGCCAACGGCACCTACGAGGTGCTCTCGACGGAGCAGCCCGGGCTGATCGACTTCGGCGTGACGCCCGACGAGCGGGCCGAGGTCGAGGTGCCCGAGGAGGCGGTCTACGAGGGCGAGGAGGTCGGCGTCGACTTCGTCCGCCCGGCGACGTTCGAGATCGACGACATCGACGCCCCCGAGAACGCCACCGTCAACGAGAGCTTCGAGGTCGGCGCGACCATCACCAACACCGGCGAGGAGGAGGACACCCAGGACGTCGGGCTCTTCGCGGGTGAGCAGGAGATCGACCGCTACGAGAACCTGACGCTCGAGCCGGACGAGTCGGACACCGTCACCCTCAGCGGGACCCTCACCGAGCCCGGCGAGGTCGACCTCGCCGTCCAGACGCTCGCCGGCACCGAGACGGTGACCATCACCGTCGAGGCCGACGAGGGTGGCTGACCGCGGGGCGATGCGCGAGACGCTGCGCATCGTCTCGACGGGGATGGCCATGGGCGTCGCGGAGGTCATCCCCGGCGTCAGCGGCGGGACGATCGCGCTCGTCGCGGGCATCTACGACCGGCTGATCGGCGCGATCGCGTCGTTGCACCCGCGCGCGCTGCGACACCTCCCGCGGGTGCACACCGCGTCGGGTCGGCGGGCCTTCGCCGCGGAACTCCGCGAGATGGACGTGCCGTTCCTGCTCGCGCTGGGCATCGGCATGGCTGCGATGGTGGTCACGCTCGCGCGCGGCATCGAGCACGTGCTCGTCGCGTATCCGGGGCTGACGTACGCCTTCTTCGGCGGGCTCATCCTCGCCTCGGCGTGGCTGCTGTACGGCCACGTCGCCCTCGACACGCCCGCGCGCCTCGGCCTCGCCGCCCTCGCGGCGGTCGTCGCGTTCGTCCTGAGCGGGTTCGCCGCCGACGGCGTCGGTCACGCCCTCCCCGTCGTCTTCGTCGCCGGGGCCGTCGCCGTGACCGCGCTCGTCCTCCCCGGGGTATCGGGGTCGTTCCTGCTCGTCGCCATGGGGCAGTACGAGTACATGGTCGGCACGCTCAACGCGTTCGTCGACATGCTCCTCGCGGCGGCGGGCCTGACCGACGCGTCGGTCGACCCGCTCGAGGTGACGCCGCCGGTGGTCGTCTTCCTCCTGGGCGCGACGCTCGGCGTGCTCACGGTCGCTCGGGCCGTCGACCGCGCGCTCGATCGCGCGCGAGAGGCCACGCTGATCGTCCTGATCAGTCTCATGGTCGGCGGGCTGCGCGTGCCCGTCGCGGAGGTGCTCGACGCGACGCGCGAGCCGATCTGGTGGTGGGTCGCGATCGCCGGCTCGGCCGTCGCTGGGGCGGTCGTCATCGTCGCGTTCGATCGCGCGACGGGCGAGGTCGCCTACTGATCCGACTGCAGCCGCACGAGTCGGTCGTCCGCGTCGAGCGGGAAGGGATCCGCCGCGCGGCCGTCCCAGTTCGAGGTGATGGCGTAGAGCGCGCCGTCGGGGCCCTGCTCGAGGTGGCGCACCCGGCCGAGCTCGTCGACCAGGCGCGAGTGGACCGTCGCGGTGTACGCGTCGGCGAGCCAGTCGGCGTCGAACGTCTCGCCGCCGGCGGGGACCGCCTCGTCCGGTCGGGACAGCGTCACGACGAGGACGCGCTGCCCGACGAGGCTGCCCACGACGACGCGGTTGCGCCAGCTCGGCAGCGCGTCCCCGGTGTACAGCGTCGCGCCCGAGGGCGCCCACGTCGAGCCGTGGTTGTGCACGAGCGGGGGCACCACGTCCGGGTGGTCGGCGTAGGCCGCGTACTCCTCGTCGCCCGGACGGCCGCGGACCTCGTCCCAGCCGTAGTCGCCACCGGGGTAGACGAGGGCCATCTCGTCGCGCATCGTCGGACCGTGCTCCGTGTAGAACGCCGTCTCGTCGTCGAGCCAGACGAGCCCCTGGGGGTTGCGGTGGCCGCCGGTGACGACGCGGTCGTCGCCGTCGTGGTCCGGGGCGTCCGGTGCGGGCTCGCCGTCCTCGTCGACGCGAAGCAGCTTGCCGTTGAGCGCGCTCGGGTCGCGAGCGGTCTCGGGCCGTTGCGCGTCGCCGGTGGTGATCCAGAGGTAGCCCTCGGCGTCGAACGCGAGGCGACCGCCGTTGTGCACGAGCGGGTCGCCCACCTCGTCGGCGGTGGGGATGTCGTCGACGATGGCCGTCGCCGTCGACGCCACGTCGGTGGCACGCCGGTCGTACCGGACGACCTGGTTGCGCACGTCGCCGTCGACCTCCGCGGTGTAGTAGACGAAGAGGTGGTCGGTCGCGGGGGAGGCGGCGACGCCGAGCAGGCCACCCTCGGCGCCCTCGACCCACCAGCCCTCCTTGGCCACGCCGGTCGGGACGAGGTCGTCGGGCTCGACGACCGTCTCGAGCTCCCCGTCGACGTGGCGACGCACCCGACCGGTGCGCTCGGTGAGGTAGAGCGAGCCGTCCGGGGCGAAGCTGAGGTCCCACGGGATGGAGAGGTCCTCGAGGACCGTCTCGACGTCGACGTCGTCGGTGGGGGCCTCGTCGGTGGCACCGAGCGCCGGCACCTCGCGCTCGAGCTCGCCGAAGGGCGTCCACCCGTAGTCGTCGTCGCCGTCGTCGTCGAGGAGGCAGCCCGCGACGGCGCTCGTGCCGACGGCGGCGAGGAAGGCCCGACGACCGAGGTGGGGAGGCATGTCCGAAGGGCCGGTCGAGCCCAAGTATAGGCCTTGCCTTTACTCGATCACCGGCCGGAACCGGTAGCCGTCCCACGCCTGCGACGCGGCGACGCGGATGCCCGCCGCGGGGTCGCGTAGCTCGTCGACGTGGACCGCCTCGACGCGGTCGCCCGTCTCGACCGCCGTCGTCGTCAGTCCCCCGATGACGCGCACCCCGTCGCCGTCGACGTCGAAGGCGACGATCGCCAGCGGGTTCGGCTCGCGCACGCCCGGCGGGACCGACGTGGCGACCGTCCAGGTCACGACCTCGCCGACGCGCTCGGTCAGGTCGACCGCCTCGACGACCTCGCCGCCGCAGTCGCGACACCGGCTGTGGCGGGGGTAGTGGAGGTGGCCGTTCTCGCAGCGGGAGGCCTCGAGGCTCATGCGCCCACCTCCAGGAGGGTCGTCGTGACGCAGTTGCCGAAGCCGCCGACGTTGCACGCGAGGCCGACGTCGGCGTCGACCTGCCGGGGACCGGCATCGCCGAGCAGCTGGCGGTGGACCTCCTCGAGCTGGGCGACGCCGGTCGCGCCGAGGGGGTGACCCTTCGACTTGAGCCCGCCGGAGGGGTTGATCGGGAGCTCGCCCTCGCGGTCGGTCACGCCCGCCTCGACGGCCGCCCACCCCCGACCGGGCTCGAAGAAGCCGATTGCCTCCGTCTGGAGCACCTCGAGGATGGTGAACATGTCGTGGAGCTCGGCGACGTCGACGTCGGCCGGCGTGCGCCCGGCGCGCTCGAAGGCGCGATCCGCGCTCGTCGCGACCGCGGCCATGTGCGTCGGGTCGTCGCGCTCGTGGACCACGTGGGTGTCGCTCGCACCGGCGATGCCGGTGATGACGGTGTGGTCGTCGACGAGCTCGGCTGCGAGTTCGGGCGCGCAAAACAGCGCCGCGGCCGAGCCGTCCGTGATCGGGCAGAAGTCGTACAGCCGGAGCGGGTCCGCGACGATGGGGCTCTCGAGCACCATCTCGAGGTCGACCGCCTTGCGGAACTGCGCGTGGGGGTTGTCGACGCCGTGGCGGTGGTTCTTGACGGCGACGCGCGCGAGCGCGTCGCGTGGGGCGTCGTATTTCTCCAAGTAGGCGCGCGCGGCCAGGCCCGCAAAGCTCGGCAGTGTCACGCCGTGTTTGTACTCCGCCGGGTGCGTCAGCGAGGCGATGACGTCCGTCGCCTCCGGCGTCGTCCGGTTGGTCATCTTCTCGGCGCCGACGAGCAGAGTGAGCTCGCTCGCACCGCTGGCGACGGACTGCGCGGCGGCGTAGATGCCGGCGCCGCCGGAGGCCGAGGTCTGGTCGACGCGGGCACCGTAGGCACCGGTCGCCCCGACGTCGTCCATGAGGGCGTTCACGACGCCGGTCTGGCCCTCGAACTCGCCGCTGGCCATGTTCGCCAGGTAGACGTGGTCGAGGTCCGCGGGCGCGACGGGCGTTCCCTCGAGACAGGCGAGGGCGGCCTCGACGGCGAGGTCGACGACCCACTCGTCGCGCTGGCCGAAGTCCGTCATCGACGTGGCGATGCAGGCGACGTCGTCCATGCGGTGGTGGCCTCGCCGGGGGCAGTAATAGGCTCCGTTTGCATCGGACGGCCTCGGCCACGGATGCTGGATCGCAACCGGGGGAGAGTATATGAGTAGTTTATTCACCCATGTAACTCGACATATCGAACACCCCTCATCTATCGCCGCTACCCGAACCGATCGACAATCGAGACTCCCCGAACTGGGGAAGTTCCATGCCTCGACAATGACTCGATGGATTCGCTAGAACCCGTAGCGCTTGTGGGCTTCATCGATGGACACGATTTCCAGCACCCGTACCTCGTCATCCTCCTCCAAGATCGTGTAAAACGCCGTCCAGGTCCGTGAGATGTGCAACCGGTACCAGTCTCGCTGTCCATCGATGGGCAGCGTCTCCTTCTCGCCTCGTCCGGTTCCTGGATACGGGTGATTCGCGAGATAGCCTACCTTCTCCTTGCATATCCGTTCCGTCTTTTCGTCGGCAACGTCGAGAAATTCGACGACCTCGTCGGAGAGCAAAACGGCATACTCAGACATCGTCCAGCTGACTCAAATCATCTGCATCCTGCGCTTCAAGCTCGGAAAACCGTCGTTCGAGGTCCTTCCGTCTCTGCAGTTGTGCCAGTTCGGAGAGCAACTCGTCGTAGGTCTGCCCGGGCTTCTTGAGGTTGTGAAGCTCGTTCCGAGTCTCCTCCGAGACCGGGATCCGTTTGTCGGCCGACATCCTGTCAGTATGTTAAAGGCGTATCGTATTAACAATTTGGTTAATATCGTACAGCGCGAATGGAAGCCCCAAGCGTATTGAGCCGGCTCATGGCGACGACTCGGGAGCGTCTCGTCTGGTGCCAACCGAGGATCGCTCAGCTCACAGCGCCGTGTCGCCGTCGACGGTGAGGACCTCGCCGGTGACGTACGAGGCGTCCGGCCCCGCGACGAACGCGACGACGCCGGCGACCTCCTCGACCTCGGCGAACCGACCGAGGGTGATCTTGCTCCGGATGCGCTCCTGGATGTCCTCGTCGAGGCGGCGGACCATGTCGGTGAGGGTGAAGCCCGGTGCGACGCAGTTCGCCGTCGTCTCGTACCGACCGAGCTCCTTCGCGATCGCCTTCGTGAAGCCGATCAGCCCGGCCTTCGTCGCCGCGTAGTTCGACTGGCCGTAGTTGCCGTGTTGCCCCACGATGCTCGAGATGTTGATCAACCGGCCGTGGTCGCTCCCGACCAGGTCCTCGTAGAAGGCGTCCGTGCAGTGAAACGCCCCGGAGAGGTTGACGTCCATGACGTTCTGCCAGTCGGACTCGCGCATGCGGTCGAAGCGGCGGTCGGCGTTGATGCCGGCGTTGTTGACGAGGACGTCGACCGTGCCGAACTCGTCGTGGACGGCGTCGGCCATGGCGGCGACCGCGTCGCGGTCGGCGACGTTCGCCTCGACGGGGACGGCGTGGCCACCGGCGTCGCGGATCGCCTCGGCCGTCTGCTCCGCACTCTCGAGCGAGGACTTGTAGTTGACCGCGACCTCCGCGCCGTCCTCGGCGAGACGGGTCGCGATGGCCGCACCGATGCCGCGGGAGGCGCCGGTGACGAGGCAGGTCCGGTCGGCGAGGGGGGCAGGGTGGGACATGGCTGACCGCGTCGACGCCGGTTGGCGTCGGGTGCAACTGGCGACCAACGCCGAGCGGCCAGATAAGGGTTGTCCTTGCCGGTTATTCGACCGACTCGGCGGCCGCCTCGACGAAGCCCTCGAGTCGCCAGGCCGAGATGCCGACGTCGTCGGCGAGCGCCTCGGGGTCGGCCGCCGCGAGCAGCTCGATGGAGTCGACGCCGGCGTCGACGAGGCGCCTCGCGTACGTCGGGCCGATGCCGTCGATCGCCTGCAACGCCTCGGTGGGATCGGACGCCGCCGACCGCGCGGCGTACCAGTCGGTCACCTGCGGCCAGAGCTCGGCGTGCGACCGCCCCGAGACGGACAGGCCGATGTGGCCCGTCGAGAACTCGAGGACCTCGGTGTCCTCGGCACCGACGACCTCGGTGAAGGGCTTGCTCGAGTCCGGCGGGATGAGGTGGTCGTACTCGCCGATGATCTGGAGCACGGGCATGTCGATCGCCCCCGGGTCGACGACCTCGCCGTCGAGCTCGAGCTCGCCGCGGTGGAGCCGGTTCTCCTGGTAGAGCCACCGGAGGAACTCGACGTACGCCCGTCCGGCGACGTCGATGCCGTCGCCGAGCCAGCGCTCCATCCGGGCGAAGTTCTCGACGAAGTCATCGTCGTCGAGGTTGTCCAGGAGGGTCACGTACTTCGTGACGAAGTTGTCGACCGGGTCCATCAGCGCGAAGCCGAAATCCAGGAAGTCCGAGGGGACGTTGCCGTACGTGTCGGTGACGGCCTCGGGGTCGAAGTGCTCGGCCTCGCCCCACAGCTCCAGGATGCCACCGGTACCCTCGAAGCAGAGCCCCGCCGCCATGAGCCCGAGCGCGTTGACCTTCTCGGGGTACCGGGCGGCGTACATGGCACTCATCGTGCCGCCCATGCAGTAGCCGAGCACGTTCACCCGGTCGACGTCGGCCTCGTCGCGCACCACCTCGAGGCAGTTGTCGATGTACCGGTCGACGTAGTCGGCCAGGCCGAGCTCGGTGTCGAGGCGGGAGGGCTCGCCCCAGTCGATGAGGAAGACCTCGAAACCGGCGTCGAGCAGCTGGCGGACCACGCTCCGGTCCGGCTGGAGGTCGAGGATGTACGGTCGGTTGATCAGGGCGTAGACGACCAGGATGGGGACGTCCTGCGTGACGCCGTCGGGGGGCTCGTACCGGTGCAACGCGAGCTTGTTCTCCTCGTAGACGACCTCGCTCGGGGTCTCGCCCACCTCGACGGTCACGAACGTCTCCGCGGCCTCGGGGGCGCCCGCGGCCTTCTGGACCGACTCGGTGGCGGCCTCGAACGCGGCCGCCGCGACGTGAAACGGCGTCCGGGCGGAGGCCCAGCGGTCGGCGTCGGAGCTCATGCCTCCTCGAGGTGGTCGCGGAGCTCCCGGAGCGTCCGCTCGACGTCGTGCTGTCGGCGCTCGAGCTCGACCAGCCGGGTGCCGACCTCCTCGACGTGACCGGCGGTGGCGAAGCCCATGTTCTCGAGGGCGTCCTGGACGGCCTCGTCGGTCTGGCGCTGGAGGTCGAGCGCGGAGGAGACGCTCTGGCCGGTCAGCCGCGCGAAGGCCTCCGTCCCCATCAGCTCCTGCAGCGAGTCGTTCGCCGCGCGAAGCCAGATGTCCCGGAACTCCGCCGGTTCGACGGGATCGCCCGCGGCGGCGCGCGTGGCGCGCTCGGCCATGCGTTCGGTGGCC
The DNA here is from genome assembly GCA_046543335.1 of Halobacteriales archaeon. GTDB lineage: Archaea > Halobacteriota > Halobacteria > Halobacteriales > SKSH01 > CAZCYF01. The sequence goes on from JBKGZP010000029.1 coordinate 10,402, forward strand.
TCGAGCCAGACGCCGTAGGCGTTCGCCATGCCCTCCGCGCCGGCGGAGACGTAGTCGTCGTCCGTCGATCGCTCGATCGCGTCCGACCAGGCCCGCAGGAAGCGCGACTGCGCCTCGAGGTTGCGCTCGAGGCCGTCGAGCAACTGCTCGCGGAACTCCTCGGCGTACGCCTCGGGATTCGGTTGACTCATCGGATGGCGATAGGTGGCTCGCGCCCAAATAGCGTGGGGTTGTGGCGCGAGGGGGTTACTCGACGTCGATCGACTCGGCGACGGTGTCGGTCGAGCTCTCGAGGTCCTCCATCGCGGCCAGGTAGGCCTCGACGGCGGCGTCGAGTGCCTCGACGTAGCTCTCGACGAACTCGCTGAAGGCCGAGGTACCCTCCTCGAGGGTCTCCTCGGAGGTGACGATGGCTTCCTCGCTCGCGGACTCGATCTGGTCGAGGCGCTCCTCGACCGTCGCGCGGGCCTCCTCGAGGCCCTCGACCTCGGCGGGGGTCATCGACTCGATGTTGTCGAAGGTGGTTGCCGTCAGGGATCGCGCGAACGCGACGTTCTGCTCGGTGATCGACTGCCAGGTCTGGGTGCTCTGGTCCATCGACTCGAAGAACGACCGCTGCGCCTCGAGGGTGTCGTGGATCAGGGCTTGATTCTGCTCGACGACCGTGCGGTGGAAGTCGAACATCGATGCGATGGGGTTGGATAGCTGTGTACTCATGATTGGGTCACTCGCGGTTTCGCTTGACCGGGATGACGACCGCCTGGACGATGTCCCCCTCGGCGATGTCGAGCGCCTCGCGCTCGGCCTCGGGGATCGAGATGCGCCCGTTCGACTGCACGCGCGTCTTGAACGTCGCCGTACCGAGTTGCAGGGGCGTCGGCCCGAGGCCGTCGCCGCTCATGCCACCGAACTCGGTCATCTGACGGAGCCACTGGCGCTGCATCTCGGCGGCGTCCTCGCCGGCGGCGAGGAACTGTTTGGCGAACTCCGCAGGGGGGAACGCCACGGCGTCGTCGTCGGTCATCGGCCGTGTCTATGCGCGGGGGACGAATAAACCTTCCCCTTGAATACCAATCATTACCAACTATTGGCATCCATATACTCACACCGGGGGGACCCCCGTCCGACGCCGCCTCGAAGTCGGTACCTTCAAAAGGGACTTATCGTTACCCCAGTCCATGGCCACCCGCGGGGCGGAGGGGTTCGACGACCCCGCCGCGTTCCTTCGATCCTGGCGCCACATGGCCACCTCGGCCATGCGGGGGGTACGCGCCGCCAACAACGCCTTGCTCGCACCCGTACACGCGACCTCGGCCGCCACCCGGTCGGCGGTCGAGGACGACCTCGACGTGCCCGCGACCATCCCATCGGTGACGTACGAGCGGGCCGACTGGTCGCACAGCCGGACCGTCGAGGACCGCGCCGACATCGAGGTCGGTGACGTCGTGACCTTCACCAAGCACCTCTCTCGCGACGACGTCGAGGCGTTCGCCCGCATCAGCGGCGATACGAACCGCCTCCACCTGGACGAGACCTTCGCCGGTCGAACCCGATTCGGCGGGCCGATCGTCCACGGGACGCTCGTCTCGGGGATGATCTCCGCCGCCCTGGCGCGCCTGCCCGGGTTGAGCATCTACCTCCAGCAGGACCTCGAGTTCCTCGCGCCGGTACCGATCGGCTCCGAGGTCACCGCCACGGTCGAGGTCCTCGAGGCCCTGGGCGGGGATCGGTACCGACTGCGGACGACGATCGACACCGCCGACGGCGACCGCGTGGTCGACGGCGAGGCGGTCATCCTGATCGACCCGGTCGACGAGCGGCGCTGAGACCGCGGCCCGCGTCCTGGGCGCGTCGACTCGAGCCGGCGGTGGGGATCGGCGAATCACGCCCCGGTCGGCGCGACCCGCCTCGCACCCCCTCGAGTACCGGATGAACCGGGCCCGCTCGCGAGAGGGCCCAAGTTCCGGGGCAGCACTCAGCAACGCCTCCACCGCGGGTCGTCGCCACGGTCCGACCGCCCCGGCCGCCGATCGACCCGGACCGGAAATCGTAAACCGACCAGCGAGCCGAGCCGAGGTATGCGCGTCGCGATCACCGGTGCCACCGGCGTCCTGGGACGACGCCTCGTCGAGGCGTTCGACGATGCCGGCCACGAGGTGCTCGGCCTGGTGCGTGACGACGTCGGCGCCGCGACCGTCGAAGCCCACGGCGGCACGCCGAACCGTGGCGACGTCCTGGACCGATCCTCTCTCGCCGACGTGGTGGCCGACGTGGACGTCGCCGTCCACGCCGCGACGGCGATCCCGACCGAGACCAAACCCGACCCGGAGGCGTGGGCCCGCAACGACCGGATCCGCGTCGAGGGGATGCGCAACCTCCTCGCCGCCGGCGACGACCTCGACCGGGTGCTGTTCCCGAGCGTCGTCTGGGTGGCGCGCCAGCCCGATGGCGGTCGATACGACGAGACGGCGCCGCGCCACCCCGACCGGTCGACGGCCGGCGCGGCCGAGGTCGAGCGCCTGCTGCTCGAGGGGGAGATCGGGCCGGCCGCGACGGTCCTTCGCCTCGGCCTGTTCTACAGCCACGACGATGCGACCACCCGGACGCTGGCGAGCAACCTGCTGTCGGGTCGCCAGCCGATCGTCGGTCGGGGGCTTCTCGGACGGCGCTGCGGTGCCCTCTCGCGGATCCACCCGACCGACGCTGCGGCCGCGTTCGTGGCGGCCGTCGAGGCAGAGGTCTCGGGGCTGTTCCACGTCGTCGACGAGGAGCCCGTCGGCCTCGACGACTTCCTTGTCGCTTTGGCCGACCGGCTGGACGCCTCGAAACCCGGTCCCCGCCTCCCGGCCTGGCTGGCGAGGTTCCTCCTGGGGCCCACCGCGACGGATCTCATCTCGAGACCGATGCCGACGGACGCCACCCGGTTCCGCGAGGCAACGGGGTGGGAGCCGACGCTCGCGACCTACCGGGAGGGCCTCGACCGCGTCGTCGAGCGGTGGCGCGCGGCGGGGACGGTCGAGCGGGACGACGGCGCCGTGCGGTGGGTCGAGGAGTAGGGGACCGCGTTCGCGGGGGTCGCGGAGCGACGGTTCCGGGTCGATCCCCGGACGGGCCGCTGGACCGCGGGGACCGGATGGCACCCGCCTACCGGATGGGGTTGCGCCGATCCGGATTCCGGCGATTCGACCCCCGAGCGGCCCCCGTGGGGTCAGTCCGGTCGGTTCGCCACCGATACGACCTAATCCCGGGGCGCCGTCACCCTCGCCAGTGCCCACGATCGACGGCTCAGCGGGCGGCGGGCAGATCCTCCGCAGCGCCCTCACGCTGGCTGGTATCACGGGGGCGCCCGTCACCGTCGAGAACGTCCGCAGCGAGCGACCGAAGCCCGGCCTCCGCCCCCAGCACCGGGCCGCGACGGGCGTGCTCGCCGAGCTCACCGGCGCCGACGTGACCGGCGATACCGTCGGGTCGACCGAGGTGACCCTCGAACCGCGAGACGCGCCCGCTGGGTCGGTCGACATCGACCTCGAGACCGCTGGCAGCCTCCCGCTGTTGTTCGAGACCGTGTTGCCCCTCGGGGTGGCCGCGACGGAGCCGATCCGCGTGACCGCCACCGGCGGGACCGACGTCCGGTGGTCGCCGACGATCGGCTACCAGCGCCGCGTGAAGGTGCCGATGCTCGAGCGTGCGGGGCACGACACCGCCATCGCGGTAAAGCGGTCGGGCTTCTACCCCGTCGGCGGTGGTCGGGCCACCCTCGCGGTGCGCCCGGCCGAGCCGAGGCCGCTCAAGGTCGTCGACCGCGGCGAGCTCCGCCAGCTCGAGGTGTACTCGAAGGCGAGCGAGGACCTCGCGGACGCCGACGTGGCCGAGCGCCAGCGCGACGGCCTCCGCGAGGCACTAGATGCGCACGCCACCGCCATCGCGCGCACCGAGGTTCGCTACGTCGAGACGGCCTGTCCCGGCACGAGCGTCCTGCTCGTGGCCCGGTACGAGGGGGGCGTCGCCGGCTTCGACGCCCTCGGCGAGCGCGGCACGCCGGCGGAGGTCGTCGGTGCCGAGGCGGCCGAGGCGTTCGTCGCGTTCGACGACGGCGCGGGGGCCGTCGATCACCACCTCGCCGACCAGCTGCTCGTGCCGCTGGCGCTCGGCGGCGGTGTCGTCTCCGCCCCGGCAATGACCGACCACGTCCGCACCAACGCCGCGGTCATCGAGGCCTTCGGGGTCGAAGTCGGCGTCGAGGGCCACCCCGACGGCGGTGCGCTCCTCCGCGTGGACGACCCCCTCGAGGCGTCGACCCGCTCGACGGTTTAGGAAACCCTAAAAGTGCCCGGTGGCGTAGGTTCACCCGGCACGACGCGGCCCCGCGCTCGCCACACCATGGCCACGGAACCGGTCACCCAGGCGCCGGAGGACCTCGACGGCGAGGCGATCCTCTCCGTCGAGGGCGTCGCCAAGGCCTACGGCGACACCACCGCGGTCCGCGAGCTCTCCTTCGCGGTCGAGGCGGGCGAGCTCCTGACGCTGCTGGGCCCGAGCGGCTGCGGCAAGACGACGACGCTTCGCCTCATCGCCGGCCTCGAGCGCCCGGACGCCGGGCGGATCGTCCTCGAGGACGAGGTCGTCGCGACGCCCGACCGGTCGGTGCGACCCGAGCACCGCGACGTCGGCATCGTCTTCCAGGACTTCGCGCTGTTCCCCCACATGACCGTCGCCGAGAACGTCGCCTTCGGGCTCAACGGCACGCCGACGGCCGAGCGGGCGAACCGCGTCGCCGAGCTCCTCGAGCTGGTCGACCTGACCGGCTACGAGGACGACCGCCCCGACGAGCTCTCCGGCGGCCAGCGCCAGCGCGTCGCCCTCGCGCGCTCGCTCGCACCCGAGCCGTCGGTGATCCTGCTCGACGAGCCCTTCTCGAACCTCGACGAGTCCCAGCGGGTCCGCATGCGTGAGGACGTCCGACGCATCCTCAAAGCCGCCGGCGTCACCGCCATCTCGGTCACCCACGACCAGGAGGAGGCGATGTCGATCGCCGACCGCGTCGGCGTCATGTGCGACGGACACCTCGAGCAGATCGGCCATCCCGAGGCCGTCTTCCAGCAGCCTCGATCGCGCTTCGTCGCCGACTTCCTCGGCCACGCGAGCTTCCTCCCGGGGCGCGTCGACGGCGACGTCGTCGAGACCGGCATCGGGCCGATCCCGACCGAGCAGATCCACGGCCTGTCTCCGGCGTACGCCGACACGGAGCTCGACGTCCTCGTGCGCCCGGACGACATCACCGCCCTGTCGGCGCCGCCGGAGCGAGCCGACGGTCGCGTGAGCTACCGGCGCTACCTCGGCCCATCGATCCTCTACCGGGTCGAGCTCGAGGGGGGCGACACGGTCGAGTGCCTGCACAACCACTCCGACCAGGTCGACCTCGACGAGCCCGTCTCGATCCACCTGACCGCCGAGCACCGCCTCGCGTGGTTCCCCAAGGAGGGAGACCTCGCGGGGTACACCCAGCCGACCGACGTCTGAGCCCTCGGCCCCGCGCCTCGGTTTCCCGTGCGCCGACGTGCCATGATTCGGAGTAATTCTTATGGTTCGAGTAGCGCCTAGTCGTGGCCAGGATGCACAAGGACGAGCTATTGGAGCTGCACGAGCAGATGGTCACCATCATGCGACACTTCCGCGACCGCGCCGACGTCGACCCGACGCTGTTCGAGCAGTACGAGGAGCTCGACGTCACCCCACAGGACGTCCACAAGTCGAAGAGCGAGCACAAGCACGCCGTGTTCGTCCTGGGCAACTCCCTCGCGACCGCCATGAGCGACGACGAGTTCTCGAGCGCCGGCCGCCTCGGCAAGCGGATGGAGGAACTCGCCGAGGACACCCAGGAAAAGCTGTAACGGCCGACGAGGGGGTCGACACGACCTGTCTGGGCGAAGCTATTTGTCACCTTATGGCATGGCAACCGCATGGAGTACTTCGTCACCGGGGGGACCGGTTTCATCGGGACGAACGTCGTCGAGCGCCTCGTGGACGGAGGTCACGACGTGATCGCCCTGACGCGCGACCGGGCAAACGCGGGGCACCTCCCCGACGCGGTCGAGGTCGTCGAGGGCGACATCCTCGAGCCCGATACGCTTCGCGACCCGATGGACGGGGTCGACGGCGTCTTCCACATGGCGGCGTGGTACAACATCGGTCCGGGGCCGACGCACGCAGACCGGGTCGAGGCGATCAACGTCGAGGGCACCCGGAACGTCCTCGAGGTCATGGACGACCTCGGCGTACCGAAGGGCGTGTACACGAGCACGATCGCCGTCTTCGGCGACACCGGCTCCGACCCGGTCGACGAGGACCACGACCCGGACCCACCGGGCATCAGCGTCTATCACGAGACGAAGTGGCGCGCCCACTACGAGGTCGCCGAGCCCATGCTCGACGACGGCTTGCCCCTGGTCATCATCCATCCGGGCGCTGTCCTCGGCATCGGCGACAGGCCCAACAGCCCGACCCGTCGGGTGTTCATCGACTGGCTCGACGGCGACCTCCCGATGCTACCGTCTCGCTTCTACCACCCGTTCGACTTCGTCGACGAGGTGGTCGAGGGGCACGTCGCCGCCATGGACCGCGGCGAGCCGGGTGAGTCGTACATCACCGCCCGGGAGGCTCGAAACCTCACCGACATCATCGAACGGGCCGCGGACTACGTCGGTCGACCGATGCCGCGGAGGGTCTCGCCGATGTGGTTCTCCCTGCTCGCGGCCGTACTCAAACCGACCGAGTGGCTCAAACGACCGCCGTCCGGGCTGGAACCCGAGATGATGCGCCTGCTCGGTCGGATCGAGACCCGCGTGGACAACTCGAAGGCGAGGGAGGAGCTGGGCCTTGAATACGGAGACTTCGAGGAGAAACTATACGAGTACCTCGACTGGGAGCTCGAACAGCAGGGCATCGAGCGCGTCGCGGGGTAAGCTCGAATCGGACGACGAAACGGCCACCAAAGCCATGTCGCGTATCCCCCACCGATGACCGTCCCGGTCCACGCCCTCCAGCTCGGGTCGCTCGTCGTCGGGGTCCTCTCCGTCGTCCTCCTCCTGGTCGTCGTCGGCCTTCCGGTCGCCGGCATGTGGCAGGCGTTCCGGAAGGCCGATCGACCGGGTTGGGCGGCCGTCGTCCCGGTCCTCAACCTGTACGTCCTGGTCCAGCTCGCGGGCCGACCGGCGTGGTGGGTGCTGCTCCTGCTCGTGCCGGGCGTCAACCTCGTCGTCTGGTTCCTCGTGCTATACGACGTCGCCCGCGCCTTCGACGGCGGCCTCGTCGACGCCGTCGGCCTGTACGTCCTGGCGTTCGTCTTCTGGCCGGCGATCGGCTTCGGGTCGGCGACGTACCGCGGTCCGCCGCGGTGAGGAACCTCTTTGGTGGCGCCGACCCCGATGGCGCGCATGGTCTCGGCCATCTTCGACGAGGCGGTCTGGGAGCCAGTCCACGGCGACACCTACCAGGACATCACCTACCACCGCCACGAGCGCGGCGACACCGTGCGCGTCGCCTTCGACCGCCCCGCGGTGCGCAACGCCTTCCGGCCGGAGACCGTCGACGAGCTGTACGACGCCCTCGACCACGCCCGCCGCCAGACGGCCGTCGGCTGCGTCTTGCTGACCGGCAACGGCCCCTCCCCGACGGACGGCGGCTGGGCGTTCTCCGCCGGCGGTGACCAGTCGATCCGCGGCAGCGCGGGCTACGACTACCGCCGCGACGACGAGCGGGCCGCCGACATCGGCCGCCTGCACGTCCTCGAGGTGCAACGCCTCATCCGGCACATGCCCAAGCCCGTGATCGCCGTCGTGCCCGGCTGGGCCGTCGGCGGCGGCCACAGCCTCCACGTGGTGTGCGACCTGACCCTCGCCAGCCGGGAGCACGCGCGGTTCATGCAGACCGATCCCGACGTCGGCAGCTTCGACGGCGGCTTCGGGTCGGCCTACCTGGCCCGCCAGGTCGGACAGAAGCGGGCCCGCGAGATCTTTTTCGTCGGCAAGGCGTACGACGCCGAGGCCGCCGCCGACATGGGTATGGTCAACGCCGTCGTCGACCACGACGACCTCGAGGCCGAGGCCATCGCGTGGGCCGCGGAGATCAACGCGAAGAGTCCGACGGCCGTCCGGATGCTCAAGTACGCGTTCAACCTCGACAGCGACGGCCTCGTCGGTCAGCAGCTGTTCGCGGGCGAGGCCACGCGGTTGTTCTACCAGACCGACGAGGCGCAGGAGGGCCGCGATGCGTTCGTCGAGAACCGCGAACCACGCTTCGAGGACTACCCATGGCGGTACTGACGGGGGCGGTCGCCGGGCAAGAGATCGCCTCCACACCGGTTCGCACGCAACGTTTTTGAGGCCGGCCCGAGTGGGCCGAGTCGAAGGCCGATGGAGACCAGCTCCTTCTGACGCGGACGACCGGACCGACTCGGCGCCCGTCCCGGCGGCACGGCCAAGCGATGTCGTTCGGTCGCCCGCCCCCTCTAGAGGCCCCGTCGCGAGCGACGGGTTCGCACCGGGAGATCGATCCCCCGCCGCCGTCCGACCACCCCCATGCCAGCATCCACCGCAACCGCCATCGTCGCCAAGCGGGTCGACCGCCCGCCGGTCGACACCGCGGAGATCCGCCACCTGACCGAGGCCGCCGGCTACACCGTCGTCGACGTGGTCACCCAGGTCCGCCGCGAGGATCCCGGGTCGTTCCTCGGTCGCGGCAAGCTCGCGACGCTCGGCGATCGCGCCCACGAGCACGACGTCGACCTCGTCGTCGTCGACGGCTCGGTCGCCCCCGGCCAGTACCGCACCATCGCCGATGCCCTCCCGCCGGACGCGGACCTGTTCGACCGCCACCGGCTCGTCCTCCAGATATTCGCCGAGGGGGCCACCGACGAGGGGGCGCGCAAGCAGGTCGAACTCGCCACGCTGCGGTACGAGCTCGAGCGCTTCGAGGCGGTCACCGACGAGAGCCCGCTGACGCGACTCGCCGAGAAGGGCTCGCGTCGATACGACCTCCGCGACCGGATCGCCGCCCTCGAGCGCGACCTGGCCGCGATGCCCGACCCGGCCGACCGCCTCCGCGAGCGCCAGCGACGCCACGGCCTCGACGTCGTCTCGCTCGCGGGCTACACCAACGCCGGCAAGTCGACCCTGCTGCACCGGCTGGCGGACGACCTCGACCTCGACCGCCTCGACGCGACCCCCGACGACATCGACCCGGCGGCGGCCGTCGAGGACCGCCCGTTCGAGACCCTCGAGACGACCACCCGTCGCGCGACGATGCGGGGGCGCCCGACGCTTTGCGTCGACACCGTGGGCTACCTCGACGACCTCCCGCACTGGCTGATCCGCTCCTTCGGCGAGACCCTCTCGGCGGCGGGCGCCGCCGACGTGGTGGTCCTCGTCGTCGACGCCGGCGCCGACCCGGCGACCATGCGCCGACGCTACGGCGTCGCCCGGGCCGTCCTCGAGGAGCAAGACGTCTCGCCGGGGGCCATCGTCGTCGCCTGCAACAAGGTCGACCGCCTCGACGCCGATGAGCTCGCCGAGCGCCTGGCCATCGTCGAGCGCGACGACGTGGGCGAGGTCGTGCCCGTCAGCGCCCGGGAGGGGACCAACCTCGACGACCTGATCGATGCCGTCGTCGAGCGCCTCCCCACCGACGAGCGCCACCTCGAGATGGCCCAGGGCGACGCCGCGATGCGGTTGGTCTCGCGGGCGTACGACGAGCTCGTCGTCGCGGACGTCACCTACGGGACCGACCGCGTCCGCCTCGCGGTGCGCGGGCGCCCGAGCGCCGTCGAGCGGTTCGTCGCCGACGCCACCGAGCGGGGCGCTCGGGTGTCGCCGTCGACCGAGCCCGAGGCGGACCCGGTCTCGTAACGCTTTCGGCACCCCGCCGCACAGGTCGCGCCGATGGACGACGCCACGGCCCGGACCACGCTGCGGGCCTGGTGGACCGCCGCGCGCGTGCACACCCTGCCGGCGGGCGCCTCGCCCGTCGTCGTCGGGACGGCCGTGGCCCACGCCGACGGCGTCTTCTCGCCGTTGCCAGCCCTCGCGGCACTCGTCGGCGCCCTGCTCATCCAGGTCGGCACCAACTTCGCCAACGACTACGCCGACGCCGTCCGCGGCGTTGACGCCCCCGATCGGGCGGGCTTCACCCGGGTGACCGCCGCGGGGTGGCTCCCCCCGCGGCGGGTGCTCGCCGGGGCGATCGTCGCCTACGCCGCGGCGATCCTGCTCGGGGCCTACCTCGTCTACGTCGGCGGCGTACCCATCGTCGTCGTCGGCCTCTCGAGCGTCGCGTTCGGCTTCCTCTACAGCGGCGGCCCCTGGCCGTACGGCTACCGCGGCCTGGGCGACCTGTTCGTGTTCGTCTACTTCGGCGTCGTCGCCGTGGTGGGGACGTACTACGTCCAGGCGGCCGACGTCATCGCGACCCCGCTCGCGGTCGCGCCGCCACCGGGAACGATCGCCGTCGAGGCCGTCGTCGCCAGCCTCGCCATGGGCGGGCTGACGACCGCCATCCTGGTCGTCAACAACGTCCGCGACCTCGAGGAGGACGCCGCCGCTGGCAAGCGCACCCTGGCGGTCATCCTCGGCCGTCGGTGGAGCCGCGTCGAGTTCGTCGCGCTGCTCGTCATCGCCTACCTCGTGCCGGTCTGGTTCGCCGTCACCGCCGAGGCGCCCTCGACCGTGGTCGTCTTCGCCACGATCCCGCTGGCCGTGCGCGCCGCCCGTCCCGTGCTGCGGACGACCGACGGCGAGGCGCTCAACCGCGCCCTCTCGGCGGTCGGCCGCCTCACGCTCACGTACGCCGTGCTCTTCGCCGCCGGGGTGGTCCTCTGATGGGCGGGGGACGGCGGCCGTGACGCCGGTGACGGGATCCGTCCCCGACCCCCTGTCGGCCTGGGTGGCCAGGGCACCCGAGGCGATCGCCCTCGTCCGCGACGACGCCACCCGCACCGTCGCGGCGCTCGACGCGGACGTCGGG
>JBKGZP010000008.1:0-54020 GCA_046543335.1 Halobacteriales archaeon
TACCGCCCCACCGTCCGCCAGCACCACCTCGAGCTGCCGGCTGGGATCGTCGAGGCGGGCGAGACCCACGTCGAGGCGGCGACCCGCGAGCTGCGCGAGGAGACGGGGTACGTCGCCGGCCGAGCCGAGCTCGTGCAGACCTACGATGTCGCCACGGGGGTCCTCCGGCACGAACGCGGGGTCGTCGTGGCGGAGGACCTCGAGGCGGGCGAGCCGGCGCGCGACGCGAACGAGTTCCTCGAGGTGCGCCTGATCGAGCGCGAGCGCGCCATCGAGCGCGCCCGGGCGACACCCGCCAACGACGCCTCGGTCTCGGGCCTGTTGCTGGCGGCGGTCGACGGCTACCTCGAGGCGAGGGGGTGAGCCACGGAACGTCAGGAGACGTTGAAGCCCCGGTCGCGAAGCACCTCGTCGATCCGGTCGGTGTGATTCCCCTGGAGTTCGATCTGGTTCCCCTCGACCGTCCCGCCGCAGGCGAACGTGGACTTGAGCTCGGACGAGAGGGTGTCGAGGTCGACGTCCTGGGGGTCGAAGCCCTCGACGATGGTGACCTCCTTCCCGTACCGACGCTCGTCGACGCGGATGGTGAGCTCCTGGCGCTCCCTGGCGACGTCCTCGCAGATGCATAGCTCGTCTGGCAACCCACACGTCGAGCAGACTTCCGGCATTACGACCCGGTTCTAGGGGAAGCCGTTACAAAATGGTATCGGGGGGATCAGCTGGCCCATCCGGGGGTCACGTCGCCCCCGAGCCACACGGCGTGACCGACGATGCCGTCGGCCAGGTCAACCGCCTCGACCGCGAGCGTCCGGTCGTGTTCGCCCCCGTAGCGAACCCGCTCGTTCACGGCGAAGAACCGGTCGACCGCTGGGCCGGCGCCGAGGACCTCGAGGACCCGGCGGTACTCACGGGGCGTCTCCGACGGTCGTCGGGGGCGGTACGCCTTCGCCAGCGCCCACTCGACGCGACGCTGCGCCCGCTCGACGTCGCGAACCGGATCGCCGGTGGGTCGCTGCCAGCGCATCGCCAGCTGGCGTCGCAGCCGTCGGCGCGGTCGCAGGCGGTAGGCGCCGGTCACCGCGCCCGTGGTGACGAGCGCGAGCAGGCCGAGGCGCTCCCAGGGCATCGGCGGCGCGCTCTCGCGCTCGTCGTCGCCATCGGGTCGGTCGGCGAGGAAGTCCTGGAGGTCGAGGCCGGACGGGATCGTGTCGTTGGTGGGCGTGGCACCGGCGTCGGGCGCCGCATCGTCCCCGGGATCCCCGGAGGTGTCGTTCGTGCCGTTCGTGTCGTTATCGTCACCGGGGGGCTCCTCGGGCGTCGGGACGTTGTCGTACGGCAGGTCCACCGACTCGTCGGTGTCGACGCCGGGGACGTCGTCGTCCCGGGCGTCGTCGACCTGGTCGTTTCGGGCGCTCGACCGGGGCGACGCCGGGGTGGGGTCGAAGGCGACCCAGCCGGCGTCGGGGTGGTACACCTCGACCCAGGCGTGCGAGTTGAGGCCCCGGACGACCCACCGATCCTCGGCCACCTGCTGGCCGTTGCCGTAGCCGACGGCCATCCGGGCGGGGACGTCCGCCGAGCGGAGCATCGCGACCATGGTGGTGGCGAAGTAGGTGCAGTAGCCCTTGTCCATCTCGAACAGGAACTGGTCCGCGATGTCGCCGCTCGGCCGGGACACGTCGAGGGAGTACGACTTCTCACGCTCGAGGAACTCCTCGATCCGGGCGGCCTGATCGAGGGGATCGTCCACGCCCTCGAGGAGCTCGTCGGTGAACGTGGGCAGGCGGTCCGGGAGGTCCTCCGGTAGCTGCGTGTAGTCCTCCTGGATCGGGCTCAACGGCTCGCGCCACTCGCCGACGTCGTCCGGCGACGTCACCGCGCTCGCGACGGTATAGGTATCGCCCGACGACAGCGGCTCCGGGGCGATCGGTGCGTCCTGGCCGGTCACCTCCACGCCGTCGATACCGGCGACGTCGAGGGGCTTCGCGGCGGCGGGCAGCCGGTCGGTCTCGATCTCGGTGCGCACCCGCTGCTCGACCACCGTGGCGTTCGGCGGGACGGAATCGGTGGGGGTGAACGGCGACCGCGTCCCCGTGCGGACCCAGCCGTCGCCGGTGTACCGGTCGTAGACGCCGGTGCGCCAGAGCGCCGGCTCGTCGGACTCGATGGTGTACCGCACCTCGGGGTCGAGCTCGATCTCGCCGACGATCTGGATCTGGCGGTCGGCACCGATGACGTTCGACTGGAGGCTGACGGCATCCTCGTCGGCGATGTCCTCGCCGCCGAAGCCGATCGGTCCCGAGACCCCGCCCCCCGGGACGACCGGGGCGACGGCCGCGGCGATCCCCATGAGGGCGACGACCACGACCAGCACCTCGGCGTGGTCCGGGGTGGCCCCCCGGAGCTCCAGCTCGCCGAAGCCCACGGCAACGACGGCGCCGAGCGTGCCGACGACGGCCCAGACGACCTCGAGATCGCCCGAGAGGACGAACAGCCCCATCGTGCCCCCGCCGATGGCGGTTCCGAGGGCGTACCGTCGGCGGAACCCGAGGTACCACGTGAGGAAGACGGGTGCGGGTGCGAACGAGAGCGCCCAGACGTCCGTCGCACGGATCGTGAGCACCGACAGCCCGGTCACCACCCGGAGGGCGTCGTCGGCCAGGGAGAGCGCGATGCCGATGGGCGCCTGCAGTACGTCGAGCGGGTCGGCCATCGCGATCGCGAAGTACCACGCGTAGCCCCCGATGGCGAGGACCGCGAAGATGGCGATGGCGACTCGCGGCTCGAGCAGCCGCGCGGCGACCCAGGCGAGCGCGACAGCCAGGGCGACGCGCACCAGCAGCTGGGTCGAGCCGCCGAGGACCACCGTGATCTCGTAGAGGACGATGACGGACGCGAGCGTGAGGGCGCCCAGCCCACCGAGTGCGGCGAGCCGGTGGGCGCCGGCGAGGTCGAGTGGCCAGCGCACCTGGACGCGTCCCTGCTCGACCGCCATCAGTCCGCCACCCCCCTCGCCGGGACGGGACCGGTCCCTACCAGGCGCGTGCGCCGCTCGTCGCCCACGACGACGAGGTCGGTCAGCTCGAGTCGTTCGTCGCCCACCTCGACCGCGACCGCCTCGAGCTCGGGCCCCTCCGCGACGAGGTGGAGGTCGCCGCGCTCGCGCGGCACACCGGGGCCGATCGTGGCCAGGTGGGCCACGAGGCGCTCGACGGCCTCGGGGTTGGCGACGGGCTCGAAGGTGGCGGCCTCGGTCGCGAGGCCGACGCGCACCTCGGCGTCGGCCAGGCCAACGGCCAGGCTGGCGAGCGCCTCGGCCAGGGCGTCGGCGCCTCCGTCAACCGCCTCGCCTGAGAGCTGGACCGTCCCGCGCTCGCTCTCCTTCACGAACTCCTTGACGACGAATTCGACCTCGGGGTGGCGCGCGCTCGACTTCCAGTGGACGTCTCGAAGCGAGTCCGTCGGCCGGTACTCGCGGAGTCGGTCGAACTCGTGGCGTTCTGGCTCGACCTTGACGCCGGACCGGGTGGCCAGGCGCGCCAGCGCGCCGGAGCGAAGTGGATGCACGCGCGGACGCACCAGGACCTCGGTGCGGCCGTCCGCCACGAACGCGCGACGAGCGAGCCCGAGGAGGTCCTGGACCTCGACGAGGGTCGGTCCGAGGCGGTACCTCCCCCGCTCGTCGAGCTCGAGGTCGTACTCGAGGCCGGTCCCGAGGTCGACGGCCCGGTGGTTCCCCGACGCTGTCAACCCGTCGGGCACCCGGTCGGCGACCGTCCCGAGGTTCGCCGGCGGGTCGTCGAGGACGAGGTCCACCGACAGGCGCTCACCCACGGTCCCCTCGAGCTCGGCGGCGCGCTTCACGATCGGTCGCTCGAGGCCGCGAATCTGCCACGCGGCGACGACGAGTGCGACGGCGCCTGGCACGACGACGGCGTGGATCGACGGCGTGCCGAACCACAGCCCCACGACCAACCCGACGACGACGGCGCCGAGGACGACCCACCCCCGGGCGGTCAGGGGGACGCGCGCGAGGGCGCCGCCTGTGTCAGGGGACCGGAACGGCCTTGAGGGCATTGTCCACCACGGAGGTGCCGTCCGTCTGGGGGTCGTCGAGGGCGGGGCGGATCCGATGGACCAACACGGCCGACGCCTCGCGCTGGACGTCGTCGGGGACGACGTAGGTCCGGCCGTCGAGCGCGGCGCGTGCCTGGGCGGCGCGCAGCAGGGCGATCGTCGCCCGCGGGCTCGCCCCCAGGTCGGCGCGCTGTCGGGTGTGCGCCGCCAGGCGCGTTGCGTACGCCCGCACGGGCTCCTCGAGGGTGACGTCTGCGACGATCGACTGCGCCCGTTGCAGCCCCGCCGCATCGACGACCGGCTCGAGCTCGTCGATGGGGTGGTTGCCGACCACGCGGTCGAGCAGCTCGACCTCCTCGCGCTCGGCCGGGTAGCCGAGCGTCACGGTCTTCGTGAAGCGGTCGAGCTCGGCCAGGGGGAGCTCGTAGGTCCGGTGTGGCTCCACGACGTTCCGCGTCGCGAGCACCGTGAACGGTGCCGGCAAGGCGTGGCTCTCGCCGTCGACGGTGACCTGGCGCTCCTCCATCGCCTCGAGCATCGCGCTTTGGGTCTTCGGCGGTGCCCGGTTGATCTCGTCGCCGAGGACGACGTTCGCGAAGATCGGCCCCGGCTTGAACTCGAACGTCTCCGTCTGCTGGTTGTAGACGTTGACGCCCGTGATGTCGGAGGGAAGCAAGTCGGGCGTGAACTGAATGCGGCGGAACGAGCCGTCGATCGATCCGGCGAGTGCCCGGGCCATCATCGTCTTGCCCACCCCCGGGACGTCCTCGAGGAGGACGTGCCCGCGGGCGAGGGTCGCGACGAGGACGTCCTCGACGGTCTCGCGCTGACCGACGAGGATCGACTCGACGTTGTCGATCACGGCCGCGGCGAGCTCGGCGACGTCGGCCACGTCTTCAACGCGTCGACCGGTCGGCGACGAGATGGCCGCACCGCGATCGGCGGGTTCGGAGTCCGTCATGGTCGGTTGGCCAGGGCGCGGGCCGAAGGGGTGGCGGGGTCCATGTTCATCGGTCGCACACTACCCAATCGGGGGCCGTACCCTTGTAACGCTGCCGCTTGCGGGGGTCACCAGTCGCGACACGACCGGCAGACTTCCGACCCCGCCTCGAGCCAGAACTCATCGACATCCTCGCCGCAGCGCTCGCACGCCCCACCGTCGGGTCGGTACCGCTGGACCGGGGCGATCGGCGTCGGGACCGGGGTCGCTGCGGCGAAGTCGTCGAGGCTCGCGTTGCGCTCCACGGTCTGGCCTCGCGGGTCCGGGCCAAAAGGCTTGCCGAGTGACCGACCGCAAGCGCCAAGGGCACCCCCGGAGGCGTGACGCGTATGGTCGATCCGATCGCCGAGGTCGGCGAGCTGCTCGGTCTCTTCGCGGACGTGGCCACCGTCGACCCGGTGTCGGCCGTCCTCCTCGCCGTCGGGGCGGCGCTCGTCGGCGCGGCGGTCGTCGTCGCCGGCTGGCTCACCCTCGGCGCGGCGGTCGACGTCCTCCGGTCGGTGGGCGCCTAATCCTCACCGCCCCACGCGCGAAGCGCCGCCCGGACGATGTCGTCCGCGTCGCGGCGAAAGAGGCGATCGCCGCCGACGATCCCCTCGATGTCGAGGTCCCCGACGTACACCACGGGGGTCCCGCCGTCCGCCTCGCCCATGAGGAGGTTCGCCGCCCCGGCGAGCTCGTCGACGACCGCCTCGACCGTGACGTGCAGCGTGCGCCCGCGGCGGTCCCGCCGGCCGCGCCAGTCGCGGGTGGCGGGCATGCCCGCCCAGCCGATCGCGACGCCGCGCTGACCGATCCGAAACGGGCGACCCGAGGTGTCGGCGACGATGACCGGGGGCGACCCCGGCAGCGCCCCCCGGATGCGCGCGGCGCTCGCCGACGGGTCCCGCGGCAGCAACAGGACGTCGGCGCCGTCGGGGAGGTTGGTGCGGTCGATCCCGGCGTTGACGCCCACGTGGCCGAAGCGGGTGACGGCGAGGAGGAAGGGGTCCTCGATGAGCAACTCCTCGCTCTCCTCGAGCACGGCCTGGGCGAAGCGGGGGTCCTTCGGCTCGCCCGCCCGCTCGCCGAGGCGAGCGGCGATCCGTTCGGCGCGCGGGCCCGGCTCGTACGCCTCGAGTCGGCGTCCACGGCCTTCGGCCTTGGAGACGATCGTGCTGGCGACGATCACCACCGCCCCCTCGGGGGGCGGGTCACGGTCGGCCAGCATGGTGCCGATGTCGTCACTGGCCTTGATCTCGGGGAGCCCTCCGACGGCACGCAGCTCCATGGCGGTCCGCCGTCCCGGAGCGGCAAAAGCGCCGCGCCCCGCCTCGGCCCGAAAGAGGTAGGCGCCACCGACGCCCACCGGCGCCCATGACCGAACGGCTGATCGTCGCGCTCGTCCGCCATCGCGGCGAGATCCTGCTGTGTCGGTACGGGGCTGGCGGGCCGATCACCGCCGGCCGCTGGAGCGGCGTGACGACGCTCGCCGAGGCGGACGACGACCCCCGATCGGTCGCCCGCGCGGCGGTGGCGGCGCAGGTCGGCCTCGACGGCGTGCGGGTCGTCCGGTCGGGGGCGCCGACGTCGGTCGACGGTAAGGGTGAGGCGGTGGCGGTGCTGCTCGCGGCGACCGACCGACGGATCGAGCCGGCGTCCACGATCGACGCGACGGCCTGGACCAGCCCGGTGGCGATCCACGAGCGACCGACCCTGCCGTCGCTGTGGCGGTTGTACGAGTCCGTGGCCCCCTCGGTGCGGACGATCGCCGCGGACACGGCGCACGGCTCGACGGCCCTCTCGATGCGCGCCCTCGAGGTTCTGCGCGACCGCGCGGCCGCGCTCGCGGCTGCCGGCGACGACGGTGAGGAGCTGGTGCCCCTCTCACGCGAGCTTCAGTCGGCTCGCCCCGAGATGCTCGCGGTGAAGGTCCGGGTGGCGAGCGCGCTCGAGGGCGACCTCGACCCGGCGAGCGTGCGCGATCGCGCGTCGGCGGCGATCGAGGCCGCGGCCATGGCCGACCGCGAGGCCGCGCGCGTCGCCGCCGTCGCCGTCGCCGGTGCCGACGCGATCGTCACGTTCTCGCGGTCGGGGACCGTCCGACGGGCCATCGAGCGCGCCTCGCCGGCGCGCGTGCTCGTCACCCCCGCGGAGCCGGGTGGCGAGGGCGTTCGCGCGGCTGAGGCGCTGGCCGAGGCGGTGGCCGTCGAACTGGTCCCGGACGCCGCCATCGCGACCGCCGTCGAGGCCGCCGACGCCGTCCTCGTCGGCGCGGACGGCGTCGGACCCGACGGGTCCGTCCGGAACAAGGTCGGGACGCGCACGGTCGCCGCGGTGGCGACCCACCTCGGGGTGCCCCTGTACGTCGCCACGGCGACCGCCAAGCTTTGCCGCCTCTCGGGACCGGACGAGCACGTCCCCGCGAGCGAGGTCTATCCGGGCTCCGCACCGATCTCGGTGCACACGCACCGCTTCGAGGAGACGCCGGCCGCCTGGGTCGACGGCTACTGCACCGAGCGCGGCGAGCTCGACCGCGAGGCCGTGCGCGCCATCGCCGAGGCGAACGCGGCGCTCGTCGGCGTCGACTGATCGCCACAAGACGCATCACCGACGACCGGCTACACGCCAACGGGGCGGCGATGACGACAGTTACCCCCACCGAATCCCCGTGACGAACGTCCCACGGCGGGGCAACCCCCGCCGGGCCGAGCCGTCCCCTACTCCTGCGCCTCGAACTCGAGCGCCACCGAGTTGATGCAGTAGCGCTTCCCGGTCGGCTCGGGGCCGTCCTCGAACAGGTGGCCCAGGTGGCCGCCGCAGTTGGCGCAGACCACCTCGGTGCGGTCCATGCCGTGGCGGGTGTCCCGTCGGAGCTCGAGGTTCTCCTCCTCGGCGTCGAAGAAGCTCGGCCAGCCGTGGCCGGCCTCGAACTTGACGTCCGCGGGGAACAACTCGGCGCCGCAGCCCGCACAGCGGTAGGTGCCGTCGTCCCACACGTCGAGGTACTCGCCGCTGAACTTCGGCTCCGTGCCGCGCTCGCGGAGTACGCGGTACTCCTCCTCGGTCAGGCGGTCCCGCCAGACCTGGTCGGGCTCGTCGGCCATGGCGGAATCGTACGCCATCGGCGCGGAAAGCGCTTGTGTCCCCGGCGGTCCTTTCGGAACCGTTATTGAGCGACCGAGCGAACCGCCGGCCGTACCTATGAGCGACGACGGAGCGACCGCCGCGGCGGCCGATTTGTCCGACATCGCGTCCACCATCCAGCGCGCGGGCGTGGCCGGAGCCGGCGGCGCCGGCTTCCCCAGCTACGCCAAGTGGGAGCGCGTCGACGAGGTCGACCACCTCATGGTCAACCACCAGGAGAGCGAGCCCACGTACTACATCGACAAGTGGCTCGGCAAGACCGAGGCCGAGGCCTTCGGCGACCTCTTCGAGGCCCTCCTGGAGACCCACCTCCAGACGGTCGTCGTCGGCTGCAAGGAGAAGTACCGGGAGGAGTGGATGGGCCCGCTCGAGGAGGCCGCGCCGGGGACGGTCTACACCCCGGACGAGCTCCCGGTCGACGCCGACGATGAGTCCGGCGTCGTCTACGCCTACACCGTCGACAACTACCAGCTCGGCATGGAGAGCGTCCTCCTCAACATGGCCGCGGACACCGTCATCGGCAAGGACCTCCCCATGGATCACGGCTGGATCGTCCAGAACACGGAGACGCTGTACAACATCCATGCGGCGATCACCGAGGGGGTGCCCGTGACCTCAAAGTGGGTCCACGCCGCAGGGAACGTCCCGCAGCACCGCTTCCTGGAGGTGCCCGTCGGGACGCCCGCCCGCGACATCCTCGCCGCCGGTGGCCTCGAGGAGGTCCCGGAGGGGCAACTCGTCGCCGACGGTGGGCCCGGCTGGTGCTTCGCCTGCGAGCGCGACCTGGACGTGTACCCGGTCTCGAAGCGGACGAACGCCCTGCTCGTCCTGGACGAGGACGTCGTCGAGGAGAACACCCTCGGCCAGGGGCGCATCAACGTCCTCGAGGCCTACGACTGGGACGCGGTCGAGACCGAGCGCGAGCCCACCGAGCGCCTCGAGCCCGATCGGGTGTACGTGCCGCGGATCACCAACCCGGACTTCGAGGGCATCGTGACCCCCGCCGAGCCCGTCGTGGCGGCCGGCGACACCGTCGCCGTCGGCGACGTCGTCGCGGAACCCGGCGAGGGGATCAGCACCTACCAGCACGCCTCGATCGACGGCACGGTCGCGGACGTCACCGACGACCACGTCGTCATCGACCGCGACTGAGGCGGATTCGACATGGATCTCGGCACCGGCTTGTTCACCGCCCAGCGTCGCCCCGGTGACGACCGCTCCTTCGAGGCGATCTACGCCGAGGTCCTGGCACTGGCCGAGGCCATCGACGAGGCCGGCCTGGCGAGCGCCTGGGTCTCCGAGCACCACTTCGCCGACGACGGCTACCTATCGGGCACGATGCCGACGCTCGGGGCGATGGCGGCCGCGACGGACGACGTCGACCTCGGCACGTGCATCGCCCTGGCCCCGCTGTACGACCCCGTGCGCCTCGTCGAGGACGCGGCCACCGTCGACCTGCTGTCCGGGGGACGGATGCACCTCGGACTGTCGATCGGCTACCGCGACGCCGAGTTCGAGGCCTTCGGCGTGTCGAAGGACGAGCGGGTGTCGCGGACGGTCGACGCGGTCCGACTGGCGCGGGCCGCGTGGGGAGGCGAGCCATACGACCCCGCGCACCACCCGATCGAGCCCGGGACGCCCATCACGCCCCCGCCAGCGGGCGACGGGCCGCCCATCCTGCTGGGCGGGTCGGCGAAACTCGCCGTCCGCCGGGCGGCCCGACTCGGCGACGGCTGGATCGCCCCGTCGTCGCTCGACGCCGAGGGACTGCGGGTGCGCGTCGAGGACATCGACCGGGTGCGCGAGGCGGAGGGTCTCGACGGACCGTTCCAGATCTACGTCCTCCGACACGGCTTCGTGGCCGACACCGCCGAGGCGGCCTGGGAGGCGATGCGACCGGGGTACGTCTACCTGCAGCGGCGCTACGCGTCGTGGTACCGCGGCGAGCCGGTCGATGAGCTCCCCGCCGCGCGTCGCCAGGAGCTGCGCGAGCGGGCGATCGTCGGGCCACCCAATGACGTGACGGCGGAGCTCCGTGCGCTCGCCGACGTCGTCGGCGAGGACGTCCACGTCATCCTGCGGACGTACTTCCCCGGCATCGGCACCGACCGCATGCGCCGCACGGTCCATCGCCTCGGCGACGAGGTCATCCCGGCGCTCCCCTGAGGCGTTTTTGTCGGTCGCCCCCGTCGATCGCACCGATGGGCTTTCACACGTTCCCCGTCGAGCGGGCGGACGACCTCGAGGATCCGTCGCGGTACCGCTACTGCTCCCGCGAGGAGCTCGTCGCCGCGGTCGTGGGCGGCCCCGACGGCCTCGCGCTCGACCTCGGCTGCGGGACGGGCTTCTTCACGCGCGACGTCGCCCCCTTCGTCGAGGGGGTCGTGGCGGCCGACGTCCAGCCGGCGATGCTCGATCGCCTCCGGGCGAACGACCCGCCCGCGGGGGTGCGTCCGGTCGCCGCGGCGGCGGCCGCCTTGCCGGTGCGCACCGACGCCGTCGCGGTGGCCGTCTCGACGATGACGTTCCACGAGTACGCCGCCGAGGCGGCCCACGCGGAGGTCCACCGCGTCCTCGAGCCGGGCGGTCGCTACGTGGTCGTCGACTGGTCACGCGAGGGGGCCGGCGAGCGGGGGCCGTCCCTCGACGAGCGCTTCGACCTCGCGTCGGCGTCGTCGGACCTGCAGGGCGCCGGCTTCCACGTCGTGCGCACCCAGCGGCGCCCGGAGACGTTCCTCCTAATCGCGCGGGCGACCGCCTGAGTCACTCCTCGTCGACGTCGAGGTACTCCGCCGCCAGCACCTCGCAGACGACCTGACCGAGCTCGGCCAGGCCCGCGTTGATCGACGACACCTGGCCCCAGGAGTCGAGGTCGTCGTGGGTGCTCGCCTCGCGCCAGTCCTCGGGGATGCCGGGCGCGTGGTAGCCGACGCGGCCGGCGAAGTCGTCCCAGAAGAAGTCAAAGCGCGCGAACAGGTCGAGCTCTCGCGCGATGCGGAAGGTCGCCTCGTCCATGTCCGTCGTCGCCGACCAGCGATCGAACGCCGCCCGCCAGGCGCCGGCCTCGAGGTGGCGGTCGAGCTCCTCGCGACGGTACGACCCGTCGGCGGACGCCGCCTCGAGCGACGGCGGTGGTGGTGGCTCCACGTCGAGGCCCATGTGCGCGGGGTGGGCGACGCGGTCCGAATAAGGTACCGGTGGGCTAGTCGGTGTGCGCCTCGACGAAGGCGGCTCGCTGTCGCCGTCGGCGCTCGATCGCCTCGTCGCGAAGCGCCACCTCTGCCTCGGTGGGGCACGACACCTCGGGGACGGGCGTCGGCGCGCCCGAGTCGTCGAGCGCGACGAAGGTGAAGAACGAGGTCGTCGTCTCGCGCGGCGTTCCGTCGGACCAGGGCGCCTCGGCGTGGACGTCGACGATGACCTCGAGGCTGGTGGTCCCCGTCTCGAAGACGTACGCCTCGATGACGGCGATCTCGCCCTCCTCGATTGGGCTGATGAAGTCCACGTGGTCCATCGCCGCGGTCACGCACAGGCGCCCGGCGAAGCGCATCGAGGCGATCGCCCCGCAGATGTCCATCCAGTGCAACACCGCGCCGCCGAGTGCCCGGCCGAAGCTGTTGGTGTCGTTGGGCAGCAGGACCTCCGTCATCTCGGTGTGCGAGCGCTGCAGGCGGACCGTCTCTGGCATGGGTCGACTGGGTCGCCCCCCGGCATCAAACGGTCGGTCCCATCGGCCGACTTATGTCCGCGCGACCCCGAGGCCCGGGCAGGAATGCCAGGTGGGGCGGGTGCCGGCTCGGTCACCGTCGTGGGAACGGCCCACGTCTCCCGACACAGCGTCGAGGAGGTGCGCGAGGCGATCGCCCGGCACGAACCGGACGTGGTCGCCGTCGAGCTCGACGAGGGACGGTACCGCCAGCTCGTCGGCGAGACCCCGGAGGACCTCGACCCCGCCGACCTCCTCAAGGGTGGCACCGTTGCACAGCTGCTGGCGTACTGGATGCTCTCGTACATCCAGGCCCGCCTGGGCGATCGCTTCGACGTCAAACCTGGCGCGGACATGCGCGCCGCCATCGAGGAGGCCGAGGCGCGCTCGCTCCCGGTGGCGCTCGTCGACCGCGACATCCAGGTGACGATCCAGCGCTTCTGGGCGCGCATGCGACTGTGGGAGAAGCTGCGCCTGGTGGGCAGCCTCATCCTCGGCGTCGCCGGGCTCGGCCGCTCGGGGTCGGTCGACCTCGAGGTGTTCGACGACGACGGCTCACTCACCGACATCGACCTGGTGACCGCGCTGCTCGAGGAGTTTCGCCGGTTCAGCCCCGGCGGGGCCGAGGCGCTCATCGACGAGCGCGACGCGTACATCGCCCACCAACTGCTCGCACTGCAGCGTCAGGGTCACGACGTCGTCGCCGTCGTGGGCAAGGGCCACGAGGCCGGCATCGAGCGCCACCTCGCGGATCCCGCCGGACTCCCCGACGTGGCCTCGATCACGGGCTCGCCCCGCCGTCGGTTCTCGGTTGCCCGCGCGGTCGCGTACCTCATCTCGCTCGTCATCGTCGGCTTCGTCTTCCTGCTCGTCATGGCCGGCGTCGAGAACACCTTCCTGCTCAAGCTCTTCGTCGCGTGGTTCCTCTTCAACGGGGTCTTCGCGTTCGCCCTGGCGAAGGCCGCCGGCGCGAAGTGGACCAGCGCCGGCGTCGGGGGCGGCGTCGCCTGGCTGACGAGCATCAACCCGCTGCTCGCACCGGGGTGGTTCGCCGGCTACGTCGAGCTGCGAAGCCGCCCCGTCAACGTCGCCGACATCAAGACGCTCAACGAGCTGCTCGCCGACGAGACCAAGCCGATTCGCGAACTCCTGGGCGAGCTCGTCGAGGTCCCACTCTTCCGGCTGATCGCGGTCGTCGCCATGACGAACGTCGGGAGCATGATCGCCACCTTCCTGTTCCCCTTCGTCGTCCTCCCCTGGCTCGCCCCCGAGGTCGGCGGCGTGGGCGGCCTGAGCTCGCTCCTCTTCCAGGGGGCCGAGAACAGCCTCGAGATGGTCCTCGAATGGCTCTCGTAGGTCGCTTCGACCGTCGCGAGCGCGTCGACCTGGCGGTCGCGTGGGCGGTGCTGGGCGTCGCCTTCGCCCTGTTCGTGGGCGGGCCCGGGGTCGTGGCGGACCCGCCCCGCGCCGCGTGGCTCCTCGGGCTCTGCCTGGTCACCGCCGGCGTCGGCTTCCTCGGCCACGAGCTGGCGCACAAGCTCGTCGCCGAGCGACTCGGCCGACGGGCGGCGTTTCGGGCGGACTACCAGATGCTCCTGGTCGCGGTCCTCACCGCCCTCGTGGGCGTCCTCGTGGCCGCCCCGGGCGCCGTCGTGCATCGAGGGCCGCCCGACGAGCGTCAGGTGGGGCTGGTCGCCGTCGCCGGTCCGCTGGTCAACCTGGGGCTGCTCGGCGTCTTCGGCGTGCTCGCCGTGACCCCCTGGCCGGTCGTCGCCGTCGTCGGCACCTTCGGCGTCTGGATCAACGCCCTGCTCGCCGCGTTCAACCTGCTCCCCGTGGGGCCGCTCGACGGCCGATCCGTCTGGCGGTACCACCGCGGGGTCTACCTCGCCGTGGCGGTCCCGGCGGGGCTGGCGGCCGCGACGGCCCTCGGGTGGGTCGGTGCCATCCCGGTGTGAGTGACCTCAGACGTCGAGGACGACGCGGACGTGCCACCCGCCGTCTCGCGCCTCGACCGCCATCTCGGAGTAGGTCACGGCCTTGACCTCCCGGGCGGCGATCGCCTCGAGCGGGACCCCCCGGGCCGACCCCGTCAGGGTGAGCCCCCCCTCGGTGGCCTCGACCGTCGCCTCGTTGTCCACCGGGAGGACGTTCCGGACGTCGCGCTCGTAGATCAGCCGATCGAGGTAGTCGAACAGGAGGGCCTCGCGGCTCTCGGCCGTCACCCGCACGTCGAAGCGCTCCCCACCCGGGGGGAGGGCCCCGTCGGCCTGGCAGGCGGCCATGCCGTCCGCCGCCGCCGCGAAGGCCGCTCCCAGCGTCGCCCCGCGCGCCTCGACGGCGACGTCGGCGGTGTGCGGGAGAAGCTCGAAGGGCATCGGTGGCGGTCCGCGCGGCGAGGCCATAAGCCCGACCCCGCCGGTGGACTTATATCGCGGTTCGACCGTATCGTCAACCCGGTGAGCAGTACGGTCGAGCTCCACGTCGTCCGTGCCGGCGAGGACGACTTCCTGGAGGCAGCGTGGGAGCTCAAGGAACGCATCCGGCGCGTGGAGGGCGTGTTGAAGCAGCGCCGGGGCTTCTTCTCCCGAGCCTACCGGCGGGCGACCGTCTACGTCGCCGTGGACCTGGCGGGACGACTGCTCGGCTTCGCCGCCGCCCGCCGCGACGGCTACCTCCTCTTCCTCGCGGTCGATCCGGACCACCGCGGTATCGGTCTCGGGCACCGGCTGGTCGCGGCCGTGTCGGCCGACCACGACCGCATCACCTGCCACGCCCGGTGCACGAACGAGGCCGCCCTCGGCTTCTACGAGCACCTCGGCTTCGAGGTGGTCCGACGGATCGCCAACTACTACGAGGACGGGGGCGACGCCTACCTGCTTCGGCTGGGCGATCCCCCACGCCTGGCTGACCGCCTGCGCGAGTTCATCCCGACGTGAACCGCGGGCTCCGGCAGACCTTTATCGCCGGTGGACGAGCCTGCGCCTGACGTGAACGACCGAACGCGGACCTACCTCAGGGGGCGGTTTCGCGACTACTACCGCCGCCAGGTTCGGGCGGCGTCGGGCCCCCGTCCGGTCGGTCCGCCCGAGCCCGCGTCGCGGGAGTGGGCGTTCGTCCCCTTCACCGAGGCGGCCACGACGCCCATGGTCCGCCACCGGGAGGTCCACGACCCGGCCGCGCTCGAGGAGTTCCTCGTCCGCCACCGACCGCGACACGTCTACCACTCCGCCGCCCGGTACGACGACCCCGGCGCGGACGCGATGGGTGCGAAGAGCTGGCGCGGCGCCGACCTCGTCTTCGACCTCGATGCCGACCACCTCCCGGGCGTCGACGCAGAGGCGGACTCCTATGCCTCGATGCTCGCCGACTGCCGCGACGCCACCGTCGAGCTCGTCGACATGCTGCGCAGCGACCTCGGCTTCGAGGACCTCACGGTCGTCTTCTCCGGCAACCGGGGGTACCACGTCCACGTGCGCGACCCCGAGGTGCTGGAGCTCGACCGCCAGTCGCGACGCGAGCTCGTCGAGTTCGTCCGGGGCGAGGGGCTGGCCTTCGACCACCTCGTGCGCAAGGTGGCCGTCGGCGGGGGCGGGACCCGCCGCCAGCTCGACGTCGGCGGCGGCTGGGGCGCCCGGGTGCACGACCGCCTCGTCGCCTTCCTGGCGGACCTCCGCGAGCGACCCCCCGAGCAGCAACTCGAGGCGCTCGTCGACTTCGCGGGGATGGGCGACAGCCGCGCGAGGAGCGTCCGTAGGGTCGTCGAGGAGCGCTGGCCCGCCATCGAGGCCGGCGAGGTCGACCTCCACCCGGACTTCGTCCGCTTCGTCCGATCGTTCGTCGAGGCGCGCATCGTGGGTGCCGGCCCCGCCATCGACGAGCCAGTGACGACGGACGTCCACCGCCTCATCCGCCTGCCGGGGAGCCTGCACGGCAAGACCGGACTGGTCGTCCGCCCCGTCCCCGCGGCGGCGCTCGAGTCGTTCGACCCGCTGGAGGCGGCCGTCGCGCCGACGTTCCGCGAGAACGAGATCGCCATCGAGCTCCGCGAGGACCGCCGGCTCGAGCTCGGGGGTGCCAGCTGGTCGCTCACCGCGGGACGCGAGCGCGTCCCCGAGTACGTCGGTGTGTTCCTCATGGCCAGGGAGGTGGCCGAGAAGGTCAGAGAATGAACCTCGACGAGCTCCGGTCAGTGCGGGACGACGCCCGCGAGACCGGTGAGTTGCAGCCGCTTCGGCCGTCGTTCTACGCGGAGGCCCGGGCGTTCATCGACGAGCTACGCACCGAGCGCGACCGGGCGGCCGCCGCGTGCGACGACCCCTTCGGCGACCCCGAGGTCGGTCGGCTGACCGACCGGTTGGAGTCGGCCACGGAGGTGCTCGAGTCGATCTACCACAACCGCGTGGGCAAGCTGCTTCGCCACGCGGCGACGACCGCGGCGACGGGGGGGACCGACGCCCCGCCGATGACGCGCGAGGAGCGGGCGCTGTACGAAACGCTCGTCGAGGCCATCCACGCGACCGAGGGCGCCGTCCTCGAGGGCGAGGCCGCCGAGGCCCCGGCGCCCCCCGAGTTCGACGACGCGGAGGACGAGCCCGAGGCCGACGCCGACGAGCCGGCGGTCGAGGCCGACGTCGAGCGCCAGACCGTCCGGGTGACCGACGCGGTCGGGACGATCCTGGGCGTGGACGAACGGGAGTACGACCTGCAACCGGGCGACGTGGTGACACTGCCGGTCGAGAACGCCCGGGCGCTCATCGAGCGCGAGGCGGCCCGACCGGTCGAGCCCGATCAGTAGAAGGTCCGCTGGATGCGCTCGCGCTCCTCCTCGCCCTCCTCGGGCAGGGCGGTGAAGCGCTCCTCGATCTGCTCGTAGTGCTGGCGCAGCTCCTCGGTGAACGTCGGTCGGACCTCCTCGAGCGCCCGCTCGAAGTGCTCGGCGGTGATGCGGACGTTCTTGACGCTCTCGTCGATCTCCTCGGGGTCGACCGAGGCGATGAGCTCCCGACTCGCGGCCAGTGCGGCCTCGCGACAGACCGCCTCGATGTCCGCCCCGACGTAGCCCCCCGTCCGGTCGGCCAGGTCGTCGAGGTCGACGTCGTCGGCCAGCGGCTTGCGCCGGGTGTGGACCTCGAAGATCGCCCGGCGGGCGTCGCGGTCGGGGGCGGGCACGTGGATGTGGCGGTCGAGCCTGCCGGGGCGCAACAGCGCGCGGTCGATGAGGTCCGGTCGGTTGGTCGTCGCGATCACGACGACCTCCTCGAGCTCCTCGAGGCCGTCGAGTTCGGTCAGCAGCTGCGAGACGACGCGCTCGGTCACCTGCGAGTCGGCGTGGCCGCCGCGTTCGCCCGCGATCGAGTCGATCTCGTCGAAGAAGACGATCGACGGGGCGTTCTCTCGCGCCTTCGAGAAGATCTCGCGCACCCCCCGCTCTGACTCGCCGACGTACTTGTTGATCAGCTCGGGGCCCTTCACGGGGATGAAGTTGCTGTCGGCCTCGTTGGCCACCGCCTTCGCGAGCATCGTCTTGCCGGTCCCCGGCGGGCCGTACAGCAAGACGCCCTTCGCCGCCTCGAGGTCCATGAACTCGAAGACGCTGGGGTACAGTAGCGGCCACTGGATCGTCTCCTGGAGGCGCTTTTTTGTGTCCTCGAGCCCGCCGACCTCGTCCCAGGAGACGTCGGGCACCTCGGCGAAGACCTCGCGCATCGCCGACGGCTCGACGCCCTTCAGCGCGTCCTTGAAGTCGTCGCGGGTGATGCGGAGGCTCTCGAGCACCTCGGCGTCGATCTCCTGCGCCTCGAGGTCGATCTCCGGGCGGATGCGCCGGAGGGCGTTCATGGCGGCCTCCTTCGTCAGGCTCTCGACGTCGGCCCCGACGAACCCGTGCGTGTTCTCCGCCAGCGCCTCGAGGTCGACGTCCTCGGCCAGCGGCATGCCGCGGGTGTGCACCTGGAGGATCTCGAGGCGGCCGTCGCGGTCGGGCACGCCGACCTCGATCTCGCGATCGAACCGACCGCCGCGGCGAAGCGCGGGGTCGATCGCGTTGGGGCGGTTCGTCGCGCCGATGACGATCACGTCGCCGCGCTCCTCGAGGCCGTCCATCAGCGACAGCAGCTGCGCGACGACGCGGCGCTCGACGTCGCCGGTGACCTCCTCGCGCTTGGGCGCGATCGAGTCGATCTCGTCGATGAAGACGATCGCGGGCGCGTTCTGCTCCGCCTCGTCGAAGATGTCGCGCAGCTGCTCCTCGCTCTCGCCGTAGAACTTCGACATGATCTCCGGCCCCGAGATCGTGGTGAAGTACGCGTCGATCTCGTTGGCGATGGCCTTCGCCATGAGCGTCTTGCCGGTCCCCGGCGGACCGTACAGCAAGACGCCCTTCGGGGGCTCGATGCCGAGCTGGCGGAAGAGTTCGGGGTGGCGCATCGGTAGCTCGATGATCTCGCGGATGCGCTCGAGCTCGTCGTCGAGGCCGCCGATGTCCTCGTAGGTCACCGATGGGGTGGGTCGCTCCTCCGCCTCGCCCGCGGCCAGCTGCTCGATCGAGCGCTCGCTCACCGCGATCTCGGTCGCGTCCGTGACGACGACCGTGTCCTCGGGCTCGGCGTCGGCGACGCGAACGGGGATGGGTTGGCTCCCCGCGAGCGAGCCGAAGCCGAATCGGAACGGGACGGTCTGACCCTTCGTGACCGCCTGGCCGCTGAGGCGATCCCGGATCAGCGGGCCGATGTCGCCGCGGATGCGGAGGTTCTGGGGGAGGGCGACCGTGATGCTCGACGCGGGCTTGACGTCGGCCGGCTCGATCTCGACCATGTCGTCGACGTTGACCCCGACCGTCTGGCGGAGGTTGCCGTCGATGCGGACGATGCCGTGGCCGGTGTCGTCGGGGTAGCCGGGCCAGACCCGGGCGACGGCTCGGTCGCCGCCGGGGCCCTCGATGACGATGTAGTCGCCGCTTTCGAGTCCGATGCGCCGGATGGCCTCGCGGTCGATCGCCGCGAGACCACGGCCGGCGTCCTTCTGGCTCAGTGGTTTGACCTGGAGTTTCATGGGTGGTCGTTGCCGGAGCGGTTGGTCCCCGTCGCGGTTAAACGCCTGCAATTCCGCCCGAGGCTGACCGGGCGTGGGACGGGTAACACTAACTTCAGGTAATCTCTCGACGAGTTTAAACGGTGCGGTCGAGGGATGCCGAAGGGGCGTCCCTTTTGCCGGCCACGCCCGAACCGCCGACCATGCCCGTGCTGGCGCGCGACGGACGCGACCTCGCGTACCGCCTGGCCGACCGCGGCGACGGGGGCCCCACGCTCCTGTTCGTCCACGGCAGCGGCGCCGACCGGGGCGTCTGGAAGGCTCAGGACCGACTGGCGCGCGAGCACCGCGTCGTCGCCATCGACCTCCCGGGCCACGGCGACTCAGCGGACGTCGACGCCGCGGCCGGGCCCGAGGCGCTCGAGGCATACGCCCGCGACGTGGCCGCGCTGGCCGACGCGGTCGACGCGGACGTCCTCGTCGGCAACTCCCTCGGGGGTGCGGTCGTGCAGTGGGTGCTGCTCGCGGGGTGGTACGATCCCGCCGGGGCGGTCCTCGTCGGCAGCGGCGCCAAGCTCGCGGTGCGTGCGGACCTGCGCGAGTGGTTGGCGACGGACTTCGAACGGGCCATCGCGTTCCTCCACGGACCGAACCGGCTGTTCGCCGACCCGGACCCCGCGATGGTCGAGGCGTCGAAGGCCGCGATGCGGGCGTGCGGCCGGCGCGTCACCGAGCGCGACTACCTGACCTGCCACGTCTTCGACGTCCGCGCGGACCTCGAGGCCATCGACGTGCCGACGCTGGCCATCGGCGGCGCGCTCGACGAGCTGACGCCGCCGCGGTACCACACCTACCTCGCCGAGCACCTCCCGGACGGACGCGTCGAGCTCGTCGACGACGCGGCGCACCTGGTGATGCTCGAGCGCCCCCAGTCCGTCAACCGACACCTGCGGACGTTCGCGGCCGAGGTGACCTAGTCTTCGAGGAGATCGGGCTCGACGTGGCCGTGCTCGGCTCCCGGGAACGCCCCCGAGATGACCTCCTCGCGAAAGGCGGCCACCGCGTCGGCCATCTCGCCGGCGACGTCCCCGTACGTCTTCGAGAAGGGCGGTGTGCGCGTCGACAGCCCGACGACATCCGTCACGACGAGCACCTGTCCGTCGCACGACGGCCCCGCACCGATGCCGATCGTCGGGATGTCGAGGCGCTCGGTCGCGGCGGCGGCGAGGTTCGAGGGGACGTGCTCGAGCACCAGCGAGAACGCCCCGGCGCGCTCGTGGGCCTCGGCCAGCTCGAGGATGCGCTCGGCGGCGTCGTCGCGCGTGCCCTGGCGGCCGTAGCCGCCGAGCTGGTTGACGCGCTGGGGCGTCAGCCCGAGGTGCGCCATCACGGGGATGCCGAGCTGGACGAGGCGCTCGGTGAGCTCGACCGTGTGCGGGCCGGACTCGAGCTTGACCGCGTCGGCGCTCGCCTCCTTGAGCATGCGCCCGCAGTGGTCGATCCCATCCGCCGCATCGACGCCGTAGCTGAGAAACGGCATGTCGGCGACGACGAGCGCCTCATCGGCCGCTCGAACGACCGCGGCGGTGTGACTCGCCATCTCATCGACCGTGACGGGCAGGGTCGTGTCGTACCCGAGCATCGCGTTGCCGACGCTGTCGCCGACGAGGATGACGTCGATGCCCGCCTCGTCGA
This sequence comes from Halobacteriales archaeon, assembly GCA_046543335.1. Taxonomy (GTDB): domain Archaea; phylum Halobacteriota; class Halobacteria; order Halobacteriales; family SKSH01; genus CAZCYF01. The sequence continues at coordinate 20,637 of JBKGZP010000008.1, forward strand.
CGATCGCCGCCGTCGGTGCATCGTAGGCGGTCAGCATCGTGATCGGGCGGTCCGCCTCCCAGCCGCGGATCGTCTGGACCGTGACGGCCATAATGTACGGGTTCGCGCGGCCCGGCCCTAAACCTCGTCGGTGGCCGGTCGGGGCCTTCATGGGCGACGGCGACCTCCCGCGGTCATGGACGGCGTCGACGGACCGCCGGTCGACCACACCCGCATCCTCCAGACCACCTTCGTCGTCACGGTCCTCGTCGGCGCCCCGCTCGTCGCGCTCTCGAGCCTGCTCGTCGACCTCCCGACCTGGCGCGCTCGGGCCGCCTTCGCCGGGGTGGTCGGCGGTTCGATCTGGCTGCTCACGGCGATCGGACTGCTCGTTCGCTCGCGCCGTCGCGGCTGAGGCCGGCGGGCGCCTCAGGCTCCGTCGAGGACGTGGCGGGCGACGATCTTGCGCTGGATCTGGCTGGTACCCTCGTAGATGGGCAGGACCTTCGCGTCGCGGTACAGCCGCTCGACGTCGGTGTCGGAGACGTAGCCCGCCCCGCCGTGGATCTGGACCGCCTCGTTCGCCACCTCGACGGCCGCCTCGCTGGCGTACAGCTTCGCCATGCTGGCGTGCTTGGCGGCGGGCTCGCCGGCGTCGTCGCGACGCGCCGCCTCCGCGGCCAACAGGCGGCTCGCGGCGATGTCCGTCTCCATGTCGGCGAGCTTGTGCCGGATCGCCTGGAACTCGGCGATGGGGCGATCGAACTGCTCGCGCTCGAGTGCGTACGCCACCGCGTCGTCCCGGGCGCAGCGCATGACCCCCACCGCCTGCGCGGCGATCGCGATGCGCCCACCGTTGAGGATCTCGAAGGCCGCGCGAAGGCCCCGACCCGCCTCGGTGAGGCGGTGGCGCTCCGGGACGAACACCCCGTCGAAGGTGAGCTGGCAGGTGTCGCTCGCGCGCAGGCCCAGCTTGTCCTCCTTGCGCGCGACCTCGAGACCGTCGGCGTCGGCGGGCACGAGGAACTGCGTCACCGAGTCAGGATCGTCTGGGTCGGCGCGGGCGAAGACGATGACGACGCCGGCGCGGGCGCCGTTGGTGATCCACTGCTTCGTCCCCGTGAGCTCGTAGCCGCCGTCGACGGGGTCCGCCGCGGTGGTCATCTCCCGCGGGTTCGAGCCCGCCTGCGGCTCGGACAGGGCGAACGCGCCGACGGGTCGCCCCGTCGCCATCTCCGGTAGCCACGCCTCCTGGACGGCGTCGTCGGCGAAGCTCGCGATGCACGCGGACGCGAGCCCGTGCACGCCCAGTGCGGTCGAGACGGCCAGCATGCCGTAGGCGACCTCCTCGAACACGACGCAGGCCGTGCGGCGGTCCAGCTCGAGGCCACCGTGGGCCTCTGGGACGGCCATGCCGGTGACGTCGAGCTCGGCGAGGCGGTCCCAGACGTCCTCGGGAAACGTCTGGTCGCGGTCGCACGCCAGCGCCCGCGGGCGAATCTCCTCGACGGCCACCTCGTGGAGGACGTCTCGCATGGCCGCCTGCTCGGCCGTCTCGTCCATGCACCGTCCGCTCGACCCGCCGGGGCTAAAGCGCCACGGTCCGGCGCGTCGACTCAGCGAAGGAACGCGACGACCTCGTCGGGATCGGCCTCGAGGCCGCCGCCCTGGGCCGCGTCGGCGGTCCCCCCACCGCCACCCCCGAAGCGCTCGGTCACCTCCTCGACGACCGCCGCGGCGTCGACCCCCTCGCCGGCGGCCGCGGCGATGAAGGGTCGGTCGTCGCCGCCGACGAGCGCGACCACGTCGACGCCGTCGCCGACGAGGTCGCCCGCGCGGTCGGCGAGGGCGTTCGGGTCGAGCCCGTCGACCCGCCCGACGACCCAGGTCGAACCGTCTCGCTCCACGGTCTCATCGCGAAGGGCCTCGAGACGGTGCTTGGCCAGCTGGTCTCGCAGCTCGTCGCGCTCGGCCTCGAGGTCGGCGACCGAGGCCGCGAGTCGGTCAACGGCGGCGGGCAGGTCGTCGACGCTGGCGTCGAGCGCCCCCGCGGCCTCGAAGGCGGCGCGCTTCTCCTCGATCCGCCGACGGATCGCCGTCGGACCGACGGCGAACTCCACCCTGGTGAGCCCACTGCCCGGGTTCGAGCGCCCGAGGACCGTCACGGGACCGATCTCCCTGGTGTTCGAGACGTGCGTGCCGCCGCAGGCGGCGACGTCCCACGGGTCGTCCTCGTCGCCGAGGCCGCCGACGGTGACCACGCGCACCTCGTCGTCGGCGATGCCCTCCTCCGTCTTGGTGTTGAACGCGATGTGGTCCATCTCGAGCGCCGTCGCCGTCGGATGCACCGCCCAGGTGACCGGCCGCGACTCCCACACCGCGCGGTTGGTCAGGCGCTCGAGCTGGAGGAGGACCCCGTCGTCGATCGTCGTGGGGGTGGTGAAGTCGACGCGGACCTTGCGCTCGGAGATGTCGAAGCCGCCGTAGCCGAGGTCGTCGAGCAGGCGTCGACCGGCGCCGTAGAGCACGTGGCTGGCGGAGTGCGCGCGCATGCAGTACCTTCGGAACGCCTCGTCGACCTGGCCGGCGACCACCTCACCCGCCGCGAACGACGGCTCGTCCCCGAGGGTGTGGACGACGGCGTCGCCGTCGTGCTGGACGTCGACGACCTCGACGCCGTCGAGGACGCCGCGGTCCGGGGGCTGGCCGCCGCTTTCGGCGTAGAAGTAGGTCCGGTCGAGCACGACGTCGTGGCCGTCGATCGCCTCCACCGCCGCCTCGAAGCTCGTCACGTACGGGTCGGCCGGCGCGAGCGCCTCCGTCATCACCCCCAGGTGGCCACGGGAGGCGTTTAAGCGTCGCGCTCGCCGCAGACCGCTGGGCTCACTCCTCGGCGAGTTCGACCTGCAGGGCTTCCTCGAGCGCCTCGACGACGCCCCCCCCGACGCCGGCGCGGGCGGCGCGGCCCTGCTCGATCGCGAGCAGGTCGTCCTCGGGGACCTCGAGCGCCTCCGCCAGCTCATCGAGGGTCAATCCCTCGGCCTGGCGGGCCTCGGTGACCCGCTCGCCGTAGCCCGCGACCAGGTACGGCAGCGGATCGTCGTCGTAGCCCGCGCCCTCGCGCTCCCAGCGGGTCGTGTCGGGCTTGACGGCGTCGCGCGCCCGGGCGATTCGCTGGGCGAGCTCCTTGCGACGATCGGGCGTCTCCCGTTGCGGGCTTCGCTCGGCCTTCTTCTCGCGCTTGTGGGCGGCATCGTCGTGGGGTCGACAGGCCCGACAGACGAGCAGCTGGGCGCCGGCGACGTTGGCGGGGGCCAGGTCGTCCGTCTCGGCCCCGCACAGCTCGCAGGCGTCCCCGCCGCCGCCACCAGCGGCGCCGCCCGTCGAGTACTTCGGCATGCGACCGCCTAGGCGATGGGCCCCTTTAATCCCCACCCCCGTCGGCGGCCGAAGGATAAGCCATATTATCGACCCGGCGACTACCCTCGCAGTGCCCTCCGATCCGAGCGTGGGTAGCCAAGCCAGGTCAACGGCGCAGCGTTGAGGGCGCTGTCCCGCAGGGGTCCGCCGGTTCGAATCCGGTCCCACGCACGCCACGGCCGATCGGAATTTCTTGACGCACCGGCGAGACCGGGGCGCACGCCGAGGGGTTCAAGGGATGAACACACCTCGTGGCCACCATGCGTCTCGAGTGGCTGGGCGAGGAGCGGGCCGAACGCGTGCTCGTTGTCTCGATCTACGTGGTGGCCCTCCCCCTCGCCCTGCTCGGGTTCCTCTACCTCGTCAGCCTCGCGACGGGGTGGGTCTTCGGCGACATCATCTTCTGGCTGACGCCGGTGATGTTCATGCTCGTCTTCGCCCAGCTGCAGTGGGGCAAGCGGCTGCGCCGGGCCAATCCCGTCAACCTCTTCTTCTCCGGACCGGAGCGGACCACGGACACCTCGACCGTGCTCGCCGAGCCCGGGCTGTTGAGCACGCAGGCGGGGCGGGTGACCACGGTCGTGACCGTCGCGATCATGCTCGGGTGGATCTTCCTGATCCTCGAGTACCTCTTCTGGCTGTGAGCGCCGCCGGCACCTCGACAGGGTCTAGAAGGGGACGCGGCGGACGATGGCGGGGCCGAGGGTGTAGAGCCGATCGCGCAGGCCGGGGCGAAGCTTGGCGACGCGCTCCATCTCGGCGTCGGTCAGCTCGAAGTCGAACACGTCGAGGTTCTCCTCGAGGTGCTCGCGCCCGGTCGCCTTCGGGATCGCCACGACCCCCGGTTGCTGCACCAGCCACCGCAGCGCCACCTGCGCGGGCGTCTTCCCGTATCGCTCGCCGACGTCCGCGAGCGTGTCGTCGCCGAGGAGGCCGCCGCGAGCCAGCGGGCTGTAGGCGGTCAGGGTCAGGTCGCGACCGGCGAGGTACTCGAGCAGGTCCGACTGGTCCTTGTACGGGTTGTACAGCACCTGGTCGGTGACCAGGGGGACGTCGGCGAGGCGACGGGCACGCTCGAGCTGGTCGCGCGTGAAGTTCGCGACGCCGAGGTGGCGGACCAGCCCGTCGTCCCGGAGCTCGGCCATGGCGCCCAGCGTTTCCCCGAGGGGGACTCGAGGGTGGGGCCAGTGGATCAACAGCAGGTCGACGTACTCGACGTCGAGGGCCTCGATGCTCTCGTGCGTCGCCTCGACGACGGCAGCCGCGCGGAGGTCCGACCGCCAGAGCTTCGTCGTCAGGAAGACCGCCTCCCGGTCGACGTCCGCCTCTGACAGCCCGCGACCGACCGCGCCCTCGTTGTCGTACGCTCGGGCGGTGTCGACGTGGCGGTAGCCGAGCTCGAGCGCGGTCCGGACGGTCTCCGCGCACGGCGCGCCCGTGTGCTGCCAGGTGCCGAGGCCGATGGCCGGGATGGCCGCATCGCCCGCCTCGACCACGGGGACCCGATCGGGGCCGTCCACCATCGGTCGATCGAAGCGGCCACCCGGGGATAAATGGTGGCGACCGGCGGTCGACCGTCGGCGATGGACGCCTCCGGATCGAGACGGCCAGCTTTATCGGCACGAGGGCATCCGCTACGGGTATGGAGACCGGACGCGAGCGACGGATCCGCCTCGCCACCGCGGGGCTCACTGCCGTCTCCCTCATCCTCGTCTTCGCCGCGGCCGGGCGCCTGGTCCCGCCGGGGGTCGTCCCCCGCGGTCCACCGTGGCTCCTCGACGCAATCCCCCACCTCAACGCCGCCCTGTCCGTCGCGGCCCTCGTCGCGATGGGCCTCGGGTTCCGGGCGATCCGCCGGGGCGACGTCCCGCGCCACCGTCTCGCCATGTCGACCGCGTTCGCGTCGTTCCTCGCCTTCCTCGCGCTGTACCTCTACAAGGTGGCCCTCGAGGGACCCCAGCCGTTCCCCGGGCCCGAGACGGTCCACACCTTCGTCTACCTCCCCCTGCTCGTCGTCCACGTCGGCCTCGCGGTCGTCTGCCTGCCGCTGCTGTACTACGTGGTGCTGCTCGCCGCGAGCCACCCCGTCTCGCGACTCCCGGCGACGAACCACGCGCGCGTCGCCCGTCCGGCGCTGGCGCTGTGGGCGACGTCGTTCCTCATGGGCCTCGCGGTCTACGCGAACCTGTACCTGCTGTACTGAGCGTCAGTCGGCGGGGTGGGCCGATCGCTCGATGGGTCGGTCGCTCTCCTCGCCCTCGATCTCGTACGGATACCGACCCGTGACGCAGCCCATGCAGAGGTCGTCGAAGGCGAAGCCGAGGGTCTCGGTGACCGCCTCCCGAGGCAGGTAGGCGAGGCTGTCCGCGCCGATCGCGGCCTCGATCTCCTCGACCGTCCGCCCGTGGGCGATGAGCTCCTCTCGGGTGGCCATGTCGATGCCGAGGTAGCACGGCGCGCGAATCGGCGGCGAGCCGATGCGGAGGTGCACCTCCGCCGCGCCCGCGTCGCGAAGCAGCTGGACGAGCTGGGTCGAGGTCGTCCCCCGGACGATGCTGTCGTCGATCAGCGTGACGGTCTTGCCCTCGACGGTACTCCGGATGGGGTTGAGCTTCGCGCGCACGGCGCGCTCGCGCTCGTCCTGCGTGGGCATGATGAACGTCCGCCCGACGTAGCGGTTCTTCATGAGCCCCTCCGCGAACTCGACGCCGTCGGCCACCTCGGCGTAGCCGCTGGCGAACGCCCGGCCGCTGTCCGGCACGGGGATGACCACGTCCGTCTCGATGCCGGCCTCCTCCCACAGGCGCCGGCCCAGGGCGCGGCGCACCTCGTAGACGAGGCGGCCCTCGACCGTGCTGTCGGGGCGCGCGAAGTAGACCCACTCGAAGAAGCAGTGCCCGGTGTGGTCCAGCTCGGCCAGCTGGTGGCTCTCGAAGCCACCGCCGTCGGCGTCGAGGACGACCAGCTCGCCGGGGCGGACGTCGCGGATCAGCTCGCCGCCGAGGGTGTCGATGGCGGTGCTCTCGCTGGCGATGGCGTGGCCGTCGGGGACGGCACCGATGCAAAGCGGCCGGTTGCCGACGGGGTCGCGAAGCCCCAGCACGCGGTCGTCGTGCATGATGGTCAGCGAGTACGACCCGTGGACGTTCGCCATGGTCGCCCGGACGGCGTCGACGAGGTCGTACTCGAGGAGGTTGCTCGCGAGCTCGTGAGCGATCACCTCCGTGTCGGCGGTCGAGGTGAAGGTGTGGCCGCGCTGGGCGAGCGCCTCCCGGCGGCGCTCGGTGTTGACGAGGTTGCCGTTGTGGCTCAGCCCGAGGGCGCCGCCTTTGAACGAGATGGAGAAGGGCTGCGCGCACGACCGCTCGAGCGTCCCGGCGGTGGGGTAGCGCACGTGACCGATGCCGGCGCGACCGGTGAGGGTCTCGAGGTCCTCGGCTTCGAAGGCGTCGCCGACGAGACCCGTCTCGACGTGCTGGTGCTGCTGGAAGCCGTCGTGGGTGACGATGCCCGCCGCCTCCTGGCCGCGGTGCTGGAGCGCGAACATCGCGTCGTACAGCGACCGGGCGACCGGCCCCTCGGCGTGTGCGATGCCGATGACACCGCACTTCTCGTGCATCCTACTCGCCGGCCTTGGATCGCCAGGCGTAGTCGTGTCGCTTGGCCGATTTGCCGAAGCCGCAGGCGGCGCAGACGCCCTTGCGCTTGTGGAAGGACTTCTCGCCGCACCGGCGGCACTTGACGTGGATCTGCTTGTTCTTCTTACCCTGACTGGGTGTCCCTTTCGCGACCATTCGCAACAACCGACCCTTGGTTCGGCGGGGTATAACGGTTGTGGACCCACCGGACCGGGGCGCGCGGGCGTGGTCCGCAGTGGTAAGTGCCTCCGGGCCCTACCGATGGACATGGGCGACCGCTCGATCACCCTGCTCGAACCGCACATGCACGGCGACGTCCACATCGGCCCGAAGACCGTCCCGAAGGCCGAGGCGGCCACCGACGACGCGACCGGGACCGACGAGACGGGTCCGCCATCGGCCCTCGTGGCCGTGCTGGCCGCACTCGCGGCGACGGCCATCGCCGTCGCCATCGCGAAGAAGGTGGGCGAGGAAGCCTAGGCGAAGGGTTTTCCCCCGTCCGACGGCGACCCACCGGGGTGAACCTCGCCCGGAGTCTCAGGGCCATCCGGTCGGCCGACGGGGACCGGTTGGTCGACTGGACGGCCGCCGCGACGGCCGCGAGCGCGAGCACCCCCCGCGGCGACCTGGACCTGGCCCGCGAGGAGCGCGAGCGCTACGCCACCGCCGTCGATACGGCGCACGCGGCCGTCGAGCGCACGCTGGCGCGCGAGGTGGTCCTGCCGCCGACGGTCGAGGTCCTCGACCGACACCACTGGATCGACCGGACGGCGACGAGCTTCGGGCGCATCGTCGACCCGGCGCTGTCCGGGGTGTCCCATCACCCCGTCGCGCGGACGGTCAACACCGCCACGGCCTCGGTGACCCTCGGCCTGCTCGCCCGGCGGGTGGTGGGCCAGTACGATCCCGCCCTCGTCGGCGACCCGGGCGACCGGGCGCTGTACCTCGTCCATCCCAACCTGGCGTCCGTCGCGGGCAAGCTCGAGGTCGACCCCGACCGGTTCCGACGGTGGGTGGTCCACCACGAGCTTGCGCACGCCGCGGAGTTCTCGGTGGCCCCCTGGCTGGTGGGCCACCTCGAGGCGCAGATCGAGCGGGCGCTCGACTCGCTCTCGACGGGTCGGCTCGACCGCGACGCGGTCGCCGAGCTCGACCGCACGATGACGGCCGTCGAGGGCTTCGCGGAGCTGGTCATGGACGAGGCAATGGCAGAGGACGTGGGAGACCTGCGCGAGCGCCTCGAGGCCCGCCGCGCCGGGGTGAACCCCCTCGTCCAGCTGCTCGACTGGGCGCTCGGGCTCGCGACGAAGCGCCGCCAGTACGAGCGCGGACGGACCTTCTTCCGGGCGGTCCACGACGCGCGCGGAATCGACGGGGCGATGGCGGTGTGGTCGGCACCCGAGGCGCTGCCGACGACCGACGAGCTCGAGCGACCCCAGGCGTGGCTTCGGCGGATGGACGCGTAGGCCGACGCGGATCGCCGGCAGTCCCTCACTCGCGGCGGTCGAAGGCGGCGTCGAGGCCGTCCGGCCCCGGTCGGACGGTGAGCGCCTCGAACGGGCGGCGCTGGTCGAGCTCGACCGCCCGCCGGTGCTCGAGGAAGACGAGCGCCTGGTACGTCCGCGCCGTCGACGGGCCGACGGCGGCCACCGTCTCGAACGGGACCCCCTCGCCCCCGCCGAAGGCCGATCGAAGGTGCTCGACGACCGAATCGATGACCGCCTCGACGCCCTCCCGGTGGGAGGTGCTCGAGACGGAATCGACCGCGGAGGGGGCTCCCTCGCCGGCACCGACGGTGCGGTACGCGAGGGTCTGGGGCCCGCGACCGTTGCCCCGGGACGTGTCGTAGGTCCGGGACTCCTTCCAGTAGCGCTCGCGCTCCGCGGCGCGCAGCTCGTGGATCAGCTGGGTCAGCGTCGAGGGGGTCCCCCGGGCGGCCTTGCGGGTCAGGCGTCGGTCCATCTCGCGCTCGAGCGAGCCGAGGGGGTCGCCGGCGGCCTCGGGCGCTGTCGGCTCGGGGGGGCGCGCCTCCGGCTCGGGGTCGGACGCCGCGGCGATGGCGTCGCTCTTCATCCGGAGGAGGACGCTCGCGTAGAACAGCGTCCGGGCCGTGACGACGAGGTCCTCCTCGTCGATGCGCTCGAGGAAGGCGTCGGTGACGGCGATGAGGTCGAGGTCCCACGGGTCGATCTCGCCCTCCTCGGCGAGCTGGACCAACAGCTCGATCGGCTGGTCGGTCACGTCCACGCCGGGCGGGACCCGGCCACCGTCGTCACCGTCGACGAGCCCCTCAATCATCGGCGCTCGCCCCCTCCAGCGAGATCCCGGAGACCTGGGTCCCCATCGTGTCGTCGGGCATCGAGACGCCGATGACGTGGTCTGCGCGCTCGAGCAGGTCCGCGTGGTGGGAGATGACGATGAACTGCCCGTCGTCGCGGTGCGCCTCGAGGAGGTCGCCGATGCGGTCCAGGTTGGCCGCGTCGAGGAAGGCGTCGATCTCGTCGAGGGCGTAAAACGGCGCGGGCCGGTACCGCTGGATGGCGAAGATGAGCGACAGGGCGGTGAGCGACTTCTCGCCCCCGGATAGCTGCTCGAGCGAGCCGACGAACTTGTCCTCCGGTTGGGCGCGCACGAGCAAGCCACCATCGAAGGGGTCCTCCTCGTCCTCGAGCTCGAGCCGGGCGGTCCCACCCGACAGGGTCCGGAAGATGGAGCGGAACGCCTCGTCGATGGCCTCGAACGCCTCCATGAATGCCGTGCGCTTCTGGTCCTCGTAGGAGGCGATGCGCTCGAGGAGCTCCTCGCGTTCCGTGCGGAGCTCGTCGACGTCGCCCTCGAGGCCGTCGACCTCCTCCTCGAGGCGGTCGTACTGCTCGACCGCCTTCTGGTTGATCGGTTCCATCGCCGTCATCTCCGCCTCGAGCTCGGCGATGCGATCGGTGACGAGGTCGAGGTCGGGGACGTCCTCGTCGCCCTCGACGGGCCCGACGGCGTCCTCGAGCTCGTCGATCTCCCACTCGAGGCGCTCGCGCTCGCTGCGCTTCGGGCCGAGCTCGCTCTCGAGCTCGCCCACGCGTCGCCGGTGGTCGGTGACCGTCTGGCGGGCGTCCTCGAGGTCGTCCCGCCGGGCCTCCCGCTCGGCGCGCAGGTCGGTCAGGTCGTCCTCGAGTGCGGTGATCGCCGCCTCGCGCTCGTCGATCTCGGCGTCCAGCGCCTCGATCTCGGCGGTCAACTCCTCGATCTCCGCCTCCCGGTCGGCGATGCCGTTTTGCGCCTCGGCCACCGTCGACTGGAGCTCCTCGACCCGCTCGGACGTCGATCGCTCCTCGAGGACGAGCTCGTTGAGGCGACCGTCGAGGCGCTCGACCTCAGCCTCGACCTCGGCGATCTCCTCGGTGAGCGCCGTCCGCCGCTCGGTGAGCTCGCCGAGCTGTGTGTCGGCCAGGGCGGCCTTGAGCTCCCGGACGGCGGCATCGATGGCCTCGACCGCGGCGTCCGCGGCCTCGATGCGTCGTCCGAGGGCATCCAGCCGGTCGCGGGTGGCCTCGCGCTCGGTCTCCAGTTCCTCCCGGCGCTCGTCCGCGCGCTCGAGTCGGCCGTCGACCGCCTCGATGCGCTCGACGAGGTGCTCGCGGTCACGCTCGAGGTCGCGCAGATCGTCTCGAAGCGTTCGGTCGCGCTCGCGACGCTCGATCAGCTCCTCGCGAACCGCATCGAGGTCGTCCGCGAGCTCGGTGCGGTCGCGCTCGAGCGCCTCGATCTCCGACGCCAGCCGGCGGATGCGTCCCCCCTCGCCGCCGAAGCGATACGGCGTCTCGCGGCCGGAGCCACCTCGCATCGCACTGCTTCGCTCGACCACGTCGCCGTCGAGCGTCGCCATCCGGAACTCCCCCATCAGCTCGCGCGCGGTGGCCATGTTCTCGACGACGAGCGTCGACCCGAGCACGTAGGAGAAGACGCCGGCGTAGCGCTCGTCGTAGGTCACGAGGTTTCGCGCGAAGTCGACGACGCCCGGGTGATCGGGTCGGGGCGGGAGCGAGCGCTCGTCGAACTCCGTCATCGGGAGGAACGTCGCACGCCCGGCGTCGCGGGTCTTGAGGTACTCGATGCCGCGCTGGGCGGTCCCGGCGTCGTCGACGACGACGTTCGCGAGTCGGCCGCCACCGGCTGCCTCGCAGGCCTCGGCGTGTGCCTCCTCGGGGACGTCACCGAGGTTTGCTATCGGCCCGTGGACGCCCTCGAGGTCCGCCCCCATGACGCGCGCGACGGCCCGCGGGAACTGCCCGCGGCCGTCGTCCCGACGCTGTCGACGCAGCTGCTCGAGTCGCTCGTTGGCTGCCTCGAGGTCGGCTGTCACGTCGGATAGCGCTCCCGAGAGGTCGGCCTCCTCCGCCTCGAGCGCCTCGATCGCGTCCTGGACCTCGGACCGCTCGCGGCGGATGCGATTCATCTCGAGGTCGACCGCCTCGCGGTCCTCCACCCGCTCGGCCCGGGTCGCCTCGAGGTCGTCGATGGTCTCCGAGAGCTCCGACAGCTCGCGGTCGCGCCGTCGGGCGGCGTCGTGGACGCGGTCGAGCTCGCGCTGGAGGTCGGCGCGGACGTCGTCGGCCCGGTCGAGCAGCGCCTCCTGCTTCGCCAGTCTCGCGTTGAGCCGGCGCTGGGTGGCATCGAGGTCGTCGATGGCCGCCTCGACCCCCGCGCGCTCCTCGCGGAGGTCGACCAGGTCCGCCGACCGGCTGGCCTTCTCCACCTTGAGGTCGCGTCGCTCGCCCTCGATGTCCTCGAGGCGCTCCTGGGCGCGGTCGATGCGCAACTCCGCGTCGCGACGCTCGGCGCGCAGCTCGTCGATCCGATCGCGCTTCTCCTCGATGCGCCCCTCGAGCTGCCCGATGTCGCCCCGGAGGCCCTCGATCTCCTCGCGGAGCTCGCGCTGCTCCTCGCCTCCCTTGCGCTCGATCTCGACGGTGAGGTCCTCGATGTCCTCCTCGATCTGGCGGGCGACCTCCTCGGCCTCGGCCAGGTCGGCGCGCGCCGTCTCGAGCTCTGCCTCGATGGCCTCGATCTCGCTCGACACCTCGGCCAGCCGTTCTCGCCGATCGCGAAGTTCCGCGGCGTCGCGGTGGCGCTCGTACTCGGCCTTCTCCTCGGCGAGCTCGCGGTAGGCGAGGGCCTCCTCGCGCTCGTCGGCGAGTTGCTCCAGGGTGCTCGCCTTCTCCTCGATGCGGAGCGACACCTCGTCGATGCGCTCGCGGACCGTCTCGAGCTCCGCCTCGGCGCGCGCCTTCTTCTCGTCGAACTCGGCGACGCCGGCGATCTCGTCGATGATGAGCCGACGCTGCATCGGGGTCCGGTTGATCAGCTCGGTGATGTCGCCCTGGGGGACGATGTTGTAGCGCTCGTCGCTCACCGAGGCCTTGGCCATGAGCTCGCGGATGTCGCCGAGGTTGACCTTGTGGTCGTCGATGTAGTAGTACGAGTAGGAGTTGTTCGACGTCTGGCGGATCCGCCGGCGGATGCGGATCCGAGTGGGGTCGGTCACGGGCTCACCGGTCGCCGCCGCGATGTCCTCGGCCGCCAGCGCCTCCTCCTCGTTGTTGAGCACGACGGTGACCTCGGCCTCCCGGGGCAGGCGCGGCTCGCCGTCGTCGGCGTGGTGGATGAGGTCGGTCAGGCGCCTCGCGCGGACGTCACTGACGCGGCCCAGCCCGAGGGCGAACTGGATGGCGTCGAGGATGTTGCTCTTGCCGGAGCCGTTCGGGCCGGTGATGGCGGTGAAGTCGTCGCGAAGGGGGATGCGGGTCTTCTCGGCGAAGCTTTTGAAGTTGTCGAGGACCAGCGCTTCGAGGTACATCGGGGGGTCGGGCTTAGCTGACGATGATCTCGCCGTCGTCGAAGTCCACCCCGGTGTAGCGCGTCTCCTCCGCGTCGTCCGACTCAAGCTCCTGCAGGCGCCGCTTGACCGCGACGAGCTCCTCGTTCAGCCCGGACACCGTCGCCTGCAGCTCCTGCACGGTCGCCTCGAGTTGGTCGACGCGATTTCCTGGCATACCTCGATGTGGGGCGATTCTCGGCAATAAAGCTCCGTCAGACACATATACGGTCGCTGATGCGTTTCGCGACGCCGGGCGGTACGCTCTTAGGACCGCGAGCCAAAGCCGGCGGCGATGAGCGCCCAGTCGGCCGCGTCGCAGGCCGAGTACCGACCGGTCATCGGCCTCGAGGTCCACGTCCAACTGGAGACGCGAACCAAGATCTTCTGTGGCTGCTCGACGGACATCGCCGACGCGGAGCCGAACACGCACACCTGTCCCGTCTGCCTAGGGCTGCCCGGTTCGCTGCCGGTGGTCAACGAGGCCGCGATCGAGGCCGCCGTCCGCATCGGGACGGCCATCGACGCCGACATCGCCGACGTCACCCGGTTCCACCGCAAGAACTACTTCTACCCCGACCTGCCCAAGAACTTCCAGATCACGCAGTACGACGAGCCGATCTGCCGCCACGGGGCGCTCGAGATCGACCACGGGGGCGAGCGCCGGGTCGTGACGATCGAGCGGGCCCACCTCGAGGAGGACCCCGGCAGCCTCCAGCACGTGGGGGGGTCGATCGCCACCGCGGAGTACACTCGCATCGACTACAACCGGGCTGGCGTCCCGCTGATGGAGATCGTCACCGCCCCCGACTTTCGCGCGCCCGGCGAGGTGCGGGCGTTCCTGTCGAAGCTTGAGCGGGTCCTCGAATACCTCGGCGTGTTCGATGCCGGCCGCGACGGTAGCCTCCGGGTGGACGCGAACGTCTCCCTGGTCGAGGCGGAGGCGTTCGACGGCGACGACGTACCCGAGACCGTCCTCGCGAACGCCCACCGGACCGAGGTGAAGAACATCTCCTCGCACAAGGGCGCCGAGCGAGCCCTCGCGTACGAGGTCACCCGCCAGCGCAACGCGCTTCGCCGCGGACGCGAGGTCGAGCGCGAGACCCGTCACTGGGACGAGACCCGGGGCATCACCGTGGGCCTACGGACCAAGGAGGCCGAGGCCGACTACCGCTACTTCCGGGAGCACGACATCCCCGCGGTGCGCACGGCGCCCATCCGCGAGGGCGTCTCGATCCCCGAACTCCCCGACGCCCGGCGTGCGCGCTTCGTCGAGGCGTACGACCTCAACGAGGAGACGGCGGCGAAGCTCACGTCCACCCGGCAGGTCGCCGACCTCTTCGAGGAGCTGGCCGAGCGCTTCGACGCGAATGTGGCCGCCAGCTGGGTCGCCGACGAGATCCTCGGGGAGTTGCACTACCGCGACCTGACCGTCGACGACGTCGCCGACCGCCTCGACGAGTTCCGCCGGCTGATCGAGCTCGTCGCCGAGGAGCGCATCACCGCGAAGAACGCCCGCGAGGTCGTCCTTCGGGCGATGCTCGACGACGGCTGCGACCCCGACGCGATCGTCGAGGCCGAGGGGCTCGGGAAGTCGGACGAGGCCGCCGTCGCCGAGGCGGTCGAGGCCGTCGTCCGCGACCACCCCGACGCCGTGGAGGACTACCACCGCGGCGAGGGTGGCGCGCTCAACTACCTCGTCGGGCAGGTGATGCGCGAGACCGGCGGTCGGGCCGATCCGGTGGTCGTCAACGAGCTGCTCGAGGCAGCGCTGGCCGACGTCGACGACCCGTCGTAACCTTTAGGGCGGACAGCGCGCTACCGAAACGGTGAACTCACCACCGCGGTGAGGGGGTTGCTCGTGCGACTGATCATCACCGAGAAGACGAACGCAGCCCGTCGGATCGCGGAGATCCTCGGCGGGGACGACACCCGGCGAAGCGACCGCCAGGACGTGCCGATCTACCGGTGGGACGACACCGTCTGCGTCGGTCTGCGCGGGCACGTCATGAGCGTCGACTTCCCCGATGAGTACGCCGACTGGCACGCGGTCGACCCGGTGGAGCTGCTCGACGTCCCGGTGATCAAGCGGGCGAGCGAGCCCGGCATCGTGGCCGCCGTCGAGGACCTCGCTCGCGAGGCCGAGCACGTCACGATCGCCACCGACTACGACCGCGAGGGCGAGCTGATCGGCAAGGAGGCCTACGAGATCGTCCGCGGCGTCAACGACGCGATCCCGATCGACCGCGTCCGCTTTTCGTCCCTGACGGCGGGCGCGGTCACGGAGGCGTTCGAGCACCCCGACGAGCTGGATTTCGACCTGGCGGCGGCGGGCGAGGCCCGCCAGATCGTCGACCTCGTTTGGGGCGCCGCGCTGACGCGCTTTCTGTCCCTCTCGGCGCGGCGGTACGGCGACGACTTCATCAGCGTCGGGCGGGTGCAAAGCCCGACGCTGAAGCTCCTTGTCGACCGCGAGCGCGAGATTCAGGCGTTCGAGCCGGAGGACTACTGGGAGCTGTACGCCGAGCTCGCCACCGACGGCGAGACCTTCGAGGCGCAGTACGTCTACACGGGTGAGGACGGCACCCAGGCGACGCGCCTGTGGGACGAGGCGACCGCCGACGAGCGACGCGACGCCCTCGAGGCGGCCCGGTCGGCCACGGTCGCCGTCGTCGACCGTCGGACCCGGCGAGACTACCCCCCGGAACCGTTCAACACCACGCAGTTCATCCGGGCCGCCGGGGCCATCGGCTTCGGCGCCCAAGACGCGATGAGCGTCGCCGAGGACCTCTACACCGCGGGGTACATCACGTACCCGCGCACCGACAACACGGTCTACCCGGACGACCTCGAGCCCAGGGAGCTGTTGCGCCAGCTCGCCGGCCACCCCGACCTCGGCGAGGACGCCTACGAGCTCAGCCAGGTCGAGGACCTCTCGCCGACGCGCGGTGACGAGGAGACCACCGACCACCCCCCGATCCATCCGACGGGGGAGCTACCCGACCGGGGCGACCTGACCGACCGGGAGTGGCGCGTCTACGAGCTCGTCGCGCGACGCTACTTCGCCACGCTCGCCGAGACGGCCGTCTGGGAGCACCTGCGCGTCGAGGTCGAGGCGAACGACCTCACGCTCAAGGCCAACGGCAAGCGCCTGCTCGATCCCGGTTACCACCGCTATTACCCGTACTTCAACACCTCGGAGAACCACCTGCCCGCCCTCGAGGAGGGCCAGCGCCTCGACGTCGCGGGCGTCGACCTCGCGGCCAAGCAGACCGAGCCACCCCGACGCATCGGCCAGTCGCGCCTCGTCGAGACCATGGACCGGCTCGGCATCGGGACGAAGTCGACGCGACACAACACCATCGAGAAGCTCTACCGCCGGGGGTACGTCGAGGGCGACCCCCCACAGCCGACGAACCTGGCGATGGCGGTCGTCGAGGCGGCCGAGGAGTACGCCGACCGGATCGTCAGCGAGCGCATGACCGCCGAGCTCGAGGAGGAGATGGCGGCGATCGCCGACGGCGAGCTCACCCTCGCGGAGGTGACCGAGCGCTCGCGGGAGGTGCTCGCGGAGATCTTCGAGGACCTCGACGCCTCCTCGGAGGAGATCGGCGACCTCCTGCGCGAGTCGCTGAAGGCCGACAAGGCGATCGGCCCGTGCCCGGCGTGCGGCGAGACGCTGTTGCTTCGCAAGGGCCGTGGGGGGAGTCACTTCGTCGGCTGCGACGGCTACCCCGCGTGCGAGTTCACCCTCCCGCTGCCGCGAAAGGGGACGCCCACGATCCTCGACGACGTCTGCGAGGAGCACGGCCTGCACGAGATACGGATGCTCGCCGGCCGGGGGACGTTCACCCACGGCTGCCCGCGGTGCGTCGCCGAGGCCGCCGGTGAGCTCGAGCGCATCGGCCCCTGTCCCGACTGCGGCGAGACCCACGGCGGCGAGCTCGCGGTCAAGCAGCTCGCGTCCGGCTCGCGGCTCGTGGGGTGCACCCGGTACCCGGACTGTCGCACGTCGTATCCGCTGCCCCGCCGGGGCGAGGTCGAGGTCGACTGGGACGACATCTGCGACCGCCACGGCCTGCCGGGCATCGTGATCCACGACGGCGACGACCCCTGGGAATTGGGCTGTCCGATCTGCAACTACGAGGCGTACACCGGCGACGACGGCGCCGAGACGGACGGCTCGCTCGAGTCGATCCGCGGCATCGGCGAGAAGACCGCGGCGAAGCTCGCCGACGCGGGCATCGAGGACGTCGACGCCCTCGAGGCGGCCGCCCCGGACGAGGTGGCCGAGGCCGTCGACGGCATCAGCGCCGACCGCGTGCGCGAGTGGCAGGCACAGGTGTAGCGCAACTGTTTCGGGAATTCGAAGCCGCTAAGGGCCCGAGCCGACTCCGCCGAGGTATGGGTGGGGCGTGGACGGGATGGTCGCACCTGCTCAAGGTCGACCCCGACAAGTCGTTGCCCGGCGAGGTGAGCTACGGCGACCTGGCCGCGACGGGCACCGACGCGATCGTCGTCGGGGGGACCACCGGGGTGACCGCCGAGAAGACGCGTCGCGTCATCGAGGCGTGTGCGGACCTCGGCGTCGCGGTCTACCAGGAGCCCTCGAACCCCGAGGCGGTCGTCCTCGACGGCCCCGTCGACGGCTACCTCGTCCCGGTCGTGCTGAACGCCGGGGACGTCTTCTGGGTGACCGGCGCCCACAAGGACTGGCTGGCCGGCGGCGGCCACATCGACTGGACGATCACCACCACGGAGGCCTACGTCGTGCTCAACCCCGACTCGAGCGTGGCCGCGTACACCGACGCCGACTGCGACCTCGAGCCGGACGAGGTCGCCGCCTACGCCACCGTCGCCGAGCAGTTGCTCGGCCAGGAGATCGTCTACGTCGAGTACAGCGGCCGCCTCGGCGATCCGGCGATGGTCGCGGCCGCCGCGGACGCCCTCGAGGCGGCGACCCTGTTCTACGGCGGCGGCATCCGCAGCTACGACGGCGCCCGGGCCATGGCCGCCCACGCCGACGTGATCGTCGTCGGGGACCTGCTACACGACGAGGGCATCGCGGCCGTCGCCGAGACGGTCCGCGGCGCGCGGGACGCCCGGTAACGACGGCGAAGCGGCGCTTTTTAGACCGGCGGTCGACTCGGTCGCCACATGGACGACCGGACCCTCGTCGAAGAGGTGGACGCCGGGCGGTCGGTCACGGTCGCCGGCTGGGTCCACGAGATTCGAGACCTGGGGGGCATCGCCTTCGTGATCGTGCGCGACCGCACCGGCCGCCTCCAGGTGACGGTACCGACGGACGAGCTGCCCGAGGCTCTCGTCGAGACGGTCGACGAGCTCACGCGCGAGAGCGTCGTGCGCGTCACGGGCGGGACGCGCGCCGAGGAGCGCGCGCCCGGGGGCGTCGAGCTCGTCCCCGAGGCGATCGAGATCCTCGCGCTCGCCGAGCCCGAGCTGCCGCTCGACCCCTCGGGGAAGGTCGACGCCGAGCTCTCCACGCGCCTCGACAACCGCACGCTCGACCTGCGAACGCCAGAGGTGCAGGCCATCTTCGCGGTCCGCTCGGAGGTCCTGCGGGCCGTGCGAGCGGCCTTTCGCGAGCTCGACTGCACCGAGATCACCACCCCGAAGATCGTCGCGACCGGGACCGAAGGGGGCACCGAGTTGTTCCCGATCAGCTACTTCGGTCGGGAAGCGTTCATGAACCAGTCCCCCCAGTTGTTCAAGCAGCTGATCGCCGGCTCGAACGTCGAGCGCGTCTTCGAGATCGGCCCGATCTTCCGCGCGGAGGAGCACAACACCCCGCGACACCTCAACGAGGCCACCTCGATCGACTTCGAGGGCGCCTTCTTCGACGACGCCCGCGCGATGGACGTCGCCGAGCACGTCGTCACGGCCGCGTACGAGGCCGTCGCCGACAGCTGCCAGGCGGAGCTCGAGACCCTCGGCCTGTCCGACGCCCTGGCCGTCCCCGAGGGCGCCTTCCCCAGGCTCGCCTACGACGAGGCGATCGAGCGCATCAACGCCACGGGCGAGCTCGATGCCCCCCTCGCGTGGGGGGACGACCTCTCGACGGAGGCCGAGCGCGTGCTCGGCCGGGCGATGGGCGAGCACTACTTCATCACCGACTGGCCCGCCGAGATCAAGCCGTTTTACATCATGGACCGGGCCGGGGACGAGGCGCTCTCGACGGGCTTCGACCTGATGCACCCGCGCATGGAGCTGGCCTCCGGGGGCCAGCGCGAGCACCGACGCGAGCGCCTCGTCGCCGGCTTCGAGGCCCAGGGACTCGACCCCGCGCCCTTCGAGTACTACACCAAGATGTTCGACTACGGCATGCCGCCACACGCCGGCTTCGGGATGGGCGGCGAGCGACTCGTCATGACGCTGCTCGAGCTCGACAACATCCGGGAGGCCGTGTTGTTCCCCCGCGACCGCCAGCGGCTCTCGCCGTGACTGGTGCCGACCGCCTCCGGTCACGATGACCGACGCCACGACCGTCCGGGTGCCCGGGCACGTCACCCTGCTGTTCAGCGTCCACGAGGCACCGAATGCCGCCGCAACGGGGTCCCGCGGCGTCGGCCTCACCACCGCCGAGGGCGTGACCGTTCGCATCGGCCCCGGGCAGGGCGTTCGCGTCAACGGCGAGAGACGACCGATCGCGGCCGTCGAGGGCGTCCTCGAGGCGCTCGGCGTCGAGGCCGCGGTCGACGTCGAGACGGCCCTGCCGCTCGGCACGGGCTTCGGCGTCTCCGGGGCGGCGGCGCTCGGGACCGCCTTCGCGGCCAACCGGGCGTTCGGGTGCGAACTGACGGAGAACGCGCTCGTGCGCACCGCCCACGTCGCCGAGGTCGAGGCCGGCACGGGCCTCGGCGACGTCGTCGCCCAGGCACACGGCGGCGTGGTCTTGCGCCTCGAGCCGGGCGCGCCGCCGCACGGACGCATCGACGCCATCCCCGAGGCCGGACGCCTCGAGTACCTCGCGCTGGGCGAGCTCTCGACGCCGACCGTCCTCGCGGGGGACACCGCACCCATCACGGCGGCCGGCGATGCGGCCCTCGAGGGCGTGCTCGAGCGGCCGACGCTCTCGCGGTCGTTCGCGCGGGCCCGGGCCTTCGCCGAGGAGACCGGACTGCTCGACGACGAGGTCGCCGCCGTCATCGAGGCCGTCGAGGCCGTCGGTGGCACCGCCGCCATGGCGATGCTCGGCCGGACGGTGGTCGCGCTCGACGACGGGCTCAGCCGCGCCGGTTACGACGCCGTCGAGACGGCGGTCGATCCCCACGGTGCCCGGTTCGTCGAGGACGCCTAGTCATCAACCGACCCGGTGGGCCGTGGGTGGATGCATCGTGATTTATGCGAGCCCCGACGCAGAGTCCGACATGGACGACGGTGAGGTCCCGGACTCCCACCCGCGGGCGCACTCGCTTCGCGCGCGCGGCCGCCTCGTCGATGGCATCGCGGCCGGATTGACGAGCCAGCACGGGCTACTCGCGCACGGCCGGGGGGAGGCGTTCGACTACCTGCTGGGCGAGGAGACGATTCCGAGCGCGCGGGCCGCCGAACGCGCCGGCGCCGCGGCGATGCTGCTCGCCGACCAGCCGGTCGTGTCGGTGAACGGCAACCTGGCGGCCCTCGCGCCGGAGGCGACGGTCGAGCTGGCGAGCGCCGTCGGGGCCTCGCTCGAGGTCAACCTCTTCCACCGGAGCGAGGCACGCGTGCGTGCCATCGAATCGCACCTCCGCGAGCACGGCGCCGAGGAGGTCCTCGGCGTGGGCGCCGACGCGCACATCCCCGGCCTCGACCACGACCGCGGGATCGTCCACGAGTCGGGCATCTACACCGCGGACGTCGTCCTGGTCCCCCTCGAGGACGGTGATCGGGCCGAGGCGCTCGGTGCCATGGGCAAGACGGAGGTGGTGGTGGACCTGAACCCGCTGTCGCGCTCGTCGCGAGTTGCGGACGTGCCGATCGTGGACAACGTCCTGCGGGCGCTGCCGGAGATGGCCTCGGCCGCGCGCGTGCTGGCCGACGCACCCACGTCGCAGCTTCGCGCGATTGTCGAGGACGTCGACCCCGACGAGGCGAGAGCCGCCGCCGAGCGACGCATCCGCGGTGGTGACCTCACCGGCGTCGAGCTCCGGGGCAAGGCCTAAGGGTCGGGCCGTGTATCACCCGGTTGTATGACCGAGTTTGAACCGTTCAGCGAGGTCGGCGAGGCGGACGTCACGCGAGCGATTGGCCAGGAGTGGACCGAGGAGTTCCTGGGCTACTCCGACAGCGACGTGATCATCGTCGGCGGCGGCCCCTCCGGGCTGATGGCCGCGAAGGAGCTGGCCGAGCGCGACGTGCAGGCGATGGTCGTCGAGAAGAACAACTACCTCGGCGGCGGCTTCTGGCTCGGCGGCTTCCTGATGAACAAGGTCACGGTGCGACACCCCGCGCAGGCGGTCCTCGACGAGCTCGACGTGGACCACCGACGCGCGCGCGACGCCGACGGCCTGTACGTCGCAGACGGGCCCCACGCCTGCAGCGGCCTCATCAAGGCGGCGTGCGACGCCGGCGCGAAGGTCCAGAACATGACCGAGTTCACCGACATCGTGATCCGCGAGGACCACCGCGTCTCGGGGATCGTCATGAACTGGACGCCCGTGCACGCGCTCCCGCGCGAGCTGACCTGCGTCGACCCCATCGCGGTCGAGGCGGACCTGGTCGTCGACGCGACCGGTCACGACGCCATGGTCGTCACCAAGCTCGATGAGCGCGGCGTGCTCGACGCCCCGGGCATCGGCGACGCCCGCGAGCGTGGTCGCGTCATGGACTCCACCGAGGACGGCCAGTACGGCGCGCCCGGGCACGACTCCCCCGGGCACGACTCGATGTGGGTGGGCCGGTCGGAGGACGCCGTCGTCGAGCACACCGGGCTGGTCCACGACGGGCTCGTCGTCACGGGCATGGCGACGGCGACGACGTACGGCCTACCGCGCATGGGGCCGACCTTCGGCGCGATGCTGCTCTCGGGCAAGCGCGCCGCCCAGGTGGCCCTCGACGAGCTGGGCGTCGACGCCCCCTCGGTCGAGCTGACCGCACGCCCTTCGGCGGCCGACTGAGCGCGGACGGGGCGGGGGGAACCGCTTAAGCCACCGCCGCTCGCCAGTCTCCGATAGTGCCGTCGGACGACCGGCTCCTAGGGGGCGCCGAGTTGGTCGCGGGCCTCGGGCTCGTGTTCCTGCTCGGTGGCGTCGTGCTCTGGTCCCAGTCGCTACTCCCGTCGGCGACCTCGGTCCAGCACGCGCTGTACGAGCTGGTCGTCCACGTGCTCTTCGGTGGGATCATCCTCGGGGTGGGTCTGCACCTCGAGCGGAGCGAGCTGACGGCCCCGGAGCGGTGGTCGGTCATGCTGTGGTGCTTCGGTGCGTTCGTGTTCATGCTGGGGCTGGCGACCTGGTCGCAGCTCGACGCGATCCTGAGCGGCGAGATGACCGTCGCGTACGCCAGCAACGTCGTGGTCTTCGGCAGCCTCGGAGGTGCCTTCGGGGCGATCGCGGGTGTCAACTGGGGCCGGGCCCGGCGGAACGCGGACCTCGCCGCCAGGAACGAGGAGCAGCGCGAGACGCTCGTGTTGCTCACCCGACTGCTGCGCCACGACATCCGCAACGACATGGCGGTCATCGGCGGCCACCTCGACCTGCTGGACCTGCACGTCAGTGCCGAGGGGGCCGAGACCCTCGAGGTCGTCCAGAGCCGCACGGCATCGATCCTCCGGCTGCTCGAGGACACCGACACGCTGGTGAAGACGCTCGGCACGGACCGCGAGCCGGAGCCCGTCGACCTCTCGACGGTGCTTCGCGACGAGGTGCGCAAGCTGGACGCCGACCACGCGTCGGTGACCGTGTCGGTCGACGTGCCCGACGGGCTCGTCGTCATGGCCGACGGCCTCGTCCACCAGTTGTTCTCGAACCTGCTGCAGAACGCGGTTGCCCACAACGAGCAGGAGGACCTCGTCGTCGAGGTCGCCGCCTTCGAGCGCGACGAGTTCGTCGGGGTCGAGGTCTGCGACAACGGGGCCGGCATCCCCGACGAACTGAAAGAGAGCTGCTTCGAGCTCGGAGAGCAGGGGCCGACCAGCGACGGCGACGGCATCGGCCTCTACCTGGTGTCGCGACTGGCGGACGTCTACGGCGGCGCCGTCGAGGTCGCCGACGGTCCCGACGGCGGCACCTGCTTCGACATCGAGCTGCCGGTGGCCCGGTAGACCGACGACTCGACGAGCCGTTACTCGGCCGAATCGAGGCGACCGCCGCCGGGGCCCGTTTGCGGACCGCAACGAGTTAGGCGCCGAGCGTGCACGCCTCGGGCATGGTCGACCGGGTGGCGGTGTACCGCGCACCGACGACGGTCGCCGACGTCGAGGCGATCGCCGACTGGCTGACGGCGATCCTCGACCGTCCCGTCGAGGTCCGTGGGCGGTTCCTGGCCGCCCACGCGGACGAGGCCACCGCCGAGGCGTTCGCCGCCGCGCGGGTGCACTCGCCGCACCGTCGCGAGACGGGTACGTCCATGCTCGGGGCGGTCCGCTACGAGCGCCGGGTGCTCGAGGACCCCGCTCGCGGGGGTGGCGTGCTCTACGATGGCCACGCGCTCCAGGAGGTCGTCCGTCGTCGCCTCGACGCCGACGAGCGCGGGCTCGAGGTGGCCCACGTGGTCGTCCTCGACCGGCCCGTCGCGACCTGGGGGGCACACGACGGGCGCTGGCACAAGCGGGTGAGCGTGCTCGGCCAGCCAGCGCTCGTCTCCGTGCCCGGCCTCTACGAGGCACCGGTCAAGCCCGAGTCGTACTACGCCGCGAAGCACGGGGCGGCGATGGTCGCCGGCGACGCCCCACCGCGGGAGGTCCTCGAGGCAGCGGTCGAGGGGGCGTTCCTCCTCCGGGACGACCCGCGGACGACCGCGGTCCTGAAGGGACCGATCCTGCAGGCCGTGCACTACCTGCTGACGGGCGACGCGTTCTGCCCCGAGCCGACGTGTCGATTGTTCAACGCCCACCGTCAGCCCGAGCTCCTTCGGGCACAGCTCGGGGCGCCGCCGTTTTGCGAGCGACACGCAACGCGCTACGGCTGATCCCGGCCGTCCGCGTTGACGCCGACGGCGATGCGGACCGCACCGCCGAACGCCTCGTGGTGGTGGACGCGGACCGCGCGGTCCGCCAGCGAGCGGTGTGCAGCCGTGACGCGTCGGTCGAGCTCCACGAGCAGCGGGCGGTCGAGGGCCTCGCGCGTCGGCGTCGAGAGGGCGAGCCCGGCGGCGAGGCCGAGGTTCAGCGCGCGGGCGAGGGTGCCCCGCGCCGGTGCGAGGTTCAAGAGCGCGAGGTGGCCCCCGGGACCGAGGCGGGACCACCAGGCGTCGACGACCGCGCCGGGGTCCTCGAAGAGGGTCACCACGAACGTCGAGAGCACGCCGTCGATCGGACCCGCAACGGGCGGGCTGGCGGCGTCGCCGCGCACCAGCTGCACGGGCGCCAGGTCGCGGCGGGCGGCGGCGCGGAGCATCCCGGCGCTCGCGTCGACCCCCACGACGGTCCCGTCGGGGCCGACCGCTCGCGCCAGGTGGGCCAGGTTGTCACCGGGACCGCAGCCGACGTCGACGGCGACGTCACCTTCGTCGAGCGCCAGCGCCTCGACCGCGCGGCGACGGAACCGCGCGAGCAGCGGCGCGTTCGCCGACAGGGCCGCGTAAGGGCGTGCCCACCGGTCGTAGGCGTCGACGACGGTGCGGTCCGCGAGACGTTCGCTCATGCCTGGTCGATGTGGCGCTCGAGGATCCCGACGACCTCGTCGGGGTCGGCCCCGAGGAGGTACGCGTTCGCCTCGACACCCTCCCCGGGGCCGTGGAAGACGACGGCGGCCGCTGGCGCGCGCCGGATCGCCGCCTCGACGGCCGCCTCGGGGGTCGACTCCGGCTCGATCTCGACCGTGCGGTAGCCCTCGGCCTCCAGCCAGTGCATCAGGTCGCCCTCGAGGGCGACGTTCAACGCCGCGCGGTGGGGGCTGCCACCGCGACGCGCGGCGAGCAACACGGCGGCCACGTGGTCGCTCGCACCGAACTCGGGGTCGGTCGGCACCGTCGCCCGACCCTTCACGTCGAGGATGCGCCCCGGGACGGCGGCCACCTCGTCGATCGTCTCCGCCTCCGCCAGGGCGTACGCGAGGTTCGAGCCCACTTGCGGGACGTACCGCGCGACGCCGGCGGTTCGCTCGAGGCGCGCGAGGGCGCGTCGAAGCGCGATGAGGACCGCCTCGCGCTCGCGGATCGCCCCGCCCGGGTCGTAGATGGCGCGCGCCTCGGGCCAGTCGGCCAGCGCCGGCTCGGCCTCGTTGTGGAGGTCCGCGAGGAGGTCGGCCGCCTCGAGGTCGCGAATGAGCGCCTCGGCCTCGACGAGGGCCTGCATCCGGCTCATCGTGCCCCCCGCGAGCCCCTCGGCGACGCGCTCGACGAGGGCTTGCACCCGGTCGTCGCCGGCGACCTCGGGCTGGCGTTCGATCTCGCCGTGGACGTACTTCGAGACGGCGCTCTGGCTCACCCCGAGGTGGGCGGCGACCTCCGATTGGGTCAGGCCGAGCGCCCGGAGGCGCTCGGCGAGCATCGACCGGTACGTCGGCAGGAACGACTCGACGACGACCTCCTCGATGAACTTCATCGCTTGGTACCTCCCGGTTGCGCGGCTCGGGACAAAATGGGTTGCCCCACTACTCGAGCTGGTCGCCGCCGAACTCGTGGTCCTCGTCGAGGCGCGACGCCTGCGGGCCGGTCTGGTCCTGGTACTTCGAGCCGCGCTCCGAGCCGTAGGGCCGCTCGGCCGGCGAGGTGAGCTCGGTGAAGGTCAGCTGACTGACGCGCATCCCTGGCTTGAGGGCCACCGGTGCGGTGCCGAGGTTCGAGAGCTCGAGGGTGATCTTGCCGCGGAACCCAGGGTCGCAAAGTCCCGCCGTATTCGAGAGGAACACGCCGCCATGCCCCCCGAGGAAGTTCTCGATGGGTCGGCCTCCGGGTTGGACCTCGAGATCGTAGGTCGTCTCGACCCGGTCGGTCCGCTCGACCTCGATCACCTCGTCGAAGCGGACGTCGCCGTCGACGAGTTGGTTGAGGCGGTCCACGTCGGCCCCGCCTCGCCGATATCCATCGGCCACGCGCCTGAGCGTATCGAGCTTGACCGTATCGTACTGACCATTTTCGAGGTTCGAAATGCTCGAGCGGGAGGCATAGCCCATTCGATCGGCCGCTTCGGCCATGGTGAGTCCCGTTTCGTCTCGATACCCTCGCAACAACGAGCTGGGAACCGGCACGAATTGCCCCCGCTTGTGGGCGGTTTCTTGGACGTCGATCGCCCACTCAGTGAACTCGTCGTGTACGTTGCTCGGCTCGATCGACGTCCGTCGTTCGCGGGAGTAGCTGGCGGTGATTCGACCGAGGCGGGTGGCCAGGTACTGGGTCCGATCGGCCAGCGATTCGTTCGCGGAGTACAGGGTTTCTCGACCGTCTCGGCGGTGCCCATCGCCATCCACCAGGCCCTCGAGGAGGCATTCGAGCACCTCGTCGTTCCAGTTGAACGCCCGCCAGGGGATGTTCTTCGACCGTCCGCGACCGGCGAGGCGGTCGAACAGCTTGGCCCACAACGCCGAACGGACCGTCAGTCGCTGAATGCGTCCTGTATCGTACCGGTGGATGCTCGTCTCGAACTCCTCGAACCACGCTTGCACCCGATCGATCAGGTCCGGATCGGTGTTCGAAAATTGGATCTGCTTGCGCCGGCAGTTGCCTTCCGCGATGTAGAATCCGAGGACCCAGCCGAACTCTGGCGTGATCGAGATGTACCGGGGCAACGTCGCGTCGCGTTGCTTGAACGCGATGCGTGCGTCACCGGGCAAGTCGGCGAGGGTGAGTCGATCCATCGGGGCGGCGTCGCGACCGGCGTAGTGTGGTCGGCGCCCGTGGGACATCGAGGACCAGTCCACCGCGCCCAAGCCGTCACTGGCGTACGCCACGATTTCGTCGTCACCCGCGAATTCCAGTCCGAGGTCGATCGCGCGCTCTTCACCCCGCGGACCGGGGAGTGTTCGGGGGATCATCACGAAACAGCCCTCCGCCTCGTTGCTCGGAATGCGGACCACCCGGCCGTGTTCGTCGATCGTGAACAGGTTGTGATCCTTGGTCACCAGGACCTCCCGACCGGACTGGAGGCGGACCCGATAGATCCGTTTCTTTGGGTTCGTGATGTAGTCCGTTACCGGGTACGTGCCGACGCGGAGCGTGGCCGGGTCGAAAGCGACGGCCCGTGCCGATCGTTCCTCCTCGACGATGTGGCCGATCGGGTAGAAGCCGAATCCCGATTCAGGCGTCCAGAGGAAGACCTGCTCATCGTAGGGTAATGAAGCGTGGACCACGACCGCGAGCCGACCGAGCGAGGACCGCCCCTCCACGTGCGCGATCAGGTCGGGCGGGATCTCCACGCGCTCCTTGGTCGTCCCGAGGACGAAGTCGTCGGGGTGCAGGATGAAGACGCCGTCGTCGTAGGTGTCGCCGGCGCCGGCCGCCTCGAGGGTGGCCTGTTCCGTGTCGCGGCGGTCCTCGACGACGGTGCGCTGGGTGTACTCCTCGACCTGGCGAGGGCTGTCGGGGTTGATGTAGGGGATCGTGCTCTGTTTGAACTCGAGGAACTCCCGGCCGAGTCGGAGGTCGACGCTCGCGGGTTGGATCTGCAGCTCGGGATCGTCCAGGGGCTCGATGACGAGCGAGCCCGCCGCGAGGCGCTTGCGGATGGCTCGGTCCGAGAGGATCATACCCGTCTGCTCCCGCGGGCCGCAGTAAAAGCTCCCGCTATGTGCGCAGCCCGACGCTGACCGATCCATCGACGCACCCGCTGCTGGCGGATGGGCAGTCCTTTACGGACCGCCCCCGGTCGAAGCGGGTATGAAGCAGGTCATCGTCGCCCGCGGCGACCTCGAGATGGGCGCCGGCAAGCTGGCCGCGCAAGTCGCCCACGGTGCCGTCAGCGCGGCCGACGCCGCCGACCCGGCGGTCCGCGACGCGTGGCTCGCCGCTGGCCAGCGCAAGGTGGTCCTGCGCGCGCCGAACGAGGCCGCCCTCCACGACCTCGAGGCGGCGGCGGTCGCGCGCGACCACCCCACCGCGTTGATCACGGACGCCGGGCACACCGAGCTCGACCCCGGGACGGTGACCGTGCTGGCCATCGGACCGGCACCGGCGACGGCGATCGACGAGGTGACGGGTACGTTACCGCTTTACTAGCCGGCAGCGACAGGCCTTCAAGGACGCCCGCCGTCGCCGAGGCCATGGACGCCGATGCGCGCTTCGAGACCCTGGCGATCCACGCCGGCTACGACCCCGATCCGGCGACGGGCGCGGTCATGCCGCCGATCTACGCCTCCTCGACCTTCGAGCAGGACGCCCCCGGCGAGCACCGGGGCTACGAGTACGCCCGCACGAACAACCCGACGCGGGCGGCGCTCGAGGGCAACCTCGCCGCGCTCGAGGGGGGTGCCCACGCCCGCGCGTTCGCCAGCGGGATGGCGGCGATCAACACGGTGATGAACCTCCTCGAGCGCGGCGACCTGGTCGTCGCCGGCCGCGACCTCTACGGGGGGACGCACCGGCTGTTCCGCCGCGTGTACGCCGACTACGGGCTCGAGTTCGATTTCGTCGACATGACCGACCTCGACGCGGTCGCCGGGGCCATCGAGCGCTCGCCCGCGCTCGTCTGGCTCGAGTCGCCGACGAACCCCCTCCTCAAGGTGGTCGACCTCGAGGCGGTCGCCGAAATCGCGCACGACCACGGCGCCCTCGTGGCCGTCGACAACACCTTCGCGACGCCGTACCTCCAACGACCTCTCGATCTCGGCGCCGACGTGGTCTGTCACTCCCTGACGAAGTACCTCGGTGGGCACTCCGACGTCGTCGCCGGCGCCCTCGTGACCGACGATTCGAGCCTCGACGAGCGCTTCGGCTTCTACCAGAACGCGGTTGGGGCCACCCCGGATCCCTTCGCGTGCTACCTCGTCTGGCGGGGGACCAAGACGCTCGGGATGCGCATGGACCGCCACTGCGCGAACGCCCGCACGGTCGCCGCGTGGTTGGCCGACGAACCCGTCGTCGAACGGGTGTACTACCCCGGGCTCGAGGCGCACCCCGGCCACGCCACGGCGGCCGACCAGATGGCCGACTTCGGTGGGATGGTCAGCGTCGAGCTCGACGCGGACCTCGAGACGACCGCGGCGGTCGTCACCGACCTCGAGGTGTTCACGCTCGCGGAGAGCCTCGGTGGCGTCGAGAGCCTCGTGGAGGTCCCCGCCGCGATGACCCACGCCGGGTTGGACCCGGCCGAACGCCGCGCGCACGGCATCGCCGACGGGCTGATCCGCCTGAGCATCGGCGTCGAGCACGTCGACGACCTGCTGGCCGACCTCGACCGGGCCGTCGACGTCGCCCGCTGAGCGAGGGCCCCCCGCCCGTGGTGCGGGCTAGCGAATCCCCGGGCGGGCGACGGCTGGGAGGGTTGCGCGCCGATCCGAGTCGGTAGCGGTTCGTCCTCGACACCTCGGCGATCCGCGAGGCGTGCCAGCCCGTCGTCGGACGGTCGAGGAGCTCCTCGAGCATGGCGGCCGTCGGGCTGCGGCGCATCCGCGGGTGGGGACTGCCCAACGGTACCCACCCGCGGTCGACGGACGAGCCACCTACAGGCGCGTGACGCTCTCGACGCTGACGCTCTCGACCGAGTCGACCCCGCCGAACGCCTCCTCGACCGCCTCGGTGCCGCCCGCCTCGTCCGGCACGACGACCATGCTGATCAGCGCGACGAGCCCGAAGGCGACGTCCTCGCGCTCGACGTCGGTGAGCTCGGCGCCCTCGGGGAGCGCCTCGGCGAGGTCCGCCTCGAGCTCGTCGAGGTCGACCTCGGTCCCGGTCGGCATGACCTTCACCTGCGCGGCGACCTTCCCCATGGTCAGGGCCCCCTGAACCCGCACTCCGGGCACTCGTAGGGGTTCGACTGCTTGCGACATTTCGCGCACCGATGGATCCTCGTCCCGCACGAGGGACACTTGAACCGGGCCGCGTTGGTGCCAGCGACGTTGACGCCGCAGCTGACACAGCGCTGCTCCCCGGTGGTCTCGGCCTCGCTCATGGGTCGAGAAAGCCGATGGCGGTGTAAAACGGTTGCCGTTCGCACCGGCGGTGCCCGGCGTTCGGTCACCCGGCCAGGTCGACGCCGGTGACCTCGAAGCGGGCTCCGCCGTCGGCGGCAGCCGTCGCTCCGACCGTCCACCCGTGGGCGGCGGCGATCTGCTTGACGATGGTCAACCCGAACCCCGTCCCGGCCTCCGAGGTGGTGACGCCCGGGTCGAAGAGTTGGCCCTGGAGCGGCGGTGGAATGCCCGGTCCGTCGTCCGCCACGAAGAAGCCGGTGGCGAGGTCGCCGACGGTGACGTGCACCGATGGACCGGCGTGCTCGGTGGCGTTGCGAAAGAGGTTCTCGACGAGCTGGCGGAGCCGGCTCTCGTCCGCCCGGATGTGTCGGTCGGTCTCGATGGAGAGCGTCGCCTCCGAGGTTCGCACCGTCTCCCAGCACTCCCGCAGGAAGGGGCCGAGGGCCACCTCGTCGAGGTCGCTGACCGTGTCGCCCTCCCTGGCAAGGACGAGGAGGTCGTCGATCAGTGCCGCCATCCGGTCGAGTGCCACGCCCACGTGGTCGAGGTGCTCGCTCGAGCAGTCGGCGCGTGCCAGCTCGAGCCGGCTCTCGGCGACGCTGAGGGGGTTTCGCAGGTCGTGGGAGACGACGCTCGCGAACTCGTCGAGGCGGTCGCGCTCGCGCTCGAGCTGTCGCTCGCGCTCGACCCGGCCAGAGACGTCACGGACCGCCCCGACGACGGCCTGGACGCCGCCGCCGTCGTCCCGGAGGAAGAAGACGCTCGTCTCCCCCGGGAAGACCGTCCCGTCCTTGGTCTCGTACTCGACGGTCGCGAAGAAGTTCGGGTCGTCCGCTCGATCGCCGATGCGGCGGCCCATCTCCTCGTACGCCGCCGGGTCGGCGTACAGCCGCTCGGTCGTCGATCCCCGAATCTCCTCGCGGTCGTACCCGAACAGGTCCGTGAACGCCGGGTTGCAGTCGACGACCTCGCGATCGGGGCTGGCGACGAGGATGGCGTCTCGGTGGCTCTCGAAGAGGCGGCGGTACCGGTACGTCGCCATCTCGAGCTCCTTCTCGCGCACCTTTCGGGCCGTGATGTCGCGACCGGCGGCCAGGAGTTCGACGACCGTCCCCGATCGGTCGCGAATCGGATGGATCACCCCGTCGACGGTGACCCCCGCCCCGTCGGGGGCGTAGTGCTCGGCTTCGAACCGGACCAGCTCGCCCGTGGCGGCCTCCTCGATCCACGACCGTAGCGACGCCTGGAGGTCGGCGTCGTGCGACCACCAGGGCGTCTCCCAGAAGGGGCGACCGCCGACGTCGTCCGGCGCGACGTCGGCGAACGCCAGCGCCTCGCGGTTGACGCTGATGACCGTCCCGTCCGGTTCCAGCAGCCCCATGAACGAGATGGGGTTGTTGAAGATGGCCTCGTACCGACGCTCGTAGCGCTTCAGCTCCTCCGCCCGGCGTCGTTGGTCGGTGACGTCCGTGATGAGCCCGTCCAGCAGGGTCCCCCCGACGTCGTTCGTCGAGAACGCCTGTCCTCGCTCGCGAACCCACCGCGTCTGGCCATCCCGGCAGACGATGCGGTAGCTGAGCTCGAACGGCTCGTCGCGCTCGACGGCCGACTGGACCGTCTCCCAGACCGTCGAGCGGTCGTCGGGATGGACGATGTCACCGCCCCAGCTCACCTCGCCCCGTTCGAGGGCCCCGGCCGGGTAGCCCGTCAACGCCTCCACCCGTCCCCCGACGGTCTCCATCGGGAACCCCGGCTCGTTTCGACACCGGTACGCCAGCCCCGGCAGGTGATCGTACAGCGACCGGAGCTTCGCGCGCTCCTCCACCAGCTCGCGACGCGATCGGTGGCGATCGACGGCATTTCGGATGCGGTTCGCGAGGACGGCGTACTGTCCGGCCCCCGCGCCCTTCTGGAGGTAGTCGGTGACCCCCGCCGAGATGGCATCGCTGGCGAGCTCCTCGCTGCCGCGGCCGGTGAAGAGGATGAACGGGATGTCGGGGTGGTCCTCGCGGACGGCCCTGAGGAGCTGGAGCCCGTTCATACTTGGCATCTCGTAGTCGCTGACGACGCAGTCGAACGACGCCGCCTCGAGGCGTTCGAGGGCCGCCGCCGCGGAAGTAACCGACTCCACCGAGACGTCGTCCGACGACCGATCGAGGTAGTTCGCGGTCAACGAACCGAACTCGGGTTCGTCGTCGACGTGGAGCACCCGAACGTCGTCGGGCATGGTGGGGTGATGGGACCTCTCGCGGATAATCCTTTGTGGGGGTGTCGCACGATCGTGCCCGGGCTCAGCGAAGCAGCATCGGCCCGATGAGCACCCCCATCAGGTGCACCCGTCGAGCCCCGGTCCGGAGCGGGACGAGACCGATCGCGGCGCTGGCCGCGTAGACGGCCACCCCGAGGGGCCCCGCGAACAGGAACGACAGCCCCGCCAACCCGACGAGCAACCCCAGGCACAGGCGGACGTAGTCGACGCGGTCGACGGCCTCGAGCACGCGGTCACCGAGGCCGACCACGGCGAAGTAGCCGACGGCCCCGGCGACGAGCGTCACCGGGACGAGGGCCCCCAGGTCGACCGGCGCGCCCAGCTCCTGGTAGGCGACGACGACCCCGCTTCGGGGCTTGTCGAGGGCCGCCAGGGCGAAGAGCGCGAAGATGGCATTGGCCGTGTCGACCCCGCTCGTGGCGACGACGTAGCCTCGGTCGCCGGCGTTCGGGACGATCGCCAGCACGGCGACCGCCGCGATGGCTGCCGAGATGCCCGGCAGGAACCCCACGACCGCCCCCGAGAGGGCGCCCGCACCCGCGGTGAGCGCGATGGGGCGCCAACCGGTTCGCAGGGTCGGTCCCGCCTGCGCCGGTGGCCCGCGGCCGTTGGCGGCCTCGAGCAGGGTGGGCGCGCCGAACAGCCCGGCGAACAGGGGGCTCAACATCCCGCCCACGGCCAGCGGCGCCGCGGGCTCGAGATCGAGCGTCGCGAGTCCGAGGGCCGTCACCAGCGCGAAGCTGACAACGGCCCCGAGTGCGGCCCGACGCGACCCCTCCGAGGCGACGAGCCCGGCCACGACCGCGACGAGGACAAGCTCGATGGATGCCATGAGCGGGTCGTACACGGCGACGACGGCCGCGGTGAGCGGGACTGCCAACGGCACGGCGAACGCGACGGCGAGGACGCTGCCGAGTGCCGACAGCCGCATCGCCTCCCGGCCGCGGCCCTCGAGCACCAGGCGGTGGCCGGGGAGGGCGGTCA
>JBKGZP010000030.1:0-20989 GCA_046543335.1 Halobacteriales archaeon
GGGAACTGCTCGGGGTCGTAGTCGGCCCCCTCGAGGTCCATCGCGACGCTCTGGAGGTCGAGTTCCTGCCCGATCCCGGTGGACGCGACCACGTTTTCGATGTTGATGGTCTCCTTGGGGTCGCCCATGGATAACTTAAAGCTCGTATTTAAGGTTTATAAAGGTTCAGGACGCCCCCCGGCGCGTCCCCCCAAGCGCCAGCGCTTTGTGCCTCGCGGTGGCGACCTGCCCCGTGTACCTGCTCGAGCTCGCCGGCGAGGACGACCGCTTCGCCATCGCCGAGGCGGCCGTCGCCGCGACGCGCCCGCGTCGCCTCGCGCCCGGCGTCGCCTCAGCGGCGGGCGTCGACCTCGAGCGGGCCCGCCACCTGGCGCGGACGCACGCCGTGCTCGAGTCGGCCGCCCGGGCAGCTGGCGGCGTCGAGGCGGTTCGCGCGGCGGCGGTCGCCATGCCCCTCGAGCGAACCGGCACAATTGCGGTGCGCTGTCGCGACGTGCGCGGAACCGCGGGCGTCGACACCACCGCCGTCGAGCACGCCGTGGGGGCGGTCCTCGTCGACCGGGGCCTCGACGTCGACCTCGAGGCGCCGGCGCACGTGCTGCGGGTGCTCGCCGCCGGCCGAGACGGGGACACCCGGTGGTACCTCGGCTGGGTCGTCCTCGAGCCCGAGCGGGGCTTCGGTACCCGTCGGCCACCTCGGCGGCCCTTCCAGCAACCCGGGACGATGGGCCCCCAGCTCGCGCGGACGCTGGTCAACCTGAGTGGCGTCGGCCCCGACGAGTGCTTCCTCGACCCGATGTGCGGACCCGGCGCCCTGGTGCTCGAGGCGGGCCTCCTCGGGGCACGCCCGCTCGGGGTCGACTACCAGGCGCGGATGGTGCGCGGCGCGCGGCGCAACTACGCGGCGCTCGGACCGACGAAGCCGCCGATCCAGGTCCTCCGGGCCAGCGCGCACGCGCTGCCGGTCTCGGCCGCCGACGCGGCGGCCTTCGACGCACCGTACGGTCGGCAGTCGCCGATCGGCCACGCCTCCGCGCGCGAGCTCGTCGATGCCACCCTCGCCGAACTCGCCGCGGTCGTGCCCCGCTGCGTCGCCGTGTTCGACCGCCCCCTGGCGGCCATCGCCCAGCGGTCGGGCTGGCGCGTCCTCGAGACCTTCGAGCGGCCCGTGCACCGCTCGCTCACCCGGCACGTGGCCGTCCTCGAGCGCCCCGGGTAGGGACCTTTTAGGCCCCGGCGAGGGAGGGTCACCCGCATGAGGGGGCCGCGCTGGCCATGGCGGTGACCGCTACAGTCTCGATGGCCGTCGCCACCGCCGTCGCGCAACTCGCCACGCCGTCGACGGCGATGCTGGTGGTCTTCGCCATCGTCGGGGTCGCCCTCGTCCTGTTCGTCCTCGAGCCGATCCCGCTCGACGTCACGGCCCTGGCGGTGCTCGTGCTCCTCGTCGCCCTCGAGCCGTGGACGGGCGTCGACCTGGCGACGGGGTTGTCTGGCTTCTCCAGCCCTGCGACGGTCACCGTCCTCGCGATGTTCGTCCTGAGCGAGGGCGTCCGTCGGACCGGGGTGATCGCCCTGGTCGGTCGGTACATCTCGGAGCACTTCGGCGACAACCCCACCGCCCAGCTCGGGGCCGTCCTCGGCCTCGCCGGCACCTCGGCGGGGGCGATCAACAACACGCCCGTCGTGGCGGTGATGATCCCGATGGTCGAGGAGATCGCCAACCGAACGGGGGTGTCGCCCTCGCGCTTGCTCATGCCGGTCTCGTTCGCGGCGATGATGGGCGGGATGTTGACGCTGGTGGGCACGTCGACCAACCTCCTCGCGAGCGACGTCTACGACCGTCTCGGCCCGGAGTTCGAGGCGTTCTCGATGTTCGAGTTCACGGCCTTGGGGCTGCTCGTCCTCGTCGTCGGGATCGGCTACCTGCTCGTCGTCGGCCAGCACCTGGTCCCCGAGCGCGTCGGCGCCCGTCGCGAGCTGACCGCGGCGTTCGACATGTCGGAGTACCTCACGGAGGTCGTCGTCGAGCCGACGTCGGCGTTCGTCGGGCGCACGGTCGAGCAGTGCCTGGACGACTTCCCCGCCGACGTCGACCTTGTCCAGCTCGTGCGCGACGGCGAGGCGTACCCGGGCCCGCTCGGGCGCAAGGAGGTCCGCGAGGGGGACATCTTCGTGCTCCGGACCGACCGCGAGACGCTGGCCACGCTCATCGAGCAGGAGGGCCTCGGCCTCGCCCCGGACGCGGTCGAGGTCACCGACGAGACCCTCGCGGTCGAGGATGGCGACCGCGAGGAGGCCGAGGAGCAACACCTCTTCGAGGTGGTCATCGCCCCAGACGCGGACCTGGTGGGCGAGACCCTCGAGACCGTGCACTTTCGGAACCGGTACCATGCCACGGTGCTGGCCATTCGCCGGGGTGGACGGGTCATCCACGCCCGGATGGACGAACGCCGCCTGCGCGCCGGCGACACGCTCTTGATCCAGGCGCCGGGCGAGGCCGTCGACCGCTTCCTGGAGAGCCGGAACTTCATCGTCATCGGCGAGTTCGAGCTGCCAGCGTACCGCCGCGAGCGGCTGCCGGTGGCACTGGCGATCGTCGCACTGGTCGTCCTCCTGCCCGGGCTCGGGGTCGTCCCGATCGTCCACTCTGCCCTCGCGGGGTTCGTGGCGATGGTCGCCACGGGCTGTCTTCGCCCGGGGGAGATCTACGAGGCCGTCGACTGGGGGGTGGTCATCCTTCTGGCGGGGTTGATTCCGCTCGGTGCGGCGATGGAGCGCTCCGGGGCGGCACCGTACCTTGCCGACGGCCTGGTCGCCATGGCCGGCGGCGTGCAGCCCGTCGCCCTGCTCGGGGTCATCTACCTCGTCACGGCGGCGCTCACCCAGGTCGTGAGCAACAACGCCTCGGTCGTCGTGATGATCCCCGTCGCGGTCGACGTCGCGATCTCCACGGGGGCCAACCCGTTCGCGTTCGCCCTCGCGGTGACCTTCGCGGCCTCGACGGCCTTCATGACCCCGATGGGATACCAGACCAACCTCATGGTGTACGGTCCGGGCGGGTACCGATTCACCGACTTCGCGCGCGTGGGTGGCCCGCTGCAGCTGCTGCTGGCGGTGATCACCGCGGTGGGGATCGCCGCCCTCTGGGGGGTCTAGCCGCTCCGGCCGGCGGCGACCTCGGCGAGTAGCCGGGACAGCTGGACGCGGTCGTCGCCGCCGGTCGCGAGGCGGAAGTCCGCCTCCGCGGCGAGGCGGGTCAGGGCCCCCGCACCGAGGTCGTCGCGGCTGGTCCGCCCCGCCTCGAGGAGGCCGTCGAGGATCTCCGGCCCGTCGAGCCCCGCGTCGATCAGGAGGTCGTCGATCTCGTCGCGGGCGGCGTCGAACGCGCCTCGCTCGGCGGCGGCCAGCGCGGCTGCGAACGCCTCGCCGTGGCCGAGACCGCGCACCGTCTCGACGACGGCTGCCTCGGTGACGGTGCCGTCGCCGGTGCGGGAGGCGTGGACGTGCGTGGCCTGCGCGGCCAGGATCGCCCGGCGCAGGTTGCCCCCGGCGTCGTCGGCGAGCAACGCGAGGGCCGTCGCCTCGTACGGGACCGCCTCGCGATCCAGGACGGTCGCCAGTCGGTCGGCGACGGCCTCTGCCTCGGGTGGCGGCACGGGTACCGGCAAGCACCGCGACTGCAACGCCGGGATGATGCGCCCGAGCTGGCGGGTGGTCAGGACGAACTGGGTCGTGCGGTGGTGGCGCTCGATGAGCCGGCGCAGCGACTGCTGGTAGTCCTCGCGGACCGACTCCGCGTTGTCCAGGAGGACGGTCCGGTAGGTGCCGGAGACGGGGGCGTGCGCGGTCATCTCCCGGAACACCCGGTGGATCATCTCGCGCTTGGACAGGCGGCGGGGGTTGCCGATGAACGCCTCGAAGCGAGGATCCTCGGCGATCTCGGCCTTCGTCCGGTCGAAGAAGTCGGCGACGTTGAGCACGAGGAGGTCCCGTTCGGGGTCGTCGTGGGCCGCGCGGGCCATCGCTCGCACGGCGGCGGTCTTGCCGACGCCGCGGGGCCCGTGCAACAGGAGGTTGATCGGGCGGTCGGCGGCCGCTTGGACGTACCGCCGGAGGTGCGCCTGCGGGAGCTCCTCGATGGCGGGCGCGTGACGGTCCGTCCAAAGCGGCGATGCCATCGACGCAACCGTGGCCGACCGCGGCCTTGAAGGGACCGGTCCGGGGTTCCGAAGCGGGTAAATGCGCCCCCGACTTGGCTCGGATCGATGACCTTCCGGCTGACGTTCCTCGGGACGAGTGGCGCCGTCCCGACCCCCGAACGCAATCCCACGGGGATCCACGTCAACCGGGATGGCACCGAAGTCCTGTTCGACGTCGGCGAGGGCATTCAGCGCCAGATGATGCGGTTCTCCACCGGCTTCGGCCTCGATTACGTGCTGATCACGCATCTCCACGGCGACCACTTCTACGGGCTGCCCGGCCTGCTCGAGACGCTCGCCTTCACCGACCGGACGCGGCCGCTGACGGTCGTCTGTCCCGCTCGCCTCGTCGACCGGCTCGAGCGGTTCGTCCGGGTCTCCGTCGGCGAGACGCCGTTTCCCCTGCAAGTCGCCGGGATCGAACCCGGGGCAGTGGCCATCCGGTCGGCGGCGTTCGAGGTCCGGGCGGTCCGCGTCGAGCACGACGCGACGGCGGTCGGCTACGCGCTCGTCGAGGACGACCGCCCCGGACGGTTCGACCGGGAGCGAGCCATCGAACTCGGCGTCCCGGAGGGGCCGAAGTTCGGCCAGCTCCACCGGGGCGACCCCGTCGAGCTCGACGACGGCACCGTCGTCGAACCGGCGCAGGTGGTCGGACCACCGCGTCCCGGCCGGAGTGTCGTCTACACCGGCGACACGCGACCGAGCGAGGGCGTGGTCGAGGCCGCCGCGGGGGCCCAATTGCTGATTCACGACGCGACCTTCGGCGACGACCTCGAGGCGCGCGCCGCGGAGACCGCCCACTCCACCGCCCGACAGGCGGGCCGGGTGGCCCGCGACGCGGGCGTCGACCGCCTCGCCATGGTGCACACCTCGGCGCGGTACGCGGGCGCGCGCGAGCGGTTGGTGGCCGAGGCGAGCGAAGTCTTCGACGGCGAGATCTTGCTCCCGGACGACGGTGACGAGGTCGACGTCGACTTCCCGCGGTGAGCGACGGCGCGAGCGTTATTACGCCCGGACGACCTAGGCACGTCCAGTGAGCGACCGGCCGATCGTCCGCGGGGCCGAGCTGTTCGGCGTCGACGTCCACAGCGGCGACGTCCGCGGCGAGGCGCCCACCTACGCCCTGGTCCGGTTCGACGGCGAGGTCGTCGAGCGCGACACCGTCTCCGCCCGCAAGCTGCGGCGGCTGATCGAGCGCCACGAGCCCGCCATCGTGGCCGTGGACAACATCTACGAGCTGGCGTCGGACAAGGACGCGCTGATCCAGCTGCTTCGCGACCTCCCCGACGGTACGCGCCTCGTGCAGGTCACGGGCGACGAGCGCCCCGAGCCCCTGTCCCGGGTGGCGCACCGCCACGACGTGGCGTACGACGCCTCGCCCATGGGTGAGGCCGAGGCGGCAGCCCGGCTCGCCGCCGCACGCGTCGGCTCGGTCGTCACCGCCTTCGAGGAGCGAACCCGCGTGACGGTCTCTCGCGGGCGATCGGTCGGCAAGGGCGGCAGCAGCGAGGACCGCTTCACCCGTCGCATCCACGGCTCGGTCAGGCACCGGGCCCGCCAGGTTACCGACGAGCTCGAGGCGGCTGGGCTGTCGTTCGAGCGCGAGGTGACCGAGAAGTACGGGGGGTGGTCGCGCGCCGAGTTCGAGGTGGCCGCCCCCCCGGGGGACCTCCCCGTGGGCGAAGAGCGCGCGGGCGACGTTCGCGTCGAGGTCGAGCCCGTCAGCGCCGGCGGCCTCCGGTTCGAACCACTCGCCCGCCGGCGCGAGCGCGTCATCGTGGGTGTCGACCCGGGGACGAACACGGCCGTCGGTCTCGTCGACCTGGACGGGAACGCCCTCGACGCCTGGAGCTCGCGGACGAGCGACACGGGCGAGGTGGTCGAGTGGATCGTCGAGCGCGGCCGGCCCCTGATCGTCGCCGCCGACGTCGAGACCATGCCCGACACCGTCGACCGCATCCGCCGGAGCTTCGACGCGGTCGGCTGGACTCCCGCCGCCGACCTCCCCGTCGACGAGAAGCTCCACCGGTGCCGGGACGTCCCGTTCGAGAACGACCACGAGCGCGACGCACTGGCCGCTGCGCTGTTCGCGCACGATGCGCACGCCGACCTCCTCGAGCGCATCCGGCACAAGGTGCCGCCCCCGCTCGAGGTCGGCGCCGTCGCCGAGGTCGTCCTCGGCGAGGGACTCGCCATCGACGCCGCCGTCGACCGGCTCCTCGAGGAGCCGTCCGAGTCGGAAGCGACCGACGCGCCGGCCGAGCCCGTGCCGAACCCGCAGCGACGACGGATCTCGAGCCTCGAGTCGCGGGTGCGACGCCAGCGGGACCACATCGACCGCCTCCGCGAGCACCTCGCCGATCGGGCGGATCGCATCGAGGAGCTCGAGCGCGAGCTGGACGAGGCGCGCGCTCGCGAACGCCGGGAGGTCCGCCGCGAGCGCCTCGTCACCCGGCTCGAGCGGGAGAAGCGCCGGCTCGCCCGCGAGCTCGAGGACCGCGACGAGACCATCGCCGAGCTCGAGGACAAGGTCGATCGCATGAAGGCGCTGTGGCGCCTCGACCACTCGAACTTCGCGACCGTCGAGGAGGCCAAGCGGGACCTCGTCCCCGTCAAGCCGGTCGAGAAGTTCACCGAGGCGGCCATCCGCCGGGCGGACGCCGACTACGGGCTGGCCCCGGGGGACGTGGTCTGGCTGCGCGACGCCAGCGGCGCCGGTGCCGACGCCGCACGGACGCTGGCCGAGCTCGAACCGCGGGTGGTGCTCAAAGACGGCGGCCTGAGCGACGTCGCCCGACGGGTGTTGCAGGAGGCCGAGGTCCCGACGGGGCCGGTGGCCGACGTCGCCGTGCAGGAGGTCGACGAGCTCGCCGTCGCCCGCGAGTCCGACGTCGAGGCGGTCGTCGACGCGTGGGAGGAGCGCGCGAACCGCCGCCGACGCGAGGCCAAGCGGGAGCTCGTCGACCAGCTGATCGACGAGCACCGCCGCGACCGGGAGCCGTCGCGCTAGACCACGTCGCCCATGCCGAACCGGGCGGCGATCGCCCGGACGGCGGCGTGGACGAGGAGCGCGGCCCCGACGAAGACGA
This sequence comes from Halobacteriales archaeon, assembly GCA_046543335.1. GTDB lineage: Archaea > Halobacteriota > Halobacteria > Halobacteriales > SKSH01 > CAZCYF01. The sequence continues at coordinate 7,295 of JBKGZP010000030.1, forward strand.
GGGCGACGCCGCCGGCGACGACCGGATCAACCCACGCGAGGACGGCCAGACCGCCGAGCATCGCGACGATCCCGACGAGCCCCGAGAGGCCGAGCGACCGGATCATGCCTGCGTGGCCGGCCGGTCGTCGCTTAAACGCGACGGTCTCCCGTGGGGGCCTCCCGCGGCTTTATGGGCACCAGGGGCCTACCGCGGGGCGATGGACGAGGAGGCCGAGGCGGACCTCGAGGAGCTTCGGATGCCCGAGGAGGACGAGGTCTTCGCGGTCGTCACGGAGATGCTCGGGGCGAACCGGGTCTCGGTCCGGTGCGCCGACGGCGTCGAGCGGACGGCTCGCATCCCCGGCCGGATGCAAAAGCGGGTGTGGATCAGGGAGGACGACGTGGTGCTCGTCGAGCCGTGGGACTGGCAGGACGAGAAGGGCGACATCAAGTGGCGCTACGACAAGCAGGAGGCCGACCTCCTCCGCGAGGAGGGCATCGTCGGGTGAGTCGTGACGGCGACGGTCGGCCCGGCATGACGGACCTGCTCGACGAGGATGCCACCGAGGGCACCGGCGACGAGTGGGAGGAGATCGACGTCACGGAGACCGAGGCCGACCGGATCGCCGCGCGCCAGGACCGCGACTTCGACGCCTTCCGCGAGCGCATCAAGGACTCCGAGGCGCTGAAGGTCGAGGCGTCGGTCTTCGACGACGCCACGTACGCCGCGCTGTACAAGCTCGTCCAGGACGGCTACCTCGACGCGATCGGCGGGCCGCTGTCGACGGGCAAGGAGGCGAACGTCTACCTCGCCCTCGCCGGCGAGCGCGCCCGCGCGGTCGTCGACGCAGAGGACGTCGCCTTGAAGGTCTACCGCATCAACGCCAGCGACTTCCGCGACATGCGGGCCTACCTCGAGGCCGACCCGCGCTTTCGGGACGTTCGCGGCGACAAGACGCGCATCGTGCTCGCGTGGACCCGCAAGGAGTTCGCCAACCTCCAACGCGCCGCCGCCGCCGGCGTCCGCGTGCCGACGCCCATCGCCGTCGAGCGAAACGCCCTGGTGATGGAGTTCATCGGCGAGGACGAGACGCGGGCCAAGCGGCTCGACGAGGTCGAGATCACGAACCCCGCGGTGGCCCTCGACGTGGTCCGCGAGTACATGCGACGGCTGTACCGCGCGGGATTGATCCACGGCGACCTCAGCGAGTACAACGTCCTGGTCCACCGGGGCGAGCTGGTCGTCATCGACGTGGGCCAGGCGATCACCACCCGCCACCCCAACGCCGAGGAGTTCCTCCGGCGGGACTGCGAGAACGTGGCCAACTTCTTCGCGAACCAGGGCGCCGATGTCGACGCGGACGCGCTGTACGCCGCCGTCGCGGCGAGCGACTGATCGTCGAAGTGTTCAAATTCCGCCATCCAGTAGGACGTCGCATGCAGCACGTGAAGATTCCGCAGGATCGGATCGGTGTCCTCATCGGCGAGGGAGGTGAGACCCTCCGAGAGATCGAGGACCGCGCCGAGGTCCGCCTCAACGTCGACTCCGAGAACGGCTCCGTGAGCGTCGAGTCCGTCGGCGACCCGCTGCGCGGCCTGAAGGGCCCGGACATCGTCCGGGCGATCGGGCGCGGGTTCACCCCGGAGGAGGCCATGCGCCTCCTCGAGGGCGAGCTCACCATGCTCGACGTCATCGACGTCGAGGCCCGCTCGCGGAACAAGAACGACCTCCAGCGGCAGAAGGGGCGCCTCATCGGCGAGGGTGGCCGCACCCGCGAGCTCATGGAGGAGCTCACCGGCGCCGCCGTCGTCATCTACGGCTCGACCTGCGCGGCCATCGGCGACCCGGAACAGGTCGAGACGGTCCGTCGGGCCGTCGAGATGCTCCTCGACGGCGCCCCGCACGGGTCGGTCTACAGCTTCCTCGAGGAACGAAAGCGCGAGCGCCGCCAGGGCGGGCTCGACTACCACCCGTACTCGCACGGGTAGGCGACGCCGCGGTGCGCGGAACCGCGCCTCTTATATTGAACGACTATCAATCCACTATCAACCATGGCACAGCAACTGGGCGGTCAGCCGTTGATCGTCCTCTCGGAGGAATCGCAGCGAACCTCCGGGCGGGACGCGCAGTCGATGAACATCACCGCGGGCCGGGCGGTCGCCGAGTCGGTACGCACGACGCTCGGGCCGAAGGGCATGGACAAGATGCTCGTCGACTCGAGCGGTGAGGTCGTCATCACCAACGACGGCGTGACGATCCTGAAGGAGATGGACATCGACCACCCCGCGGCGACGATGGTCGTCGAGGTGGCCGAGTCCCAGGAGGACGAGGTCGGCGACGGGACGACGACGGCGGTCGTCATCGCCGGCGAGCTGCTCAAGCGCGCCGAGGAGCTCGTCGAGCAGGACATCCACGCGACGACCCTGACGCAGGGCTTCCGCGAGGCGGCCGCCGCGGTCGAGTCGTTCCTCGAGGAGCACGCGACGGCGGTCGGTCCCGAGGACGACGAGGTGCTGCGCCAGATCGCGGCGACCGCGATGACGGGCAAGGGCGCCGAGAGCGCCAAGGACCTCCTGTCCGAGCTGGTCGTCGAGGCGGTGCGGGCCGTCGCCGGCGAAGACGGCATCGACCTCGACGACGTCCAGATCCGCACGCAAGCCGGCGGGTCGATCGACGACTCGAGCCTGATCGACGGCGTCATCGTGGGCAAGTCCCGCGTGAGCGAGAACATGCCGCGGCTGGTCGCGGACGCCAACGTGGCGGTGCTCGCCAGCGCCCTCGAGTTCGAGGAGACCGAGGTGAGCGCCGAGGTCAACGTGACCGACCCCGACCAGCTGCAGGAGTTCGTCGAGCAGGAGAAGGCGGACGTCCGGGCGAAGGTGGACGCGCTCGTCGAGGCCGGGGCGGACGTCGTCTTCTGCGGCGAGGCGATCTCGGACTTCGCCCAGCACCACCTCGCGCAACACGGCGTCCTCGCCGTCCGGCGGGCCTCAGACGGCGACCTCCGCAACGTCGCCCGGGCGACGGGCGCGCGCATCGTCCACGACGTCGCCAGCATCGAGGCCGAGGACCTCGGCTACGCGGGCCGCGTCGAGGAGCGCGAGGTCGGCGACTCGGATGAGATCTTCGTCGAGGGGGTCGAGGACGGCCGCACCGTGGCGCTGTACCTCCGCGGCGGCACGGAGCACGTCATCGACGAGGTCGAGCGGGCCGTCGTCGACGCCCTCGGCGTCGTCAAGGTCACCCTCGAGGACGGCGCCGTCCTCCCCGGTGGGGGCGCCCCCGAGACGGCGCTGGCGATGGAGCTGCGCGACCTGGCCGAGAGCGTCGGCGGTCGCGAGCAGCTGGCCGTCGAGGCCTTCGCGGACGCGCTCGAGGTCATCCCACGGACCCTGGCCGAGAACGCCGGCCACGACCCGATCGACAGCCTCGTCTCGCTCCGGAGCGCGCAGGACCGCGGCGACTTCGCGTCGGGCCTCGACGCCTACACCGGCGAGGTCTCCGACATGGCCGACGCGGGCGTCTACGAGCCGCTTCGCGTGAAGACCCAGGCGATCGAGAGCGCGACGGACGCGGCCGTGATGATCCTGCGCATCGACGACGTCATCGCGGCGGGCGACCTCAGCGTCGGCAGCGGCGACGACGACGGCGACGACGACTTCGACTTCTAGGCGGCCCGTCCGCCCCTTCGAGTTTCTTAAGTGACGGCCGTCGGTACCGCCGGGTATGCACACCCGGTTGCTCGACCGCGAGACGGTCGAAGCGACGGCCAGCGTCGAGGCGGTGATCGCGGCCGTCGAGTCGGCGTTCGCCGCCTACGCCCGCGGCGACGCGATCATGCCCGCGAAGTCGTACATCGACCTCCGCCGGTACAACGGCGACTTCCGGTCGATGCCGGCGTACCTCGACGCCGGCGACTGGGACGCGGCGGGCATCAAGTGGGTCAACGTCCACCCCGACAACCCCGATCGCTTCGACCTCCCGACGGTGATGGCGACGGTCGTGTACTCGGATCCCGAGACGGCCTACCCCCTGGCGATCATGGACGGGACCTCCGTCACGCTGCTTCGCACCGGGGCGGCCGCCGCGGTCGCCACCGACCACCTGGCGGTCGAGGGGGCGACGAGCCTCGGCATCGTCGGCGCGGGCGTCCAGGCCGACGCGCAGCTGCGGGCGATCGCCGCGGTTCGCCCGATCGAGACGGTGGTGGTGAACGACGTCGACGAGGTGGCGGCGGAGGCCTTCGCCGACCGCTTCGCCGACCGCTTCGACGTCCGCGTCGGCACGGTCGCGGAGGCCGCCGGCTGCGACGTGCTGTCGACGGTCACCCCGGTGCGCTCCCCCGTCGTCGACCGCGCCGACGTCGGCGAACACACCCACATCAACGCCATGGGCGCGGACGCCGAGGGCAAGCAGGAGCTCGACCCGGCCATCCTCGAGGACGCGTACCTGGCCATCGACGACCACGAGCAGTGCACCCACTCGGGTGAGATCAACGTGCCCTACGCCGCGGGTCGGATCACGGACGACGACATCGACGCCGAGCTGGGCGACGTCGTCATCGGGGCCGTCGAGGGGCGCACCGACGCCGTCGGCGTGACGGTCTTCGACAGCACCGGCCTCGCCATCCAGGACATCGCCACCGCGCGGATCGTCTACGAGTCGGCCGAGGCTGCCGGCGACGGCGAGGCCATCGACCTCCTCGGCGTCTAGGTCGCCTCGTCAGTCCCCGCCGGCTGGCTCGACGTGGATGGCGGGCCGGCCGGGGATCGCCGCGTCCGCCCGCCCGGCGGGATCGGGGGGCCCCTCGTCCTCGCGGTAGACCTCGATATCGGCGTCGAACTCCTCGGCCAGGAAGCCCGCGGCTCGCTCGAGGACCGACGCCTCGTCGACCCCGGGGAGGGCGCCGATGAGCGCCCGAGGGCGGGCGTGGACGGACTCGACGAGTTGCTCGACGAGGTCGGGTACCGCCCCGCCGCGCTCCCGAAAGCGCGCGTCGGCCATGAGCTCGCCCACGATCTCGCCAGCCTCGGTTGCCTCGGCCTCGAGGACGGCCCCGAGCACCTCCCGCTTCCAGTCGGCGGCCGCGTAGATCCGGATGCGACCGGGCTCGGTCTCGGTCACGTCGACGATGTTCTGGATGTCGTCGACGAGGTCGCGAACGAGCGCCTCGCCCACCTCAAGGTCCTCGCGGACCAGGGTCTCGTCGGCCGCTGGCCAGTCGGCACCCTCGGCGGCCTCGCCCGTCAGGCGCTCGTGGAGCTCGTTGGCCATGAACGGGACGAACGGCGCGAGCAACCGGAGGCGCGTGCGTAGGACCTCGCGTAGCGTCCAGCGTGCCCCGGGCCGGTCGAGGTCCGCCCGCCGGCGGTACCACCGGAGGTCCTCCTCGATTTCGAAGAAGGCCGCCTGGCTGGCCGTCCGCGTCTCGTACGCCTCGAGGGCCGCCGTCGTCGTCTCGACCGTGCGCTGCAGCCGGCCGAGCAGCCAGCGGTCGATGGGCTCGAGCTCCCGGTCACCCTCGGGACCCTCGATGAGGTCGACGGCACGTCGCCAGAACCGGTCGAGCTGGTCGCGGGTGTTGCCGACCGGGTCGGGGCGCCAGTCGAAGTCCTGCCATGGCTCCGCCGAGTTCATCAGGAAGAACCGGACGGTGTCGGCGCCGTACTCCTCGACGGTCTGGTCCGCGAGCACGACGCGGCCGGCGGAGGAGCTCATGGACTTGCCCTTGACGAGGCCCATGCCCATGGTGGTGATGCCGGCGGGCCACTTCGGCGGCTCGAACAGGTCGGCGTGGTGATAGAGGTAGAACGTGAGGTGGTTCGGGATGAGCTCGCTCGCGGAGAAGCGGACGTCCACGGGGTACCAGTACTCGAACTCCTCGCGCAACGCGGCCGCCGCGGGCGAGGGGTCCTCGGCCTGGAAGACCTCCCGAAACAGCTCGCGGTCGACGGGACCGTCGACCCCGTCGAGGCGGTGCGCGAGGGTGTAAAACGCCATGTAGATCGTCGAGTCCGAAAGCGGCTCGATGATGAACTCCTCGTCCCACGGCAGCGGGGTCCCGAGGCCGTAGTTCCGGATGCACGGCCACTCCTCGAGCCAGCCGATCGTGTGCTCGTACTGGTCCCGCGAGCTCTCGGGAAGGATCTCGGCCCCGTCGAGGGCCTCCCGCGTGGCGCGGCGCCAGTCGGGGTCGTTGTACTTCAGGAACCAGGTGTCCTGGACGGCGACCTCGACGTCGCCACCGCAGCGACAGACCACCTCCTCGTTGAACTCGTACATCGTGTCGAAGGCACCCGCCTCGACGTAGCGCTCCCGGAAGGCGTCGCGGACGTCCTCGATGCGCTCGCCCGCGAACTCGCCGTATGCCGGCGTGAGCCGGCCCTGGTGGAACTCCCGGTTGTACAGCTCCTGTGTGGCCTCCTCGAGGGCGGGGTCGTCCTGGTCCTCGATGCCCCAGGCCTCGACGACCTCCGCGGCGGGATGCTCGCCGTAGCCCTCGACCTCCGCGATCTGCACCGGCTGAATTTCCTCGAGGATCGCCGGGTCGAGGCCGGCTGCCTCCAGCGGCGAGGGGTCGGCCTTGAGGGCCTGGAGGGCGACCCAGTCGTCCGGGCTGTGCGCCGGCACGGACATGACGACCCCGGTCGCGTTGTCGACGTCGACGAACGTCGCCGGGAGGATGGGGATGGCATCGCCGGTGACGGGGTTTTCCACCTCGGCCCCGATGAGCGCCTCGGCGGCGACGGTCGACTCCACCTCGACCTCGCGCTGCTGGAGGTCGAGCTTCTCGGCCGCGTCCTCGGAGACGATCCACGCCTGGCCGTCGACGATCGCGCGCACGTAGCGCCCCGTCGGGTGGACGTAGGCGTTGGTCACACCGCGGACGGTCTCGGGGCGAAGCGTCGCCATCGGCACGACGGCGTCGTCGAGGCCGAACTTGACCAGCGTGTACTCCTGGAACTCCGCGTCCTCCCCCTCGAGGAGGTCGTGCGTCGTCACCGGCTGCTGCTCGTTCGTGCAGTAGTTGACCGGGTGGGTGTCCTCCGTGAGCCGGTCGTGGTCGCGGAGGGTTTCGTACTGCCAGCTGATGAACTCGCGGTAGGGCTCGTCGTTGGTCGTGAACTCCCGCCGCCAGTCGATCGACAGCCCGAGAAGCCGCATCGAGTGCTTGTAGGAGTTCTCGATGAAGTAGCGGGCGAAGCCCATCGGCGTCTCGAGCTCGGGGAAGTCCTCCTCGGGCACCTCGAAGACGTCCCGGAGGATGCGCACCTGCTCCGGCTCGCGCTTTTGCAGCCGCTCGACGGCACCGATGATGGGCGTCCCCGTGACGTGCCAGGCCATCGGGAACAGCACCGTGTCGCCACGCATCCGGCGGTACCGGGCGTACACGTCCGGCACGGTGTAGGTCCGAACGTGTCCGACGTGCATGGCGCCATTGGGGTAGGGGTAGGCGACGGTGACGAAGGTCACGTCGTCCGGGTCGCCCTCGGGGTCGACCTCGTACCAGCCCTCCTGGGCCCATCGCTCGCGCCATTTCGCCTCCACCCGAGAGGGATCGTACGCCATGTTCGCGTCCGAAGACGGCGGGTGCCTAAAAGGGCACCATCTCGTCGGGGTCGGACCGTCGGGCCTCGAGGGTCTCGTGGACGCCGAGGACCAGCGCGGGCACCACGACCATGAACAGGTGTTCCTCGATCGGGATGCCGAGGAGGTACACCTCGAGGTGCAACACGATGTCGAAGACGCCGACGGTCAGGGTGTACCAGTCCCACACGAGGCCGAGGGGGTACAACACGACGATGGTCCCCGCGGCCCGACGGAGGGCGCCGACCCGGTACAGCAACGCCAGCGCGATGGACCCCCAAAAGAGGATCGTCGCGAGGTAGGTGTACGGCCCGAGGACGGTGATGTCCGGGAGCATGGGCTACGGCCGACCGACGGCCCCTTAAGCGCGACGCCGACGGGGATGGGAAGCCTCTTCGACCGGTCGACCGAGGCTGCGACCGATGCCCATGTCGCTCGAACTCGTCGAGGCGGACCCCGAGGGGGGTTTTCACCACCCCTATTTCCTCGCCGTCCCCGAGACGACCCACGACCGGGCGGCGATCCTCGTCGAACCAACGAACATGCCGGGCCCGACCGACGACGTCGCGGCGCACCTGGCGGAGGCCCGCCGCCGCGCGGCCGGGGGATTCGGTCGACGCGTCGCGGACGAACTCGGGGTGCCGTTCCTCCACCCGGTCTTCCCGCGACCGGCGACGGCGCCGGTCGACTGGACCCATTACACCCACCAGCTAGACGCGGAGACCCTGTCCATCCGGGAGGGGCCCCTCGCCAGGATCGACCGCCAGCTGCGTCGGATGGTGGCCGACGCTCGCGCACGTCTCGCAAACGATAGCGTGGCGGTTCGCGAGCGATTCCTGCTCAACGGTTTCTCCGCCTCGGGGACGTTCGCCAACCGGTTCGCGGCGTTGCATCCGGAGGCGGTCCTCGCCGTCACCGCCGGCGGCTTCAACGGGATGGCGATCCTGCCGGAGGTTGAGGCCGAGGTCCCGGTGGAGGCGTTGAGCCCACGGCGGCTCGAGTACCCGGTGGGCGTGGCCGATCTCGAGGAGCTGACGGGCGAGCCGTTCGATATCGAGGCGTTCCGCCGGGTCACCCAGTTCCTCTACCTCGGCGCGGACGACGACAACGACCCACTCCTGTACCCGGACGCCTGGACGGCGCCGGAGATCCGGGCGACGGCGGTGCTGGTCTACGGCGAGGACATCCACGAGGAGCGCCTCCCCCGATGCCGCGAGTCGTACGAGGCGGCGGGGGTCGACGCGGTCTTCCGGCGCTATCACGGCGTGGGCCACGATCCGGGTCCCGCGTTCGACGACGTCGTGACCGTCCACCGCAATCGGCTGGCAGGGGCCCCCTTCGAGGCCATCGCCGACGCCGTCGGCCCGACCGATTGAGGGCGGTCGGACGCCGCCAAAACATCGGTATTCTGGTAGTAGTTGAAAGGGTTATAGTGCGCACCGGGCCATTGTACCCCCGAACGATGGATATCGCCGACATCGCGTCCCCGGAGTTCCTCGAGGTCGAAGCCGACACTCGCCTCGGCAAGGTCCGCGCCCTGTTCGACCGGGAAAACCCAAAGGGGGTCGTCGTCACCGACGACGACGCGTTCGCCGGCGTCATCGGCGAGCGCGAGCTCCTGCAGTCGCACGTCGAGGACAGCGCCAAGGCATCGGCGCTGATCAAGCCGAGCCGGAACGCGGCCGTCCCCAAGCTCGACCGCCACGAGGACATCCGCACCGTCGCCCGGTACTTGGTCGAGGGCGGGACCAAGGTCGCGCCCGTCTTCGAGGGGGACGAGCTCTGGGGCGTCATCACCGAGGACCTGATCCTGGCGGCGGTCCTCGAAAGCCTCGACGCCCTGACCGTCGGCGACATCTACACCGAGGACCCCACGACGGTCCACAGCGACGACGGCCTCGGCAAGGCGATCAACCACCTCCGCGAGCACGGCGTCTCCCGCCTGCCGGTGCTCGACGACGACGGCCTGCTGGTCGGCGTCGTCACCACCCACGACATCGCCGACGTGGTGGTGCGCGACATGGACAAGCTGACGACGGGCGACCGCGCCGGCGAGCTCGACCGCGTCCTCGACCTGCCGATCTACGACATCATGAGCTCGCCCGTGACCACCACGCACGTCGGCGCGACCGTCCGCGAGGCGGTTGCGCAGATGCTCGAGCACGACTACGGCGGGTTGCCCGTCACCGACGTCGACGACGACCGCCAGATCGTCGGTATCCTCGCCAAGACCGACGTGCTCCGGGCGCTTTCGCACACCGAGGAGGAACACCTCGACGTCCAGATCACGAACGTGCACCTCCTCGACACCATCTCCCGCCAGGCCATCCGGGAGGACATCGAGGCGGTGGCGGACAAGTACCAGCGCATGCGGGTCCACCACGCCCACGTGCGCTTTCACGAGCACAAGGAGAAGCTGCGCGGCACGCCCCTCATCCAGTGCCAGATCCGCCTCCGGACGAACAAGGGCCAGCTGGCGGGCACCGGCGAGGGCTACGGCGCGGACAACGCCTTCCACGTCGCCCTCGACAAGCTCGAGCGCAACGTGATCGAGCGCAAAGGGCTCCGGCGCGACAAGGTCATCGAGGGCCACGTGCTGCGAAAGCTCGGCGAGCTGTGAGGGCACCTACGGGTCGGCGACGCCCTCGAAGCCCCCCTCGGTGATTCGGACTCGGACCGCGTCGCCGACCGACCGCGACCGGTGCTTCTCGAGGACGACCCGGCGGTTCCCACCACGAAAGCGCTCGACGCGAACGATCGTGCCGCACCAGTGCGCCAGCGTGTGCCCCCCGAGGGGGCGGATCGCCCCCGCGTCGGGGTCAGTGAAGACCTGGTTCGTGATCACGACCGCGAGGTCGTGGCGCCGGGCGAGGCCGAGGAGGTGGGCGACCTGATCGGCGACGAGTCGGAGGGTCTCGCCGACCGCATCCTCGGGGTCCTCGCGCCGGCGGAGCCGGTAGAACCCGGTGGCACTGTCGAGCGCGATCAGGCCCGCCCCGGGCGCGACGGCGGCGGCCTCGCGCACGGCCTCGGCCTGCTCGTCGAAGTCGTGGGCTGCCGAGACGAGCACCCGGTCGGTCACCGCGGCCACCTCGTCGGCCCCGACCACGCCCGCGGCGAGCTGCTCGAGGCGTTCGGCGGAGAGCCCCTCCGTGTCGATGAACAGCGCCCGCTCTTCCGCCGCGGCGGCGGTCACGGCCGCGGAGAGGGCGACGTTCGTCTTGCCCGCTCCGGGTGGCCCGTAGACCTGCGTCACGGTACCTCGCTCGAGCCCGCCGCCGAGCAGCTCGTCGATGGGTTGACAGCCGACCGGTACGGGCGTACCGTCTTGCACGGCGGGCGCTACGCTCCCGGCGACGAAAAAGGGCCGGCCTGCACCCTTTAGGCCGGTCGCGACCTAGCGGCGATCGTGATCGTCGTCGCCACCGCCGACTTCGAGCTCTACCACGACCTCGTCTGGGAGCTCAGACGTCGCGACCTCGAGTTCACGACCGTCGAGCCGGGGGACCCCCTACCGCCGGGCACCACGGCGGTCCTGACGGGGGCGACCGACGAGACCCCACCGTCGGCCGCGGAGATCACCACGGTGGTGTCGAGATCGGAGGAGGCCCGGGCGGCGGTCGACGCCGCCTTGGCGGGCGGTTCGGACGACGACGCCCGGGTGGTCGTCGGCGTCGACCCGGGCGAGCGCCCCGGCATCGCGGTCCTCGAGGACGACCTCGTGGTCGCCGCGTTCCAGGTGCCCCTGGAGGCGGCGGTGTCGGTCATCGAAGCCGAGGTCGACGGCGCCCCGGACGCCGTCGTGCGCGTCGGCGACGGCTCCCGGCTGCGAAGCGCCCGCCTCGTCAACGCGCTCGAGGGGGTCCGCGTCGAGTTGGTCGACGAGACGGGGACCACGCCACACCTCGGCGCCGGCGCGACCGCCGTCGGCGACGTGCTCGCCGCGGTCAACATCGCCCGGCGCGAGGGTGCGGTGGTCGAGCACCGCGACCTCGAGCCCTCAACTGGCGAGCTGACCGCCATCAAGGCCCGCGCCCGGGATCGGTCGCGGACGAACCGAGCCATCGACGGCGAGCTCGCCCGCCGGGTGGCCCTCGGCGAGCTCAGCCTCGAGGAGGCGCTCGAGGTCCACGCGGAGGAGTGACGCCAGCTCAGGGGTCGCCGACGCGGGCGACGGCCTCGATCTCGACGAGCATCGCGGGGTCGACCAGGCGTTCGACCTGGACCATCGTCGACGCCGGCGACGCGTCGGCGAACGCCTCGGCGTGGGCCCGCCCGACGGCCGGCCAGTCGTCGATGTCGGTCACGAACAGCCGCGTGCGGACGACGTCCGCCAGCGTCGCGTCCAGGGCGACGAGCGCACGCTCGACGTTCTCGATGGCCCGCCCCGTTTGGCGGTAGGGGTCGCCCCGACCGACCACCCGACCCTCGTCGTCGGTCGCGGTCGTCCCCGAGACGTGCACCGTCTCGTCGGTGCGCACGGCCCGCGCGTACCCGACCGCTCGCTCCCACTCCGTCCCCGAGGCGTACGTCTGTCGGTCCATGGCCCGCGATGCGCCCCGGGGGGCAAGTGCCTGGGGGTCTCAGCGTTCGAACGCCGCCTCCGCCCGGCGGCGAACCTCCCGGACGGGCAGTCCCGCCTCGCGCGCGACCCGTCGGGCGTCGCGGTCCTCCGCGCTCACGTCGATGCGATCCCCCGCGGAATCCGTGGCGACTTTGACGTCGACGACGTACGTCGACCCCGCCACCTCGACCTCGACGGTCTCCACGTGTCGGTCGGCCACCCAGCGGTGGCACACGGGGACCTCCCTGACGCCGAGGGTGCCGGTCTCCGCGGCCAGGCGGCGCGCCACGGCGTCGGCGTCGACGGGATCGACCACCACCTGGACGAGGTGCCCCGGCCGCGACGCCTTCATGGTCGCGGGCAGGACGGCGACGTCGAGGGCGCCCACCTCGGGGAGCGTCTCCTGCAGCGCCCCCAGGGTCTCCGGCGTGGCATCGTCGAGGACCGTCTCGAGGAGGGCGACGGGCTCGCGACGCAGGCGCTCGACGGCCTCGCCGAGCAGCCCCCGGAGCACGTTCGGGCGGTCGGGGTAGGTGCGGTCGCCGGCACCGTAGCCCGTGGCCGCGAGGCGCATCGGCGGGAGGCGCTCGCGTCCCGAGGCCAGCTCCGCGAGCAGGGCCGCGCCAGTGGGCGTCAGGAGCTCGCCCTCGACCGGTCCGGGCGCGAGGATCCAGTCCGCGTCCGCCGCCAGGGCGGCGACCGCCGGCGGAGGCACGGGGTAGGTACCGTGCGCGGTCTCGACGGTCCCCGCGCCACAGGCGACGGGCCCGACGACGACGGCGTCCGGGTCGAGGTCGCGGAGCAGGGCGACCGTCCCGCAGATGTCGACGATGGCGTCGTCGGCGCCCACCTCGTGGAAATGGACCGATTCGGGATCCGCCCCGTGGACCGAGCCCTCGGCGGTCGCCAGCCGGTCGACGACGGCGAGCGCCCGTCGGCGGACGTCCCCGCCGAGGTCGAGGTCGTCGAGGACCTCGCGGACCTCGTGGGGGGTTCGCGTCGGCGTCGGTGCGACCCCCTCGACGGTCACGTCGACCGCGCTGACGCCCCCTCGGTCCACGACCTCCACGACGACCGAGGCGTCGAGGCCGCGCTCGATGGGCTCGAGTGCCCCCGCATCGGCGCCCAGGTCGAGCAGCGTCCCGAGCAGCATGTCGCCGGCGGCGCCCATGCCGGCGTCCAGCGCGAGCGTGCGCATGCTCCATGCCCGATGGGCCGGGAAAAAGGCGTTGCGGGAGGTCCTCGCAGCCACAAGGTCTATCCACATCCCCCCCCGAGTGGGCACCGACGGCAACCACAGACCGCCGCAGGACGAACCATGAACGAGGTCCAACTGGAAGTCGACAAGGCCTATCCGAACGACTCGGGTCGCGGTATCGCCCGGCTCGATCCGGACACGCTGTTGCATCTGAAGCTGAGCCCGGGCGAGATCATCACCATCGAGGGCGCCAAGACGACCGCCGCGAAGGTCTGGCGGGCCGACCGCAACGACTGGAACACGGACACGGTCCGCATCGACGGCTTCACCCGACAGAATGCCGAGGTGGGCATCGGCGAGCGGG
>JBKGZP010000063.1:0-4376 GCA_046543335.1 Halobacteriales archaeon
GGTCTCCGTTCTGGCCCCCACCCCGATTCTCGGCCAGAAGCCCTAAGCGACCGACTGACCTCATTGGGACCATGTACGTCCGCGAGGCCAAGAACCGCGAGGAGGTGTGGCTGCTCGACCACCTCGAGATGCTCGGCCTCGAGGACCCCGCGTTCCGCTCGCGGGACTACGTCGTCGCCATCGACGAGGCCTCCAACGAGAAGGCGGGTTTCGGGCGCATCCGCATCCACCCGGGCGAGCCCGAGGTCTGCGAGCTGACCGCCATCGGGGTGCTGCCGGGCTGGCGCGAGCAGGGCGTCGGTGCGCACGTCGTCGAGCGCCTCGTCGACCACGCCAGCGACGCGGGCTTCGACGCGGTCTTCGTCGTCACCGACCAGGTCGAGTACTTCACGCAGTTCGGCTTCGATCCGACCGACGCGAGCGAGCTCCCCGAGCCCATCCGCGAGCGCCTCGAGGCGCGGCGCGAGGCGGACGCGGACGCGATCGGCCTCCGGATCGACGTCGCGGCGTTCGAGATGCCCGAGCGCCACCGCGAGTCGTTCAAGATGGCCGACGAGCGGCTCGAGCCGGACGTCGAGGACGAGGCGGACGACGACGAGCTCGACGAGCTCGTCGAGGAGTTCGGCATCGATCCCGACGAGGCGACGTACAAGTACGACACCGGCCGGTAGCCTCGTCGCCTGCACCTTTTTGCCGACGGCGGCCCTCGATTCGACCATGTTCGACCCCGAGGCGCTCGCGGCGCTTCGCGACGCCCGCGAGCGCTGGGAGGCGGAGACGCTCGCGCCGACGCTCGACGCGTACGGCGAGCGCCGCGAGACCTTCGAGACCGACCCCGGCGGCCTCGAGGTCGACCGGCTGTACACGCCGGCGGATGTGGCCGACCTCGCGTACGCCGAGGACCTCGGCTTCCCCGGCGAGGCGCCGTTCACCCGGGGCGTCTACCCGACGATGTACCGCGGCCGGCTGTGGACGATGCGACAGTACGCCGGCATGGGCACGGCGGACGAGACCAACGACCGCTTCCAGTACCTCCTCGACCAGGGGCAGACCGGTCTCTCGCTCGCGTTCGACCTGCCGACGCAGATGGGCTACGACTCCGACCACGAGCTCGCCACCGGCGAGGTCGGCAAGTCCGGCGTCGCCATCGACAGCCTGACCGACATGGAGCGCGTCTTCGAGGGCATCCCGCTCGACGATGTCTCGACGAGCATGACGATCAACGCCCCGGCGGCGATCCTGCTCGCGATGTACGTCGCCATCGGCGACCGCCAGGGCGTGCCCCGCGAGTCGCTGCGCGGCACCATCCAGAACGACCTGCTCAAGGAGTACATCGCGCGCAACACCTACATCTTCCCGCCGGAGCCGTCGATGCGCATCATCACGGACGTCTTCGCCTTCTGCGCCGAGGAGCTCCCGAGGTTCAACACCATCTCCATCTCGGGCTACCACATCCGCGAGGCGGGCTCGACCGCCGCCCAGGAGGTCGCCTTCACGCTGGGCAACGCCATCGCGTACGTCGAGACGGCGGTCGATGCCGGTCTCGACGTCGCGGACTTCGCCCCGCAGCTGTCGTTCTTCTTCGCCGCGCACAACGACATCTTCGAGGAGGCCGCGAAGTTCCGCGCGGCGCGCCGGCTGTGGGCGCGCCTGCTGGCCGACCGCTTCGGCGTCGACGACCCCGAGGCGCGAAAGCTCAAGTTCCACACCCAGACCGGCGGCTCGACGCTGACCGCCCAGCAGGTCGACAACAACGTCGTCCGCGTGGCGTATCAGGCGCTCGCGGCCGTCCTCGGGGGGACGCAGAGCCTGCACACGAACAGCAAGGACGAGGCGCTGGCGCTGCCGTCGGCGGACGCGGTGCGCACCGCGCTTCGCACCCAGCAGATCCTCGCACACGAAAGCGGCGTCGCGAACACGGTCGACCCCCTGGCCGGGAGCTACTACGTCGAGTCGCTCACCGACGACATCGAGGCCGAGGCGCGCGCCATCCTCGAGGCGGTCGACGACCGCGGCGGCATGCGCGCCGCCATCGAGGACGGCTGGGTCCAGCGCCAGATCCGCGATGCGGCGTTCGAGCGCCAGCAGGCCGTCGAGGCCGGCGAGGAGGTCATCGTCGGGGTCAACCGCTTCGCGTCCGACGACGCCGGGCGCGAGGTCGACATCGAGCGCGTCACCGAGGCCGAGGCGCGCCGGCAGGTCGAGCGCCTCGAGGCGCGCAAGGCGGCGCGCGACGACGCGGCCGTCGAGGCCGCGCTCGACGCCGTCGAGGCGGCCGCGCGCGACGGGTCGAACCTGCTGCCCCCGCTCATCGAGGCGGTCAAGGCCGAGGCGACCGTGGGCGAGATCGCCGACGCGATGCGCGCGGTCTTCGGCGAGCACGCCGAGCTGGCCGCCGTCTGAGCGCAACCACCTTACGCCCGCCCGGCCTACGCGCGCCCATGGGCTTCCACCACCTCGGCGTCGCCACGGAGGACCTCGAGGCGACGGCGGCGCTGTACCGCGAGGCGTTCGGTCTCGAGCAGGTCCACGCGGAGACGCTCGAGGCCGTTCGCGTCGCCTTCCTCGACCTCGGCGACGGCTACGTCGAGCTGCTCGAGCCGGTCGAGCCGGATGGACCCGTCGCGACCTTCCTGCGCGAGCAGGGTGCCGGCATCCACCACGTCGCCCTCGAGACGACCGACGTCCGCGCCGCCATCGACCGGGCGCGCGCCGCGGGCGTCACCCCGATCGACGAGGAGCCCCGCGACGGCGCCTGGGGCCACCAGGTGGCGTTCGTCCACCCGAGCGACACCGGGGGCGTCCTCCTCGAGTTCGTCCAGCACTGATCACCCGTAGCGCTCGACCTGCGCCGCGTCCGCGTCGCCCCCGCCGGCGTCGATCGCCGACCGCGCCAGGTCGACGAACGGGTTGAAGCCGAACACGAAGCGCGTCGCCGACGGCCGCGCGACCTCGAGGTCGGCGACCGCCCGGCGAAACCCCGTCGCGTCACGGCAGACGAACGCCGGGTGGCCCCCGGCCGCCAGCGCGCCGAGGCGGTCCCCGTGGGCGATCGCGCCGTCGCCGAGGTACGCGACGAGCGCCGCGGCGTGGCCCGTCGCGAGGGCGCGCTCGGCGACGCCGAGGCCGGCGCCGATGCCGGGCCCGCCGGCGTAGACGACGACGTCGCCTCCGTCGTCGTAGTAGGTCCGCCCGAGGGGACCGGTGACGACGAGCTCGTCGCCCGGTTCGCGCGCGGCCAGCCAGGGCGACAGCGTCCCCTCGGGGTCGACCCCGACGGTGATCTCGAAGGTGCCGTCGGCGTCGGGCGATGACATCGTGTAGTGGCGTGCGAGGCGCTCGCCGTCGACGGTCGCCTCGACGAGGACGAACTGTCCCGGGTGGATGTCGAACCCCTCGGGCGTCTCTAGCTCGATGGCGACCGCGTCCGCGCCGACGGCTCGCACCGCCCGCACCGCGACCGACTGGCCCGTCATGTGTCGGGCCCTCGGCTCGCCCCGACCCTAAGGCGTTTGGTCCATCGACGCGGGGACAACGGTTTTTAACGGCCCTGCCGAAGCCGGAGCGATGACAGCCCGCGGGCTCACCGTCCAAGCGAGCGCGCCGTCGGGGTGGGCGTGAGCCACATGCCCGAGCCCACGCACGAGGAGAGCGCGCCGACGCTCCTCGAGCAGGTACGCCTCGACGTCGTGCTCCTCCACGAGACGTGGATGGAGGCCATCTTCCCCCGCCAGCGACACGACCGCCACCCCGTGCTGGGCAAGTACCGCCCCACCTCGACCCCCGGGCGTGCCGGGTACTGGGCGTGGGCGGCCGTCGGTGCGCCCCTGGCCGTCCTCCTGTACCCGTTCGTGCTGCTGGGGCTCGTGGTGCGCTGGCACACGGGCTCGATCGACACGCTCGCCGAGCGCCTCGGCCTCGTCGGCGTCGTGCTCCTCACGGCGGCCGTCTGGGGGGCGCTGTCGGTCGCCGCCTGGGTGGGGTTGTCCTCGGAGAGCTTCCTCGCCGTCCTCGCGGCCGCGATCGTCGCGACGGTCGCCGCCTTCGTCGGCGTCGTCGCGCACCGCCTCGGCGGGCGGACCTCGACCGTGCTGGTCGCCTACCCCGCCGGCATGACCGCCATCTTCCTCCCGCCGGTCGTCGCCGCGCTCGTCTCGGAGGCCGTCGGCGACGTCGTCTTCCCGACCTCGGAGGAGGTGGCCATCTGGATCCTCGACACGCTGCTGTTCGTGGGTGGGCTGAACGAGCTCATCCGCGAGAGCTTCGACCTCGTCGGCCTCGGCCACGTGCTCATGTGGCTCGGCATCGCCATCCCGCTGGGGTGGTTCCTCGGGCTGATCGTCACGCTGGCGGACGTGATCCGCCCCCGGGAGGCG